>CAYRGG010000170.1:0-1659 GCA_964423745.1 uncultured Candidatus Competibacteraceae bacterium | reverse complement strand
TGCGGTGGATAACGCCTTTAAAGTCATGTCCTAACCATATGCTCAATTGCTATACGTTGTCGTTTTCACTATGCCTCGTTTTTTTAGCCTAACGCCCCAAATAACCTGCCGCCGAGGAGCGCTAGCGACACAGGCGGTCAGGTTGATTTGGGGCGTTAGGCTTTCTGTGAGTAAACGGAGGGTTCTGTGATTTTTTTACTGCTTGATGATTGTCTTTTGTGCGCATCCTCCACAATACGGTGAACGTCATAGTTCAAGGAACGAGCTAAAGTGTCCTTGATCGTTCTCATCTCTTGAATCACTTCATCAGTGGTTTGATCTTCATTATTAATGTGCGCCATCAACTTAATCTCCTATCAATTCTTCCGGTGTACAGAGTATCGGAATTTCATAACCCGCATTAGCCACAACGGCTCTTAGCTCTTTCATGATGACTGCATTAGCAATATGCCGACAGTTCCAGGTGAGCAAAATATCAATACCGTGAACGGAGGCGACCGCAATGTGGATGGCATCACGCGCTGCTTTCAGTGGCAATAGCTCAGAATCCATAATGGCTTGAGCCACATCAACGACTTCATGGGTAAGATCAAGTAGGGGTAGTGGCTCCAGAAAAACAAGGCGTCTGCGTGCTGCGCCCACATCACCCGCTGCTGCCTCGTCAAGCACAATTTGTGAGATGCAAAGCGCGTATTTATGTCGGTCTTGGTGCCACCAACCATGAGTTATTTGCTGCCGTGCTGCTTGTAACAGATCTCGACTTGGCCGTGCAGCCAAGTAGCTTGAAATGGTTGTCTCGACATAGACGCTTTTAGTCATAAGATCATATTATCAGAGAGTTCAGAAACCCAGCAGACTGTTTTAAAAGGGCCTAACGCCAGCCGTAACCGGCGCATTTGTAGTGAGCGAAGCGAACGAAAAATGCGTCCGCGTTTACGGCCTTGTTAGGCTTAAACCCCCGCTTTTCCCAAGAATGTTGCTCGGTACTTGGTAACCGTATCTTCATTGAAGACGATCTCCTCATAAACCTTGAAGGCAATCTTGAAACACAATTCCTGTAAGAATATTGCCTCCATTTCGTATTCTTTGTGCTTCTCAGGATGCCAAATATCTCTTCGCTTAGCTGTGTGATGATGCAAAAAACCACGTAATTCAACGATTTCCGAAATAACTCGCTCTACGCCTTTCTTCGCGTACTTCTCTAGGAACTTCGCCCTTAGCTTCTGTTCTCGCTGAATAATCTCCCCGGGGTTTCTCAATGACTCTTCAACTATAGAGACGAGTTCTTTGGATTTCATAAAGCTTTGAACGATTTGAGCTTTCTTGAACTTCCCATCGCCGTAAGCAGACTCCATGACGAAATAGAAATCGTAAATAGCCTCGATATATCGAGAATTTTTTACGTCAATTCTGCCTTTCCGAAAAAAACTAAGAGTTACTTCCGATTTTTCGCCTAAAGGAGCGCCAATTATTGGGCGTGCCAAGAGATCAAATGACAATGGAGGAAGGCGGCTATCTTCTATTTCATTTTTGCTAGTTGAGTAGTTGTACATTGCTAACTGATTCTTTTCTTCCTTGGAATCAGGAAGCCATTCAACATGAAAATTATCGTAATCAATTTTCTCCATCCCATATATCGACAACAGCCCTTCAATAACT
>CAYRGG010000169.1:0-1744 GCA_964423745.1 uncultured Candidatus Competibacteraceae bacterium | reverse complement strand
AGTTAGTACGCCAAATCGAGTACAAGGCTCGCTGGTATGGACGCGAAGTGATCAAGATCGGGCGCTATGACCGCTCTACGGGCGTATGTCCTGAGTGCGGCACGGTGGGTCAGCGGCTCACCCTCAACATCCGTCACTGGACATGTGAGTGCGGCGCCAAGCATGACCGGGATGTGGCAGCGGCCAAAGTGATATTGCAGCTGGCAACCGCCGAGAGGGCGGGGGTAGCGCGTGGAGCGGCATACCAACCTACGGTCACAGTCTGACTGTCGCCAAGGGGTCGCAATGAAGCGCGAATTTGTTGGATTGATGAGCCGAGGCGGGACCGAGGTGAAATCAATCATGGCGAAACTCTAATGAAACGACTCTTAGCGATCGGATGTAGTCTCTTCCAGCAGATATACGATGCAGGCTTGCATGTGTGTGTTCTTCTTCATGAGATTTAATTAGAAAGAATAGAAAGTAAGTTCCTTCCTGCTTACCCTTGATCCGTATAACGATATGCCAAGGAATGGGGTCGTCGCCGAACCAGTTTGGTTTCGTCTTTGCAAGTCGACGGATGTCATCATGGGACAGATAAACGCCAGATAAACCAACCTGATTGTCTCGGAAGTTGGCCAATTCGGCTGCTAGGTCGGCAATCAGCTTCGCTGCAAGACCGGTACCGAATCCGATCGCAGCACCTGTAAGTCCGCCGACTGCCGTACCCTTTGCCAAACCGCCAAGCCCTGCCTTGACGGCAGCCGATACTACGTTCTTGAGAGCTGTCTCGGCTTCGGACTTGTTTCCGAAGTCTTCCTCGAAGGCGGTGGCAATCAACGATATAGTGTGGCGTTCAGCTGACAGATCGGTGGTTCTCCACACGGGAAATTCACCCGACTGGCGACGCGTTGTCCCGCTGCGGACGTTTTCATAGGCTTGGCTCCGCTTCGGATCCGACGTATCGAGTCCATCGCTGACGGTAAAAAGGAAGTATGGCTCATCCTCCCAAGTAAACCAGTCGAAATCGGATTTTTTAATGCAGTGAAAACCAGTGTAATGCAACTCATAAAATTCTGACATATACCTTCTCCAATTTGTTAAGTATTCCATGCGTCATTGACACGGGAGTATTTACGCAGAATTACCTATCCAGATAAAGGTAATATGTCGCAAAATCTTTGTGAAAAAAGCTACATACTTTATGATTTTTGTCGTAATATTTTTTTCTTATTGATGCCTTAATAAACGCAATCATCTTTCTTTTTGCCTCGTTATCCCCCTCTATATACCCCTCGATCGCCTGCAGCGACGCATGACCTGCCAACTGCTGTATATGGCGCAATGACTCTCCGGCTTCCACGATCATCCTAGTGCATGGTCAGGATTAAAAGTTAAGCTTGTAAAGATGCTGACAAAACTACATATTAGGGGAAATTTGGAGTGATTCCTGATTCCCATGCAAAAGAAATATATCGTCAAACTGATCGAGTAAAACGCAACGAGCTACGCGAGGTCGTCAAAAAATGTAAAAGCGCAAGCTAACAAGTTCGTCTTGCCCACATGGGGTCTTTGCCTTTAGCATGGAGCCTGTTGTGCCGCCAAGAAGTAATCGCCTGCCACCGTGGAAACACAATCATAAAATGTACAAAAAACGCCGCGGAGGTTGAACGCTTGTTTCGTCGATTGAAAGGATTTAGAAGAATTTTCGTAGCCGTTCACGGCTTTGGAATGGGAGCTACTTTGGTAGCAGCGAAGGATGGGG
>CAYRGG010000168.1:0-2134 GCA_964423745.1 uncultured Candidatus Competibacteraceae bacterium | reverse complement strand
CAGCGCTCAACCGGACGCGTTGCTTCGCGCCGCGCCGGTTAGCTTGATCGTTAGCTGTAATAAAGAAGCCGGTTTTATGAGGCTTAGTGAAAGGACAATCAGCGCAATTGGAAAAATTATCACTGGTGATGAGGGATTATCTTCCTATCGCAGCGGTCCAAAATTAGTCAGACTTTTTAATGACTATGGTGCAAACGATGTATATGGCCAAGAATTTCCGTCGCGTTGGCAATATGCAGAGGAAAAGCTTCGCACACTGAATGGTACAACAGCAATTGGAGTATTGCTGTGCCAAGTTCTCGATCCTAGAGAGTTCATGGACACTGCACAGAGCGAAGAAGAAGCAGTTCAGTATGTGAATGCCCGTTTGAAATACGATGGTTACCAAATAATTATCGATAATGGTTTTGCAAAAATCCGAGATTTAAATGGTATTTCCGTAACCTATAAACATCCCTTTCAAGGTTCAGAGAAAGAGGTCCACCTGTTTATTGACGAACAAATTACGAAGGCGGAGAAAAAGATTAAGGAGGGCGATTATGATGGAGCAATTACAAATGCTCGATCGTTGCTCGAAGCCATATTGACAGAAATAGAAAAAAGTGTGGACGGATACCCCCCGCAATATGATGGGGATTTGCCAAAGCTTTATAAATTCAAAAGCTGCTAAATCTTGAACCAGGTCGGCCGGATATTGAGAGACCGCTCAAACAGATACTATCGGGCTTAGTGAGCATCGTGAGCGGCATAGCAAGTGTAAGTAACCGTATGGGAGATCGTCATGTTAGGACGTATAGGCCTGCCAAGCACCATGCTGTTCTGGTTGTGAACACAGCTAAAACAATGGCGAACTTTATTTTTAAAACCCATCGGTATCAAAAAGGCAAAATCAGCTAACAACCAAATCAACCTGACCGCCATCGTCGCTAGTGCGCCTCGGCGGCAGGTTATTTGGGGTGTTAGGCGTAGAAATGGTGATAGATAAGTGGATATGCAAAGCTGGTTACTATTCGCCTCAGTCGCATTCATAGCCACCATTACCCCAGGTCCTGCTATTTTACTAGCCACCTCACATAGCATGGCGTTTGGGCTAAAAAGAGCGGTGTTCACAATCCTTGGCAATATCTCGGGGTTGTTCATAATGTCCGCTTTATCGGTAGCAGGGCTTAGTGCCCTTATCCTGAGTTCATCTACCCTGTTTGCAACCATTAAATTTATCGGTGCACTTTACCTCATTTACCTAGGCATAAGGCTGTGGCGCACTGGTTTCACTAACGCGGTACACCCTAAAGAAATAGGGCATGTACCCAGTCATCGGAAAAAGCTCTACCTCCAAGGTCTAGCCATAGCGCTTAGCAATCCAAAAGCCATTGCATTCACAACCGCCCTTTTTCCCCAGTTTTTAAATCATGAGGGTAGCTTGTTGGCTCAATTCAGTATACTGGTAGTCACTTTCATGGGTTTGTCTTTTGCGTGTTTGCTTGGTTACGCCTATGCTGCTGAGCACACTACAAATAAGCTATTCAGCTCAGCACCCAGCTATGTGAGCAAATTATTGGGAGCGGGGTTTATTGCCTCGGGGGTGGCGTTAGCCAATGCGACGCACAAACCCGCATAACAAGGCGCTAAATTTGCGAACGTGCAAGTGATATCCCTAGGGGAGAAATTATGGTGTCTAATCCTATCTATGCTCTAAACCTCTTTAACGTATCCAATAGGGATGAGTATCTTGCTTATTCGCGAAAATCCACAGAAGAGGTGAAAGCACATGGCGGGGGCGTTATTGCATTGGGAAAATTTCGCGAGGCTACTGCAGGGGATATGGCACCGCGCAATGTTCTCATTCTAGTCGAGTAGGCGTCTAAAGAGGCGTTTGATGATTATTGTAATGATCCGGCCATTGCTAATCTGCACCAACACCGCGTTGATGGAACAGATAGCTATATCTGGCATCTGTTTGACAAGTTGGAGGATCTCAGACCGATTCTCAAGGAGGGTTGAGTGCAAGCACAGTGGGTCACTCGCCTAACCCGGCGCTCAACCCGACCGCTCGCTTCGCACCGCGCCGGTTAGCTTCATCGTTATTTGCTTTGATGCACCTTGCTCTGCGTGTGTTGGCGGGTTAAGGTCATTA
>CAYRGG010000167.1:0-2485 GCA_964423745.1 uncultured Candidatus Competibacteraceae bacterium | reverse complement strand
TGAGCAGCTCCACAAGGCAGCTTGAAATTTTGTCCGGAAAAGTGTTGACACATCAAATGCCCAAGGTGCGTCTTCATAGACGATGGCTTGCATATCTTTATACAAGCGGGCTCGTTCTGCCAGGTTCGTGGTGGCGCGAGCTTGCGCCAAAAGATCATCCACTTGTTTGTTGGAATAGTAACCGGAATTAAAACCGCCTTTGTCCGGCCACGCGGCAGTACGCAAAGCCAGAAACGGCAACGTATCGGGGTCGTTAGTCATCCACGCCATTTGTGCCATATGGGCTTTTTCCGCTAAGCCAGGATTGACTTTGCTAAGATAGGTGTTCCATTCATAGGTTTCGATATTGACCTCCAAACCCACTTTAGCCAAGTCGGCTTGAATGGCAGTACCCATGGCGATGGGGTCTAGCATACCCGAGCCGCCTTCGGTGACATAGAAGGTGATTTCCGCGCCAGAAGCTCCCGCGTCTGCTAAGAGTTTTTTCGCTTTGTCCGGATCGTAGGGATAGGGTTGTAGTTGTTCGTTATAAGCCCAGTCAAATGCGGCAGGTATTGGGCCGGTGGCCACCGTGGCGGTGCCTTGTAAGACGTTATCCACCAGCGCTTTTTTATCGATGGCGTAATTGACCGCTTGCCGGGCTCGGGGGTCTTTGAAGGGGTCTTCTTTAGTGTTGAGGATCAAAAACCAGAGATGCGGCCCCACTTGTTCATGCACCGCAAATTCCTGGTTTTTCTTAAACATCGTCACGTTATCCGCCGGTGTCTCCACCATGAGATCAATACCGCCCGAGAGCATTTCCGTCACCCGGGTATTGGCGTCGGTAATAGGGCGAAACACCACGGCATCTAATCGTGGTGGGCCATCCCAATAGTCAGGGTTCTTCTCTACCGCTACCAAACGGTTACTTTCCCAACGGTCGAACTTGAATGGGCCCGTTCCCACGGGATGACGCCCATAATCTCGATGGTGTTTTTTTACAGCCGTGGGTGAGACGATTAGGCCGGTGGGATAAGCCAAATTTGACAGTAACGGTGCATAGGGCTTATCCAGTTTAAATTGCACCGTATAGTCATCAATCACCTGGGTTTCAATAATAGATTGAAAAAAGAACGCCAATGGAAACGGTCCGGTATCATGGTGCGGATGGTTCTCGTCCAAAAGGCGATCAAAATTAAATTTTATCGCTTGGGCGTTAAACGGCGTGCCGTCATGAAAAGTCACGTCGTTACGCAATTGGAAGGTGTAAACCGTACCATCGTCGCTAATGTCCCACGACTCCGCTAAGGCGGGTTCCACGTCTAACGTGCCTTCTTTGAAACGCACCAAGCCATCATAAAGATTAATCAGAATACGAAAATCATTGAGGGCTGTGACCGCTTGTGGGTCCAATGACTTGGGTTCCGCCACTTGACCGACCACTAACACGTTATCGGGTGCTGGCGCACAGGCGGTGAGGGTTATCAAGGTCAAAAACCCTAATACCGCAATCCATTTCTTGATAGTGAGCAATGCCTGACGCTCAATGTGAATGTCGGATTCAACCTCTACCCAAGTCAAGACGCTTTTCAAGATGCGTATAGAGTGGGAGTGTAAGTAAGTTTTATGAATCCACTTCACGATAAAAACTCCACCTTTCCTGAAATTTCTTCAGCCTCAAGCACTTCCCAAATTAGAATTAATCCCTGCAAAATTTCACCGATCGAGCGACTTGTCTTCACACAATAAACTATTCCACAATGTTCAAGGCCAGCGTTGTGCAATTTCAAAAAATCACTATCCTGAGTAAATACCACGCGTCCCTGGTTGCGGGCAAATCTTAATTGCTCTTCATCCGAAGCGGAAATTAAGCCTGACTCCGGAGTGGTTGAAACGTCGATCTTTCTTCGCCTCAACCCGTCAGCGATTGCATGGTTGACATTTTCATCCAAGTGAAATCGAATCGTCTCATGCATCTTGCTGCATCAATTTTTGCCGAACTAAAGAGGGTGTTTTTTCTTGCATAGCACGGGCATATTCTGCATCCTCACGAATCTGTTGCCTGATTTCCTCAAAATGGTCGTGATAATAGGCTAAGGCAGCATAGACATCCGCCAGGGTTATAGTGGGATATTGCGAAACAATTTCATCCGCTGACAATCCCATTCTTTCATGCCAGATGACAATATCCTCAACTCGAATGCGATGACCGGAAATACGGGGCTTACCCCCACAGACCCCCGGTGTAATTTCAATATGCTGTGATATGACAGTGCTCATAAGGTGTTTCTATCCCGAAGTTAGGTAATGGGAGGATATTGGCAAATGGAACATGTCGTTACTTCTCCCGCGGCAAAAGGATGTGCTTGCTGTTGATAACCTTAAGTCTCTAACATTTAATCGCTGAGGTAATAGCTATACTCAATAAAAAAGCTTTTGTAAACTGATGGCCATTTGGCGTGGTCCTAAGTGTGAGACATACGATGGCGGCATCCCCTTCTCTCCT
>CAYRGG010000166.1:0-2675 GCA_964423745.1 uncultured Candidatus Competibacteraceae bacterium | reverse complement strand
CGCCAACGGCAGCTTACCCCGTGCCTGACAATAGGCCGAGGCCGTGAACGAGAGTTGACTGAGATGGCGCAGATGCGTCATCGCCGTATTGCCATGAAGGATTTGGAGCAAGAACAGCTTTAGGGTGGTGATTGGATTCAGCCGTGTCTGGCGCCAACTCATCCCTTCGCCTCGACAGACTTGCGCGATCGCTTCATCCGACAGGGACTCAGTCCAATCCCGCTTGAACTGACCGACGACTTCACGGATACTGACTAACATCGATGACCTCCGGTGAGAACCTTTTGGGCGTGCTAACCTAATATCTTCTTGCAGGAGGTCATCGTTTGTCCAGCACGAGCATCTTGGTGTGCGTCCATTTACCGCTTACAAACAAAGCTTTAGTAATAACTTAATGCCATTCATACTTGACCCCTTTTCTTTTCTTGACCCCTTTTCTCTTTTTTCTTCTTAGGAACCTTCCTAGCTACAGCCAGTTCAGCCCTATCGCATCTAGAAATCTTTCTAGCTGCAGTATGTCCAGCCTTATCGCATCTAAAAACCTTTCTAACTGCAGTCTGTCCAGCCCTATGGTGTCGATGCCACCACCATTAGCGGATCCAGACAGAGTAGCCTTGACAGTGAAAGCGGTGCTGCCTGGATCATATCCCTGCACACCGATGTAATAAACATTTTCACCATCATTGTTAAGGGTACAGGTTTCAGGACTGGTTTCCCCTAGAAAAGGTCGGCAATCATAAGCATCGTTGGTGGGGCGTATACCTCTCCTTACATAAAGATCAGCATCTTGACTCAGCCCAGATAATTCAAACCTGAGTTGAGTCTGATCCGCCGTGACATTGATTCTGTACTCCTTCCATTGGCCGCTCTCTACTGTATCTGTCACTTGAGTCCCGCTGGTCAGTGGAATCGGCATATCAGATAACCAACGTCTCAGGTATTGATAGGTAATATCAAAACGACCGTAATAATCTGGAGCGCTGGGCGCTTCACAGGAAGCGAATCCACCGTGTAAATTCCCGCGATATAGACCTTGAGCATCAAAAATGCCAGAACCGCTGCTACCCCCCTCGGTGGTGCCTTGCGACCATACAACCTGGATATGAGTTCCTGTACCGTTGACAGATCCTCCGAAATCCGCAAACCCGGTGGATAACCCTTGACTCCATTTTTTTAAATCACCCGCTGGATGGTGAACACCAATAAGAGGGGTATTTGCAGCAAGGGGCTCATCTGTCCACCCTGCAAAGGTAACTCCAGAAGGCAGCGGGTCTCTCAATAAGAGCAGCGTATAATCTGAAACTGTTCCTGTTTCCAGTAGATCGCCTCCGCCGGTTAGCTGATGGGTTATCGAGGTGGGATTAATGCCATTGCAGGCTGCACGCTCAAAAAACCAAAAACTGTTTACCGTGCTGGCAGCGGCTTGCGTATCAAGACAATGGTTTGCGGTTATAAAGTATGGAGTTGCACTATCAGGTTCACTGTCGTTCAACAAAGAACCTGTACACAAAAACGTAGCCCCCCCTTCAGAAAAAATAATTTTTGCCACTGCATTTTGCAGGTTCCCTGGAATCGTTTGGCATACCACATCGATGTTACAGCTTCCCGATCTACCGATATCAGACAGGCTTTTCTCATCGGGACTCAATAATGAGTAGGCCAAATGAGAAACCTGAACAAGTTTGAGTGATAAAGCGTATTGAGCTTCTAGTGAGGGAGCAAAAATCTCAACACCTAAGGTATCCCCCTCAATGACGGGCGACCAAAATAGTGCTTCGTCTTCCGTACTGACTGTACTACCTTTGGACAACGGTTTTTTTTCGTTTGCTGATTCTCTTTGCAAAGCTTGCTTCATGATGTCCCGCCGGGTGAAGGGACCAAACACCTGCTCTGGTAAAGAAAAGCTAAAGAAACGCACTTCCACACCCTCTGGCAACCGCTCTGCCTGCAAAGCTAAACGGAGCGCCTTTGCGCCGGGTGAGGTTACGCTAAACGTGCCTATTTGAGCACCATCAGCCTTTGGAGTCCAAGTTAACAGGGGCTGCAGGTCACCCCTGTAATGGCTTGGCAGGTCCCGGCCAAAACCTATTTTAAGAGGTTGGTTTTTTGCCGTACTAAGTTGTGCTTTTTCTGTATAAGTTACCGAATCTAGTAGAATGTTAAGGGACATTGCCTCCTTCTTATAACCCTTACCTTTTAACGCAGGCGTTTGCAACGTGTCTTTTGTATTATCCTTGTAAACTTCACTTGATACAGATGCGCCATGAGCACCCATAGAGATGAGGGTCAATAAACTAAAAACCGCAAAAAACGAGTAAAACGCCAATAATCTAAGCAACTTAAATATTGAGCATCCATTGGAAAGGTAAATTTCTAACATTTTTAATACTCTTTTATTGATTTTTTCTCGAATTAAATTCAAAAGATTATAATAAAATTCAAATTAACTAAAAATTCAAAATTGCGTAAATCCTTAAATAAAAGCATCCTATTAAAATAACCATTTATTAATTATTAAACCATAAAACCCACTTAAAAGACCTCCTCGATATATAGATTAAAAATTCTTTTATAAGTAAAAATAGTCTATTTTTTTATTAATGTTAGACGAAATCTTTCTATAGACCTCTTGAAAAAGTCACTTTGCTAGGTCAATTTCAAAGTTATGAATGGCA
>CAYRGG010000165.1:0-2749 GCA_964423745.1 uncultured Candidatus Competibacteraceae bacterium | reverse complement strand
AAATCAAAAATAATAAGATCCTCAAAAAGCGATTTTGCAATCTTATAATCTTTATCTACTCTGAAACCTTGCAGTACTTCTACTAACATTAAATCCCCCACAGCCACCGGTTTAACGCCAAGAGTTTCATGCAGCGTATTCGTCTGTTTCGTGTCGTATCCATTGAAGTAATCAATCCATACCCCAGAATCAACCAACATCATGATTCCATAGTTCTCATATCGTCCAAATCGCCAGTCCATTTGAGCTTGCCGCGAAAATTTTTTATTCTTTCTTGTTCTTTAAGTCTAATTAACGTCTTAAGGCCGAGTTCCACCGCATCTTTTTTAGTCTTTAGCCCGGTAGCCTTGAGCGCATCTTTCATAAGTTTGTCGTCAATTTCAATGTTTGTACGCATAATCTAATCTGCTATGTATAGTGATTTTAATGTGTATATACACTAACACTAGTACACATCACAAAATAATGAAACAAACATTATTAAAGGGTGCTTTTGCTTCCCTGCAGTAAACTTCGAAACACCGGTTAGCTTATCGTTATTTCGCGGAAACATTTCCTGCGCCGTTACTAACTTACTTTTAAGTCAAATTTTAAAAAGAATAGCGGCTGCTTCAAGCGAAACCGCCGTCACCCTTAAAACTCCATGCGTACTCCGACATTCACCAAATGCGCCGTTGTCTCCTCGAGGCCCAGGATGGTTTGGTAATCGACAAAGGCGGACATGCCATTTTTAAACGTGCCTGCAACACCCACTCCCAGCGTGAAGTAATCACGGTCTGGATCATCGGTGGGTATGCGCCAGGGAATTTGGTTAGGATCGTTAGTGTAGACAGCTTTTATATCGCGGCTGTCATTTTGAAATTCATGTTGCCACTCCACTCGCAGTTGCGGTGAGAAGACACCCACCGGTGTACTTACCGCATAGGAGGCCGTGGCCCCCAAGGTGGATAAAAGCGATTCTATGCGCTGATCGCCGATGTTCAAATCCAAACCGAAGCCGTTTGTTTCTTTGAACTCGTCCAAATCCGCATTGACATATTGTAAACGCGCCAAGGGGCTAACCCGCCAATTGTTGAGGACGACGTCATAACCCACCCCTACGCCAAAGGCATATTGACGCCCGTCGGTATCGCTTTCAGCGTTGCGGGTGACGCTTGGATAAAGGATTTTGCGAGTATTCTCATAATCGTTCCAAGCAAAAGAGGCGATGGCGTCCACATAAAAATCATCTAAGTAATAGGTGGCGTAGGACGACAAGCTATAACTATCGATTTCTGAATCGCCCCCGGAATTTTTTATATCCACGTCGGTGTTGGCAACACCAAAGGCTAACCCAGCAACAAATTGGTCGTTAAATCGGTAGTCCACACCCGCCGTCAGCCCACCGCTGTCAAAATCGAACCCGTCTTCCCGCTCCGTGCCGTCTCTGTCGCCGGTGACAAAACTGCCGTTAATAAAACCACCCAACCGACTGAATGATTTGGTATCAGCGCTAGCGCCACCCCCTTGAGGGAGGCTAGAAGAAACTGTACGCCCCGCCAAAGAATAAGGGGTTGGATTGAATCCAGCCAACGTGATACCCGTTACACCTAGACGAACGGCTCGCAGCCGTGCCCCTATATTGGTGAATTGTCCGCTGGCGGATTCGATAGCGCCGGTTTTTTGAGACATAAGCTCTATCTGCGACACTTCCTGAATAGCTGCAGCTAGGGCTTCAGGGTTAGCAATTTCCTCAAGTCGAAATGCTGTCGGTCCTACTCCTTGGAGAAAATTACCTGTTTGCACCAGTTCCCGACAGCGATCAAACATGTCTTTTTGCGCCTCATCCAACTGCTCCCGCAAACCGAACAGTTCAGCCCACACTTCTTGAATGGCTCGCGCCGTGATGGATTGAGACTCGGTCAATCCAGGGAGTGCGCCAAGATCTGATTGGGGAGGGGGTATTTCTTGCGCAAATACGCTATTACCTGGTGCGGGTAGCAGGCTAAGCCATAAAACAAGCGAAATATGCTTTAGCTGCCATCGCTCGGATCGAGAAGGTGATAAGGGTGTTGTCTCGGGGAATTTTTTGTTTAAAGTATGATAGGTGTTAGACACGGTCGAACAGATTTCGCCGGATTTGGAGTTATTAAATTTATTTTTTTTAGGCACGAACGGTTACCTTTAGTCGTAACAAATTGATGTGAGGTTAAAGAAAATTTCCTCAAAGTCTTTAGCAACTCAATTGCGGTTACGGTGTAAAGGGTACAATACTGGCTTTGTTTTTAAAACGTAAATAATTAACGTCTGGTTGGTGAAAAAATACCAAAAAACTAGCCTATTATCTCCCTCCAACTTAAAGCGGGTAGTCACAGGTTTATACCTACTTAACTAGAAGAATCCATCGAAAAGCAGTGAAATATTCAAGAATTTGAGTATGTTTTCTGGGCTATCTACTACTTTTGTACTAAGACGAATGCCGGATAGACAGGGGAAGTGAGAAGGTTACACTCGATAGTCATCGTTTATCGACCTATTGAGAGAGTCTTTACTGTGACCCGTATCCTCCGCCCCATGACAACCCATTCTTTATATCCTCCAACTTCTACCCTCAACCAACCCCCTCGTCCGCCCGACCCCCAAGCCGTCAAGCAACTACAAGCCATCCTGGATGCCTCTGAAGACACCGCTGAGGCGTTTCACTCTAGTCAAAAGCAGTCCGATGCCCCCTCACTCAACCCCTACCATACCCAAGCCTACACCGCGCTTG
>CAYRGG010000164.1:0-2795 GCA_964423745.1 uncultured Candidatus Competibacteraceae bacterium | reverse complement strand
TCCGGGTTTAAGAGATGCGGTATGGTGAATATCACGGCTGACACGATCGCCAGAAAGACGCGGTTGGTCCAAATGAGGCTTGCGCCCTGTACGATATATCCACGGAAGAAAAGTTCCTCGGTGGTGGTCTGGATTGCGGTAAGAACCAGCGCGATCGGTACGAA
Organism: uncultured Candidatus Competibacteraceae bacterium; assembly: GCA_964423745.1. GTDB lineage: Bacteria > Pseudomonadota > Gammaproteobacteria > Competibacterales > Competibacteraceae > CAYRGG01. The sequence continues at coordinate 2,631 of CAYRGG010000164.1, read as the reverse complement.
GAACGCGAACGACACGAAGTCGGAATTGAAGGAGAAGCTGTCGGGGTAGAAGAAGTACTGTCCCAGCCCACCGATCAGGCAGAATGGCACGAACCACGCCACAAACCCGTGACCGATACGCCGCCAGGTTATCTTCTCGTGCGCCGTGACGAGCGTCAGAGGATGACGGCGGTGGATGAGGGAGACGGCGATGAGAATCCCGCCGAGAAAGAACGGGAAACCCGCCATGTTAAACAGGAAGTTCCCTACGGGGTCGAGCAGGGTGTAATCCGCCTGGCCGCTGAGCGCGAACGCGATGAGTACGCTGGCGAGACTCCCGATAACCAGCCACGAAAAGAGGATGACCATCAGTCCCAGAACATACCGCCACCCCCGATACTTACCCCAACGGGCAGCCTCCACGTAAGTCGCGTCTTTCACTTCCGTTCCGATTCCCTGATGTCCTTTGATTGCTTTGATCTTCATCATGTTTGTCTCCTTTACGCTTGCGTGTATGTAGTGCTTGGATCGAGTTGCTAGTTGCCTTTGCTATTGTTTTCAGGGATCGACGGGGTCGCCGACGGCTCCACCAGTGGCTACGCGCACGGCGTGAGCCATGTGGTTGAGCGGGTTGCCGATAGAGGCGCGATCAGCTCCCGCCATAAGGGCGGCACTGACATCTTCACTAATAACGCGCAAGACTGCGGTGGCAGCTGCCGCGTGCAGACGCACCTGGATATCGTCAGCCGGGCGGCGCAAACGATCCGCGATGATCTCGACCAGATCGCGCTCTATTCGATCGTGAGCCATTAGCCAAGCCGCACGCAGATCCGGCTCTTTTTCAGCTAGCACGGTCATCTTGATCACGGCATCGTCGTAGGACTGCTGATCGGGATCTTTGGAGCGATTCGTCGCCCACTCGACGAGGTGATCTTCGAGGGAAACCTCCCGAGGCCAACGGCGCAACACCGCCACACACTCCTCTGCATCCTGCGCTAAGACTGGCTCGACACAGCTCTCCTTGTTGCGGAAGTACCGCCAGAGGGTACGTACCGAAATGCCTACTGCGTCTGCAATCTGCTCGCCGGTTGTAGCAGTGACACCTTGCTCCCAGAACAAGCGCGCTGCTTCACGGGAGATTTCCAAACGCATCCGCTCGCGCCGCTGCTCACCCATCCTTTCCTAACTCTTGATCGCTTGTTGTTATACCAGTTACGGTGATACTCCACACAGTGAGCATTTTTTCCATTGATTGGCATCAGGTTCTATTTTTTTGTCACTAAATGTCAGTATGACACTAAATGACATATTTTGACAAGGGGATACTGCACAATAGTTGCTTTTGCCGTACCGCAGCAAGCCAATGTATAAAACTGGAGAAATTTTGGTCGCTCAGGTTGAGGGGCTGAACTTCTACGAGGTAAACATCCTCCCGCAAGGGAAGAGTCAATATGCTTCTGAAATTTTTTGTGTAAGCACTGATTTATATGAGATGCTGATTAATTAATACTGAAATTTTTTATTAAATTAAATTTACTTTGATGTCTGTTTCTTCTGTCTGCGTAACCGTTCCTGCAACTACTGCGAATCTAGGTCCCGGTTTTGATTGTATTGGTGCAGCTTTAACGCTTTACAACGAATTGAAGTTTACTCTTGAACAAGTAAATCAAGAGCAAAAGCTACTTATTACCGTTACCGGAACTGAAGCAGCACGAGTCGCAACTGATGAAAGTAATCTTGTCTATCAGGCATTTGTAAAATTTTTTCAACACATAGAACAAACACCACCCCCAGTCAAAATTGAGATTAAGCTAGGGGTTCCATTAGCAAGGGGTTTGGGTAGCTCCGCAACGGCTATTGTTGGTGGATTAATTGGTGCGAATATACTCGCAGGTGAAGTTTTAACTCTAACCCAAATAATGGAATTAGCTATTGAAATAGAAGGGCACCCAGATAACGTAGTTCCGGCACTTTTAGGTGGTTGTCGTTTGGCTGCTACAAGCGATAAGGGATGGGAGATTTGCGATATTCCTTGGAGTAAAGATGTCATTCCAGTTGTAGCAATTCCAGATTTTGAACTTTCAACCAGCGAAGCGAGACAAGTATTACCAACTCAAGTAAGTCGTTCAGATGCGATTTTCAATACAGCACATCTGGGCTTACTGTTAAGGGGATTAGAAACTGGCAATCAAAATTGGTTGCGGGCTGCTTTGCAAGATAAGTTACATCAGCCCTACAGAAAAAAACTGATAAATAATTACGATGCAATAAACGCCGCAGCCTTATCAGCCGGTGCTTATGGCATGGTTATCAGCGGTGCTGGTCCCACATTGCTTGCATTAACTAATACCGCTAATTCTCAAGCTGTCGCGGCAGCTATGGCTCACGAATGGCAAAATAAAGGTATTAAAGCACAAGTACAAACGCTCCAAATTGATAACAAAGGAGCAACAAGCATCGTTCAAGGATAAAGAGCAATTATGCAAGATGTTCGGGCAGAAATTGAGGTGATTCGTTCTCAAATTAATCGACTGCGCCGAGAAGGTGCTTCTCTTGCCGTAAATATTACGCCTTCTGAAGATGATGATAATTCACCACAAGCAATAGCAGAAGCTTATCGTCGTCAGGCAAGAGAAAATCCTCAATTGTTTG
>CAYRGG010000163.1:0-2890 GCA_964423745.1 uncultured Candidatus Competibacteraceae bacterium | reverse complement strand
CCGGCGCTCAACCGGACGTGGCACTTCTCGCCGCGCCGGTTAGCTTGGTTGTTAGGCATCTTGAAAATGAGGGGGTAGCATGATCCCAGCTAATGAGTTGATCATCTTTGCAATGGCTGCTTTGATCATGGTGCTCAGCCCTGGCCCAAACATGATCTACCTGATATCGCGGTCTATCTGTCAAGGTCGGCAGGCGGGTGTTATCTCGCTATGCGGTGTCATTGCAGGATTTCTGGTGCATATGCTCGCCGCGGCGGTTGGGTTGACGGCTTTGTTCCTCACAATCCCTGTGGCCTATGAGGTCATAAAATGGTTAGGTGCAGCCTACTTACTGTATCTTGCGTGGCAGACGGTTAAGCCGGGAGCACGTTCACCCTTTCAAGCACGGCCGCTGCCCCCAGACTCACCGTGTAAGCTATTCGTCATGGGCTTTCTCACGAATGCCCTGAATCCGAAAATTGCCGTCTTCTATCTGTCCATTTTTCCCCAGTTTGTCTCACCCGAGTACGGTTCATTGTTCGCACAAAGCCTCATTCTCGGCTTTGTGCAAATCAGCATAAGCTTTTTGGTCAATCTTGCCATCGTGCTCTCTGCTGCGACACTCTCAGGGTGGTTTGGCCGCAATCCACGGTGGTTTTCAGTGCAACGTTATGTTACGGGCTTTGTGCTGGGTGGGTTGGCTTTGCGGCTTGCGGCTGAGCAACGAAATGCCTAACCACCAAATCAACCTGACCGCCTGTGTCGCTAGCGCGCCTCGGCGGCAGGTTATTTGGGGCGTTAGCTATGAAAAAGGAAGATCTTATGAGACCGTTTACTCGTAATCTTATTACGGTTTTGTTGCTTTTTTATACTTCATTCTCCGCCGTTGCCAATAATAGTACAGCTACTGAAAAAGCAGCCCTGTCGAAGCTCATGCAAGCGATAGCACAAAATGACTATGAGGCTTTCATCGCTGATGGGACGATAGGATTTAAACGTGGTATCACGAAGCCAGCTTTCGAAACAGTGGTTAATCAAGTGGGTAAGCGGGTTGAAGGTGGCTATAAAACGGAATATTTGGCACACCTCAATCAACGAGGTTACAAAGTGCATGTGTGGAAAATCAGCTATGAAACGAGCAAGGAAGATACGTTGGCAAAATTAGTCATGTCCAACAATAAGGTGGCTGGATTTTGGCTTCAGTAATTGTAGCTAACAACCGCTTCAACGCGGACCGGCTTTTTCGCTGGCGCTCAAAGCCGGCCGGTTAAGCGGGGCGTTATGCGTAAATAGCGATGATAAGAGAGCGATTAATCGACTCAATGCCCGGTCGCATTATAGAAGTGCTTGATAAGAAATCGTTGTGGAAAAAGGAGAGAGAGTGGTTTAGTACGTATTGTGGGGCGCTTAAAAAGGCTACGGGAAAGTGGAGTAAAGGCGAGTTTAGATGGCATGTATTTAGCTATGGTTATTATCCGTGCGTTGATGATGCAGAGGCACTTGATGAATATTCAAGACAAAAAGCTTTGTTGTTCTACGTCGTGCCGGAGATAAAAATATGGCCACTAGAGACAGCGTTTGTTACAGATCAATTACCACCAAAAGAGCTAGTGAATCAGAGGATGGATTTTTATGTTTTCCCAAAAAATCTGGCTTGGACTATGGCATTTACCCACGAGTACGGATGGCTTGGCCCTTATTTCGCAAAACACCAAGCATACGAAAAGTTAAATATGAAAAACATTCGAGCCGTTGAAGCAAAAGCCAAAGGTTGGTGAGATGCGCTTAACAATTAGATCAACTCGAATCCCGCTTGCATCAGGTGCAGAGTTGAGGATTGTGTTCAAAGGTTTTGAGTTTATCCATGAAACAGTAAAAGCATAACCCAGCGCTCAACCCGACCGCCTTTTCGCTACCGCTTCAAGGCGGCGGGTTAGCTTGATCGTTAGCCAAAAAAATGTGAGATAAGTATGGATGCCCTTTTATTCATCGACACAAACATATTTCTTGACTTCTATAGAGTTAGGGGTGGGGGAGAAGGTTTGAGTCTCCTCCAGCGCATTGAGGAGCATCACGACAGAATTATCACCGGTGCTCAAGTGGAAATGGAATATAAAAAGAATCGGCAAAGGGTAATATTGGAGTCGTTAAACCGATTCAAAACTCCTGAGTGGGGCGGTCTGACACCTCCTGCATTTTTGTCTGATGCACAACCTGCAAATATTATTACGAGAAATAAGTCGGAAATATCGTCTCAGCAAAAGAAGTTAAAAACAAGAATTGAGGCGATACTACGTACCCCCTCAAGAAACGATCCAGTATATAAAATTCTCCAACGACTCTTTAAGAACTCGTGTCAGTTCAATCTAACAAGAGATAAGAAAATACGTTTTAAGATACGTCGTCTTTCTTGGAAACGATTTATCTTGGGTTATCCGCCTAGAAAGGCTCAAGACACTTCCATTGGTGATGCAATAAACTGGGAGTGGTTAATTCACTGTGCTGGAAAGACGGATAAGCACATTATTATAGTCACTCGAGATACAGATTATGGTTTAAATTATAGTGGCGAACTTATCTTGAATGACTGGCTAGCACAAGAATTCAAACAACGTATAAGCCAAAAAAGAAGAATTGAAATTACCGACAGATTGACTCAGGCTTTTAAGAAGATATCAATTTCTGTAACCAAGAAAGAGGAACAAGAAGAGAATTCTCTTCTAGAGGAACGAAAACAGTGTGAAGAGGATGCTGCTAGCGATATGTCCGATTTGATAGAAAAGTTTGGTGGCAAGTTAGGCGGCTAACCCGGCGCTCAACCCGACCGCGCGCTTCGCGCCGCGCCGGTTAGCTTGTCGTTAGCCCCTTCCAGGGTTTCCATCGGCCCTTGACGTAGATCACAAATGTCCAT
>CAYRGG010000162.1:0-2919 GCA_964423745.1 uncultured Candidatus Competibacteraceae bacterium | reverse complement strand
AGAGGCGGTAAATGATACTGGTCGATACCAGTGTCTGGATTGACTACTTCAACGGTAATATCAATGCTTATACCAATAGGCTAGATGACGCTCTGGTTAAGGGCACCGTAGCGATTGCTGATCTCATCTTGCTTGAGATATTGCAGGGGTTCAGAAGTGACAAAGACTACGCACAAACCAGAGATAGATTAGTGACTCTCGATCAATACTCCATCTTTAACAACAATATGGTTGAACCCTGCGCCGAAAACTACAGAGCCTTACGCAAACAAGGGATAACCATTCGTAAAACGAGCGACGTCATTATTGCAACGTATTGCATTAAGCATCAACTGCCACTGCTCTATATAGATCGCGATTTTGATCCTTTCGTTAAATATCTCGGGTTGGTTTCAGCTTGCCCAAAAACATAACAACCAAGCTAACCGGCGCGGCGCGAAGCGCCAGCGTCCGGTTGAGCGCCGGGTTATATTTCATTTTCAATCTCGTTCTGAAGCTGCTGAAGTTCATCGAGAATACGAATGAATTTGGTGCCGAATTGGGTAACTTTATATTCAACTCGCGGCGGCACCTCACTGTAGGTAACACGTTCTAGAATACCAAATTTAGTATTCTTTCGCAGACACTCATTGAGTACTTTAGTAGTTAAGCCCTCAGTCGTGCGTACCATTTCCCCTGGCCGATTGATGCCGTTGGCCAGAAGTTGGTACACCGTGAGCGACCATTTGCAGCCATAAATGGTTTCAACCATGCGTGCGGTCCGTTCAGGCACTGATTTCCTCGAAAATATTTTTTTCTGATCTTTCAATAAAATGTACCTATAAGTGCTTACCACACCAAATTGTGCTTGCTTTTCAATGGGCCATGTATCCCTATACGCTGTATTTACATCTTAAATAGGCATAAGTAGAGGCAGTATGATGGAAAACATGGTTCAACCTTTGGCTTTGATCGTGGGTGGCTCTAGTGGAATAGGCTTTGCTACCGCAAAGCGTTTGCTTGAACGAGGCATTGATACCGTTATTGTCGGCAATTCTACTGCAAAGCTGGAAATCGCAAAGCGAGACCTTTCTGGGACGGCATCTGTTAAAACGTTCCAAGCCAACCTATACGAAGCCAGCAACGTCCAACGTCTCGTTGATTTTGCCGTGAATCATAATCGCCATATCAAGTATTTAGTAAATGCGGCAGGCTATTTTAAACCAATGCCATTCCTTGAGCATGATTACCAGGATTACGACACCTACTTAAACTTGAACCGTGCTATATTTTTCATCTCCCAAGCTGTGGTAAAGAACATGGTAGCAAAGGGTGGCGGCTCAGTGGTACACATTGGTTCTATGTGGGCAAAACAAGCCATCAAAGCCACACCTTCTTCAGCTTACTCAATGGCTAAGGCTGGATTGCATGCACTCACGCAACATATGGCGATGGAATTGGCTGACAAGAACATTCGGGTAAACGCCGTTTCTCCTGCTGTTGTGAAAACACCCATTTACGAGGCATTCATTCACCCAAGTAAAATTGATGAAACACTTGCCAAGTTTGATGGATTTCACCCAATCGGACGGATTGGCATACCGAAGGAGGTTGCCAGTGCGATTGATTTCTTGCTTAGCAACGAATCAAGTTGGATAACGGGTGCCATTTGGGATGTTGACGGTGGTGTCATGGCTGGCAGAAATTAGAATTTTTGTAGGTGGTTGGCTAAACACTGTCACTTAACCTTAGCTTTTAAAATATAACAACCAAGCTAACCGGCGCGGCGCGAAGCAACGCGTCCGGTTGAGCGCCGGGTTAGGTTTCATAAGCCACTGACACTTGTTTGTACTTTTCGAGTATTGCTAAGATGGGTATCGTTTCCCATGCCAGTGCCTCTGGAACTGCTATATAGGAACTAGGGGGAAGTGCAGAATTCTGGGCAAATTTTGCCTTAAATACTGCCAATTGCGCAATCCGCAATTTCTCTGCCGCCTTCTCCAGCCTTTCTTGTGTGTAGCCATGTTTTAGCGCATGACTTAACTCCCCCCTCTCGCTTTTCCAGGATATTCAGTTTCTTTTGGTGATTAGCAATATACGCAGTCATCTCAAATGAAACCTAACAACCAAGCTAACCCGCCGGGCGCGAAGCGCACGGTCGGGTTGAGCACCGGGTTAGGCGAACGAATATACACTCAAAAACAAAATTTGTTTTATTACTGCTTTGCTTTAATGCTCGAGACCAAAAAATTTAATTTTGGATTGAAGTAAAATTCTTTCAACCTCTTTGTATTCACGCTCTTTCTTTGATAGCAGCAGTGGTGATACGAAAGACGCTTTTTCATAATCCCAACCGGAAATGACACCAATTAATGCTTGATCATCTAACAAATTTTTAAACATTGCTGAATATGCGTCGCTCGGATCTTCTACACACACAGCTGTGTAATAAAGATTACCACTGTTTATTTCACCCCTAATTTTGTAACTCAAACCCCGCCGATGTTCCACCTTAACTGTACTTTTTCCCATTACTATAAGATTCTTCCCCAGTGTGAATTCAACCACCGCATGAGCTAGAACTCGAGACGTATCCAATTTCGGATCGTATGTGAAATGATATTCGTGCCACTCTCCTTCCATAGATTGGTAAGCATCGATATTATGGGAAACTCCGACTTCTGGCAGATATTTCGGTTTTGTAAAAAACTGAGATTTGAGAATAAATCCTGCTGGACCAGCTACACCAGCAACCACTAGACCCGCGACTATTTCCTCAAACATACAAGAAAGCCTCCTTTACGCCTAACAACCAAGCTAACCGGCGCGGCGCGAAGCAACGCGTCCGGTTGAGCGCCGGGTTATGTGCGCTGTTTTTTCTTTGCTTTAATTATCCATCATAAGGTTTAAACCACCGGCTTTAGCCGGTGAGCTTTAGCT
>CAYRGG010000161.1:0-3039 GCA_964423745.1 uncultured Candidatus Competibacteraceae bacterium | reverse complement strand
CCATTCATAACTTTGAAATTGACCTAGCAAAGTGACTTTTTCAAGAGGTCTAATAATCACTTTCGCACAAAATATTACCAAAGCATGGATCTGGGTTACATAAAAATATAGAGAACAAGCTGTTAGATTTTTTGGCAAAGCTTTCTAATTCGCCCAAGTTATTAAAGAGAAAAAGCTTTCTGTCATTTCTAATTGCTGCTCGTAAATAACCTGAGTAGGTAGGGTTCAGAGCTAGAATTGGGAAATTAAAAGCCCTAGCTAGCAAGTCAATTGCATGGTCTGCACCATGTGATAGTAATATTTCTTGCGATGAGTACCCATAAAATGACCGTATTTCACTTTCAATCAAGCTTTCCTCTTTTGGATATCTAGCCTCCAAATGATACTTTCTTATCACTGCCTCAAACTCCTGAGGAAATCCATCAGGTATACCTGGAAATCTAAGATCAATAAGCTCAGTCACTATTTACCGACTCTCTATTTCGGTTGATTGTATTTATTGTTAGGTCGATTTTGTCTCTATATTGCCCCTCATTCATCATCTTTTTTAAGAGTGGCCATACCTTCTGCACAGAATCTTCCTCACACATCTTGTATCGTATTGAACCCGATGAAAATGGTTTTAACTCACCAAACTCCGTGGGAGCATAAAACGCCAACCCGGCATTAAAGCTATTCAATAAGTATACAAACTCTTCTATTGAAACCCCTGCATTATCGAGTTCTTCTTTACAAATACCATGAAATCTCAAAATTTCTGGAGTTGTTATAATGGATTTCTTAATGTCGCTCATTAGTCCAACATTAGCCTGTAGTGCCGCGTTAAAGTTTTGCCTTAAACTAGTTTTTTTGGATTGATAAAGAGAAATTACTGCAACTATTGCTGAAATTGCTGCAATGAAAGCCGAAATAATCGAAACATGACCCAACCGTTTTTCTTCTTTCCCTTTGAGGCTTGTTTCCTGATTATTTTCACTCGCCTTTATTTCAACAACAGATTGGACTAGGGCATTTTCGGTACCTGCAAAGGCATAAAAGCTTGAGCATACTAAAAGTAAAGCAAGAGCAAGAATACGCACTGAACTATTCTCCTTACCTAATGCAATCTAACGCTCCAAATAACCTGCCGCCGATAAAAACTCAGAGGTTGTCATTAATAGCTCCTTGTATGTTAATTCACTTTAGTTTTTGTCGCCTAACGCTTGAATTTAGCCCCATAGAGGCCATCAGGTCAAAATGTCGGCTGCAATGACTGGTTTAACGAAGATATTAGGCGGCAAAACATGCAATAACCACGGCGAACAAAAACAAAGCCAGATAAATTAAGTAGGTTCTTTCCCTAAACGCAGCTTTGCAAATTGTTTTTTTTGAGAATTCCTGTACTAAAGCACTATGTATTTTAGGCCCATCATATGCGTCGCATTCAAGTGAACAAATTTTGCTCCCAATTGATTCGAGTTCTCGTACTCGCAACTCCGCCGCCATCTCTGTCGCACCAAATATTGACTCAATAATCCAAAACATCATAGATAAAAAGCTAACTATTAGTACATACTCGCCTGAAGAAACTCCGGCAGTAGGAGTTGAAAAGAAAAGTGCCGAAGTTGCGCCAACCAGTGTTACCGCAAGTCTTCTAGTTTGAGACTTTATCCCATCCTGTCTGGCGATTATGGATTGCAGGAGCTTGTACTCTTCTATGAAAAGATCACATTTGTCCATCTATTTCTCCTGTGCCTAATGTGGAGCTGACGCGCGGCGCACCCTGATAACGGTGCTTGCACCGGTTATCAGGGGAGTACGTCGCGTCGAGCGTTTGGTTGTCGAGGCGCGAAGCGCTGAGACCAAACGCAACGACGCGTCAGCGTCAGCTCCACATTGTCGGGCGCGAAGCGCCCGACAACGCCCCAAATAACCTGCCGCCGAGGCGCGCTAGCGACACAGGCGGTCAGGTTGATTTGGTGGTTAGGTGGCGCGTCGAGTCAGAACCCATAGCCTGTCGTTCTCCATAAACCCCAAGCGACGAGCCAAGTTCGCTGATGCTCGATTGCTCTCCAACGCCCCCCATACGGCGGACTTTCCTTTCTCCCTCATACTACGCATGAGATGAAGCACAGCGGCCGCCGCGTACCCCTGGCGACGATGGCTCTGAATCGTGTCAATGGACACATCCCACAGTGATTCCGTCTCTGAGGCTACATAGGCAAAAGCCACTGGAAGTGCGTCGTCAAAGGCAGCCACAACTGACACTCCATCTTCCGCAACGTCAGTCAATTCGGACAACAGTTCATCGGGCAGGTGATCCTGCGCGGCCATCTCGCTCAGGCTGATCTCCCGACATCGATGGAGCGGAGCGGGTGGCAACTGTTCGGGTGCAGAAAAGACCGTGGCAGGCTCCGCCTCGAACTCCAGGAGGAGAGATCGCACGCGTTCGATATTGTCCGCGAAGGTAAGCAGTTCCGGCACATCGCCAGCGGCCAGCGCAAGGGCATCAGGTTCCGGCTCACCTACCACCGAGCCCAAACCGTCCTCCGGGCTCCAGACCACGAAGCCGCTCCGAGTTAAATTCTCAAGCAGCTTAGAACCCTCCCACAACAGCAAGTCGCGCGTTTCTACCCATAGCGGCAGATCTGGCAGACGTGAGAGGTAGCGTTGTCTTACCTCATCCATGTTCTGCGTCTCCGAACGTCGGCGGTAGGGGCGCAATTGCAAAAGCCACCTAACCATAGATTATCAATTCGTTTTGCCCTGATACCTAAAACTACTGCAGCGCTTATTTCAAAAGCACATAAACACTATGAGACCATCCCAGCATTATCAAGAGATCACTAGGAATCTAAATTATCAGAGCAAAATTGCCTTGGTATTAAAATATCAAAATCATTTTGCTTTGATAAAACCTGTTTTTTGTATTATCAGAGCGATGAAAATTTATTACTTTTTAGCAGTGTTTATACCATTTGCTATTTTTTAACCGCTTAAAGCACACAATAGACCACTTGAAAAAGTGGCAATGAACCCTCAACACTTCAGGTATGAGCT
>CAYRGG010000160.1:0-3078 GCA_964423745.1 uncultured Candidatus Competibacteraceae bacterium | reverse complement strand
CCGACAAACTTAGGGAGTTTCAGTGGTTGCTGAGATTTTTGTCGTGTACATAGGGTAGTGACTATAAGAAGACATACCTGTATGTATTTCCATGTATTATTAAAGGAGAGAAAGGTTTGTATATCCTTATGGTCTGATGGCGGCATCCTTGCCGCCGACAATGACGTTGCTTAGTCTCTTTTCTGTAATTGTGTGTAGTACGATCGTTGTCTAAACGGATTCCTCGTAATCACGCCGTCCATCCATGGCTTGATCGCCAGTGATTTTGACTCGGCTATACCAGTCGTTAACGCCTTCTCCTTGACGGAACACATAACCATCGTTGGTCACTTCGTCAAGTTCACGGCCATTGTCCATGACATCGCTGATGCGTAAATCATTATCCCCGATGCCGGTGACCAAGATTCCTTGATTGCCTTTGGTGATGGTGAGGTCATCCGTTACCGTTAGACGATTGCCCACGTCCTTTGTGCCCACGGTGATTTTGGTGCCATCTTCAAGAATAAACGTGGAATCATGTTTAAAATTCCAATCGGTTGTTCCATCGGCATTCTCATCCACATGGGGATCGCCCCAAACCCGCATTGTATTGTCTTCTGCATCGCTAAGACGCCAAGCATTGTGTTTGTTTTCAAAAGAAAGCTTATAGCCATTATCTAGCTCGATCGTGCGTGCTTCCTTGTCAACGGTCCAGTTGCTGGTAGGCTGCACAATATCCGGATAAGTACCATAGATAGGTCCCCCGCCAGGACGAGCAGGAGCAGGATAGGGGGAAACGTCGATGGGTCCCCAGGGTGGTGATTCAATACCATTACCGTTGCCATGACCTAGATTCTCGGCCATGTCGATCACATGGTCGAGCTTGGCAGTTACATTTTGAAAGCTGTTTTCGGCTCTAGCTCCCTCGTTACCCTTTTTAAGAACGTGCTTTAGCTTATCGGTGGCAATATCCAAGTCTCGCACGGCTTCTTTTAACATATCATAGAGTTCCCCATCCACTTTACCCGTAAGACCGCCCACGGCGTGATTGAGTTTGTCCACAGCGGTTTCAAAATCATGGGCAGCAATACGGTCGGTAAAATTTTTACTCAACCGTTGGGCAGCTGATTGCATACCATCGGTGGCCGATTCAAAACCGTCAAAGGCTTCCAGATCCAGTTGACCTCTCAGATTATCCGCTAATTTCTCCAATGTGCTAGTCATATCAGCCATGGCTCCAGCCTCGTCACTGGGTCGACCATAGTACGCGGGTTTGCTAATGGGTTGGCGATAGGGATCGCTGACGGGTTCCTGAAGTCTTGGCCCACAGCCACAGTCATGAGCCGGTTCACGGGCGTGCAGCATCTCTTCAAATGAACGACCTGAATTTAGCCTATGATTTATATTGATGTTTCTTTCTTGGGGGTAGGTGGAGTTAGCTATTCCCACCTTGGGTGATGCTATACAGTTTGAAAAATTAATATTGAAGGACATGCGTGTTTCTCTATTAAAACGGGTTTTATTATGTAAATTGATTTGTCGTGTGCGACGCTTTTTTTATGAGCGATGTCTTGTTTGAAAGAATAAAATGATGATGTTTAACCACCTCCGTTTCTAAACAGGGTCTCAAGCCCCCCCGTTGCTTTGCCCACCGTTGTTGTCAATAAATTGAGTTGGGTGGACCAAAGGGAGGCTTGCATAGCCCATTCATGGGTTTCTCTGACCAGATCAAGCATTGACGTTGGATTTTGCGCCGCATTGGTCATAGATTCACCAAGGGCTTCTACCGTATTGTCGGCAGGCATGTTCTGAACAGGATGTAGCCGATTATGAAAAAAATCCTGATAAGCTTTGTCGAAGCTCACCATGTTTTTGAGGATTTTTGAGCCTGGCGTTTGCGTTTTTTCCGTTTCGATCAGTAACGGTTCCTTGCCTATCTTTTCTATGCTTAGTTGGTCTGATTTGCCCTGCAGTGTTTCGTTAAAAAGTGCAACAGCTTCAGAGTCAGGTTTCGCCAAACCAGGCACATCCGTGTGCATTGGCGTTTGACTGGTTTTGAAGATTGCCGTTTGGGCTGAATAACTACTAATAGGGTCAGTCATGATGAGCTAACTTCCGGTTCTTACAAATTGCCGATGTTTTCTTTATGGCTGTAAAAAGGGCCTACATAGCCTTTAAAAAACTGTCTGCCATAAGACTGGTGGGATCTTTTTTGTCACCAATGACGGCTATGACTTCCTGAAGAATCTTATTGCCCTGATGATTATGATCCACCTGTTTTAGCGCAAGCCCTAAAAAACATTTCGCGGTCCAATTTTCTGGTTCAACGTTCAGCACTTGATTTTGCAAAATCTCAATAGCTTCTGTTGTATAACCCGCGTTGATTTTTGTGATGGCTAAATTTATTAACACATCTAAATTGCTCGGTCTCACGCCGCCAATACCCGTAAAGATAGTTTGTGCATGTTCGACGAATCCAAAAAATGAAGCTAAAGAGCCGGTGCGGGCAAGTTTGCCCACTAAACTTCCTTTTATTTCCATGGCAACCACTGCTTTGTCGTGTTTTGAATTAATAAATAAATAACCATTACAATAAAGCGTTACACACGCGCATTAGCTATACGATCATTAATTTTATTAATGGTTTTAAAGATAACCTCAGCCGTGCTGGCCTCGCTACTGATTCGATTCATTTGAGCTTGTACCCATATCTGACGGTTTTTTGCTTCCTCTGCTTCACCAACGATCTTGTTAACGTCTAAACCGTCTTTTGGCATTTCAGCTGCGCTATTTGTAGAAGTGGATTTGTTAATATTAGTTGTTTGATCTATTGAATTAGACATGTCTTATATCTCTATATATTCAAGATTTATTAAAAAGTAATAATTTATGGCGTTAACCCACGGAGTGTATTTCCCGCCATACGCCTTCTACGACCACCGATGCTGCTTCAAAAGCATCAACTAATTGGTTTAGTTTTTTGTAGTCATCGGGTTTAACGCCATTCTGTAAGGTTTTTTTTATGTGATATGCCTCCTGTGTAAATTAGACCTCTTGAAAAAGTCACTTTGCTAGGTCAATTTCAAAGTTATGAATGGC
>CAYRGG010000159.1:0-3106 GCA_964423745.1 uncultured Candidatus Competibacteraceae bacterium | reverse complement strand
ACTATAACGTTAATGTTCGCCCCAAGTCGGATGGCACGGGTGCAGACATTGCTAACGTAAAAATGTCTATGAATCCTTTCGACGAGGTCGCTGTAGAAGAGGCTGTGCGTTTAAAAGAGGCGAAAAAGGCCGATGAAGTCATTGCCGTCTCCTTGGGCATAACTGCTTGTCAGGATACGATTCGCACAGCTTTAGCCATGGGCGCTGATCGTGGCATTCTGGTGGAAACCGATGCAGAATTACAACCCCTTGCTATTGCTAAGGCGCTTAAAGCTTTAGTGGAAAAGGAACAGCCTAATGTGGTTATCATGGGTAAACAAGCCATCGATGATGACTCCAACCAAACCGGTCAAATGCTCGCCGCCCTATTAGGTTGGCCGCAGGCTGTGTTTGCCTCTAAAGTCGATCTGGGCGAGGAAAGCGCCGATGTCACGCGAGAGGTCGACGGTGGCCTTGAGACGGATAGAGTAAAATTGCCTGCTGTTATCACCGTTGATTTGCGACTCAATGAACCGCGTTTTGTAAAATTGCCTAATATCATGAAGGCTAAGAAGAAACCTTTGACGGTTATGAAACCCGATGAGTTAGGCGTCGATGTGTCGCCGCGCCTGGCCTACTCGAATTTTCAGGAGCCACCCAAACGTCAAGCGGGTATTAAAGTGGCAAGCGTCGAAGAACTTGTGGACAAACTGAAGAACGAAGCAAAGGTGATCTAACATGAGCGTGCTAGTTGTTGCTGAACATGAAAACAGTGGTATTAAAGGCGCTACCCTCAGTGCAGTGACTGCCGCGGGTAAAATTGGTGGAGATATTCACATTTTGGTGGTTGGAGAAAACTGCAGTGGCGCTGCTGAAGCATCGGCAAAGATAGCGGGTGTTAGCAAGGTGTTGGTCGCTGACGCACCTCATTACAGTCATGAGTTGGCGGAAAATGTGGCTGCCCTCATCGTTGATTTGGCTTCCAATTACAGTCATGTTCTAACGCCAGCGTCAACCACGGGCAAGAATTTTATGCCTCGGGTAGCTGCCTTGTTGGATGTGGCTCAAATATCTGAGATTATTGGCATAGAATCGGAGGACACCTTTGTTAGACCCATCTACGCAGGGAATATCAATGTCACTGTGCAATCCAAGGATCCCACAAAAGTTATTACCATACGCACTGTGTCCTTTGATCCTGCCGAAGCTGAAGGTGGATCGGCTCCTGTAGAATCCGTAGAAGCCCCTGCCGATCTTGGTTTATCCAGTTTTGTCGATCAAGAGTTAACCGAGTCAGATCGTCCTGAATTGACGGCTGCCCGGGTTGTTGTGGCCGGTGGACGCGCCTTGGGCAGTGGTGAAAACTTTAGTATTCTCGATGAACTTGCCGATAAACTGGGTGCCGCTGTCGGCGCTACCCGTGCTGCAGTGGACGCGGGTTATGTGCCCAACGACTATCAAATTGGTCAAACCGGTAAAATCGTCGCCCCAGAACTCTATATCGGTATTGGACTGTCCGGCGCCATCCAACACTTGGCGGGTATGAAAGACAGCAAGATCATCGTAGCCATTAACAAGGACGAAGAAGCGCCAATTTTTCAAGTGGCTGATTATGGCTTGATTGGTGATCTGTTTACCGTTGTGCCGGAATTAACTAAGTCGGTTTAGTTTATGCAAAATAGCGCCGCCCTAAGGCGGCGTTTTTGTAACTTGTATTTAACTTCCCTCTAGAGGAGGTCAGACTCGATGACCACATATTTTGCCCCAACGCGCGACATGAAGTTCGTGATTACCGAACTGGCCGGCCTTGACGAGGTCGCCGCTTTGCCCGCCTATGCAGAACAAGAGGTGAGCCCGGATTTGGCGGAAGCCATTCTGGAGGAAGCGGGTAAATTTGCTAGTGAAGTATTGGCCCCCATCAACTGGGAAGCGGATCAACATGGGGCTCGTCTGGAAGACGGGAAAGTCATTTCGCCGCCTGGATTTGTAGATGCTTATCGGCAATTTGTCGAGGGTGGCTGGAACGGTCTTGGGGCGCCGTTAGAATTTGAAGGTCAAGGATTGCCGGAATTGATCAATACACCCACATTTGAGATGTGGAACTCGGCTAATATGGGATTCGCCTTGGCGCCTTTGCTGACCGCTGGCGCCATCGAGTGCCTCAAACATCATGGTTCTGAAGATCTTAAAAGTATCTATCTCAACAAGATGATCGCCGGAGAATGGGCGGGCACCATGGACTTAACGGAACCTCAGGCGGGTTCCGATTTGAGTAATGTAAAAACCAAAGCGATCCCGGAAGAGGATCATTACCGTCTGACTGGCCAGAAGATTTATATCACCTGGGGCGATCACGACATGACGGAGAATATCATTCACTTGGCGTTGGCCCGTTTGCCGGATGCGCCCGAAGGCGTGAAGGGTATTTCTCTGTTTTTGGTACCCAAATTTATGGTGAATTCCGATGGCAGTATCGGTGAATTTAACGATGTGCAGTGTGTTGGTATTGAACACAAACTAGGTATTCACGGCAGCGCCACCTGCACCTTGGCCTACGGCGATAAAGATGGCGCTATCGGTTATCTGGTGGGTGAGCCTAACAAGGGCCTGATGCACATGTTCACCATGATGAACGAGGCGCGTCTAAAGGTAGGTATCCAGGGCTTGGCGGTGTCTGAACGGGCTTACCAAGCGGCGCTCGAATACGCCAAGGAACGCGTGCAAGGGTTTCCCATGAAGGGCGCCCGGGGCGGTGACCGTGTACCTATCATAAACCATCCCGATGTACGTCGTATGTTGATGGCCATGAAATCCCAGATCGAAGCCATGCGGGCTTTTAACTACACGATTGCCATGCATATGGATATGGCGGCTCATCATCCCGATGCAGAAAAGCAAAAGTTTCATCTGTCTCGGCTAGAATTACTTATTCCTGTAGTTAAAGGTTGGTGCAGCGAACTCGGGATCGAAGTCACCTCATTGGGTATTCAGGTCTTTGGCGGTATGGGTTATGTGGAAGAAACCGGCGCTGCTCAGTTTTTTCGAGACGCTCGTATTGCTACTATTTATGAGGGAACCACGGGTATCCAGGCAGCTGATTTGGTAGGGCGCAAATTAATCATGGATA
>CAYRGG010000158.1:0-3131 GCA_964423745.1 uncultured Candidatus Competibacteraceae bacterium | reverse complement strand
TTAGCAATATGGAGACTATTGCTAGGGTATCAAGGGTTTTTCAACAGCCCGTATTGGCTTCCAGGCGATCAGCAGCAGACATTGCTATTCAGCTGGGATTCTGTGACCAAGCCCATTTTATTCGCTGTTTTCGGCGGATTACCGGCGTGACACCTGGCGCTTTTGCGGTTCATTAACCTTAATTTTATACAATACTTGTCTCTAACTGATTCTATACCCTCCTGCGAGCAGTGGCTTTTATGCGTATCTGAAGTAGGAGTAAGTATGAATGAGTTAATGTCTTCTATCATACCAATGTTCGGTTTTGCATTTGCAACATCGGTTTCACCTGGGCCAGTTAACATTATTGCAGCGATGACTGGTGCCCGAGCCGGTGCTCTAGCAAGCTTTAGGTTTGTGTTGGGTGCGACACTGACTTTCGTGTTAATGCTTGGGTTGCTTGGTTCAGGGCTCGGTGTTGTTGTTTCCGGCAATAAGGTACTCGGTCGAGTTCTGGGCGCAGTGGGTGCTGCATATATTCTTTGTCTGGCATGGAAAATTGCTTTTGCAGATTGGGGTGGGGTTAAAGTAAATAATACAGTACCTCAGAAGATTCCCGGTATATTGGATGGCGTAATTGCTCAAGTGCTTAATCCTAAAGCTTGGATAGTATCGTTGTCGGCTGTTTCTGTTTACGTATCGACGGCTGATAACTATCTATTGAGTTTGATGTTGCTCTGTGGCATCTATTTCTTTGTTTGTTTGCCTTCCTTATAGGCTTGGGGGGTTCTTGGAAGCCAGCTAAGTCTTTTGGCAGGCGGTGCACGTAGTCTTAATATTGCTATGGCGTTTGTGCTGGTCTTTTCAGTTACACTATTTTTAATTGATCTTTGGCTTTAAATTGCACGCCTAACACGGCGCTCAACCCGACCGCTCGCTTCGCGCCCGGCCGGTTATTTGAGGCGTTAGATTCAACACAGGCATGGAATAACGGAAAGCAATGGATGAAAACGCCGAGGAGCATAATCACGCACATTACGTGCTTGGGTGCAAAGCGTATAATGCGTCGGAGTTTCACAAAGCGCTTTCGCTCTTCAAACATGCCTTAGCATATTGGCCCGAAGATCCGCAGGCATGGATAGCAGTGGGAAATTGCTACGATGCACTGAAAAGACCCCGGAAAGCCGAATCCGCGTTCAGAAACGCGCTGAAACACAGTGATGGAAAGAACAAGGAAGATGTCTTATTCAATCTCGGAAACAGTCTTTTCGATCAACAGCGATATTCTGAAGCCATTGACGTGTACAACGCCATAAGGCCAGGTAGCTAGGTTTGGCGTTCGGCGCAGCGCAACATTGCATCGGCCAGGTCCAGGGTATGAATCTAACCAGGCGCTCAACCCGACCGCTCGCGTCGGGCACGGCGGGTTAGCTTAGTCGTTAGCTGTCCACCAAACCTCATGTCTACAACTGATATGGAAGCCATCAGGAATACCGTCAATCAATTCGCCAACTGCTTTGATATAAAGGATTGGGCGGGTCTCAGAGCAGTTCTCTCCGATACCATCGCGT
The DNA here is from genome assembly GCA_964423745.1 of uncultured Candidatus Competibacteraceae bacterium. Taxonomy (GTDB): domain Bacteria; phylum Pseudomonadota; class Gammaproteobacteria; order Competibacterales; family Competibacteraceae; genus CAYRGG01. The sequence continues at coordinate 1,581 of CAYRGG010000158.1, read as the reverse complement.
GTAACTATCACGATTTGCGCGGTGAAGTGGAACATCTCAGTGCCGAGCACTATGTCTCGAAAAGAAGAGAAGCCCTGAGTCAATTAAGTACCCACCATCTCCTATCTAATCACCAGATCTCCATTGACGGTGCAAAGGCCACCTGTGTTGCCTCTTGCATGATTTGGCGGCGGCTTGGCAGTAGGGCATTTAACACCCATGCTATCTACTACTTCAAACTAAAATACCAAGGCGCGGTTTGGAGGATCTATGCAATCACCCAAAAAGTGCTCTGGTGCGAGGACGATGCCTCCATCCATAGCGGTGTACAAAAAAACGCCAGCGAGCTGAGTTGATGAGGCGAGAGAGGGTTATTATGTGAAAAGAGGTCATGCTAAAACTCGTGGCACCAAGTGAGTGTAGTACACCATGTTTAAGTATAAGCAGCTAACCACCAAATCAACCTGACCGCCCTCGTCGCTAGCGCGCCTTGGCGGCAGGTTATTTAGAGCAGCGTTATGCGTGAAATGGGTTAACAGAGCCAAAACAAAATGCCCACTATACTTGTTCTATTAGGTTGGCGACTTTTCTTCTATGCCAACGAAGGCAATGAACCTATCCATGTACATTGCCGAAAAGGCGATATGGAATGCAAATACTGGATTGATGAAGATACTTTCGACGTCCAAGAAGCTTATTCTTACAGTATGTCACCACGCGACAAGAAACAAATCCGTAAAATCATCTTTGAGCACTTCGATTACATTGTGGATCAATGGAAAGCTTTCCAAGCGAGGCGATAACGATGAAAAAGCATCATGACGTAGAGAGCGTGCGTGTAGAGAACGGTAAGCTAAGTCTAATAGTGGATGGTTGCCAGATTCAACGCGAACTAAAATACTTATCTCCCCTTTTGGCGGCCGCTGAAGAAAAAGCACAAAGTGTATTTGAAGTATCGCCTTCGGGGTATGGGATTCATTGGCCGTTGATTGATGAAGACATCTCAATAGATGGTCTGCTTGGGATTGTGCATGCGCCAAGCTCAGACAGAAAAAGCGCATAACAACCGCTTCAACACGGACCGGCTTTTTCGCTGCCGCTCTAAAGCCGGCCGGTTAAGCGGGGCGTTAGATCATTTAATAGGCTGCACAATGACGCAAATATTTAAAGACGCATCAGACCAGACCTTCAGTGCCATTGATGGCTTGCCGGGAAGTAGTTGGGCAGCCTTGGCTAAGCCTGTCGCGTCTGGGTCCATACATCGCCTCAAAATGATTGCCGGTTCAAAGATCCCCCCACACATGCATCCAGCTGATGAGTATGTAGTCCTACTAAGCGGTGAGTTGGTTACTGGGGGTCGCAAGTGCTCGGCGGGTTGCTTCTGGTTGACTCCGGCAAACACCCGGCAAGGCCCTCACGAAGCACTGACCGACGTTGAGTTAGTGACAATAAGACTTGGTGCAATAGGTGATTTTGAGAAGTGATCTAACCCAGCGCTCAACCGGACGCGGCGCTTCGCGCCGCGCCGGTTAGCTTGGTTGTTAGGGATTGCAGTATGCATAACTATATGCATAATTTATCTTATGCGCTTCACCTGGCATG
>CAYRGG010000157.1:0-3181 GCA_964423745.1 uncultured Candidatus Competibacteraceae bacterium | reverse complement strand
TTGGTTGGCCTCCACCACCCCCGCGCCTGAATCTAGGCCAGTGCCTGAGTCTGCCGCCCCCGCTAGCACCGAAGGACTCCTAGACCCCACCCCCTTGGAGCGGATTCGCGCTCTGCAGCGCCCGGGCGCACCTAGCCCCCTGGCTAAGGTCATCACCCTCTACTTAGACAACGCCCCAAGTCTCTTGCAGCGCTTACGCGAGGCCGTGCAAGACCAAGACCCAGAAGCCATTCGTCAAGCCGCCCACAGCTTGAAGTCCAGCAGCGCTAACTTGGGCGCCGTGCAACTAGCCGAGCTCTGCAAGTCCCTCGAAACCTGTGGCCGGGATAATCAGTTAGCAGAGAGCGGGGCATTGCTATTGGAAACCGAAAATCAGTACGAGAAGGTTAAGGCAGCATTAGCCTTAGAGTTGAAGAAAGTAGCGTGATAGAACCTTGTCTCTATGGACAACGCGCATGTTTATTCCGTTAAAATCCGTTAAATAATCTGTACAAATCCTCGCTGCTACCAGGAATCGGATAATAATAAAAGGAATTAACATAAATGAAAAAGACCACTGTGCCAACCGAATCATTATTTCATAGAATTTGGCGTGCCTATTTTCGCACCGCCTTGATACCTTTGTTGTTAGTCGAAGTCACCCTAATCGTCGTCTACCTGTTCGCTAATAATCTTGCTAAGCAAGAAAATATTGCGGCTATCCGTGAAGTGGCTAATGCTGAGTTGTTTCATATTGTCCATCGGGAAACTGTGGTGATACAAAAACAGCTTGAAAGCGTTACCCAAAGTGCGCAAATTTTCGCCAGCGCCGCTGCAAAAGCGTTGCAAACACCCCTAAGAGGGGATGAGATTGCAGAAGATGAGTTGAGTCGCTACGCCCGTACCCAGCAGGGTGTGTATTACTCCAGCATCGATAATGGTGGAGCAGCGGTATTTTATAGCGGCATCACCCCCGTCGGTGAAAAGGAGCAGGATAAAGTTTTACGCACTTCGCGTTTAGATCCTTTGATGCGGGACTTGCATCGTCACAATCCATTGGTGACTCAGATTTATTTAAATACGTTTGATTCCATGAACCGCATTTATCCGTTCTTTGACGTACTGGATCAATACAAAGCGCAGATGGATATCCCGTCTTATAACTTTTATTACGAGGCGGACGCAGAAAACAATCCCACCCGTAAGGTGGTATGGACCGATGTTTATATAGACCCTGCGGGTCAAGGGTGGACCACCTCATGCATTGCACCAGTCTATAACGGTGATTTTTTAGAAGGCGTCGTGGGACTAGACGTGACGGTGGCAAACTTGGTTCGAGAGGTATTGGATCTGGAAATCCCCTGGGGAGGTTACGGAATGCTGTTAGGCAAAAACGGCACTATCCTAGCGTTACCCGCGGTGGGTGAGACGGATTTACAACTCAAAGAACTTAAGCAACACCGTTACCATGAAGCCATCTTAGCAGACACCTTTAAACCTGAGCGTTTTAATATTCATAAACAACCTGAATTGCAATCTCTTAGTGAAAAAATCCTAGCGGAAAACGGCGCCACTACCCGCATAATGCTCAATGGAAGCCCTCGTCTCGCCGCCTGGGCCAGAGTTCCTGCAACGGATTGGAAACTACTGATCTTAACGCCTGAAGCCCACATTTACGCCCACGCCCGTGCTCTCAGCCAACGGCTAACCCATCTCGGCCTATTATTGGTAGGTGGTTTGATTCTTTTTTATGCCGCTTATTTTGTTTTACTTTACCTACGGGCTAAACAGATGAGCCACAGTTTGTCTGCCCCCTTAGGCCAAATCAATAAATTGGCAGAACGCATCGGTTTTGGTGATTACCATCAAAACCCACCCCGCTCCCCCATAAAAGAAGTTGACAACACACTACAGCATTTAAAGTTTATGGGAGATCGTTTGGCGGACAGCAACCATGCCCTTCTAGAGACCCACGACACCTTACTCAAAGAGCGGGCATTGCTTCGTTCCCTTATAGATTCTATTCCCGATCTTATTTTCTACAAGAACACGGCAGGCGTCTATCTTGGCTGTAACAAAAGTTTCGCCCAATCTTTAAAGCGTACTGAACAAGATATTATCAATAAAAACGATTTTGATTTGTTTCCTAAAACCGTTGCCGAGCAATTCCGCCACGCCGATCAACAAGTCTTATCGTCAGGTAAAACGCAAAGTTTTGAAGAACCCTTGGACAACCCGGATGGTTATCGAACGGTGGTGGAAACCTTGAAAACTCCGTACCTAGGTCAAGACGGCGCTATTCTCGGCGTGATTGGTGTTAGCCGCGACATAGGCGAACGCAAACATTGGGAAAAAGCTCTGGAGCAGGCACGTCGAGAGGCCGAAGCAGCCAGCCGGGCAAAGAGCGAATTTTTAGCCACTATGAGCCATGAGATCCGCACCCCCATGAACGGGGTGTTGGGGATGACGGAGCTACTCTCAGCAACCCAACTGGAGACCAATCAGCGTCAGTTTGTAGAAGTTATCCAACGGTCTGGAAAAGCGTTATTGGATGTTATCAACGATATCTTAGATTTTTCTAAAATCGAGGCCGGCAAACTCAAACTAGAAACCATTGCTTTTAATCTACGCGAGCTGCTGGAAGAAACCGCAACCCTACTCGCTACAGGCGCACACCGCAAAGGATTAGAATTGGTGCTTGCGCTACCCGTTAACACACCCACCCATGTGAGAGGCGATCCAGTACGGCTGCGGCAGGTACTGGTTAACTTAATTGGCAACGCCATCAAATTTACCGAGAACGGCGAAGTGGTGATTCGCTTAAAAGTGTTACAGCAAAACGAAGAACAAGTACAACTGCGTATTGAAATAGCGGATACGGGGATTGGTGTTGGACCCGAGACTCATACCAAAATCTTTGAAGCGTTCTCCCAAGCCGACACTTCCACCACCCGGCAATACGGCGGCACCGGGCTGGGGTTAGCCATCTGTCGTCAATTAGTAAAATTAATGGATGGTGATATTGGCTTACAAAGTCAGCCCGATGTGGGGTCCACCTTTTGGTTTACCCTCACTTTACAACGCCGCGTTACAATAACAGCACGGCCACCCTGGCAATGGCGCAACGACCTACAAGGGGTGCGGATACTGGTGGTGGATGATAACGCCACCAACCGCGAGATCCTCCACCACCAGGTAGGCG
>CAYRGG010000156.1:0-3226 GCA_964423745.1 uncultured Candidatus Competibacteraceae bacterium | reverse complement strand
TTAGCAATGTCTGCACCCGTGCCATCCGACTTGGGGCGAACATTAACGTTATAGTCAACCACTCGTTTTACGGTAACTAATACTTTCATTCTTCACCCTTTTTCTCTGGAGGTTTTTAGGTACCCGGCGAAGCGGGCGAGTTCCATTAATTATTTCCTTACCTGTTGATACATGATCCTGCTATCACCAGTGTGATACAAACTTTTCAATTATAGGGTATTTTAGCAACGATACCAGCGCAGCATCGGCAGCTTGAGTAAGTATTATTGATGGCTGCCCGCCATGACCCTGTTGCGCTATCAACCCTAATCATAGTACTAAATTTTCCATCAAGGACTTGAGGGCGGACGCCCATGATGGTATTTACTCTTGCACTGAGGTGCAATACTTTTATCGACTAGATAAGGCATTTGTGATGAATGACAAACAATTTAGGGCTTTGGTTCTCACCCAAGATGGCAAAAAAACCCTTTCCGCAATCCAAAACTTAACGGTTCAAGATTTGCCTGACGGTGATGTTTTGGTGGCGGTAGAATATTCTTCCCTCAATTACAAAGACGGGCTCGCCATTACTGGAAAAGGTAAAATCGTCCGTCAGTTTCCCATGGTTCCTGGTGTCGATCTAGCCGGTACTGTACTTGAGTCAACGGCCCCTGATTATCAACCGGGTGACAAAGTGGTGCTCACTGGCTGGGGTGTTGGAGAGCGCCATTGGGGTGGGCACACCCAGCAACAGCGGGTGCAGTCAGACTGGTTAGTACCGTTACCCACAGGTCTAACTACGCAACAGGCCATGGCTATTGGCACAGCGGGTTTCACTGCCATGCTGTCAGTTTTGGCGCTGGAAGAAGCCGGCTTAACCCCCGACTCCGATAAACCCATATTGGTTACTGGTGCCAGCGGTGGGGTAGGTAGTATCGCGGTGACACTCTTAGCCAAGCTCGGGTATCCCGTTGCTGCGGTTACAGGACACCCTGAACACCAGGATTATCTTCGCGAGCTAGGGGCGAGTGAATTTGTTATGCGGGAAGAAATGGCAGCAACGGCCCGTCCTCTAGAAGCACAACGGTGGGCAGGCGCTGTGGATACGGTAGGGAGTAGCACGCTGGCTCGTGTACTTGCAGAGATTAATCATGGTGGCGCTGTGGCTGCCTGTGGCCTTGCCGGTGGCGCTGATCTACCCACTACGGTGATGCCGTTTATTTTGCGCGGCGTTAGGTTACTGGGTATCGATTCCGTGTTGTGTCCGTTGCCGCAACGGAAACTTGCTTGGCAACGCTTGGCTCAAGACTTGCCCGGTCAAATCTTAGACCAGGTGGCTCATATCGCTTCCCTTGAAGCACTTCCGCAACTCGCTGAAGACATTCTTGCTGGGAAGGTGCGTGGGCGCATTATTGTCGATCCTAATGGTTAGGTTAACAGCAGGATTTTTTATAAAACCAATCCACGCCAAAGATTCCAAGAGACTTTACTGGTCGGACAATGACAAGGGTTGCGTTGTCCGCCTCTGGACCACCCCGGGAAGTGGCCATTTCCGCTAGATTAACAGCGGCCTTAGACAGTTGGTTATTAACAACAGCCGTTTTCCATAACGTTTCTTCATGAATTTGTTCCCAAATTCCATCACTGCATAAGACGAACATGTCATCCCCTTGCACCCGTTCACTGCCAATATCGGGTCTTGGGGTTTCTTCACTGCCGAGACTTCTATACAGGCAGCTTTGAGCGGGGTGAGTAGCTACCTCTGCTTCGCTGATTTCGCCTAGCTCCAGTAACATTTGCGCAGCGGAGTGATCCCGGGTGCGCAATAAACGACGCCCTTTGCGCAAATGATAGAGACGACTATCTCCCACATGCATCCAATGGGCATGGTCCTGGTGTAACCAAAGGGCTACTATAGTGCTATGGGCCTGCCTAGATTTATTTGCAACCGCTGTTTGCACCTGCTCGCAAAGCAGCGTCAACGCTTCACTGGGTTGTTTATAAAAATAGGCGAAGCGTTCTTGAAAAAATATTTCGGCAGCGTCCATAACGGCCTGAGCACCCAGCGCCCCATCCCGATGTCCCCCTAAACCATCGGCAACAACCGCGAATAACCCGTCTCGATCGGGTGTCATAAAGACACCCCAGCGATCTTGCTGCTCAGCACGCCCACCAACTCGGCTCGCTCCACCCCATAACCAAGGCAAGCGCCGTTGTCTACCCATCATGGTCTGGCTTCCCGCAGTAAGGGTGATTTGGCGGGTGGAGTAGCCACCTGAGGACGCAAACCACCACTAAACAAACCAGTAAATCCTTGACCCCATAATCCAAACCCGACCATCCAACCAGTCAGCATGATAATAAGCAAACCAATCAACCAAATTCGTCGGCGGTTAATGGATTTCTTTTTACATGGTTGGGCAATCATGACGGTGGCATTGTCTTGATAAGGATGAGCAGCCGCGACCACTGCGTTTAATAAATCCTGACAAGGCAGGTCTTTATCTTTGCCCATCTGTAACGCGATCTGTTCTTCAGTTAGGGTAAAGAGGCCATCGCTCGCCAATAAAACTTGGTCGTCATTTTCTAATGGATAGGGTTGTTCACAAAGATCGATGAGATTTAATTCACTACCCGTCACTGCACTGAGTAATGCCGTGCGATCAGGATGGCGATTGGCGTCCTCCTGGGCAAGTTCTCCCGTCGCTACCCGTTGTGTTAACACATAACGATAGGAATGATCCTGATTTAAACGAATAAGCTCATGACGTCGCCATAGCCAAAGGGGCGAATCGCCAATGCTAATCCAATAAAGTGCTTGTTGATCGAATACGACAGCTAACAAAGTACAACCCATACCGGTGCGGATAGCCGGATCTCCCGCCACCTCCAGTGCGAGCTCCCGATTGGCATGTAGCAAGGCACGCTGAAGACGTTCTGGAATGGTGTCTGCTGGCACGGCGGCATAGGCATCGATAAAGGCGCTCACTACCAGATAGCTAGCCCGGTCACCCCCATGCTCACCACCCATACCGTCGGCAATGACCAGCACAAGCTCACCTGCGCCCAACGCCTGGGGCGGCGTAAAAACCCCGTCGTAATCCTCCTGATAAGGTCGTCTGCCTTGAATACGCGCTTTGCAATATCGCCAATGAGTCATTTTTTTGGCGTCTCATTCACGTTTATGTGCATCTTGCCAATCAAAATTGGCGCCGCAAAAAGGTATAAATCGCAACTGGGTTTG
>CAYRGG010000155.1:0-3399 GCA_964423745.1 uncultured Candidatus Competibacteraceae bacterium | reverse complement strand
CCTTTGGCCCGTAACATTTCGGTCACTGTGAGCACTAGATCCGTGGCTGAAGCACCCTCGGGAAGACGCCCTGTCAACTTAAAGCCCACCACTTCTGGAACCAACATGGAAATGGGCTGACCTAGCATAGCGGCTTCGGCCTCTATACCGCCTACGCCCCATCCCAGCACACCAAGCCCGTTGATCATCGTCGTGTGGGAATCAGTACCAACTAAGGTGTCGGGATAAGCGCACAAAACCCCTTCGCGTTGCTCACTAAACACAACCCGGGCGAGATATTCCAGATTAACTTGATGAACAATCCCGGTGCGGGGCGGCACGACTTTAAAATCCGCAAAAGCTTGTTGCCCCCAACGCAAAAACTCGTAGCGTTCTTGATTGCGACTAAACTCAAGTTCAGCATTGCGCTCTAACGCCTTAGGACTTCCAAAGTAGTCCACCATGACGGAATGATCGATCACCAACTCTGCCGGCGCCAGGGGATTAATCAACGTAGGATCACCCTCTAATTGGGTCATGGCGTCCCGCATGGCAGCCAAATCCACGATGGCTGGCACACCTGTAAAGTCTTGCATAACGACTCGACTAGGAGTAAAGCTGATCTCTCGGGTAGATAGTTTTTGCGGATCGTAGTTGGCAACCGCTAAGATGTCTTCTCGCGTCACCGTCTTGCCATCTTCAAAGCGCAGCAGGTTTTCGAGGAGTATCTTTATGGAATAGGGTAAGCGCGTTAAGTCACAGTGATTCTTCAGTGCTTTAATCCGATAGACCTGGTACTGCCTACCATTAATCACAAGGGGAGAACAAGCTTGAAAACTATTTTGCATAAAGGTCTCCTCGGAGGATATGCTGCAATTTTTTAAAATCGATCTACGGTCTATAGGCAACAAGAATGTCTAAAAAGTCCTAATTCCTAGTACGGGTAAGTAACTTGGTTAGTCTTATTAGCATTATGCTCACTTAGCACAAAACAGTCGAGCAAACATGCCTAGAAATCGATGTTCTTGCATTCTTGCAAGTGTCTTATGGTCATGTTAGACCACTATGAAACCTTGATGATTTAACGATCAATGACTTTGCACGGGATCCTGGTGGATAATGACATCCGCACCAGGATAAGTCTGCTCAAGAGCATAGCGCACTTCATCAGCTATAGCATGGGTAGTCATCAAAGGTAAGTCAGCATCCATTTCCAAATGCAGTTGGATGAAACAGGTTTGTCCAGCACGCCGGGTGCGCAACCCATGAACTCCCCGGACTTGCTTTGGCTGCCAAGCGATGGCGTAGATGCGGGCTTGTTCAGATTCCGACAATTCATGATCCATAAGCGCTTGTACGGCTTCATAAACAATTTGCCAGGCATTATAAGCAATATAACCCACCACGGCTAAGGCAAACAGGGGATCAAGACCTGGCCAACCTAAAGCGGCTAATATTAAGGCAGCAATAACGCTCAGATTAGATAATACATCGGTTAGATAATGCAGAGAATCAGCGCGAATAGCAGTAGATTGAGTTCGTTTGATCACATAATGTTGAATGCTTAACAAAAACCCAGTGGCGACAATGGCAAATAGCATAACCCCAATACCCACAACAGTATCCGTTAGTGGTTGCGGATTCCATAATCGTTCTATCGCCTGCAACCCGAGAAACACGGCGGATCCGGCGATAAATGCTCCCTGCCCCAACCCAGCGAGAGACTCTGCTTTACCATGACCAAAGCGATGCTCATTGTCCGGCGGAACCAGTGAATAGCGCACCGCAAATAAGTTGATCACGGAGGCCAGAATATCTAACAGAGAGTCCACCATGGAAGCAAGTACGCTGACAGAACCTGTCATCAACCAAGCGAATAACTTGCTGCCACATAAAATAACCGCAGTGGTGACAGAAGCATAGGTGGCTAGCCGTAATAAACGGGCCGACACTGCGGGGTCCATAGGGTTAGAAACGACTTGCGATGGCACGTTAGTCAGCACTTTTAAAAGTATGTCCCCGTATACTTGTAAGCGTAGCACGACAACAAATTTATTGATTTAATTAATATCTTTTGATTTTTTGAAAATTATGGCGTGTTTGTAGGGTTTGTGTAAGTGCTAATTTCTTACAATTTTTACAGTGACGGGTGTAATTTCTTTATAGAGTATCAACAGGGGTTTTTTTGCCGAAAAAGTGATTATTTTTGTTGGCGAGGGATAACAAAAATGATTGGCTAAAAACATATGTATTTTTTCGTATGTTTCTAATAATGCCATAGCTCGTTCGAGATTATGCCTGTCTTCTTCACGCACAGAATACAGAGCGTTGTCTACTTCAATCTGAGTAGCAGACAAAATCACGTTTGGCTGCTTTTGTTTTAATATGGCTTTAAGGAAAAGCCGTCTTATCTTTGGGGAAACAATGATGCCAACTTTCGATTCTCCAAATAACCAATTAATATCTTTATTTTCCTCGAAAGTAACTTCATGCTCTCCAAAGGATTGACACCAACCAAAAAAATAAGCAGCGTATCTTTTAATTGCTGTTTCATACATTGCCCCACCAATTTGACATCTTGTTTTACTGAACAAAATAGTATGCTTTCTGTGACGCCTATAGGCTATCAACAGAATCCGATCTTTACAAAACCATAAGTTTCAAAAACAGTTTATCGGTATCACATTTTAATGCAGTTTTTAGCGATAAAAAGATGTCAACATCGTCTTTCAATAGCAAGGTACAAAAAAAGCGGCTAGCCACAGGCTAAACCGCTTGATTGTTTTCTTGTAAATGGCGCGCCCGGAAGGATTCGAACCTCCGACCGCCTGGTTCGTAGCCAGGTACTCTATCCAACTGAGCTACGGGCGCATAATTAACGAGTAGAGGATTGCTCAGAATTTATTAAACTGAACAACGCTTTTAAATGGTGGCGGAGAGAGAGGGATTCGAACCCTCGATGGAGCTTTTAACCCCATACTCCCTTAGCAGGGGAGCGCCTTCAGCCGCTCGGCCATCTCTCCTAAGCTGATTACAATATAAACTTTAGAATACCCTTTATAGCTTACGACGTAAAGATCCTATTCAGAGCTATCATCTGAGTTTATTTTGTTTTCAGCTGCATTGCTTTGTTCACGTTTAATACGTTCGTATATTTCTTCGCGATGGACGGCAATCTCTTTAGGCGCATTTACACCAATGCGAACTTGATTACCCTTAACGCCTAACACGGTAACGGTTACATCGTCACCAATCATGAGGGTTTCCCCAACTCTACGTGTCAAAATCAGCATGGCATGCCTCTTGGTCTTATCTGGAAAGTAGGTTTAATCCGTTACCTGCGGCTCGATAAACCTCGTTGGTTTGTACTGTAACCTACTCCATTGATTTTTTTAATCTAAAGTGATAATTGTTAACAAT
>CAYRGG010000154.1:0-3426 GCA_964423745.1 uncultured Candidatus Competibacteraceae bacterium | reverse complement strand
CTGCCATTCATAACTTTGAAATTGACCTAGCAAAGTGACTTTTTCAAGAGGTCTACTTTTGGTTAAATCCAAGACTAAATAAAGCGTTTTTCTAACCGCTTAATAAAATCTTTTATAGTTTTTCCAATAAATTAGCTGCACTAAATTAATGCAGACTGGTAGCTTACTGCACTAAAAAAGACTTAAAAATCACGACTAGAATTTGCTAGAAAGTGTCACATTTGTGAAAAATAGTTACAAAACCGCTAATAAAAAAATATTGGTATAGTTTCTGCTAATGCGTGTCTTGCACGACTTAATTTACAATAAATAGAGACATGCTATGACGGATCCTATTTTAAGTTTTTCTCGCAGGAAATTTCTTTCCAACGTGGGGATGGTAGGAGGCTATTCCGCACTCTATGGCACTATGGAAGCCCTTGGTCTATTAGCATCGCCAGCCAATGCGCGGCCAGTCAATTTCGTGCCTCTAAAAACCCAAGGTAGTAGAACAAATAAAAGGATCATTATCCTGGGTGCAGGACTTGCAGGCTTAACAACGGCTTATGAAATGAACAAAGCCGGGTATGAATGCATCATACTCGAAGCCCGCAAACGTCCAGGGGGACGCAATTGGACCGTTCGTGGCGGTGACTCAGAGACGGAAACCGATGGGGTTTTTCAACGCTGTGAGTTTGATCGTAGTCAGTATATGAACGCCGGACCTGCTCGCATACCCCAGCACCATGTCACCCTGGATTACTGTCGGGAACTCGGCGTACCCATCGAGGTGTTTACCAACGCCAACGCCGACGCCTATTTCTATTACGAGGATGTGGGTCCCCTTTCTTCCACCAAGGTACGTCACCGCACCGCCAAGGCCGATATCTACGGTCATACCTCCGAGCTACTTGCCAAAGCCACTAATCAGGGAGCGCTGGACGGTAAGCTAAATAGTGATGATAAAGAGCGGTTGCTGGAATATTTGAGTCAGTTTGGTGCGCTAAACCAAAGTAATGAGTACCGTTACGAAGGAACCAGCCGACGTGGTTATATCACGCCCCCAGGTGCGGGTAATCAGGTAGGTGAAGTAGATCTGCCGCCCTACAATTTTAGCAAACTTTTAGAAAGCACCTTCGGTTACTACTTCGACTTCGAATTTAGCTGGAACCAATCCATGTTGATGTATCAGCCAGTGGGGGGTATGGACCGAATCGCCTACACCCTAGAGAAGGCTGTCAAACAATCGGGAACACGTATCATCTACGATGCTAAAGTAGAAGGTATTTATAACACTGGCGAAGGTGTCGAGATTGACTTTACCCGGGGTTCCGGCTTTTCCCGGGGAATGCGGGGAGATTACTGTGTATGTACCATTCCTTTGCAAGTGTTAAAAAACATCCCCAATAATTTTGCCCCCGAATTTGCTCGTGCATTCGATGTTCCTTTTTCCATATCCACAGGAAAAATTGGCCTTCAGTATGGACGGCGTTTTTGGGAAGAAGATGAAAAAATTTACGGCGGTATTACTGCTACCAACGTGGGCGCCGCCGATGGCTTTGGGCTCAACACCATTTGGTATCCTTCCTCTGGTTACCTGGGTCAAAAAGGTGTACTCATCGGTTATTACAACTTTGTCACCACCGCTGATAACTATGCCGCCCTCAGCCCTCAAGAGCGGGAAGCACGGGCGCTAGCCGAAGGGGCGAAAATTCATGGCGCGCCTTATCTAGACGAGTTTGAAAACGGTTTCTCGGTAAACTGGGCAAAAACCCAATATAGCGAGGGAGGATGGGTCTCCTGGCCTACCGATGATAACGGCGAACGGGTTCCCGAATACAATCTCCTTAATCATCCTGATGGCAATGTTTATTTAGCTGGTGACGGTCTGAGTTATTACATTGCTTGGCAGGCTGGTGCTTTTGAATCGGCCCGTAAGGTAACTATGGCTATCCACGAGCGCGTCATGGAATCCGCCTAATCTGTTCATTACCGGTTTGAGTTAACACTACTAATAAAAGGTTAATCTATGAAAAAGCTGTTTTTTTATCCTACAATTTGTCTGTTTACAGTTTCCATGGCTATGGTTACAACGGCACTTTTGGCTCCACGTACAAGCGTTGCTGATGAACCCCATCCTCGGGAAGTAGAGTTTTTTATTCCACCCCTATCGGATGGCACCGACAATCCCAATCCTTTTTTAGCCAATGGTGTCAGCGTTGGTAAAAAAGTGGCCGTTTATTACAGCGCCGGAACCGGTCCTAGTTTTTTTGCGGATTGTGATGATCCCGACGACCCTACCCAGCGCTTTATCGACCCGGCTTTTTTTCCCGACTGCCATTTGGATGAAGAGGTAACCATCACTGAAGCACAAGGTATCAACGCCTTAAATCGGATAAAGCAAAATTTGGAAGAACAGGGCCTTAGTCTAGAAGATGTGATTTTCTTGCGTATCTATTTAGAAGCGCCAGAAGGTGAGGAACGCGCTGATTATAGTGGTTGGAATCGTGCTTATCGCAAATTTTTCGCCAATGTGGATTTAGTGACCGACCACCCCATCGAGGACTATGAGCCGATTATAGTTGTTAACCCAACGCGGCCAGCCCGCACTAACCTCGAAGTGGCCTCTTTGCCTGTCAGTGGTTGGTTGGTGGAGTTAGAAGCTATCGCCACGTTTTCAGGTCCATCTGCAAGTGGCAGATAAGTATTAATTACCCATCTCGCGGAACCCGGTCCGCTGCTAGAAAAAGCAAACTGGGTTCCGCGACCCGTAAAACAATTTATTCAACTTTAATGGTGTGCCGCTTAGCGCCTTCTAGCTTCGGTAGAGTCACTTCCAATACGCCATCTTTAAAGGACGCTTTGGCTTTAGTGCCATCCACTTTGCCGGGTAGACTTACTGTGCGGGTAAAGCTGCCCCGGGACATTTCCCGGCGATAAAAGTCGCCTTTTTCTTCCTTTTCCTCGCGGTGTGTTGTGCCCTTCACGGTGATAGCGGTTTCACTCAAAGAAATATCCAAATCTTCCTTGTTAACGCCGGGTAGCTCAGCCTGCACCACAATCTCATCGTCTCGGTCAATGACATCCATGTTGGGCATGTTTCCTTGCAACGGAAAACCCATCTCTCCCCAGGATGGCCATTCCCGCCTTAGGGCCCGAGATAGACCCCGTGGATAATAGCCTTCAAACAACCGATCCATCCGATCAAGGAAACGATCCATGGGATCGAAGGGGCTAACCTCGCTCATCTTTTCTGATTTAGCGACACTATTCTCGCCATTCCCAACGGAGATTTCTTTATCGCCTTTCTTAACAGTAACATCAGCCATAGTTATATCTCCTAAAAAGGTGTCTACTTGACCGACAGTGGGTGAAACAACAATACTATTTACACCGTTCCGTTAAACTTACCCAAATCTACCCTTAGGTAGTTATGGCGTTAACTTC
>CAYRGG010000153.1:0-3426 GCA_964423745.1 uncultured Candidatus Competibacteraceae bacterium | reverse complement strand
GCTAAGACAAGCCGGTTAAAAAAGGGAGGTTTGGGCTCAGGCATGAGCAAACTCCTACAAGACGAGTGGGTTTTCGGTTTATTTTCCAGGTATTCTACCGAAAGGGCAGACATTCTTTTAGGACTTTAAGCGATTTTGAGGCATGAATAGACGGCAAACTGAAAAAAAGACGGGTTTAGTGCTCACTGGCGGCGGTGCACGGGCCGCCTATCAGGCGGGCGTCCTCAAAGGAATCCAAGAGATGTTGGGTGAGTCTGGGAACAACTCGCCCTTTGATATCTTTGTAGGCGCTTCGGCGGGAGCTATCAACAGCACCTTCCTAGCGGCGCAAAACGGCCATTTCTCCACCGCTGTGGAGGCGCTTTGCCAGGTATGGGGAGAATTGCGCAGTGAGCAGGTTATCCGTGCCGATTTTTTATCGTTGAGTGCTTTGAGTATGCGCTGGTTGCGTGATCTAAGCCTCGGCGGTTTACTGGGCAGCAGTCGCTCAAATCACCTCATCGATGCGCGGCCCCTGGGCGAATTTTTAGCAAAACACATTAATTTTAAAGCCATAAAACGCAATATCCGCAGCGGGGATGTGTACGGCGTGGCGGTTTCTGCCACCAATTATTTTACCGGCGCCACCGTGGTTTTTTTCGACGGTTCTCCCGCCATCGAGACTTGGATAAGGTTATCGCGGGTGGCGCAAAGAACCTCCTTAACCTTAAGGCATCTGTTGGCCTCCGCAGCGATACCCATCTTTTTTGAACCGGTGCCGTTGCACAACACCTACTACGGAGACGGGTGTGTGCGTTTAACCAGCCCCCTGAGTCCAGCGATTCGCATGGGGGCAGACCGGATTCTGGCCATCGGTGTTCGCCATCTGCGTTCTAAAGACAACACGGTAACCCTGCAAAAGGGTAACATGCCGGATATATCCTTGGCGGATGTTGCTGGCGTTATGCTCAATGCCGCCTTTCTCGATGCCCTCGATCTCGACGCTGAACGTATGCAGCGTATCAATGAAACTGCCGCTAGCTTGGCCCAGGAAGGCCGTCCCCATCCTAGTCAATTGAGGGATATTCCCTTGTTGGTAATTCGCCCGTCGCAAGATCTCGGCACCTTGGCCTCGGAGGAGTTTAACCGGTTTTCCCCCATGTTGCGTTATCTATTGAAAGGCATCGGTGCTTCCGCAGAAAAGGGTTGGGATTTGCTCAGTTATTTAGCGTTCGATAGTGCCTATACGCGGCATTTGATGGAGCTGGGTGAAGCGGATGCCTTGGCGCGGCGGGATGACATCATGGCGTTTTTTAAGGATTGACGGATAATGGGTAAATGAAGATAAATTGGCAGTGGCGACATTTTTCAGCGCTTGATCCACAGCAGCTTTATACCATCCTACGGATTCGCCAAGAGGTGTTTGCAGTGGAGCAAAATTGCGCCTATCTTGATGCTGATGGCATCGATTACCATGCCTGGCATTTACTGGGATTGACATCCCACGCAGAGTTGATCGCTTACCTGCGGTTGATTGAACCGGGTAAAAAATTTTCTGAACCCTCCATCGGACGGGTGCTGACAAGTGCAGCTGCGCGTGGTCAGGGAATTGGTCGTCAATTGATGGTGGAAGGTATACGAGGAAGCCAAGGGCGTTTTCCGGGGCAGGGGATTCGCATATCGGCCCAGCAGCGATTGGAACAGTTTTATAAAGAATTCGGATTCGAAACGGTCAGTGAGCCGTATTTAGAAGAGGGCATGCTTCATTTACAAATGTATTTAGCGCCTAAATAGAACCCCAACGAGGTAAATCCCATGGCCGTCAGTGTATTCGATTTGTTTAAGATCGGGATTGGTCCTTCTAGCTCCCATACGGTGGGACCCATGCGGGCAGCCTGTCAATTCAGTAAAGCCCTCGACGATGCGCAACGCTTGGCGCAAGTTGCCAAAATAAAGGCTGAGTTATTCGGTTCTCTGGGCGCTACCGGCAAAGGTCATGGGAGTGATAAAGCAGTGATGCTGGGTTTGGAAGGGGAGCTGCCAGAGGAGATCGATCCAGCCTGTACTAAAACTCGCATAGCCCATATTCGCACCACTGGCCAGCTGACGGTGTTGGGCAAAAAAGCAATCCCGTTCCGTGAAAAAGACCACATCGTTATGCACCGCCGCCAGTCGCTTCCCTTTCATCCCAACGGCATGCGTTTTACCGCTTATGGAGGGAACGCTGAAGCACTCCATAGCCAGATCTTTTATTCCGTGGGTGGCGGTTTTGTGGTGGACGAACAAGCGGCAGGCGCCGACCGCATCAAAGCAGACGATACCGTTTTGCCCTATCCCTTTAAAAGTGCTGCAGCGCTGTTAAAAAATTGTGCTAAAAATGGCTTTTCCATCAGCCAATTGATGTTACAGAACGAAATGGCATGGCGCTCGGAAGACGCTATTCGCGATGGGCTATTAAACATTTGGGCAGTGATGCAAGCGTGCGTGAAGCGCGGCTGTGAACAAGAAGGGGCCATGCCCGGTGGCATGAAGGTGCAGCGTCGGGCGGCAGGGTTTTACCGTAAATTGCTGAGTCGCCCTGAAGCAGCCTTGTGTGATCCGCTCACTATTTTAGACTGGGTGAATCTTTACGCTCTGGCCGTCAACGAAGAAAACGCCGCCGGTGGTCGGGTGGTGACAGCGCCTACCAATGGAGCAGCAGGTGTGATTCCCGCAGTGTTGCATTATTATGAACGATTTTGTCCCGGCGCCGATGATAATGGAATCGTGCGCTTTCTCCTCAGCGCCGGGGCCATCGGTATTTTGTATAAAGAAAATGCCTCTATTTCCGGTGCAGAAGTCGGTTGTCAGGGTGAGGTGGGAACGGCGTGCTCTATGGCTGCCGGAGCTTTGGCTGAAGTCCTGGGCGGTACGCCAGCCCAAGCAGAAAATGCCGCGGAAATCGGTATGGAGCACAACCTGGGACTGACCTGTGATCCAGTGGGGGGATTGGTGCAAATTCCCTGTATCGAACGTAACGCCATGGCCGCCATCAAGGCTATCAACGCGGCTCGGATGGCCTTGCGGGGCGACGGCGTCCATTATGTCTCTTTAGACAAGGTGATCAAAACCATGCGTGAGACCGGCGCCGATATGAAAACCAAATATAAGGAAACCGCCCGGGGTGGGCTAGCGGTTAATGTCATTGCATGTTAGAAATACCCCTAGAAATATCTCTCGGTATGGTAAGCTTTTTGGACTCGTTTAAGTACAAACCTACTTTTGCAAACTAGGCATGTCAATTGGACGTGAGAATGCTAATATAGCTGATTAGTCGCAACTGCGTATGGTCGCAGCTGTATGGGTTTGTAAAAATCCTAGGGTTTAATCAAACCACCCGCTAGCGCAAAGTTTTAAGGAGCTAAGTGAGATGGCCCGTATACTCGTTGTAGATGATTCTGCGACGCA
>CAYRGG010000152.1:0-3650 GCA_964423745.1 uncultured Candidatus Competibacteraceae bacterium | reverse complement strand
CAATTATGTACGCGGCAGTGGGCTACCTTGGAGCCATAAATGGTGGGAATGGTATAATATGCCGCTCCAGTTTTGAAATGGATTAGTTATGCAAAAGGGTCCAGGGCAAGAAACGAAGTCGCTACCGCTGTAACTTGGTCAGGCGAAGAACCAACTTGGCATCAAATATGCCTTTTAAAAGTTGGAGAGGGAATTAACCATCTGTCCCGTTTAAATAGCCACGGTCAATGCCCTTATCACCATGAAGGTGACTCGGAGCTTTACAAACCTTGACACCACCCTAGCAAGCCGCTGGACAGTATGCGTCACTTATGGCGTTAAAATGTGTATAACTAATTAATACACGCTGCCATGCAAGTGTACGCCCTGTAGCTGGCTTAGCCATGCTCCACTACCCATGAGCAAAGGTTGGCTTTAAAATGTTCCGAGTATCGGCCAAGGATGGTCGAAGGGCATCTTTTTCAGCTGTTATACTTTCTCAGCCGTTACAATAGAACACATATCCGTGGTGTTTGCTAAAATCTCCCCATTATGGCTGCTATCCCGACGCCCTTTGATGCTGATAATTTTCTCAAAAACTTAACGCCGCTGCCCGGTGTTTATCGTATGCTGGACGCAAAAGGTCAGGTGCTCTATGTAGGCAAAGCACGCAATCTTAAGCGGCGGGTCAGCAGCTATTTTCGCAATCAAAGTTCGGCAAAAATCCACAGCCTGATGGCGCATACCCAGGCTATTGAAGTGACCGTCACCCACACAGAGACGGAAGCGTTGCTGCTGGAAAGCAACCTCATCAAGAAGCTCAAACCCCGTTACAATGTGTTGCTACGGGATGATAAGGGTTATCCCTATATTTATCTCAGTAGCGGAGATTTTCCCCGACTCACCCTGCATCGCGGCGCTAAACAAAACACTGGGTACTATTTTGGGCCTTACCCCAGCGCTGGCGCTGTCCGGGAAACCTTGAGCTTGCTGCAAAAGATCTTCCGGCTGCGCCAGTGTGATGATAGTTTTTTTCAAAACCGCAGCCGCCCCTGCCTACAATATCAAATTAAGCGCTGCACCGGTCCCTGCACCGGATTGATTGAGCAACCCCAATATCAACAGGACGTGCGACATGCCATGCTGTTTTTGGAAGGCAAAAGTGGTGAGGTTATCGATGAGCTGGTACAGCGGATGGAAACGGCATCGGCTGAGCTAAATTTTGAAGCAGCAGCCAGTTACCGAGACCAGATCGTACAACTGCGAAAAATTCAAGAACGCCAATATGTTAGTGGAAAGCGGGGGGATCTGGATGTGATCGCCTGTACTGTGCGCGAAAATGCCGCTTGTGTACAGGTATTTTTCTTCCGTGACGGGCGTTTATTAGGCAATAAACACTTTTTCCCCACCATTCCGGAAGACACGCCCCCGCCCCAGGTGCTGAGCGCCTTTCTTACCCAATACTATTTGAACCGTCCTATTCCTGGCGAAATTCTCGTCAACCAGCCGTTACCAGAAGCCGCGTTATTGACGGCAGCCCTTAGCGAGCGTGCGGGTCACCGGGTTTCGCTTTCCGCTCATGTGCGCGGTGAGCGGTCCCGCTGGCTGGCCATGGCTGAACACAATGCGGAACTTGCTTTACAAGCCCAGCTAGCTGGTCAAGCCGGGATGCGGCGGCGGTTTGAGGCGTTACAAGATGCTCTAAGTCTTGACGTGGAGCCGACCCGTTTAGAATGCTTCGACGTGAGTCATACCCAAGGCGAAGCCACTGTGGCCTCGTGCGTGGTCTTTAATGGCGAAGGACCTGTGAAATCCGATTATCGCCGCTATAACATTACCGATGTTACACCGGGTGATGACTATGGCGCCATGCGTCAGGCGCTAAATCGTCGTCACACCCGCTTGCGAACCGAGGATGGTAAAATTCCAGATATTTTGTTTGTGGATGGCGGTAAAGGGCAAGTGACGCAAGCACGACAGGTATTAGAAGAACTTCAATTGGTGGATGTGACCCTAGTTGGTATCGCCAAAGGCGCAGATCGTAAAGTGGGGCTAGAAGTGCTTTACTTGTCCGAGGAAAACCGTCCTATTATACTGTCTGCCGACTCTCCAGCCCTGCATCTAATCCAGCAGATTCGCGATGAGGCCCATCGCTTTGCCATCACGGGCCATCGCAAGCGTCGCGCAAAGGCTCGTAATACGTCGGTTTTGGAACACATTCCAGGGATAGGACACAAACGTCGGCGTTCCCTACTAAAGCAGTTCGGGGGGCTAAAGCAACTGGCCCGGGCGGGCGTCGAAGACATGGCCCGTGTCGACGGTATCAGCCAGGAGTTGGCGCAACGAATCTACAATTATTTTCACAGCGAAGGTTAAGGTAAGCTTTTTATGCAGTACAACGTGCCCATGCTGCTAACCCTCCTGCGTATCGCCTTGATTCCCGTCTTCGCCGGGGTGTTTTTTTTGCCAGTATGGTGGGCCAATGGCTTATGCACATTGCTTTTTACCACCGCCGCAATAACCGATTGGTTAGACGGTTATCTAGCCCGCAAGCTCCATCAAACGTCAGCGTTTGGGGCTTTTCTCGATCCAGTCGCCGATAAATTGATGGTGGCCGCCGCATTGGTGCTGTTGGTGCAAGCGATTCCCACGCCGTGGATGGCTATTGCGGCCGCCGTTATCATTGGTCGGGAGATTGCGATTTCGGCCCTGCGCGAGTGGATGGCCCAATTGGGTAAACACAAAACAGTGGCGGTTTCTATGATTGGCAAACTTAAAACAACCATCCAGATGATCGCGCTGGTGCTGCTCTTATATCGTCATCCTGTGGGTGGCTTTCCAACCCTTCAGGTGGGATTGGGTCTTTTGATGATAGCAGCTGGGTTGACGCTTTGGTCCATGTGCAGCTACCTTTTGGCAGCCTGGCCCATTTTAAAGCGCCAGGATGTTTGATGGCAGGTTCGATTGCAATCCATGTTAAGAAGACTTGGGTGGAATAAAAAAATAATGGAAGCGTCGGTCGTCAACGAATCATTCGCACATCAAGCGTCGGATACTTTCTCAAACCGCGCTTTTAGCCGGTGCTTGACAGACTCCTGCTTCTCGATCACCAGCTGCCCGGCTTCTTCCCGCGCAATCAACGTATCGCCGTCTGCAAAGCCTAGCAACCGGCGTAATGATGCCGGAATGAGCAACCGCCCTTGGCGGCCTAAATTGACTTCCACAACTTTCGAAAGCTCAGTCATTTGATTTTATAAATGCCACATAAAAAATTCACTGCCACAGGCTATAAGGTTATGCCACTTCATTTCGCCTATCAGGATCCTTGGTATTTGGAGTCAAGTACGCGCACACAGGTAGGGCGATTGCCCTGCGGTATTCAGAAGAAGCTTGACGTCGCAAATATTTATTTTATAATTCTCGGTTCAATGTTGCGGGAATAGCTCAGTTGGTAGAGCACAACCTTGCCAAGGTTGGGGTCGCGAGTTCGAGTCTCGTTTCCCGCTCCAAACTCCTCTAAAAAATTAGAAATAAATCCTATAGCTGACACTTGTAGACCATAAATCATAAGCTATTGATTTTCAAAAATATAGAGTATTTCTAATAACAAAGTTATAGCCGTCTTTCCGCACCTGTCATGAAAGATTCAAGAATAAAGTTGTTGATAAGGG
>CAYRGG010000151.1:0-3739 GCA_964423745.1 uncultured Candidatus Competibacteraceae bacterium | reverse complement strand
TATCTTGGATACGGCTGCGAGAAGCGCTGATGTTCTCAGACTGATTCTGCAGGTTGGCAATGGTGGACTCCATGCGGTTTTGCACGGCACCCAAATCAGCACGCTGACTATCGATATACTCTAGAGCATTGTCGATGGTGGTCAACGCGTCAGTGGCGCCGGTGCGCTTGCTGATGTCGATTTCGCCGACGCTGCTTAATTTAGAGCTGCCAGCAGTTAACGTGTCACCCGCGTCTGTCACGGAATAAGCTTTGGCAGAGTTTAGGGTTACCGCACCAGCCACGACAGCCGTGTTGCCAGCGGCAGCGAGAGACGCTGCAGCGCCTGCGGTCGTCTCACCATCTGCTGCTACACCAGTGACGCCAACTGCGGTGGTATTCATGTTGGTGATAGAGATATCTTCGCCAGTGGCGTTTTTTAAAATCAACTCACCAGCATCATCTATCTTGGCGCTTATACCGGTGGAACCGGCCACATCGTTGAAGGCACGAGCTAATTCAGTGAGATCGCCAGCATCGCTTATCTCGGCGGCGATTGCGATAGCCTCATCGTTATCGCCCTTCACTTCAAGGCTTACACTACCCGTAGCGGCGGTCAATTTAGCATGGGTAATGGCTTCCGCACTGACGCCGGTTTCGCCACTGATTTTGTTGATGTCAGCAGCAACGGATTTTGCTGTGGAAGACCCAGAGGCAACAGTCACGGTACCAGAACCGGCCGCGCCCTTAATTTCGATGTCACCACCGTCAAAACCGTTGTTGGCGGCAGCCGCCGTAGCGGCACTGGCAGCGGTAATACCACCAGCGGCGGCTTCAACCTTATGAGACCCAATGCTGTTACCCTTAGCGCTACCCAAGGCTACGCTGATCTCATGACCGGCTTTATCGCCAATCTGGAAGCTGCCGGAGAAACTGCCATCCAACAGTTTGGTACCGTTGAAGTTGGTGGTCTCAGCAATGCGGTTTAATTCCTGTTGTAACTGACCCACTTCGGCCTGCAGCTTGTTACGGTCGCTGGCACTGTAGGTATCGTTGGCGGACTGTACAGACAGCTCACGCATACGCTGCAGGATGTTAGTGGATTCCTGCATGGCGCCTTCAGCAGTCTGGGCTAAAGAAATACTGTCGTTGGCATTACGAGTGGCTTGGTTCAAGCCGTTGATCTGTGAGGTCATGCGATTGGAAATGGCAAGACCGGCGGCGTCGTCTTTGGCGCTGTTGATGCGCAGACCAGTGGACAAACGCTGCAGTGACGTATTCATGGAATCCTGGGTACGACCCAGGTTGTTTTGGGCTTTGAGGGAAGCGACGTTGGTGTTGACTCCAAGAACCATTTTTAACTCTCCTTGAGATATACAGAAATAACTTTAAGCGAACATTGTCATAATGGACCGCCAGAGGGCGGTTTATGAATTTGCTGCAACGGTGTTTCAGCAACTTCTGCTTAAGGTTATCGGCGGGAAAAAAAATAACTTTAGGGTGAGGAGAGAAAAAATTTTGCTGTTGATGAATAATTAGGTTTAAATCTCTTCAATCCTGATGATTTCCCTAAATCGCTTAAAATCCTTGACGATGAATTCCCGCAATACCTGGCGGCTGACCCATAAATGCCGTTTGGATTGATACGCTGTTCTGAGGGCATTGAGTGCCTGCTCATGAAATGGCGCGGTAGCCACATTGGCGTAGATTAGAATGTTGGTGTCGATGAACAGCGGCTCAGCGTCCTTCATCACCATACAAGTCTTCTCTGTGCAAGCTTAAATTTTCTGGCCAAGCCCCCATATCGTCTATCGGAAAACTCAAAGATCTCCTGCTTATCGAACTTAGGTTTCGTAGTTTTGCCCGTTCTCTCAAACAATCCACAAAGTTTTCTACCTCAGCGATTTGGTCGCTTGGAAGACACTGAATCTTTTCCATCAAGCGTTGGGTATTTTGCGTCACGTTAGTCATAGCGAATATCTCTTTTGGACACTCCATTATAAGGGTAAAGAGCGTCTATTAGTCAGGGAAAATCCTGAGAAAGCACTTTTTCGACGGCCCAGGGTAAGTCTTCTGGAAAGTCGTCTAACCCGGTTTCTTCGATGGCACGGGCTACCGCATCGGCCCAGGTTGCACTCAGCCAATCTGAATTTCCCAACCAAGCTTTCAGGCTAGCCGCTGGGGTATCCGCTTACTCGCCATTAAAATAGCGGCATTAGCCATCAAACGAAACCAGTGCTATTATCACTTTCATGATAGATTGGTCAGCATGTCCTGTCGTAGAGCGAGATCCCCAGAGGGTCAGTGGTGCATGGGTATTCCGGGACACCCGCGTGCCTATTGCAGCTTTATTCGAGAATCTTGAAGATGGGGCCCAAATCTCCCAGTTTGTAGAATGGTTTCCAGGTGTTTCACTCGACCAAGTCCGCGCCGTTCTTGAATACGCTGCGCACAGTTCACTTGCTCCTGAGTCAGTTTAAGTGCGAGTCCTGTTTGACCAAGGTACGCCCGTTCCACTGCGAGGTGCATTAGAGCAACATCAAGTAACAACAACTTATGAACTCGGATGGTCTCAAATGAAAAATGGAGAATTACTTAAGGCTGCGGAGCGAGAAGGATTTGAGGTTCTGGTTACCACAGATAAAAACTTGAAGTATCAGCAAAATCTTGGTACCCGAAGAATTGCAATTATCATTTTATCCACGACAAGCTGGCCACGTATCAAATGCGACATTAGGGTAGTGGTTTGTGCAATTAATAATGCTACTTCCGGAAGCTATAAGGAGGTTATGATTTCACAGAGTGGAAGGTAAATCTAAGAAAAAAGGTAACTAATTACCCGTCCCGGCCGGCAGGGATTACCGGAATCCAGTTGCCAGGGAGGGTGGCAGGGGTTGTCACCCTCGCTTGCCGTCCATGGCGCTGGATGCTCGCCAGTCCATGGCGAGAATGACAGAGAGAAACGAAGATTTGTGCAATAGAAAAGACGATGAAGCGCAAAAACTCCCTAACACTGACTCCATTGAAGAACTGGCTCGATTTTGGGACACCCACGACCTGACTGACTTTAAAGGTCAATGATAGGTTTGGGCAAGTTTCCACTCAAGATAGCCATATTGCTATACAATATATGTCATATGGCAAAAGCTTGAGGATCATCATTATGGGTACGATAGCAAGCGTTGTTTCTCTCTGGGAAGTTTCACATACCTTAGGCTGTTCGGCTGCTGGAGATGAAGATCTTATTCCAGTTCTCCGTCATGGCTTACACTTTTCGGCCCTTGAAAAAACCATGGAAGCGTTTCATTTAACCGGTGAGGAAATAACCCAAATTCTTGCTATTCCACAACGCACACTGATCCGCCGCAAGCAGCAGAAACGGCTAACCGCCGATGAATCCGACCGGCTGTTTCGTTTAACGCGGGTCATGGCCCATGCTGAGCAGGTATTTGATGATAGATCCAAGGCGGCTGAATGGTTTCATCGCCCCAACCGGGCTCTAAAAGGTGAAGTACCTTTGTATTTAATGGATAGCGATATTGGAACAACTCAGGTGGATGATGTACTGGGCCGCATCGAGCACGGAATATTCAGTTGATTCGGTGTTGGCGGCTTTGTCAAAGAATCCATCAGGACAAAGCGTTTTCCGGGGATGGCGCCCGCCGCTATGGCGGACGTTGGAATCAAAAAGGTCAAGCGGCAGTTTACACGGCAGCCACCTTATCTCTCGCAGCGTTGGAAATCCTGGTTCATGTGGATAC
>CAYRGG010000150.1:0-3742 GCA_964423745.1 uncultured Candidatus Competibacteraceae bacterium | reverse complement strand
GGGGCGTTAGGTTTTTCTGCCCCTTGTCTTATATGATATCAAGAGTATGATAATATCTCATACTAAGAGGTATGCTATGAACAAGGCAAAGATTGCAATCACTATTGAAGAACCCATTTTGGCCCGTATTGATGAGCTAGTAGCCGAGCGGATTTTCGCTAACCGCAGCCAAGCGATTGAAGCAGCCGTAGAAGAGAAGATTGAGCGTCTACATCAGGGACGGCTGGCACGGGAGTGCACTAAGCTTGACCCTGACTTTGAAAAGCAATTAGCGGAAGAAGGACTCTCTCAGGAGTTGGATGCGTGGCCCGACTATTAAGGGGCGATATCCGTTGGGCTGATCTCAATCCAACGCGAGGTCACGAGCAGGCGGGGCTTCGACCGGTGATTATCCTCAGCCACGATATTTTTAACGAACGCTCTGGCACGGTCATCGCTATGGCAATTACCAGCCGGTCTCAGCGAGCGGGTTTTCCACTCACCCTGGCGCTATCTTCACAAGGTTTACCGAAGCGCTCATGGGTGAAAATTAGCCAGATTCGCACGTTATCGGTTGAGCGGATCGGCAAGAAGCTCGGGAGAGCTTCGCCTGAAGAGTTAACTCAGCTCGTTGAAGGATTGAATGAAATTGTCAAAACCTAACCCAGCGCTCAATCGGACGCGCCGCTTCGCGCCGCGCCGGTTAGCTTGGTCGTTGTGCCTGAGGAGAAAACGATGGAACCACTGATCAGGCGGGGCACTCAAGCTGACGCTCCGGTCCTGAAGGATCTGGACACCATTGTGCCAATCGATCCGGCACGTGCCGAATTCATCGACCACTGGTTGCGTGATGACCCTGTTGTCGTGGCTGAAGTTGAGGGTCGAGTTGTTGGGTACGGTGTGTTTGACCATGGGTTCTTTGGGCAGAGCAACGTTGCCATGCTAATGATCCATGAAGACTACCGGGGGCAGAAGCTCGGAGAGCATATCCTGCGAAAGCTTGAGGGGCTCGGCGACACGCCGAAGTTCTACGTTACGACCAACCAGTCAAACCACCGGATGCAGAGGCTGCTCTCCCGGATGGGATATCGTCCGGGTGGATACATCCACGAACTCGACCCCGGCGATCCGGAACTTGTGTTCGTGAAGGACATTGGAATGGTACAACAAGACGCTCGAGCGAACGGGCTGACACGCATCACTCAGCTTTGACGTTATGTCCCAAATAATAGTTGCATTTACAACCATATTTGGCTATGCTGCGTTGCATGTTTGAAGAATGCCTTTATTTCAACAGCAATACACTGGCACGTACGGTAAGCCGTATTTGGACCGAGGCGTATAAGCCTTTTGATTTGTCACCACCCCACGCCTTTTTGTTACGAGTCGTTCTTTCAAGCCCAGGTTTGACGCCTCGTGAATTAGCAGAAGCACTTCATTTATCGCGTTCTACAGTTACTCGTTTTCTCGACAGCTTGGAGAAACGGAATTTTTTAATCAGAAAAATGACGGCTCAAGATGGAAGAGAAATTCAAGTTTTTCCAACAGAATCAGCGATAGAAATTCACAATATGTTAGACCAAACAGGCAAAAACCTGACTAGGTTAATGGGTGAAATCATCGGGCAGGACAATCTTTCCCAAACAGTTATTAATCTACGAAAATTACAAAGTATTTTGGCAACAAACTAAATTTTTCGCCACAGTAGTTGTACGTACAACTAAATTCGACTTGATTGACAAATGTAGGAGATCAAAAATGCCCTATATAAACATACGCCTTAGCACTACTCTGGATAATGCGCAGAAAAACCTGCTTTATAGAAAAACAACCATGCTCATGAATACCGTCATGGGTAAACGTCCTGAAGTTACAGTAGTGCATATCTAAGAATCAGGACCACACCTATGGGCAGTTGATGGGTCAGCGGTTGATGCCGATTCACCAATTGGTGCATATGTCGATATCAAGGTAACAAAAGGAAACAATACACCAGAGCAAAAGGCTGAAATGCTCTCAGAAACGATTAAAATGCTGAAAGAAGTAGTAGGCGTGGTACAGGAGGCTTGCTATGTAGTCATTGATGATATACCCGCAAATTCCTGGGGGTATAATGGAAAAACCCAGGCTGAACGGTCAGCTTCTAAAATGTGAAAAGTTAATACATAACAAGGCGCTCAACCCGACCGTGCGCTTCGCGCCGCGCCGGTTAGCTTGGTGGTTAGACTCTCCTAAAGCTTCGAACTCTTTGATAGTATGATCAGATGACTAAAAGCATTTATATCGAGACAATCATTTCAAGCTACTTGGCTGCACGGCCAAGTCGCGATCTGCTGCAAGCGGCACGGCAGCAAATTACCTACAGTTGGTGGCACCAAGAGCGAGATAAATACGCGCTTTGCATCTCACAAATCGTACTCGATGAGGCAGCCGCAGGTGATCCGGACGCAGCAGGCAGACGCCTTGTTTTTTTTAGAGCAATTTCCCCTGCTTGAGCTTACAGATGAAGTCGGTGATGTGGCTCAAGCCATCCTGGATTCTAAGCTGCTGCCACCGAAAGCAGCGCGGGATGCCATTCACATTGCAGTCGCCTCCGTTCACAGCATTGATATTTTGCTTACCTGGAACTGCCGACATATCGCGAATGCTGTCATCATGAAAGAACTAAGAGCCGTAGTCGCTGAGGCTGGCTATGAAATCCCGATACTTTGCACACCGGAAGAATTGATAGGAGATTAAGCTGATGGCGCACATCGATGAAGTCCAAACCAGCGATGAAGTTATTCAAGAGGTTAGAACAATTAAAGAAACTTTAGCGCGGTCTTTAAATTATGATGTTCACCGTATTTTAGAAGATGCCCGTAAAAGACAACAATCAAGCAGCAAAAAAACTATAGCACCACCCGTTTACTCACACAGAGCCTAACCACCAAATCAACCTGACCGCCTGTGTCGCTAGCGCACCTTGGCGGCAGGTTATTTGGGGCGTTAGCGGTAGGAAGGAAACCTATGACATATTCAATCGAAGAGCATAAGCACCGATACGGTTCTTGGGCTGCGAGCCGTGCGTCTAACGTTAAAGGTTGCCGGTTCTCTGTATTGCAGGGGAAAATGATTCTCGAAAGAAGCAAACTGAATTTATTAATAAACAAACCAGACGAATTGCCTTCGGTCGAGCAATTAGATACGGAACACAAAAAATGGCGAGATGGAGTTATCAAAGAAGCAGAGGATATGGGGTTGTTGTTCACACATGGTGTGGCGGCAAAACTTATCAATATATATTTCAAAACCGTTTTTATTTGCGGTGGTTACGATGCAAACGATAAGGTAAAAACCCTTCATCCACCAATTGACTCAGTTTTGCTAAAGTCTCTTCGTGATAAAGATGTGGGCGCGAAAAAGAAACAGTGGGGCAAAGCAGTCAATATCAAATGGTCCAAGTTCACATCAAACCAATATCAAAGTGTTATAGACGATATAAGGGAGGTATTAAACGGAAAGCCACTATGGAAGATCGAAGAGCATTGGCAGGGTTTTCAATCTAAAACCGCTAACCCAGCGCTCAACCGGACGCTGCCGCTTCGCGCCCGGCGGGTTAGCTTGGTTGTTAGGTGCGATACTGGCCGGGCCGGAGTATACTCACTACATCTGACTTTATGAGGCTTTGCCATGAAATCCGAGGTCGAAGAAATCGCTGAAAAAGTCCTCAAGCTCTCATCAAATGCTAGGGCGTCTTTAGCGGAAATATTATTAGAAAGCC
>CAYRGG010000149.1:0-3791 GCA_964423745.1 uncultured Candidatus Competibacteraceae bacterium | reverse complement strand
AGCAGCTCCACAAGGCAGCTTGAAATTTTGTCCGGAAAAGTGTTGACACATCAGGAAGTTGAACAAGAGTGGAAGGCGGGAATGAAAAGTCAACTGGAAGGAATCTCCTCTCTCGTTCAAGACACGAAAAATGCAGAGCAAATGGATAATTAAAAGTTAGTTGGGAGAGCGCGGTAGCCCAAAAACCCGCTGTACCAAATAAGGTTTTGCGGGTGAGCAAGATGGTATTAGGCTTATAAATACCCAGTATAGAGAATGGTGACCAATGGATAAATATAGTGAACTTTTTCAATTAGTTGTTGGTGTCGCCGGAGTTCTTATTCCACTGCTTCTCTATAAGTTAAATCTTACAATACGCAGGGATAATTGGGCTAAAGTGTTGCGCGAATTTCATTATTCATTTTGGAATGATGATGACATGAAAAAGGTAAGAATGTGGATCGCATTAGACAGCGCGTATGAGGACGTTCAACCTATCTTTAAAAAAAGAAAAAACAATGAACCGCTTACAGAAGATGAATATGACGTGCTTGAAAAGATGGATCGATTTGCAGCGCTTCTTCTCGCGTATAAAAACGTAGCTCCGAATAACAGATGGCATAGAAGAGCAAGCAAACGTCTTTTTGATGAATATTGGCTAACACGGATAACTCAAGAGGATCGGTCTGCGATGTATGCCTACATGCAGTGTTTCTACGAGGAATTAATTATCAATAGCCCAACAAGGCGCTCAACCCGACCGTGCGCTTCGCGCCCGGCGGGTTAGCTTATCGTTATGTGTAAAGGCTCTTGCATCAAGTATCAATAATGCTACTATTGCTCTATGAGTGGTGTAGCAAAGATCGTTGAGACTATGAAGTCGAATCCCAAAGGGGTTCGGTTCAGTGATCTCCAAAAGGTCTGTGAGCACTACTTTGGACCTCCTCGCCAAAGCGCTAGTAGTCATGTTATCTACAAAACGCCTTGGCCGGGTAATCCCCGCATCAACATTCAAAACCAACAAGGTATGGCGAAGCCTTACCAAGTCAAACAGGTGCTGCTTGCCATCGAGAAACTCGAGGTGTTTCATGGTTCTTGAGAGCGATAAATATACCTACCGGGTCATGTGGTCAGAGGAAGATCAAGAGTTTGTGGGTCTCTGTGCAGAATTTCCAAGTTTAAGCTGGTTGGCCTCCTCTCCAGAGGCGGCCTTAGAAGGCATTCGTTCTCTTGTTAAAGAGAGTGTGGAGGATATGGCTGCCCATCAGGAAGACATCCCACTCCCCCTCTCGGCTCGAGACTACAGTGGGAAGTTTATGGTTCGGGTACCGCCCGAGGTCCATCGCCAATTGGCTATTCAAGCGGCGGAATCTGGCGTCAGTTTAAATCGCGTAGCCAGTGCCAAACTTGCGCAATAAAAAGCACATAACCACCAAATCAACCTGACCGCCTGTGTCGCTAGCGCGCCTCGGCGGCAGGTTATTTGGGGCGTTAGCCCCTTGCAGCATTGCCATCGGCCCTTGACGTAGATCACAAATGTCCATACAGTCTTGCAATGCACTACGTCTGGGATCCCACCAAAGCACAAGCGAATCTCGCTGAACACGGTGTCAGCTTCGTCGAAGCGGTGACCGTCTTAGAAGATGACTTCGCGCTCACCCGCGAAGACCCTGATAGTCAAGATGAACAGCGCTTCGTTACTTTGGGCATGAGCAGCTTCGCTCACTTACTGGTGGTCATTTATACCTATCGCGAGCCGAACAGCATTCGCATCATCTCGGCGTGGAAAGCCAACCGACGACAGAGAGCAAGCTATGAAAAAGATCGCCGCTGAACCTTATCGTGATATTGATTTCACCGATGCCAAACGGGGTCCTGTGGTGCCAGCGGAACCGGGTAAAACAAAGATTTCCATTCGCCTTGACAACCGGGTGCTGGATCATTTTCGCAATCTTGTCGAGAAGGCGGGGGGTGGTAATTATCAGACTCTCATCAATGATGCGCTTGTTGAGTACATTCAACAGCAATCGATGTTGGAAGCGGTGCGGCAAGCAGTGCGTGAAGAGCTAAAACCTGTCGCTAGTAAACAGGGCTAACCCGGCGCTCAACCCGACCGCCTTTTCGCTACCGCTTCAAGGCGGCGGGTTAGCTTATCGTTAGCTGTTCACCAAACCTTATGTCTACAACGGATATAGAAGCCATTAGAAATACCGTCAATGAGTTTGCCAACTGCTTTGATGTCAAGGATTGGGTGGGTCTCAGAGCGGTTCTTTCCGATACCATTGCCTGTGACTATCGCGCTTTGCGAGGTGAAGTAGCACATCTCAGTGCCGAGCACTACGTCTCGAAAAGACGAGAAACCTTAAGTCAATTAAGCACACATCATCTCCTCGCCAATCACCAGATTGCCATTGACGGTGCAAAGGCCACCTGTGTAGCCTCATGCATGATTTGGCGACGGCTTGGCAATAAAGGGTTTAATACCCATGCTATCTACTACTTCGAACTAAAACACCAAGGTGCGGTTTGGAAGATTTATGGGATAACCCAAAAAGTGCTCTGGTGTGAGGGTGATGCCTCCATCCATACCGGTGTACAAAAAAATGCCAGCGGACTGAATTGATAATGGGGAGAGGGTAATGATGCCAAAAGATGTCATGCTAAAATTCCTGGTACCGAGTTGGTATAGTAAACCATGCTCAAACATAAGCAGCTAACAACCAAATCAACCTGACCGCCATCGTCGCTAGCGCGCCTCGGCGGCAGGTTATTTGGGGTGTTATGTTTGCAGAGAAATTTGCAATGTATGAATCTTTAAGAACCGTTGGAAATGGGTATGACAAATAAAGTACCTGATAAAAGTACATGGGCAATTGGTGGAGGCATACTAACAGGCTTAGGTGTTGGCTTTTTTTTCTTACAGGAATCTCCTTTAGCATTTGTTGGATCTATATTAGCGGGGCTAGGTCTTGGTTTGGTTATAACGTCAATAATTGCAAGTAAAAACAGGTAAAATACAATCTAACATTGTGGTTCAAAATGTCCTTCACTTCAATGAAGATGATAAAATATCCTTTAATAAATTGAAGCGTTGTATTTCCTTGTCCCTCACTTACCCTCGTAGAAAACACCTTCCAAGGTTGGGTGAGCGAATTGGGATCAAAATCTAGAATACATCTCTACATTAGATGGCCCACCAGGCTAGATGAAAGAAACACATAACCACCAAATCAACCTGACCGCCTGTGTCGCTAGCGCGCCTCGGCGGCAGGTTATTTGGGGCGTTAGGTGTATGCACGTATTGATCAACCTTCATTGGGAAGAGAATATGCGACAAGACCTCGCAGCAAATAAGAAACATGCTATTGCGTTTTATCGCACTGCTTACTTGGGTGATCCTGTCAAAGCAGTTGATTTGTATGTGGGAGCTGAGTACATACAGCACAACCCCTTGGTTGGCGATGGCAAAGCGGCATTCATTGAATACTTCGAAGACATGGCGAAAACCTACCCTGATAAGCGTATCGAATTTGTGCGGGCAGTGGCTGAGGGTGATTTGGTAGCTCTTCATACACACCAAACCTGGCCTGGAAACGAAGAGTACGTCACTATGGATTTCTTCCGCTTCGATGAAAACGGGAAGATTGTCGAGCATTGGGATTCAATACAAAAGGTGCCGAGTGATTCGAAGAACGGCAATTCCATCTACTGAGCTAGCACCTAACCCAGCGCTCAATCCGACCGCGCGCTTCGCGCCCGGCGGGTTAGCTTGGTCGTTAGCAAGAGTAATTCGTCCATCGGAGGACTGGGAT
>CAYRGG010000148.1:0-3792 GCA_964423745.1 uncultured Candidatus Competibacteraceae bacterium | reverse complement strand
ATCTCATAACCCCATACCTGGGGGCAAATGCCTACTTTTCCAAGAGGTCTAATAATTCTAAGGCCAGTTCCTCTAAATCTGTCCCCATGGAGCAGTGGCCAAAAAACACATCCAGTTCAAAAGTGGTGGCGGTAATCTCAGAGCGAGGCGCGCCTAAGGTTTTTTGCACCCGTTTGTCTAATCCCTCGATATCCAAGCCGTAAATAGATTTATGACTTAAGTCGTTAATGGTTCGCACGCTGGGAATCACCGAGTGACGACGCGCCTCAGCCAACAGGGAGCAATAATAACCGACACTCAAATAACGATAGCTGCGACATAAGTTCAAGATGCGCAGATTGCGAGCGCTCAAGTATTCTGGCTTGGCGAGATAGTCCTTAGCGGCCACCAAGGGAAGGTTGGGAAAAACGGGTTTCCAATCGTTAAGGTTTTCAACCAGTACAATATGTTCGGCCATGATTTCATCCCAGGACTTACGTAGCTCGTTCCAGAGGACGCTGTAAATACTTCCCTGTAAGCTTGACGACGACCGTCCAGGCCGTCGACACCTCTTTCACGAGCCACTTAAGGTCCTTTGTGCGTAAGTCAGTCCTGTATCCGTTTAAACATTTGAACGTATCGCTGGGCGAATTTCAGCAGTCCTACGCTGGCGCAGAATCAATACGGCCCGTTGACCCACTTTCCCATAGCGGGCCATGCGTTGAAACTCCTGGCGGGCAATAGGCATATTGATGGAATCTGTTACGGATTCACCGGCTTTATAGTCCACAAAAGGATCGTGACTATAAACATAATGGTCATCAAAACCCGTCACAACGATCCAGTGCGGAAACCGTTCGCCGTAAATTCGGTAAGAACTAATGAGTACTACGGGAATCCCGCCGGCTTCGCATTTCTCTTGCAAAGCATCCACCGCTAACGTACCGTGGTGCACCTCGATGGGCAGATGTTCAAGTTGTTCCATAAAACTCTCCTGTACCAATCGCATCACCTCCTTCTTCTCCGGGCTGCGCACAGAATCCACCAGAAATATACTCTTTTCATTGACGAAAATTTCTAGGTCAAAACCCCGCTGGTAGGCTGCCAGAGCAAGACCATAGGGACCACAACCACCGTGCCCCGACGTCATAAAGATAGTCGTGGTTTCCCGCCAAAGCTGCAGTTCCAGCTGTCGGCTTAGCATCACCTTGGAATCCAGTGCTTTCATGGCCATCATCAGGCAAGCTGGGCCACAGGTAAAATCTAGCGTCTGTTCATAATAAGGCACTTTGACCAATTCCAGATTCAGATGGGGAGCCAATTGTTTCTCGAAACGCAAGGCATCCATATGGTCTTCGTAATAGTCCAGCACCTCCTTAAATGGTTTGTAGCCGTGACGGTGAAACAACCCTAAAGAAGCAGGGTTGTCTTTGCGCACTTCTAAACGCATGGACACACAACCGTGTTCTTTAGCCGCCGCCTCGGCACTGTGCAGCAAATCTGAAGCAATCCCCTGGCCTTGCCAAAGGGTGTCCACAGCGATGGAGTATAACCGCGCCAGCGACGTACCCTGGGAAAACAACACCAAAGCATAACCCCGCACATGCTTATCTTGCTCCCAGACGATTATCGCTGCTCTGGCTTTTGTGAGCATATAGCGAAAACGCCGCCGCGATAATCGATCGGTTTCAAAACAGCGGTTTTCCATAGCCACTAAGGCATCCAGGTCATCCAAGGCAGCGGGACGCAGCATAAAGATAATTTAAGAGAAAAGTTGTTAACGATGCAAAAGAAGCTTAAGCAAAACCAACTATAGTCATTGAAGCAAGCAGAACTGCTAGTTATTTTTTAATAACACCTGCCTGTCCGAGGCGAAAAATACAGCAATTTATAAAGGTAATTACTCTGTTTTACAATGGCTTTAACGTACCCTAACACTCCTGCGTGCTAGACTTATTCTTGAGACTTTTATTACTACAGCATGGTTACAGTGATGGCAGCAGTTGTTAATGCGGCTGAATCTACTTTTGAGCAGAAAGTTATTCTCCACAACGTCAGTTGGCAAACCTACGAACGGCTTCTCGACGAGCAGCAAGCGAGTCGCAATACACGCTTGAACTACGACCAGGGTATGCTGGAAATCATGATACTTTCTCTCAAGCATGAAAGGCTCAAACACATCATCGCAACCCTCGTCGAATTACTTGCTGGAGAGTTGGCTATCGATATCGAAGGTGCGGGTTCCACCACCTTTCGCCGTGAAGACCTGTTGCGCGGCTTTGAACCGGATGCCTGTTTCTATATCCAGCATGCTGAACGCATACGTAGCAAAGAAAATATCGACCTAAGAGTCGATCCGCCCCCCGATCTCGTTATAGAAATCGACATCAGCCATGCCTCTTTGGATAAACTGCCGATCTTTGCCAGTCTCGGTGTCCCGGAAGTCTGGCGTTACTATAATCAGCAAATCACTTTATTGAGTCTACAAAATAGTCATTACAGCCCACAGTCGAAAAGCCTTGTGCTGCCAGGTATAAGCGCTGAGGCGTTGACTGATTTGATTGCTGCGGGTCAAACCCTGAAGCGCGGAGCATGGTTACAGCGTGTGCGCGAGTGGGCGGCGTACAATCCAAAAACCTGAATGATGCTTGGTAGTTATTGGGCTTTTGTGGAGGGCAATTATCCCAAGTTTAAAAACGATGTTGCCATATGGCATTAAAATATCTATATTTTGCCATATTGGAGGAAACAGATAACCATATTACAGTTTGTCAATCAGGCACCACTCACCCAGGAACCCCAGCGCCTCAAGCTGACTCAAGACTTCTTTGAAACCCGCATTTAATTTCTCAACACTCAAGTCAGGCCACTGTTTAAAGTCCACGACCTCTGGCTTAAGGCCAATTAACAGTACATTTTTCTCAGACACTTGATTCCTCAATAGCTAATGAGTGTATGGGCCTAACGCCCCAAATAACCGGCCGCCGAGGAGCGCTAGCGACACAGGCGGTCAGGTTGATTTGGTTGTTATATTTTTTACACTTTAATCTCGTAGTTCAACGCCAATTCATCACCAGGCATCCCACAAATACTCCAATTAGACAGCGGTGTTTCAAATAGGGTGATTTCAACATCCTGTTCTTCGAGACCCGCTTGCTCTTTAAGTTTTGAAAATAATAGCTTGATAAGCTGTTTCTTTGCCTCTACTGAACGACCCTCAAAGATCGAAAGCTCAATAATGGTGTATTGATCGCTTCTGTCTGGTGGATAGGTGAAATCTTCTTCATCGAGCAACATATAGCGGTGAAACCGTTTATTTTCAGGAAGATCAAAAACCTCCATCAATGATTCATGTATGGCTTTCGATAAGATATCCCTTTTTTGTGCTAGTGAGCTTCTAAGCCCGTATATTTTTACTTGTGCCATTTTGAAATATAACAACAAGCTAACCCGCCGGGAGCGAAGCGAGCGGTCGGGTTGAGCGCTGGGTTAGGTTTTACACCACCTCCTGCATGGGCCGTATCCTGGGATCAGGTAGAGGGCGACCCTCGGCTTCAAAATGGCGAATGACCTCTTCAATAACGCTACAAAGTTCACTATAAAGCCGTATCGGATCATCTCCATGAATTCCTGTCATGAGATCAGGGCACTTACCTATGTAAACCTGGTCTTCTTCACTCCACTCGACCCATTTATGGTAGCTGTCAATTCGTTTCATGGCTTTATTCGTTCAATCGCTTGTTTGACTTGCCGTTCTTGATAGTCGTTCCTGAAAAAAGCCATTTTTAGCCTATGTGCTTTACCGACACCGCC
>CAYRGG010000147.1:0-3809 GCA_964423745.1 uncultured Candidatus Competibacteraceae bacterium | reverse complement strand
TTTATGGAAGACGAAGAGCTACTACGCTACAGTCGCCAAATCATGCTCCCGGAAGTGGATATAACCGGGCAGGAAAAGCTGCGCCAGGCTCGGGTACTTATTATTGGTCTCGGGGGCTTGGGTGCACCGGTGGCCATGTACCTTGCGGCAGCCGGTGTAGGACACTTAGTACTGGTGGATCATGACCGAGTCGATTTGTCCAATTTGCAACGCCAAATTATTCACAACACCCCAAATCTTGATAAATACAAAGTAGCCTCTGCGCAAGAGACATTACAGGCGCTAAATCCCCTGGTTCGGGTGACAGCCCTCGCCAGCGCTCTGGATGATGAGAATCTGCGCCAGCAAGTCCGTCAAGCAGACGTGGTGGTGGATGCCAGCGATAATCTGCCGACCCGTTTCGCCATCAATGAAGCTTGTGTACAGGCGGGCAAACCTCTAGTTTCCGGCGCAGCCATCCGTATGGAAGGTCAAGTATTGGTTTATCAACCCAACCAACCTGATGCCGCCTGTTATCGCTGCCTCTACAGCAGTACTCAGGAAATCAACGAAAGCTGCTCCGAAACCGGGGTACTTGCGCCGTTGGTGGGCATCATCGGGAGTATTCAAGCACTGGAAACCATTAAGGTATTGGTGGGTATTGGGGAGACCTTGGTTGGACGTTTGCTATTACTAGATGCCCGGGATATGGAATGGCAATGTATTTCTCTTAAGAAAAATCCCCATTGCCCTGTATGCGCTGTTTCTGCTCAACCAAAATAGGTTAAAGAAAAATGACTCGCGCTATCACCGCAGCACCACGGTCTTATTGCCATCGATAAAAACCCGCCGCTCTAAATGATAGCGGACTGCTCGGGCAAGTACTCTATTCTCAATATCGCGACCCACTGCAATGAGCTGGTCCACACTGTGAGTATGATCTACCCGTTCCACTTCCTGTTCGATGATGGGGCCCTCATCGAGATGGGGAGTGACGTAATGCGCTGTAGCGCCGATCAACTTTACGCCGTGTATATGGGCTTGATGATAAGGCTTAGCGCCTTTAAACCCCGGTAAAAAAGAATGATGAATATTAATAGCCCGGCCTTTTAAGGCTTGGCAGAGGGTATTAGAAAGAATTTGCATATAGCGTGCTAACACCACTAATTCGGTATCTGTCTGCTGCACCAGATCCAGAAGACGCTGTTCCTGAGTAGCTTTTGTTTGCGAGGTCACTTCGAGATAGTGATAAGGAATATGGTGCCAATCCGCTAAATAAGCGAGGGTTTGATGATTAGAGACAATGGCCGTCACCGTCATATCCAAAGTACCGGTACGATGACGATAAAGAAGATCATTAAGACAATGATCGGCTTTGGAAACCAGGATCATGACGCGAGGTTTTTGCCGTAAGTCATATAAACGCCATTCCATGGCAAATTGTTCCCCTAAGGAAACCACATTTTTATTGAGTTCCGGGCTATTCAGCGGCGCCATATCGAAAACGATACGCATAAAGAAATAATTAGACTCAGTATCACTGTACTGGTGGGACTCCACGATATTGGCTGCAAGTTTAGCTAGCGTACTAGAAATAGCCGCTACGATACCGATGCGGTCGGGACATTTGACGGTTAAAATGTACTGAATCGTTTTTTCCATCGTAAATCCTACATTGCCAGACCTTGCGGTGCGATAACCGTTTTTATATTAGGACTTAGGTAGCTCGTTCCAGAGGACGCCGTGAACACCTCCCTGTGGGCTTGAATACGGCCATCCAGGCCGCATACACCTCTTTTCACGAGCTACCTAAGTCCTTTTTGCGTAAGTCCTGTATATATCACATTAACGACTGTCAAAAAAAAATGCAAAACTATACCGTCCAGTTTCCCAGCTTGAGAGTAGGTTCGGCTTTCTGAATCAAAACGAATATCTTGTCATTACTGACAAGCACCGCATTTTCTGCGAGTGCAGAACTGGCGAGCATGAAATCAACATCATGCCGATCGATCGTTTTATGATCTACGCCGGTTAATTTGCGATAACCGGCCTTCAGTGCACCGAAGATACCGGCTTGCTTCTCTTGTACCGGCAAAACCGCTAAGAAATGTTGGAGCATCTGCTTGACCTCTTCCATGCGTTTTTTCTTTTCCTGGGGCGCATAAACGATGCCGTACTCGATCTCGAATAAAGTAAGAACAGAGATAAAAATAACGTCTTCTTCTTGAAGTCGAGAAAAACGATGCTCAACAGAAGTATGGAAACGAGATGCCGGATCAGACAAATACGATACGATATTGGTATCGAGTAAATACTTCATCAATCCTGGGAATCAAACGGAGTCTTCAGACTGAAATTTTTGCGGAATTGCTTGGTATAGCTTAAAAACTCTTCACTCATGCCATTAAGGGGGGCCTTGTTCGCAAACTCCTCAGCAACCTTCGCCCACTTCCCCTTTTTGCCCTCGGCCGGTTTGGATTCTAGCGCCATGGCATAAAAATGGATGACCATATCGCCATCAGGGAGATCGGTTATCTCAATCTGCTCCGGTGAGGCATGTTGCAGACGATCCACAAGATGTTCCAACTGCTCTTTGTTCGTAGCCATCGGTAATTTATCAAGTTTCGGCATAGGTGAATGTAAGTTCACTCTAACACTAGCAAAATCTAAGGAAAGGGGCAAAGCATCGTGTTTAGAAAGCCCTACGACCCATTAGTAGTTAAGCTGCAGCGCCGTTCCGCTAAGGCACTGCATCAACAGATCAATACGATTCTTGATAACGGCATAACGCAACTCATGTGGACGATATCGCTTATCACATTTTTTTTGCTTACATTTATTTCTACGCAACCTCACCGAAGGTAACGATCGCGTTATTCTTTTCGCTATCCACCTGTTGGTTTTGAGCGGCCTTACACATCACCAACCGAACCAGATTGTAGACCAAGACAAACATAGCCAATTCCTTCAATACGCCGTCGACGGTTTCGCATTTGAGCACATCCATGCCGAGAGTGATCTTAAGGTGGTGCAGATGGGTTTCAATTCGCCACCGGCGAAAGTACACCGTGGCCATGTCGTGAGCCGGATACCTCTGGGCATCAACCAAGGTGGTCACCAAGGTAATCTGTTGGGTGCGAAAGCCTGGGCATTGAACACGGTAGCGCAGTTCACGGACTATCAGCATGTCAGGTAGCTCGGCAAATTGTTCGGCGCATAGCCACTTTGGACATTGACTCGGCTTGAACCATTGGACCACTTGATCCTGATAGCCCAAGACCTTAAGCCAACGCGAGCGGGGCCAGCCCTTGTGCCCCTGGGGATTAGTGCCTGGCTTGACATGGGCTCGGTTGGGGGTAAAGTCCACGATTTGTCGTTGATGCATGCGTAGCACCGCCTCAACACCCCGTCGGGCTAGTAGTGCCAGATGAGCAAACGAGCAAAAGGCGCGATCCGCCACCAAGACATCACCGGATTGAAGTTGGGGGTGTAACTCAACCATACCCGACATGTCATGGGTGCGTAAGGGTGCCGCGAGCACTTCCGTCATCAAGCCGGTGGCCGCCTCGCTCATTGCCAGAAAATGCGCAACCGGAAACCCACAGCCCCGTTGCTGCCCACCGGGTTGGCCAAAGTGGGCTTGAAGCGCTTGGCTATCCGGCATCGAGAAACTCGAGCCATCGACGTAATACAGGCGATGACCCTGCCAGCAGTCGTGCTCTGTGCCCACCGCTTTCCCACGCTGGCTCAGGCCCCTGAGCAGCCTTTGACAGACCGCCAACGGCAGCTTACCCCGTGCCTGACAATAGGCCGAGGCCGTGAACGAGAGT
>CAYRGG010000146.1:0-3829 GCA_964423745.1 uncultured Candidatus Competibacteraceae bacterium | reverse complement strand
CTGTATTAGCTGTATTAGCTGTATTAGCTGTATTAGCTGTATTAGCTGTATTAGCTAAATTAACCTCGCCTTCACATTGAAACTTTATTTGTCTTACTCAGCGGGCATAGGCACCATAGGCCCGTTGGGCTTTACGGCGTTGGGCAAGGGTTTTTAACTTTTCGGTCAAGCGGCCTAGTTCCTGTTGTGCCAACGTGGTGACGGTAGTGTTGTCGCCTAAAATTTCTTTGATATAGTTTTTTATGTCCGGTGTCACAGCTTGAGGCGTGGGTTTGGCGAACAGATCTTTGATTAACTCTCGACGGTAGGCTTCCATCTGCCTAACCCCATCCCAATCCCCAGCTCGTGCTTGATGGAGCATTTCTCGGCTCAAGTCCCGCAGCGAGGTGGCTAGGGTGTCCCAGTCCGGTTGGGCTATCCCGG
Organism: uncultured Candidatus Competibacteraceae bacterium; assembly: GCA_964423745.1. Taxonomy (GTDB): domain Bacteria; phylum Pseudomonadota; class Gammaproteobacteria; order Competibacterales; family Competibacteraceae; genus CAYRGG01. The sequence goes on along the minus strand of CAYRGG010000146.1, from coordinate 3,406 downwards.
ACCCATCGCTAGGAACCGATGCCATCCCAGCCTTCCTTGATATCGTGGATCAAACCGCTCACCTCATCGAGAATGGTCACATCGGAATCGATGTTCGCCTTAAGCAAACGCCGCTCCATATATTCATAAAGGGCATCCAAATTATTGGCAATGTCGCCGCCCATCTCAAAGTTAAGTACGCCACGTAAACCACCCACGATACCGATGGCTTTGCCAATCATTTCGCCTTTGCGGGCCATCTCGCCCCGTTGGATATGGCCTTTGGCGCTGGCTATCCGCTCCAAGGCGCTCTCAAAGAGTATTTGAATAAGACGGTGGGGGCTTGCGCCGTCTATCCCCGTGCGGGTTTTGACTTGTTGGTACTGCTGCAATCCGGCAGGTAACATCTCACTATTCTCTCTCGATTAGGTTATCTAAAAACGTTTATCTATCTATGTAGGGTGGGCAACTTGTTGCCCACGCGGAAAACCCCGTAGCTCCATAGGGGACCAACTTGTTGCCCATGCGGAAAGCTAATTTCTACCATAGGTAATAACAGGTATTGAGGCTAATTGCTGGGCCAACTGATTACCTGTGGCCGATAACTCGCCGATGATGGCGTCCATGGCGGTAAACTCACGGCGGTACCGGGTCTCTACCATTTCTAAGCGACGGTCTAATGCCTCGCGGGATTCTTCAATATCATCCACTTGATTATTCAAACTGTCGCTGCGGGTTTCCAACGGGCCTTCGTCGTTGAGCATATTTTCCAAGAGATCACCCAACCGCGCCGCAATACCTTCGGAATAGGACACCGTGCCCCGCGGTCCCGCGATACCACCCAACACATCCAAGGCGATACCGGCGGTGGAACCCGACCCCGTCAGCCGTTGGCCGACACCTGTGGCAGGCACTGCGCCAATGGTACCCGTTACATCGGTACCGGGGGTTCCAGCACCCACCGTAAAGCCTAAAGTAGCTGCCATTTGGCTGGCGACGCTGGTAAATTCTAGGCTGGATTCACTGCCGTATTGGCTAGAACTCACAGTAAATTGATTGGCATCGGCATCGTAACCGACGCTCACCGATACCTCGTTGCTCTGCAAAACACTATCGCTGTTTATCTGCGACTGTAGCTCGTCCGCCAAGGCAGCGGCTGAATCATAGGTCCCCTGGGTCAGGGTAATGGTGCCCGACTCAATGCCATCCACTTTTAGAGCAAAGGTATTGTTGTTAGCGTCGATCACTAAGGAATTGACGGCATTGCCGGTAAAAGTGGCTTGACTACCCATTTGGCTGAGCACGATAGGATACTCACCGGCAGCCCCTTCTTCGCCGGTACTAACATAGTTGATCAGTGAGTCCGAGGTGCGTCCATTGCGGGCAAACAAACTCGCCACGCCCTGAGGGTCGGTCTCAATGGCTTCGGTCAATTTTCCACTATCCAGCTTTAGGGTGCCGTCGCGTTCCACGCCGATACCAATATCCGATAAGGAGGTAAAACCCTCTGAAGCCCCGCTTACCGTGTCGGTGAGCATCCGGCGCAACTGATTGGTCACGGTGCGCACGGTGGAGTCCCCCAGTAATTGACCCTTCTCGCCGGTCTCGGGATTAAAGCGCGTCAGTTCCTTGACGGTCTCCGTCAAACCATTGTACGCCTCCACAAAACCATTGACCCCTTCGGTAATGGTCGCCGTGTCGCGACTGATGGTGAGTTTTGTGGGTTTACCCAGTTCGGCAGATTTAAGATCCAAAGTGACCCCTTGGATGACTTTATCGAGACTATCGGTGGGGCTAGTGACAGTGAGACCGTCAACGATGATCTGAGCGTCCTGGGCGGCTAGAGTTTGCATGGCGTTTTTAGTGTCAGCGCTATAGGCCAGGTTCGACAAACCGCCCACGTCGGTGTCGTTACCATCGCCGTCACTGGCAGTGATTTCCAGGGCGTTTTCAGCACCGGTTTCGGTGGAGGAAAACACCAAGCGATAGCCTGTACCGTCGTTGACGATGTTGGCGTTAACCCCAATTTCGGCTTGGTTAATGGCGTCGCGCACCCCAGCGAGGGTGTTGTTAGTGGCGTCGATGACGACATTCTTGGACGGTTTATTGGCGTTAGAGGTAAAGGCGGTATTAACCGCATCCTCCGTGCTTTCATAACTGCCGAAGCGGAAGGTTAAGGTGCCGGTGCCGATGGCATCGGTCACACTATCATAGGCACTGGACGCCAACTTCTGGGACTGGGCCAGTTGTTGAACTTCGATGCCATAGGTGGCGGGCTGAGCAGCGCTATTGGTGGTGACGTCAAAAAGCGCTTCGTTGTCAACCTGGGCTTTGACGCTCTCAAAACGGGTCGGGTCATTAAGCTCCGCCACAGAGTCTTTGAACTCCGAGAGCGCACCTTTAAAGGTGCCGATGGCCGACAGCTCGGCTTGAATATTGGCTTCCCGGCGATTGAGACGGCTCGTGGCGGGTTGTCCTTCTAAGGCAACCAGCTGGCTAACCAAACTATCCACATCTAACCCTGAACCAATACCACCGACTGAAAGACCTGCCATTCTAATTCTCCTTCTGCTAAATACTTAGTCCATTATTACCAACACATTTCCTATGCTTGAGTGTTTAGCAAGATTCCTTCCAACTTAGGCTTTTTGTCTTTTGGCATATCCTGATTGGAGGACGAAGTATCTTGAGTCTTGCGGACAGTCTGTAAATCATTAAAAAAACTGGCTATGGCTAACGCCTCTTCGGCAGGGATTTGACGAATCACCTCATCGGACTCTTTATCCACCACCTGAATGACCATTTCTTCATATTTCTCATGGACATTAAACTGGACAGCCACATCAAAACCGCTGGCCGTCTCATTAAGCCCCTCGATGGATTTACTCAGCACCGCTTTTTCTTCTTCTGACAAGCGTTCGCTGAGATTTTTTTGTGAGTCAGTGCGCGATTGTTGCGTTTCTGCTGTTTCTTGGGTCGGTTGAACGCGGGTTGTGGCTTGCAGGGCAACTGTCTCCGATTGAATCGTAGTGGATTGACCCGGTGTTGCAGAAGACTGCGCGTCGGCCAGACCTTGCCGTTCCGCGGATTCCCGATCAAAAGTTTTTTTAGAATTTGTGTTGACCGTCATTGGGGTATTGCCGGTCATGGAGGCTAATTTATCGAACATGGTAGAATCCCTCAATGACACTTTATTAACCTAAGAACAGGCTCGGGGCATTGCTGCCCCGAACGTTGTTCATGATTCCCTTTATTAACCAATCAAGGAAAGCACAAGCTGACTGGAGGCATTGGCCTGAGACAGGGCGGACACACCAGCCTGTTGCAGGATCTGCTGCTTGGTCATGTCACCGGCGGTCTTAGCGAAGTCCGTATCTTGGATACGGCTGCGAGAAGCGCTGATGTTCTCAGACTGATTCTGCAGGTT
>CAYRGG010000145.1:0-3837 GCA_964423745.1 uncultured Candidatus Competibacteraceae bacterium | reverse complement strand
CAGCTAAAGCTCACCGGCTAAAGCCGGTGGTTTAAACCTTATGATGGATAATTAATCGATTTCCTGTCTCGTTAATCGTGCGCAGGAGAAGCATAGATTTTCCCCTATAGCGAGCGGCTTGCTCGAGATACTCAACAAGTGCATGAGCAATACCCCTGCGCCTGTACTTCGGGTGTACAGCTAATCCCTGGATTAAGACTCCATCGGCCTCGACCAAAAACTCGACGACTCCAACAACACGTTTACCTAAAACAGCAACGACAGTCGTAGCGACGTCCGTAACAACCATCTCGTGGCAAGTGTGTTTTGGTCAATATACCCGGCGTAGTTCGGCTGTCGTATCTTCTACTAAACCTTGAAGCTGGTGTTCGTCGCTAGCATGTTTGTTGCGGATTTCAATCATCTGTCTGCTGCAGGTCTAACATTAAAGCTAACCGGCGCGGCGAGAAGTGCCGCGTCCGGTTGAGCGCCGGGTTAGGGCTGTGGCCAATGGCTACTTGACTTACCTAAAGGATACCTTAAAATTCTTACATAATTCTTACCCATAAGCATATCCTATGGAAACGACAAAACTCTCAAGCAAAGGCCAAGTGATTATTCCTAAGCCTTTGCGCACGGCCCATCGTTGGGAGCCAGGCCAAGAACTCGTGGTGATCGACACGGGCGACGGCGTGCTGTTGAAGCCCAAGACACCCTTTCAGGAAGCAAGCATAGAAGAGGTTGCCGCTTGTCTTCGGTATGATGGTGAACCGAAAACACTCGATGACATGGAACAAGCTATTAGACACGGCGTAAAAGAGCACTCCGGTGATAGCGGTTGATACGAACATTTTGGTACGTTTCCTAACGGGCGATGATAAACACCAATTTAAAAAAGCCCTCGCATTATTTGAAAGCCATGATGTGTTTATCCCGGACACGGTTATTCTCGAATCTGAATGGGTGCTTCGATACGCTTACCATTTTTCGCCGAATGCTATTTGTGGCGCGTTTACAAATCTATTCGGTTTACCCAATGTGCATGTCACTAACCCGACCTTGATTGCCCAAGCTATCCTGTGGCATGAGCAGGGATTGGATTTTGCCGATGCCCTGCATCTTGCACTAAGCCAACAATACGGCCAGTTTTTTACCTTTGACGGCAAATTTATTCGTCACGCAAAAGGGCTTTGTCAGTGCTCCGTTTTGAAGCCCTAACGCCCCAAATAACCTGCCGCCAAGGAGCGGTAGCGACACAGGCGGTCAGGTTGATTTGGTGGTTAGGCATTATCACTGAGCATCTTAATGATATGTTTTGCAAGCGGCTCTTTAATCTTACGATGTCTTGGTACAGGTTGAGATACTTTAGTCTTGGGGTTTTGGTACCAGTCATGTTTGCCACCATGACGAAAGAAAACACAGTCCATCTTTTCAAGCTTTTTTATCAGATCTATCCGCTTCACGCTATGTTCAGCTCTGCCATCTTGCGAACATTCGGAATGGTGTCGCTAGTCAGTTCTTTATAAAGATCAACCAAATGTTCTTTCAGCTCATCTTCGGTCTCTCCTTGAGTCCAATAATCAGGGAATTCTTCAAGATACCCGAGCCAAGTATCTTCGTCTTTCCAATAAACGTATTTTTGCTTAATCATAATTAAAAAACTTCGCGTATTATCTTCCTTATATCCGACGGATGCTGGTGCTTAACACCAGGTTAACCTACAGGGCAAGAGCCGCATCAAGTTGAGCTTGTTGCTAGACTAATTTTTACAATGCTCGTTAGCCAACGCTAGACTGCCTCTTTCTATCTTGGAGCGTATATTAATCAAATCCTTATAATATGCTCCCAACAATTTGTACTCGTAGTCAATAATTTCGTTAACTATTGAATCAGCGTTATTTGATTTCCAGTAGTCAGCTTTTCCTAAATATTCCTTGAATTTCTTACTATTTTCTTCAAGCTATTTTTTTATAATTCTCAAATGCCTTAGTTTCATCTTTGGTTAAAAGGTCTTTGTTGTCGACCAATGAATAGTAGCATAAAAGCCTTTGCACGGATTGTTGCCACTCTTTCAGAGATTCTGCATAGCGGTACTTTAATTCAGATTTCCGAATTTCATTGCTTTCCATTAAGGGATTAACAATACCAAAAAACGCAGCCAGAATTACAAAAATCCCAACAATTATTGATACAATTTTTGAGGCTTTATCTAACATAATTCATGCCCAGACTTTGCGTATATGCCTAACAACCAAGCTAACCGGCGCGGTGCGAAGCGCCGCGTCCGCGTTGAGCGCCGGGTTAGGTTTTATCACCCATGGATGCTCACTTGTACGCTTCGAGGATTTCCACAGATGAACATCGTTTTCCATGCCAGGGCATCTGAACCTGCAATGTAGGAACTGGGAGGACGTGTAGAACTCTGAGCACATTTTGCTTTAAACACTGCCAATTGCACGATCCGTAGTTTTTATGCGGCTTGTTCCAACGTTGCCTGCCTATAGCCACGTTTCAGCGCATGAATTAACTCCCCCTCTCGTTTATGCAGGATATTCCACTTCTTTTGGTGATTAGCCATGTTCGCAGTCATCTCAGATAAAACCTAACGACCTAGCTAACCGGCGCGGCGCGAAGAGCCGCGTCCGGTTGAGCGCTGGGTTAGGCCAATACTCACTAGAGTTTAGTACTTGATGGTTGATAAATGTCAGGTATGTTTATTTCCATGAACCTGTCAGGTTTCTTGAGCTGAGTAAAGCCGAACTGAGCATATAAACTCTGTGCATCTGCGGTGACTAACGTTGCTCGCCGAAGCCCTTGAAGGTGTGGGTGGGATTGGATACAGGATATAAGCCACTTACTCAACTTCTTTCCTCTAGACCCTGGCAGTATGAAAACATCAGCGAGATAGGCAAAGGTTGCCTGATCTGTAATCATGCGAGCAAAACCTATTTGCTGATCTTTATGGAATAGCCCAAAACACAGCGAGTTCTCAATCGCTCTCATAAGCGTTTCTAACGGTATTCCTCGACACCAATAAGCCTCGTTTGAGAGATATTGGTGAATGACGGAAATATCAAATGATTTTCTATCTGTCGTAATTGTATATTCTGCTTTCTTCCATTCCATGGTGGGTGCTTCTGTTGGTGATTAAGGGCCTAACAACCAAGCTAACCGGCGCGGCGCGAAGCAACGCGTTCGGTTGAGCGCCGGGTTATGCGGCATTTGCCACCCAGTGCCCGTGTGATAACCGATAAAGACAGTGTTTGCGAAGCACACTACCCACCGGAATAGCGGGGTGTTCAAATGTTTCTTCTGTTTCACACATGCCCAGCCTTTCCATCACTGCACGGGATCTGATGTTGCTCACCGAGGTAAAAGCCACAATTTCTGCTAACCCAAGCCGCTCGAAACCGACGCGAAGCGCACTGCGTGCCGCCTCTGTCGCGAACCCTTGCCCCCAATGTCGTATAGCCAGCCGCCAACCAACCTCGACACAGGGAGAGAACGGAAGCGCTGGTGCTGGTGTATGCAAACCGACAAAGCCAATGAACTCACCGTTACGCTTCGTTTCTACAGCCCAGAAACCCCAGCCACGTTCGCCGATTAGGGTCTGGCAACGATCGGCCATGGCGTCACTTTCAGCACGATTAAGCGGAGCAGGATAGAACGCCATCACCTTTGGATCGGCGTTGAGCGCGGCAAAAGACTCTCGGTCAGCAGCACACCACTGGCGCAACCGAAGGCGCTCTGTATTAAACTCAATCAGCTTAGGTATTTGCTCCACCATTCATTCTTGATATCGCCTAACGCCCCAAATAACCTGCCGCCGAGGCGCACTAGCGACTCAGGCGGTCAGGT
>CAYRGG010000144.1:2316-3936 GCA_964423745.1 uncultured Candidatus Competibacteraceae bacterium | reverse complement strand
TAATGTGGTGTTTGCCCGTTTTCGGGTGTAGCTGCACGTCGCTATCTATAGCAAAAACCTTCTTTATGAGTGCAGAAGTCAGCATCTCCCGAGGTTTGCCTGAGGCAAAAATCTTGCCTTGTTTAAGCATGACGAGATAGTCACAGTAGTAGGCAGCAAGGTTTAGGTCATGCAGTGCTGCCAGTGTGGTAACACCCATGCTTTTGACGAGTTCCATAATTTCAAATTGATAGCGTACGTCAAGGTGATTGGTGGGTTCATCCAGAATCCAGAAACGGCTTTGCTGGGCAATCGCTCTGGCAATGAGAACACGCTGTTTTTCGCCACCCGACAGGTTTGCAAACGCACGCTGCGCGAAGGCCAGCATATTCACGCGGCATAAGGCTTCTTCACAGATGCGGTAGTCCTCCACGGTGTCGCGGTCAAACAAAGCCTTGTGAGGCAACCGCCCCATGAGCACTATATCGATGACCTTAAAATCAAACTCGGCTGGATTCTCCTGCGCCACCACAGCGTTTTGTTGAGCTAATTCTTTCACGCTTAGGCGCCAGACGTCATTGCCCGCCAGTTCGATCATACCCGCATCTGGCTTGTGGACACGGTAAATAGTTTTGAGCAAACTGGATTTGCCACTGCCGTTTGGACCTAACAAACCCACGCAAGCGCCTGTCTCGACATTGAAACTGATCTCCTCGACGATGTTTTTGGCCGCAACCGACCAAGTAACCTGATCGAGCACCAGGCTCATAAGATATGCCCACCGCGCCGGCGCATAAGCCACAGGAAAAAAGGTGCGCCGAGGAGCGAGGTGATAACGCCCACGGGCAGTTCAACGGGGGCAAAAGCCACTCTGGCCACCACATCGACCCAGATGAGAAAGATACCACCGGCCAGCAGGGATACAGGCAGTACCAAGCGGTGGTCACTACCGACAAGCAGGCGCACAAAGTGCGGCAGCATAAGACCGATAAAGCCGATAGCGCCGCTCACTGCCACGAGACAACCCGTTAAAAGAGATACGACCCAGAACAGCTGCTGACGCAATGCTTTGGTATTCACGCCGAGAGAAATGGCGCTCTCTTCGCCGGTGAGTAAGGCATTGAGGGGGCGTGCTTGGAGCAGCAGATAAAAACTGCAAAGGGTTAAAACGATGGCAGGCAGGGCTAAATCCACCCAGTCTGTTCCTGCCAAACTACCCAATATCCAGGTTAACAACGCTTTGGCTAACTCACGCTGGTCAGAGGTGAGCGTGACGAGGCTAGTGAGCCCTGAAAAGAAAAAACTGACAGCAATTCCAGCCAGCAGCAAACGGCCCGGCAGCAATTTACCGCCTTGCTGAGCCAGCAAAAAAACGGAAATGAAGCTTAAAAAAGATCCTAGGAAGGCGCCGATTGACAAGGCGTAAATACCCGCAAAGCGGAACAAGCCAAAAGCCAGTACGCTGACCGCCCCTATCGAAGCCCCGGAAGAAACCCCCAGAAGATAAGGATCTGCCAGGGGATTTCTAACCAGTGCCTGCATCACCACACCGACCACCGCCAAACCTGCCCCTACCAACAGGGCCAACAGAACCCGGGGAAAACGGATCAGCCAAGCGATGTTATATTGAGCTTCAGACCA
>CAYRGG010000144.1:0-2216 GCA_964423745.1 uncultured Candidatus Competibacteraceae bacterium | reverse complement strand
CTGTTGAATGGCAGTGACGTCAGCCAGGGCAGCACGGCTCTCCAAAAAATCAATTTTGCCCTCGGCATCGGGCTCACCATAGTCAATGATGATAATGAACTCGGGGTTGCGCGCCACGACGTTTTCCCAGTTCACGCGGGTCCAACTGCTTACCACATCGTTAAAGATGTTGATCGCTCCAACCGCCTCGATCATTGCGTTTGGCATGGCGAAACGCGCCGCCGTCACTGGCGCGTCTTCGCCGCTGTCATAGACAAAAATGCGTATCGGCTCATCCCGCTTTGGGATGTTTGCCTGAATGGCCTCCAGGTCGGCACGGTAGCCATTGACTTTGGCTCGTCCTACCGCTTCAATCCCAAAGATCCTGGCGATATTGAGCAGATCGGTAAAGGTATCTTCAAGACTGACTTGCTCGCGTTCCATGATGCGGATGCACGACTCCGTGAGCGCATAGGATTGAATGCCGTATTGTTCAAGTTCTGCGGGTGTGATGCCTTTTTCTTCCGCAAAGCCGTAATTCCATCCGGCAAAGAAAAAATCAGGTTCAGCACCCACCAATGTCTCAAGATCAATGCTTTTAGGTGAAAGCCGTGGCACATCGGCAAGCAGGGCTTGATAAGCCGCGCCAATCGCTTTGTTATTACTAACGCTGCTGTAGCCAACCAGTTTATCGGCAAGACCCAGGTCAAGAAAAATTTCGGTGATATTGACATCGTTGGTAACGGCGCGTTCAGGCGCCGCCTCGAAAGTCACCGGATTACCGCAGCTTCGAACCGTAACGGGAAAGTCTTGTGCCATGGCCAGATTGGCGCAAGCAACGACAAGCAGTAATGGAGAGAACTTCATCATCAAAAAAAGTAATTCAAACTCACTTCAAAGCTCCTACCATCGGCCAAGATCCATTGACTGCTACCATAGGGTGCCAACACATAATCGATTTCATCGGTCAAATTTTTACCGCGCACAGCCAGTTCGAGGGATGGGGTAACCGCCCACTGGAGGCTTGCATCGAGAACCGTATAAGAGGGCAGCTCGACGGTATTGGCATTATCGGCGAAGCGTTCGCCCACATAACGGACACCGCCTCCGACAGACCAGTTCTCCACAGGCTGCCAGTTGAGCCATAAGTTAGCGGTTTCTTCCGGCACATTGCGTGGCAGGTTACCGCTCAGATCGCCATCGCTACTCACAAACTCATCAAATTGGGCATCGGTCAGGGCCATATTGAACGTCATACTCAATGCATCGATGGGATTGAGGAAAAGCTCGAATTCAATGCCCTGAGCCGATTGCTGGCCAATCTGTTCGGTTTCTTGAGTGGCCGGATTGGTACTCAGCAGGTCTTCCTTCTCGATATCGAAAACAGCTAGGGTATATTGTATGCGCTGATCCCACAATTGTTGTTTAATGCCCAGCTCGTACTGACGCCCTTCGCTGAGATCAAAATCCGCCCGGGAGTCGCGTAACGTTATAATTGAATCGATGGGGTCGACGGCCGTGCTGGTTTGCGCGTACAGACTGACGTTTGCAAACGGTTGATAAACACCCCCTAAACGCCAGGTAAGACTGTCAAACTCGGTTTTAAATCGGCCAGCGGATTGGCCGTTGCTGCGGGCGAAGTCTTCCCGTTCATAGTCAATATTATCGCCCCTGACCCCGGTGACCAGGCTGAATTGGTCGTTGATTTGTAGATGATTATCGATAAACAGGGCAAACTGCGCGGTGTCTGTGGTGTAGTCCCGGGTGGTTTCATCCACCACGCCCTGTTCCCAGGTGCCCGGTACAGGGTCTTCCAGCTCCACACTGGTGCTGCCCCCGTAAGGCGAGTTGTTGGTGTGGGTAAAATCGATGAGGTTAAATTCTCCACCCACGCTCAACCGATTGCGCATCTCTCCGAGCATAACATCAAACAGGATATCGGTTCGATTACCGAGTTGTTCCTGATCGTGAAAAATTTCCAGATAACTCGAGCGGTCGACCTGGTTCGTCGCCGGGTTGTATGCGTAGATTTCCACATTACGCCAGTGTCTGTTAACATCCAGGTAGTAGGTGTCACTGCGCAACGACGCTACTTCATTGATCTGCCAATCGATACGTAGTCTCGGCCAAACATCTTCGTACTCAATCAAACCGTCCCTGACGTTATAGTTATTGTCGCGAATAGATTCATCAATTTCACCATTTACTAAAGGGGTTCCCCAATAAGGCGCGTCATC
>CAYRGG010000143.1:0-4090 GCA_964423745.1 uncultured Candidatus Competibacteraceae bacterium | reverse complement strand
CACGGCAGCGGCGCAGGCTACTAGCGCGGCGCGAACAGCGGTCAGCAACGGTAAAAAAATTGACTAGTTAGCTAGACAATATATTTTTGTCGAGTAAACTGGACGTTACAGTATTGACTAGTTAACTAGCCAAAAACCTATAAGATGACTACTTAAAAGACACACAATCCCATGCTCGATAAAGACGAATTGCTGAATATACTAGATAGCTGGTCCTACTGGTCTAAGGAACCACCGAAATCCATTCCCCGTGCCGTTGCCCCGTCCACGCCGGTGCAGCCGGAAATTGCCACCGTCATTCAAGGAGTGCGCCGCTGCGGAAAGTCCACCTTGCTGCGTCAGATAATGGACGTTCATGGCATCGACAAGAAGAATGCCGTCTTTATCAATTTTGAAGATCCGCGCCTGGTGAATCAACTCGACCATACGCTTCTAGAGCATATTTTTTCCTTCTCGACTCAAACACGCACCTCGCATCTGACGTTTTTTCTGGATGAAATTCAAAATGTCAGCCATTGGCAAAAATGGCTCAGCAGCAAGCTTGAACAACAAACACCGCATCAGTTTGTCGTCACCGGCTCCAACAGTCGCTTGTTGGCCGGCGAATTAGGAACGGCGCTGACGGGCCGGCATGTGACCCTGGAGTTGTTTCCCTTCGATTTACAGGAGTTCCACCAGGTTTTTAAACGGGGTACGCTTAAAAGTTTTTTGCAAAAAGGCGGGTTTCCGGGGGTACTGAAGTTCGCGGAGCCAGAAAGATTACTGCGGCAGTATTTCCGGGATATTGTGGAGCGTGACGTGAGGGAGCGTGTGTCGGCGCGGCAAAGCCAACCGTTGATCATGGTGGCGCAAATGGTTTTCGAAGCGGTTGGCACCGAACTCAGTATAAGGCGCATTGCAGGGGCGAGCGGGCTGAGTCCCGATACCGTCAATCTTTATTTACAAGCATGCGAAGATGCCTATCTGATATTGGGTTGCCCTTATTTTGCCTATTCCGAAGCGAAAAGGACCCGGCGAAACAAGAAATACTATGTGATCGACACCGCCCTGCGCCGGGCGGTAAGCAGCAAGGTGGGAGAGGATTTGGGCAAGGATTTCGAAAACCTCGTGTATTTAACACTGCGCCGTAAAGCGCGGCATGTTTGCTACTGGCGGGGAAAAGGCGAGGTGGATTTTGTCGTTAACACGAAGAGCGGCGTTACGCCACTTCAGGTAAGTTACGGCCCGCCTAAAGAGCGCCATGAAACGGCATTACAAGAATTCTACGCCGCGTTTCCTCATGCCAACGAAGCAATATTCGTAACCCCCGAGTCTTATCCTGAGTTGTTGGAGATGGAAATTTAGGGAAACGCTGATTTATTCACATATTCTTAGCAGGGCATCGTCTAGCGCGATTGCCTTGACATTGCGCTAGGCTAGTGATCATCGAATTAAGTAGTTTATCGTAGTGGTTTTTTCCGATTCTCATTTGTGGTCAGTGCCAATGTGTGAGCAAAATCAGCATGAGCAAGGCAACGATTGAAGCACTAAAAAAAAATGTCAACGATGCAGGTTTTCATCTAGTGAGCCCACAACTTGAAATGAACTGTTTATGCCGCCGATGTAGTACAAACGCTGCACAACTCCATCATGCCTAGACAAACGCAAGATCATGAAGTCACAAAACTATTAGCACCTAATACTCTAACAAGGCAAGATTTTTACTCTAGGCAAATCTCAGGAGATGCTGACCTCCGCACCCGGCAACCGGTAATTAGCGAATGCAGCCCTGAGCCTCGCAAAGAAACGCAGAAAGGCCGCGTGGAACCATGACTATCCCGCTAAGGTTTTATTTGCGTGAGCATTTATATGCGATCGCTCTGGCAACACAAGAGAGTTGCACGATAACGGCGCCAACCATAAAATACATTGCGAATCATTATCATTATTTCTCTCGCCTGCGCAAAATAACCGAATTTTTTTAGTCAACCATGTCGGACCCCCAGTTACTCTCCCTCTACCGTGCCCACCAGCGGGATTTGGTTGCCTTTGCCGGCAAAATCATAGGTAACAGCGACCAGGCCGAGGACATCACCCACGAAGCCTATCTACGCTTGAGTTCCGCACTGGCGGGTGCCGAAACGGATAACTCGGTGGGCTACCTGTACCGTATTGTGCGGAACCTAGCGCTAGATTATTGCCGCCGTCACCAGCTTGAGCTTGGCCTGTTTTCGCACAGCATCGACGAAGTTGCGGAAGCTCTGCCGGAGGAACATCCCTCACTGGATGATCAGGCCATTACGGGCAACGAGCTTGAGCACCTGCAAGCGGCCATGAACGACCTGCCGGAACGCACCCGGCTCGCGGTGGAGATGCATCGATTTGGTGGATACAAATTGCGTGAAATTGCCGAACACCTAAATATATCCATTTCCATGGCTCAGCACTTGGTTAAGGAAGGGGTTAAGCATTGCCAACGCCGCTGCTCCCAAAGCGGCACTCCCTGATTCATTTTCGCTTATCATTAAAACTTGCACCTGCTTCAGCCCAATGATTGAGAAAACACGCTCCAGAATCGTTATACAATATAAGACTTCCTCTAAAACAATAGACTCTTGCGTCCGAGTACAGAGCCGCTGCAGCAGGGCCAACAGAGCTACCGTGTCACCAGGCAATGCGAAAATAAAGTGTTATGACAACTCCATCAGAATTGGCAAACATTGAAGACGAAGCTGCCACCTGGGCGGTATTGCTGGCTGACGATCCAGACGACGAAGAGCAATTGCATCAATTCACTCTATGGTTGAATAGCAGTGCTAAGCATGCCCAAGTGTGGGAACGCACCTGCCTCGCTTACGAGGGCATGGGGCAACTGCCCCCCACCACCGAGCAACAGTGGCCAAAAAAGACTTCCAGCAAACCGCACCCAAAGCACGACACTGATCAGGGCAGCGTATCCGCCTTCCCATTGCACAAGTCATCAAGATCAATTCCCTGGAAACGTAGCCTGATCAGCCTGGCAGTTGCCGTTTGCCTGATAATGGTTATACTGCCCGAGCTATCCCTGATGCTATCCGCCGACCATATCACCGGCACAGGTAAACAGAAAACAGTTCAATTGGAAGACGGCAGCCAGCTTTTCCTCGCACCAGAGAGCGCCGTAGATATCGACTACAGCCAGAACCACCGCCAGGTGCACCTGTTGCGAGGCATTGCCTATTTGGAGGTGGCGCGTAATCCTAAGCGCCCCTTTAACGTCGACGCCGGTAGCACCCAAACCACCGTGCTGGGCACAGCTTTTAATGTGAAAAAACACGCTACGGGTACCGTGGTGAGCGTTGCCCACGGACAGGTGCAGGTGACAGATGACAGCCTGCAACCGCAAGTCTCAGAAATCCTCGGCGCCGGTGACCAATTGGCAGTGGTTTGGGGAGACAACGCGACACGATCCAAAACCAGCGCCAATGAAGTGGACCAGTGGCGACGTGGTGAATTAATCGCCCGCGATCTAACGGTGGAAGCGGTCGTTGCTAAGCTGCGCCCCTACTACAACGGCGTTATTGTCGTCACCGAACCCTTCGCCAGCCAGCGCGTTACCGGGCTGTATCGGCTCGACGATCCGGTGGCAACATTGACCGATATGGCCGCTGCCCATAACGCCAGCGCCACGCAAATCTCGCCGTGGATGTTGGTGTTGCGATAAACCTCCACTCCTTATGTGCAGAGCTAGCGCAGGTCCAGGTGAGTAGCCTCGCATCCAAAGCCCAGGGTTGGCCGGGAATTTGTGCAAAATATATTGTACAAAAAAAGTTCTTTTGTTACGCTCCTCCAGTATTAAACAAACGCTGGGAGCAACACCACCATGCAGGCCATTACCTTTTCACATCTCAGAACCCACAGCAGTGAGCTCAAGGAAGCCCTGAAACGGGGCGAAGAAGTTGAGCTTACCAGCCATGGCCAGATTATCGGTATTATCAAACCCTATTCAAAAGCAACCGAAACCAACAAACAGGAAAGGTCAGCGGCGCTACAGGCCTTTTTCCAATTGGGAGAAGATACCGTTCCGTTAAACTTACCCAAATCTACCCTTAGGTAGTTATGGCGTTAACTT
>CAYRGG010000142.1:0-4156 GCA_964423745.1 uncultured Candidatus Competibacteraceae bacterium | reverse complement strand
ATAAAGCCACCGCCATGAAACAGCTCAAAGCAAAATTATATGAGCTGGAAGTGCATAAACGCAGCGCCGAGTCGCAAGCCTTGGAGGATACAAAATCAGATATCGGTTGGGGTAGTCAAATTCGCTCCTATGTGTTGGATCAATCTCGGATTAAAGATCTGCGTACCGGTGTCGAAGTGGGTAACACCCAGGCGGTATTGGATGGTGATCTGGATGGATTTATCGAAGCGAGCCTAAAAAGCGGTCTTTAAAAGGGCATAGACTGTTCGATCTCTTTGCCGACTTAACAACAAATATACCTTTGTCAAAAACACCACCTGGTTTCGTTTAATGTGGTCCTGCTGGGGCCTTTTTAATCATGGAAGCTCATGTCTGATAACAACAACGAAAATAAATTGATTGTCCAGCGTCGTAGCAAACTGCAACTGCTACGAGAACAAGGCGTCGCTTTTCCGGTGGATTTTCGCCGCAATATTATGACCGGAGAGCTTCACGCTGAATACGATGATAAGGACAATGCGTACTTTGAGGCGCATCCAAGGGAAGTCAAGGTGGCTGGCCGTTTGATGGCTAAGCGTTTGATGGGTAAAGCCAGTTTTGCCCGGCTGCAAGATATGGCGGGGAGCATTCAGCTTTTTTTGCAGCGGGACGTCCTGGGCACTGAAGCCTACCAATCGTTCAAAGAGTTAGATGTGGGTGATATTGTCGGCGCTGAGGGTAATTTGTTTGTGACCAAAACAGGTGAGCTATCCATCAAGGTGGAAAAGCTGCATTTGCTCACCAAATCCCTCCGGCCGCTCCCGGAAAAATTTCATGGACTTGCTGATCAAGAGATCCGCTATCGTCAGCGTTATCTCGATCTCATCATGAACGAGGTCAGCCGCAAGACCTTTCAGATACGCTCCGCTGTGGTGTCCTATATCCGCCAATTCTTTAATAACGAGGGTTTTCTAGAAGTGGAAACCCCTATGATGCATGCAATTCCGGGTGGTGCCGCAGCGCGGCCTTTTGTAACCCATCATAATGCCTTAGGGATGGATTTATTTTTGCGGGTTGCCCCGGAATTGTATCTAAAGCGATTAGTGGTGGGGGGGTTCGAAAAGGTCTATGAGATCAACCGAAACTTTCGTAATGAAGGTTTATCGACCCGGCATAATCCGGAATTCACCATGTTGGAGTTCTACCAAGCCTATGCGGATTATCAGGATCTCATGAATCTCACCGAGGATTTGCTGCGGGGTATGGCAAAGGATCTATTAGGAATTACAACCCTCACCTATCAAGGAGAAATTTACGATTTCGGTCAGCCTTTTCAGCGTTTGACATTGCCCGAAGCCATTTTAACGTATAATCCAACCTTGACGTCCGAGCAGTTGTTGGATGTGAACAGTGCCCGCCGCGTCGCCGAGGATATGGGTCTATCCTTACAAGAAGGCTTCGGTCTCGGGCGCATCCAGGTGGAGATTTTTGAGGCCACCGTTGAACATCAGCTTAAAGATCCCACATTTATTACGGCTTATCCCACCGAAGTATCCCCTCTAGCCCGACGCAATGATCAAGAACCTTCCGTCACAGACCGTTTTGAACTGTTTGTAGGTGGTCGGGAAATCGCCAACGGCTTTTCCGAACTCAACGACGCCGAGGATCAAGCGGAACGGTTTCGCCAGCAGGTAGCGGCTAAAGACGCCGGTGACCAGGAAGCCATGCATTTTGATGCTGATTATATCCGTGCTTTAGAGCACGGTATGCCGCCAACAGCGGGGGAGGGTATCGGCATCGATCGGTTGGTCATGTTGTTAACCGACTCGCCTTCCATTCGCGATGTACTTTTATTTCCCCATATGCGACCGGAGGCGAAAACGGCGGCAAAATCGATTCAAGACAGTGCTGACAATGAAGAATAGGGGTTTTAATCTAGCGGCTCAGAAATTAGGCATGGCAAACAAAGCGATTATCGGCATTACTAACTGGACACAGTCTAAGCAGGAACTACGCGATCTGGCCCACCGGCTGAAAGCGGGCGAAGCGGTGCCCGAGGCAGATTATCACTTGAACTTCGCCAGCGCTTGGCAACTGTTCGCAAAACTCACGCCGGCGCGGCTGGCACTCCTGGAAACGCTAAAGCGCGAAGGACCGCTATCAATTTATGCCCTAGCGAAGACGGCCGAACGCCACTACAGCAATGTGCATCAAGATATCGGCAAGCTCATGTGAAGCACGAGCTAGTCGCTAGAGATGCTCAGGACGTAAAGGGGTCAGTTCGCTTTTTTAATAATACTTTTTATGACAAGATCAATTTTGCGAGCAAGCTGTATATCCTACTTTTTTCTTTTTCTTATTTAATAAGTGGAGAAAGCGACTTGACCCCTTTATCTCGCGGCGATCTCTTCGGGGGTATGAACCCGGTGATCTTTAGGGTTGCCTTCATCTCTTGCAAAAGCCAAAGCTTGCAAAGCGCCCCGGATGATGCGTTTACCTACGTCTGTTATCGTGTCAGTGCGTCCAGCCCCTGTTTATCAATGATGCTCAAAAGGCGAAGGCCGGGACCTCCGAGTCTTTTTTTACCGCGCTCCTAATCAGACACAAGATTTTTCGACACGTTGAGATAGGCCGCGAAAATCGGCTGTATGAAACCTGTTCTCGTTCTCGCAACGCCTTAATGTCTTTTGGTTCTATCTCCGACACAGGCTCAAGACAGGCTTTAGAAAATCTAAGTGTTTATCTGTGCCTGTTGGCACTAGGTAACTCTGTGGGGTTATCCTCTCTAGATTTCTTCGATTTTTTGCCATGGGTCACAGCTTCCACTGTCACCCATAGCAAAGCGCCGATAAAAACCACGAAGGCCACCGCTACCAACCACTCATTCATAAATCCTCCAGTTCGTCTATTCGGCGGAAAGCTGCCCGGCTTATCCACACAATACCAAGGGAGATAAAAATAACGGCTACCCAGCAAAGTGTAAAAAGCAAGTTGTCCGCATGAGCATAGTTTCGTGCTAACCACGCTATAAGGGAGATATCCGTCGCAACCAAGATCGCGAAAACGATTTTCAACTACCCAATCTCTTCTTTTAGTTTATCTATTTTTGACATCGTTTGTATAAAAAGTTGGTTGGAAAAAAACAAGGGGACATCATTGCCCCCGTATTAAAAAAATGCCATCCATGGCGTACCAATAATGCACTCACGCCGCCGCGCTCAACACCTCGGCTTCGGCAATTGGCTGCCACTGCTTGGCAGGCATGTTGAGCATACGGCCACCAAGATATTCTAGCTCCGCCGCCCGGTCGTAGGAGCGATGGTCATTAGCTGTCGCGGTGACGCCGTTGACCATGCCCCAACGCGAGTAATCCCTGTCTTCAATCAACCGGGTAAGTACCGATACAGGATTCGTGCGAAATCACGCAGGATGTACGCACGGATCCGGTTGCTGATTCCACTCTAAGCGGCTGGCAACCTCATGACATCGAGGCACTTTTCCACTATCGTTGCTGCAAGAACCGTCGCATAACCTCCGCGTCATCCCAATCGATTCTACTGCTGTTAACGAGAAAGCGAATTAATCGTTTGAAACTAACCAAATTGGCATTTTTACCCCTTTTCCCCAGATACGTTTGCAAGTCATCAAGGCTAAGCTCCAACAGCGAGCGGGGTGGTTTCAGGGCCAACAGATAAGATTCTATGAATTGCTCTATTGTGTGCGTATGCTGATCAACCATTTTCAGGCTCAAGCCAGAAGCAGCGAGGTCTTTGCGGAAAGCCGCCAAGACTTTTTGGTTCCCATGGTAGATCGACTGTTGGATTTCTTCTGCACTCAGGGGTTGAAGCGTGGTAATGACACCACCCTGCTCTTGAACCCGGCGGTAATCGTTATTCAAGCCGCGCCGGATACCACTCCCGAAACTCACTGAATAAGGGCGCAACAAGCTGTCGTAGATAATCTTGTCCTCAAAGGGCAACAAAACCGTATCCACTAACACCGGCACAGGCCAGGGCATGATCTCCTGGATGGGACTGACCAGGCCCACCACCCCATAGGCCTGCGGCGGATCTCCCTGGCTCAAAAAAACGGTGTACTTTTTGAGGTGGCGAAAGATAAAAAACTCATCTGCCACCCGGTATTGCCAACTGTCTACAAGGTTCAAGTCAGCATCGGA
>CAYRGG010000141.1:0-4186 GCA_964423745.1 uncultured Candidatus Competibacteraceae bacterium | reverse complement strand
GCAATGGTTGAACCGGTTACCGCGTCGCTGTTCGGCGTCGTGGTTTTACATGAAACCCTGCTAGGCCCACAAATCTTTGGCATGGGACTGATTTTGCTCACAGTGACCGCGCTGAGCATTTATTCGAAAGTTTGAGGGACATCTTCTTATACTGGACAAAGGGATTGTTTGCGAATGGCTTTAGCAAATAGAACATAACTGGGTGTTGCACCAAACAGACACTGACTACGCGTGTTATTGCCGCTGAGCTTAGAACAGGTTCTTTGACAGTTATTGAATAGACTCCCAAAAGTTGCCATTGGGAGTCGGGGTGGTGAATGAATGAATAACGTTTGCGGGTTATGAATCAGTAAACGCCACACATACCGTCGATACTCACTTCTTCAATGAGTAGCTCTTCGACAATTTGTGGCTTTTCGGCAGACGGTTTATCGGCTTTGCTGCGAGCATCGGCGTTTAAAGCTACAACCTCCGCCGGTTGCTGTTGAGCAGGGTTTTGCGGCAACACGGAAGATGTTAAAGATTGGGTTAGGGTAGCCATAATTTTCATTGCCTCCTTTTTATTGGCACATGTTTTCGTCACGGTGACGTTCTTATGACCCTGAGCGGTCAAGAAGAAATGTGTTGTCCGATGAGAGTATCGAGACAACGATCATACTCCTTGTAAAGGTACCCTATGACTCCACGGTAAGCAGCAAAGGTTTTAATAACTTTTGACTAATATCAGGGAATCCGTTATTTCTTGTCTTCATGGACGCCACCGCAACCGGGGCAGCAACGGTAATAACGTGCGCTCTCGAAGACAGCCACGCCACAACCCTAACTGATAGGCCACCATTTCCAGTCCGTACAAGCCCATAAAAGCCGCCAACGAAAGGTTTGGTTTTAGGCGATAATAGTCGCCTATAGGTGCAGTCAATAGGAGGACAATGACGGCAGGACTGTAGGCGGGTAGCAACCCTATAACAAATAATAGAGGTAAACTGTAGTAACGTGTTATATCAGCGCTCAGGTGATGGAAAGAAGCGGCATGTTCACGTAATACCGCGCTATAAAGGCATCCTTTAGATACCACAGCCCCCGCTTTTTGCAGTTTTCGAGATTTCTGGTTTACTTCCAAAAGAACCAAGAGCAGTAAAACGGCCCCCAACGTGGCGCCGACCGGCCACGCCATGGGAAAAGCCATGAGCATAGCAAACAGCAACAGACTCACCCTGGGTAGTGGCATAATCCGGCGGCCTTCCTGATGACGGGTCTGCAGATGCGCCTCCGAAGACGCATAGTCTGCCCGGCGGCGGAGTAGGGCAGGTAACTGCACCCGATGATAATGAATCACCTGAGCCGCTGGTGTATACCAGGCGCGTTGACCACTACGAAGGGTGCGCCAAATAAAATCCACGTCTTCTCCCAAGCGCAGTTGTTCGTCGAACCCGTCTTGTTCTAAGAGCACATGACGTCGCACCATAAAATTACAGGTGGGGAGGTAAGGAACCACCTGCTGGGGACCCACTTCTGCTGCCACTGAACCCATATCCAAAGGGGATCGCAACGCTTCAAAAGCACCGATGGTCCCCTCTGATACCGGTGCAATGACGCGCCCGCCGGCAATGGCCACCTGGGGCTGGTTTATATAGGGCACGAGTTTTTTGAGCCAAGCGGGATCTGCTATACAATCGTTGTCGATAAAAGCTAATAACTCCCCTTGCGCCTCTTTTGCTGCTCGATTACGGGCTGCGGATTGACCGATATTGTGGTCTTGGCGTAACAACCGTACAGGTAAATCATCCAAGTATGCTGCCAGGGGCGGTTCGGAGGCATCATCGACGACGATGATTTCCCGGCTTTCTGTAGGATAGTCTAGGGCTAATAGAGATTTCACACAGGTTCGCGTGGCTGCTCCACGACCCCGGGCTGGCACAATGATGGAGACCCGAGGCCAGATAACCATTGTAGGTGGTTGGCACTCAACTAAACGGCGCTGGGCGAGACTATCAAAAAACGCCATGGCTTCTTCTGCGGAGAGACCCGGTGTTTGTTGCGCCACTTCGTCGGCAGAACGTTCCTTATCCAACAGCGCTAACAGGGCAAAAGCCTGGGGATTAAGACGTAGCGCCAAAAGGGGTCGGAGGGAAAGCAACAAACCTCCGTTATGGCCGGGAATCAGCTCTAAACCTGGGCTCAATACATAGCGCACTGTTTCCGTTTCCATAGAGGACGATTCAGCGCTCACCGTTTAATTTTCACCGGGGGATCGTGTCGTTGAATGTATTGTTTATACCTGTCGACCTCGATGGCCAAATAGCGAGCACCCCGCTGACTCTCGGCAGGACGTGGATCGCCCAACACGCCACTAGCAGTCAAGGGTTGTAAACCAGACGCCTGTAATTGCGAGACGACCTCCAGCATATCTCCCGTATAGCCCGCTTCAGCCTTGTTCATCAATACTAAATCTGGTCGCAGGTGTAACATTTCAGAGGTTTCTCCTTCACCCGCATGAAGACCTACCTCCTCTGCAGATACGTGATCTAGTTGCGCTTCCTTAATGAGTCGATGGGAAACTGTCGTCAAATCTTCCGGGATATAAACCTCTAAGTCAGGCAAACGCTCTTGCAACCATTGACCAGCGAGATCTAAGGCTTGTCCATTACCGCCGTGGGCAGATAGCAAGATAAGTCGCTGCACCCCCCAATCCACCATACGTTGAGCACAATCCACAATTACCTGGGCCAAGGTTTCATGGTTGAGGCTTAAAAGACCTGGAAAACCCCAGTGTTCATCTGAACAACCCACGGGTAGCGCGGGGGCCACAAGGGCGTTTTGCAGATCGTTGGCAAGTCCTTCGGCGAGGGCTTGGGCCCGAAAGGTGTCGGTCCCTAGAGGCAAATGAGGTCCGTGTTGCTCGGTGGCGCCTAGGGGGAGAATGACCGTCGTAACACCCCGTGAGATAGCGTCTGTTAAGGCCGGCCAGGTCATTTCGTTAAGCAATTGTGTCATGATAGGTGATCGAGAAAACCACGGTTCTCTAAAAAATCGATAATGGCGTCGGCCATGGCTTCCGGGGGGCCTTCCATTACCTGACCCGATTTACCGGTGACTCCCGCTGACATGATTTGGGAAATACGTTCCTCAGGGGTCAAGTGGCTATCGGGAATGAAGATTTCTCGCGGTCGTGGTCGGGGTGGCATGACACCGTACAAGGTGGCCCGGGGAAAGTCGAGATCCTGCATGGAAAGACCCAGGTCCACTAATTGCCGCACCGGAATCTCGGCACGTTTTGCCGCCATGGATCCAGGTAAACTGGCTTGGCGGAGATGTATGCCAGGTTCCAGTCCCAACACGGCAGGCAACCGTACCTCACTCTCAGCCCGAGCGCCACGGGCTAAACGGCGTTGCACATGGGCACAGTCGCCCTGGATCTGCAACGCCGTGACATCCGTTATCACCGGCCAATCTAGATTTTCCGCTAACAGGGCAGGTACTTTTCCTGTACTTCGATCAACGCTGCGGGCACCGCACAGTATCAGATCGGGTCGTTGTTGACCGGTACGTATGGCGGCGGCCATGAGTCGGGCGGTCATGGCGGGGTGCGTCTCGGTGAAGGCGTCATCCCAGAGGCGACAAGCACTGTCTGCACCCACAGCTAAGGCATCCCGCAGGACCCTTTCAGCGGCTTTATCACCCACTGTCAGAGTTTCCACAGTATCCGACTCGGGACATAGTTGCAGGGCCATTTCCAATGCCGTCTCATCGGCTGTATTGGTCATATAAAGGGTGCGCACCTCGTCGATAGCGCCCGTTATAGGGTCCACTTCAACAGTGGATGGATCGGTGACATATTTTAGGCAAACAGTGATATGCATCAGTAACTCACCTGTTCACGATTCTCGAAAAGTGACGCCGTAGCCGCCCTTGGGATAAGTCCATTTAATGGCGCCTTCCTGGTTGCAGGCGATATAGCAAGTGCCACATTCAAAACACTGTTCATAGTTGAACAAAATACTGCCGTCATCCAAAGGCACGAAGAGATTAGCAGGACAAACATACACGCAGCTTTTTAAAGAACAATCCCGGCAGATGTCTGAATTGACCGTAATATGCGCAGTCTCTTCGTCAACCCGAAAACGCGGGGTGAGCATCTTTTCTTCGTGGGTCGTCATCACCATAGATAGGCCCTCGTTGCGTGATA
>CAYRGG010000140.1:0-4256 GCA_964423745.1 uncultured Candidatus Competibacteraceae bacterium | reverse complement strand
TCTGCGTTTTCACTATGCCCTATTATGTCTTAAGTGCCTCTTCAAATGCTATATCAGGGGAGTACGTCGCGTCGAGCGTTTGGCTGTCGAGGCGCGAAGCGCTGAGACCAAACGCGACGTCGCGCTAGCGTCAGCTCCGCATTGCCGGGCGCGAAGGAGCGCTAGCGACACAGGCGGTCAGGTTGATTTGGTTGTTAGCCATGTGCTATCCACCTGGTTTCCACTTGGCCTGCACATGGAAGCGCTTTACAGCCTCTTGGATTCCGGGATCGTTGCACCTCTTTTCTCGGACGAGATCGGACATTTTCTCTGTAATGGCCTTATTCCTCCTTTCCATTGCTTCTGCAATTTGAGCTTCTGTTCTTTGAGGATACTGCTTTTTTAGCGCTTGTGCTGCAAAGACAGACACCATCTGGAAATTGGCTAAGAAACTGGTGAGTGTCTCTTTGTCTGGTTCCGTACACTTGCCAGCGGCTGCGCTTGAGACCACAAACTGATCAAAGATCTTCAAAATTCCTAAGTCTTCTTCTGCGTAAGCCAGAGACGCAGCAAAAACAAAAAACACAAAAAGACTACGCATTATGTCCATAGGCGATCTTCATTGGTTAACACCTGAGTTAAGCCGAGCCGCAAAGCGGCTTCGGTTTGAACGAATTGTTAGCCAGCAATCGACTGCAAGTACTGAATAAGATTGCCATCAGGGTCACGAATAAAGATGAACCTTGCTCTCAATTCTTTGTTCTCGAACTCCCAAACTATCGGTATATTGCGTCTTATTAAATTTTCCTTCACAGCGGCCAAATCTTCAGTACGAAAAGCAAACTGTGATATACCGAAACTCGCTGTGTGCGCAGGTGGATCGAGGCGCCGCGAGCCAGATTTTGCATTTCCGTCACGAATTAGCTCAACTCGATATCCGTTAAGCTCAAGGAAGACAAGCGAAGTATTGAACTCTTGATATTCCTTGCGTTGCACCTCTCGAAATCCAAGCTTTTCAGCATACCAGCGTGAAGAGACATCAATATCTCTGACAGATAAGGTTACGGAATGAGGTACTACCGATTCAAGCGGTGACGTACTAGCCACAGAGGGATCTCCAAAGTTTGCACATGCCGATACCGTAATAGCAAGTGTAAGGGCGAAGAATGTCTTAGGTTTCATGAATGTCGCCATTGGGGGCTAACGACAAGCTAACCCGCCGGGAGCGAAGCGAACCGGTCGGGTTGAGCGCCGGGTTAGGCCAATTCATTAATACTAACCACTTCCACATTGAGTATTTCTTTAACCTTGTGGTTACCCAAGAGATAGGCGTCGATGGCGTCAAGGATTTTTGCATGGAAATAGCGTTCACCGCATTCCATACAAACCTCGGCATCAACATCTTCTATGATATAGAGCTTGCCATTTAACCAGTGCTGTCGTTTTACTTTTTTTGTTTTGGTCTCTCCTTCACAAAATTCGCATCTCATATTTCCACCTATAGGGCATATACGGTAATAACGATAAAATTAGTGTTCTCTTTAAACCTGCAAAGCACATGAATGAGCCTGTCATCCAAGGCAGGTCCTTCAATGCGGTATCTCGTCCCACGGGTATCGTTCGTCATTTTCTTTTCAATACGTCCTTTGAGTATGGCGTTTTCGATGTCTTGACGCTCTAAGTCATCATCCAGCATTTCTTCTTCGGCATGGGAAGAGAGATAGTATTGGCGATCTATTATCTTTTGGCGAATTTTCTGGAGTACTGCCATAAATCCCTATCTTTAGCCTAACGTAGAAGTGTTCAGTTGCTGGCCGCCGCGGGAGGGGGTAGACCACCGGATTTTAACGGGAGCCGCGGGCGTCGCCGGTCAACTGCAACGCCTGGTTAGGCAGAGCACCTCGCCCTCACTCGCCCTTTAGCGGACCTGCAAACTCGATGACATTACCGCTGTTGTCCAGCACGAACGCCACGCGGCGTTCCGCACCCACGGGGTAATCTTTGGCCGGCACAAACGTTGGAACACCTCGACGGTTGAGTTGGGACATGGCTAAGTCCACATCTTCAACGTAGAAGCACAGATGCCCAAATCCCTTGCGATTGAAGTGCTGTTGAAAATCTTCCGGCGCCGTCACTGGCTCGCCCTTCCCGCCATAGAGAATCTCAATACGAAATCCGTTCTTAATCAGATAAGCGAGCTTAACCCCTAGCAATCCGTCAACGGTCCACTCTTTCTCGACCTCAAAACCAAGCTTATCTCGATACCAGGCGATACTGGCTTCATAGTCGTCGACACCTACTGAAATGTGGTCAGCTGTCGCGTTGCCCAGGACCGATGGACCATCGACGGCCTTGGTAGTAGAGCAGCCGATCAAACCCGAGGCAACGATTAGGATGAATACCAAACTGGAAATGTGTGTCATAGCCATGCGCCTTGCTCCGCCTAACGCCCCAAATAACCTGCCGCCGAGGAGCGCTAGCGACACAGGCGGTCAGGTTGATTTGGTGGTTAGATTCGTCTTTTAGCCTTTGCTAGTTCAATGTTGCGCTGAGCTAAGCACCAACGTTGGCTACCTGGCCGTAGGATGTTGTAAAGTGCAATGGCTTCACGGTATCGCTGTTGATCAAACAGACTGTTTCCGAGGTTGAATAAAATGCCTTCCTTGTCCTTTTCATCACTGTGTTGCAATGCGTTTCTGAACGCAGATTCCGCTCTCCAGGGTCTTTTTAGTTCATCGTAGCCATTTTCCATTGCCATCCACGCTTGTGGATCTTCGGGCCAGTATTCTAAGGCATGTTTGAAAAGCACAAGCGCTTTTTGAAACTCCGACGCATCATACGCTTTGCAGCCAAGCACGTAATATTGGTGATTGCGCTCTTCGGCGTTTTCATCCATCCCTTTGCGTTGTTTTATGCCGGTTTTGAATTTAACGCCCCAAATAACCTGCCGCCAAGGAGCGCTAGCGACACTGGCGGTCAGGTTGATTTGGTGGTTAGGTATTTCGTTGCTCAGACTTAGTGTGCGCCTTCGCCTGTTTGCATAATAGCGCTTGTGTACGCTGTTGCCAAAATTCCAACTGCTGACGTTGCGTTTTACCCGCCAACAGCTTTGCCACATGCTCAGCACCACGACGCTTCAATACCACACACTCAGGTTCACGAATCGTCATAGTTGATGATCTCCAGGGGTGAGTAAATACCACTTAGAATTGGGTCTGCATGTGCACTTTCCCAAAAATTCCCTATCGGAAATCTAGCATAAAAATGCAAACTTTTATCGAATTGGTATTAGAAGATATTCCTGGTGAAGATCTAACCATTCAAAGACAACTGATAAACGCAATGAGAAAAATGCAGAATTATCTTTTTTCTTTTCAAGTTAGGAGTTACGCAATTGAAAGTTTAAGTTGTTGATTTTTATGAATTCGCGATTGCACGGTGTGCAAATACATTCTCAGTGAAATCAAACCCTTATTAACCCAACTGCGTAACTCCTACAAGTATAATTCCAGCAGGATATGCGCAATCAAAACCGTCGGTAACTCGATTGTAGTTACTCACCTTTTGTAGTAATCCTCCACTGATTCCATGAAGATCAGGAATATTTGTGTGTTTTCGCGATCCTTGAATTTCTCCAGCCTTTGTCAAGCACGTTGCTATATGAAACGAGTTGTCGAAATTTTTGTATGGAAAGGCGCTATGGCTAATGTCAGTTACAGTGTAACGGATTCCTTCGGATCGAAACTCCCCAGGAGTTCGCGCTGTTCTATTTACAGCTTTTGTATTTTTTGAATGGGGATATCCTAACGCTTGAAAGAATAATGATTGTACTGACGTACCGCTTAAGTACTGATCAATTGTTATGAATTTTGTATTATCAGACTTTTCAACAAAACCTTCTGGGAGTGGGATCACGGCCAAGTCGATAGGGTCTTCGTTTCTACTTTTAAAAAGCGAGCAATCAGACAAGTAGGCAGAGAATCCACCGATCTCATAGAATGTGCGTTCAAAATATATGAAGGTTTTGTGTCCCTTTAAACCCTCAATTACATGTGCTGCCGTTATGAAAAAATGCTTAGAGCGATGCGAGATAAGAACAGCGCTACCCACTGACTTATATTTCTTAGTGGCGCTTTTAAACAAATAAAAGGGTATTACTGAATCGCTGTACATGATTTCTTCTAACGCCCCAAATAACCTGCCGCCAAGAAGCGCTAGCGACTTTATAAGCTGGGTTCGGAGCATTGCGCAGTGTACGGTCGGTAAAGTGGTGACGG
>CAYRGG010000139.1:0-4348 GCA_964423745.1 uncultured Candidatus Competibacteraceae bacterium | reverse complement strand
CCAGCTTGGCTTCAGGCAATTTGCGTAAATCAGCAGGCGTGTCGATGGTTTCCAAAATAGGAAAAGCTTCATTGGGCAACATATCACGACACTCTTATGTGGCTAGCAAAGGGCACGGCAAAAAATCCTAAAAGTCTATTACAGTACAGTACTGTACTGTAGCACTGCGCCCAGACTTTTATAAATTACGCCGTTCAACAAAATATTAATTAGGGCGTTCAATAATATAGGATGCAATCCAACGTAGGGTATCCATTTCGACCCCAAAATCAGTTAGACTATCCAGAGCAGACTCGACCAGTGTCTGGGCGTGTTTTCTCGCTCCCTGTACACCCAGCAAAGCAGGGTAGGTTGGCTTATTCAAAGCCTTGTCAGCGCCTTGCTGCTTGCCTAGAATTTGGGTATCGGCTGTCTCATCGAGAATATCGTCACAAATTTGAAACGCAAGCCCAATACACTTAGCATAATGATCTAATTTTTGCAGTGTAGAAGAGGCAAGATCGGCTTGGCAAGTGGCGCCTAATAGAACACTGGCGCGGATTAGGGCGCCAGTCTTATGAATATGCATATTTTCCAGCTCAGCCAGGGTTAAATCTTTACCAACGGCGTCTAGATCGATAGCTTGACCCCCCGCCATACCCCGAGAACCAGCCGCTTGGGCTAAGATATTGACCATTTTCAGTCGTAAGGCATCAATTTGGACACCAGAGGAGTCGTGGCTGAGCATCTGAAAAGCCAGGGTTTGTATAGCGTCACCAGCCAGTAAAGCGGTGGCCTCGTCAAACGCTTTATGGCAAGTGGGTTTGCCATGACGTAGGTGATCATCGTCCATGGCGGGTAGGTCATCATGTACTAGCGAGTAAGCGTGAATTAACTCCACCGCCATGGCAGGCGAATCGAGACAGGCGAGTTCCGCGCCCACAGCAACGCCAGTGGTGTAAACCAACACCGGTCGAAGTCGTTTGCCACCCCCAAGAACCGCATAACGCATCGCTTGATGCAAACGCTGGGGATGTACTTCAGCGGAGACTAAATGCTGATCCAAAAGGTGTTCAACCCGTTCTTTGTAAAACTGTAACGACCCCTCGGGCATCAGTTCTCACTCTCGGATTTAAAGGCGACCAGGGTAGCTTCGCCATTTTCTGTCATAAGCTTTTCAACTCTTTGCTCAGCAAGTTGCAGTGCTGATTGGCAACTGCGGGTCAATTGGACACCCCGCTCAAAATGCTTTAAAGCGTCTTCTAAGGTTAAATCACCTTTTTCCATACGCTCAACAAGCGCTTCCAATTCAATGAGTGATTTTTCAAAGTTGACTAACGTAGGTTTTTTTATGGCCATCGTTTAAAGGTATCCTTTTCCATAAAACCGTTACGTTACCTGGATGCCAATTTGGGGTCAATTTCCTTACATAAATTAATTATCTATAGGGTGATTTCATCCTTGCGTTTTTTAAGCTAAAATTTAGACTCTGTCTAATCTCAATAGAAGACATATTCATACTATTATCATGTAAGCTGGAGGATAAATCCATGACCGCATTGAAAGGCAGCAAGACTGAACAAAATTTGAAAGATGCCTTTGCTGGTGAATCCATGGCTAACCGCCGTTACCTGTACTTCGCCGCCAAGGCGGATGTGGAAGGATACAATGACGTTTCTGCGGTATTTCGCTCCACGGCCGAAGGCGAAACAGGCCATGCCCATGGGCATTTGGAGTACCTTGAGGAAGTCGGCGACCCTGCTACCGGCGAACCCATTGGTGACACCTCGCTTAATCTAAAGGCAGCCATCGCTGGCGAAACTCATGAGTACACAGACATGTACCCAGGGATGGCAAAAACTGCCCGAGACGAAGGTTTCGAGGAGATTAGTGACTGGTTTGAAACGTTAGCAAAAGCCGAACGTTCTCATGCGAACCGTTTTACCAAAGCGCTAGACCAATTAGAGAGTTGATGTTGAGACAGAAGTTTTTCGGCTAACCCTGTCGGTTTTAAGTCAGAGCCTCTTGTTGATTGATATGTTGCTATGGAAGGTTCCTTAACTTCCATAGCCTATCTTTATTTAAATAAGCACACAGTTGGATGGGGAGAAACCGGTTTAATGACCGAAAAGACCACCCGCGAAGGTAGTTTAGAAGCACCGACCCGACACGCCATCGACTGGCGAAATTCAGACTTTTACGATGAAGGTTCCCTTTTCACGGAACTAGAGCGGATTTTTGATATTTGTCACGGTTGTCGGCGCTGTCATAGCTTATGCCATTCCTTCCCAACGCTTTTCGATCTTATCGATGAATCGGAATCTCTTGAAGTGGATGGCGTTGCCAAAGGGGACTACTGGAAGGTAGTGGATCATTGCTATCTCTGCGACATGTGTTACATGACCAAATGTCCTTATGTTCCACCCCATCCTTGGAATGTGGATTTTCCCCACTTGATGCTTCGTGCCAAAGCGGTGAATTTCAAAAAACAAGGCACTTCAACCCGCAACAAACTGCTTTCATCCACCGATCTGGTGGGAAAGTTAGCAGGTATTCCAGTGGTCAGCCAAACGGTGAATGCCGTTAACCGAAATCCCGCCATGCGCAAGTTGTTGCATAAGGGGGGCATTCACGCAGATGCCCATCTACCAACCTATGCTCAGCGTACATTGCAACAGCGTGAAGCAAAACACTTACCAGCCCAATCAACCATTCAAACCAGCAATGAGACGCAAGGCCAGGTTGCTTTGTTTAGCACCTGCTATGGCAACTATAACGAACCCCAACTGGGGCAAGACATTATTGCTATTTTTGAGCATAACGGTATTCCAGTCAATTTAGTCTCCAATACTCGCTGTTGTGGTATGCCTAAGTTGGAGCTGGGCGACTTGGAATCGGTAGCTCAGTTTAAGGATGTCAATGTGCCGCTGCTCGCAGAGCACGTCGACGCAGGCCGAGATATCGTCGCGCCTGTACCTTCTTGTGTGTTCATGTTTAAGTCAGAACTCCCTTTACTGTTTCCCGAAGATCCACAAGTGCTTAAGATCCGAGATGCCATGTTTGACCCCTTCGAGTATTTGTGGTTACGCCACAAAGCGGGTCTTTTACGCACTGATTTCAAGCAGCCATTAGGTACTGTCAGTCATCATGCACCCTGCCACTTACGTTCCCAAAACATAGGCATAAAAAGCCGCGATGTGCTTCAGCTTGTTCCTGACACCAAAGTCAAAACCATCGAGCGTTGCGCAGGACACAACGGCACCTATGGCGTTAAAACAGAATCTTATGAAATCTCTATGAAAATTGCTAAACCCGTGATTAATCAGGTGAAGAAAGCAGCCGCCGATCATTACGCCAGCGATTGTCCCATGGCCGGTCAGCATATCGAACATGGGCTTCAGGATGAAGAGGCTCCAAAACATCCGCTTACGCTATTACGTCTAGCCTATGGGATATAAAAAGTTTGCTAAAGCATGCTATTGAACTGAAACCTATTCGTGTGACTCTTAAAGATAAAAATCGAATATTATTAAAACTATCTGTCAACGGCTTATGGCACATTTACTTTAGGAGTTGATTCATGCAAAAACTGACTCGCGCTGATCTTTTTACCTTAGAATCCTATGCAGAAAATCGTGAAGCCTTTCGAGCTCGCGTTATAAACCATAAAAAACCTCGCAAAGTTGCTCTTGGAGAGCATGTCACCCTGCTGTTTGAAGACCGCTTAACCATGCAGTATCAAATTCAAGAGATGCTTCGGGTAGAACGTATTTTTGAACCAGACGCCATTGAAGAAGAACTCGCTGCGTATAATCCACTTATTCCCGATGGCAATAATCTTAAAGCAACACTGCTTATTGAGTATGCAGACCCGGAAGAACGCAAGCAAGCATTAGCGGACTTGATTGGGGTAGAGAAAAAAATATGGATACGAATTGGCGATTTTGATCCGGTTTTACCTATTACCGACGAAGATCTTGAAAGAGAAAATCAGCAGAAAACTTCCTCAGTTCATTTCCTGCGATTTGAGTTTACTCCTGATATGGTGGCAGCCGCTAAGGAGGGAGCTGATATTGCGTTAGGGGTTGACCATTCCCACTATAGTGCTGTCGTAAATGCATTACCTCAAGTCTCTCATGCTGCATTAGTGAAAGATTTTTCTTAATAGATTAAGTTAGTTGTGATTAAAAACTCCTTTTCTATTTCCATTATTAAATACATCGCTTGTAAATTTCACTAGACTCTATGTAAATTTTACTAAATCTACATAGAGTCCAAAAGTTTTGTGTATATGGTAAATATGTTGATATTTTGTATTAGACCTCTTGAAAAAGTCACTTTGCTAGGTCAATTTCAAAGTTATGAATGG
>CAYRGG010000138.1:0-4354 GCA_964423745.1 uncultured Candidatus Competibacteraceae bacterium | reverse complement strand
CATTGGACGCTTGGTTTGACGAAGTATCAAAGCCGGAATGCCGCTGGCGAACCAGTCACGATGTTAAAGCACGCTATCCCAGTGCTGACTTTTTGGCTGACAACCGAGTGATTTTTAACATTAAGGGGAATCACTATCGCCTGGTGGTGAAAGTGCGATATCAAAGCGGCATTGTAGTCATTGAATGGCTTGGCACCCATGCAGAGTATGATAAACAGACGTTTTAAAGTCATATTATGAATCGTATTAAAATTATTAAATCAGATCATGAGCACGAGCAGGCATTAGCCCGTCTCGTAGCTTTGATGGACGCTGATCCCGCAGAAGGTAGTCAGGAGGCGGACGAGCTTGACGTGTTAGCGCTATTGATCGAACAGTACGAACAAGTCCATTTTCCCATGGACTCGCCTGATCCTATCCAGGCAATCGAGTTCCGCATGGATCAAATGGGGCTGAAAAACAAAGATCTTGTCCCCTACATTGGGTCTGCGCCAAAGGTTTCTGAGGTTTTAAATCGTAGACGTCCGTTAAGTCTCACTATGATCCGTAAGCTAAGCGATGGTCTAGGTATTTCGGCGGATGTACTGATTAGAGAGCCGATTCAGGAAGTGGCTTGTGGGAATGATATTGACTGGCATGCGTTTCCGCTAACTGAAATGCACAAACGAGGTTATTTCGAGGGTTTTACGGGTAAGCTAGGGGAGCTAAAAAAGTGTACTGCTGAACAAGTAAGTTGCTTTTTAAAGAGTGTTGCTGATGGGTTTAGTTTACAGCCTACGATGCTGCGAACAAACGCTCATTTGCGTTCAAACGACAAGGAAACCGATTCCTATGCACTTTGGGCCTGGCAAGTACGTGTATTACAGAAAGCGCAACAAGATCGACTGTCTAACAAGTATGTAAAAGGTTCCGTTACCCAGGAATGGATGCAAACATTGGCGCGGTTTTCCTGGTCGGAAAAAGGGCCTTTGTTGGCTAGAGAATATCTCAACCAAATTGGCATTCATTTAATTGTCGAACCGCATTTGCCAAAGACTTATTTGGATGGAGCGGTATGTATAAGCCAATTAGGTAACCCGGTTGTGGCTCTAACCCTTCGCCACGATAGGTTAGATAACTTTTGGTTAACGCTCATGCATGAGCTGGCTCATATCGCTTTGCATCTGGACGGCGTTGAGACATGGTACATGGATAATTTAGATATTGAAAGCGGTGATCCAGTCGAGCAGGAGGCAGACTCTCTAGCCCAAGAAGTTCTGATTCCCGCTAATGTCTGGCAATTAGGCAAACGGCTCTCGGTAGAAAAAGTGCGTGATTTAGCCAAGCGACTTTCTATCTCACCTTGTATTATTGCCGGTCGAATTCGTCATGAGCGTAATAACCATCGGCTGTATGGAAAGCTGTTTAGAGATAAAATCAAACATCATTTTGTCTGAGGTAGACCACCCAAGACACGCAGAAAATATCATTTGATGTGGCCGTGTTTCGACATTTTTGCAACTGCTCACCCGTCATTTCGGCAGGGATTGCCGGAATCCAGTTGCCATGGATGGTAGCATGGGTTGTCATCAGCCCTTGCCGTCCATGACACTAGATTTTCGCCAGTCCATGGCGAGAATGGCGGGAGAGTGAGTAGTTACACATTTTCTAATATCATTGCACTAAGCTGCTGGAGCTACGAATACCACATACAGGCTGGCATAGGTTGTGCCTTTAAAAAATCTTTGATGGAGCATTTTTGCTCTCTATTTCAACCACCAACATCTGCTTATTGAATAAGAATTGCGGTTTTACTCACCACGTTGCCCACCATTTATATTGGGATGAAGCTGGAAAAAGGAATTTATGATGGATAATGCTGCACACAACAAAATTGTTTCTTTTATCTGGTCCATCGCGGACGACTGCCTGCGTGATGTCTTTGTACGGGGTAAATATCGCGATGTCATCTTACCCATGTTTGTGCTTCGTCGCTTAGACGTGCTGCTCGAACCCAATAAAGCCGCCGTATTAGAAGAAGTGCATTTTCAGCGCGATGTGGCCAAATTCTCAGACCTTGAGCCCAAAGGACTTTGCGATGCATCGGGCTATGTGTTTTACAACACCTCGCAATTCACCCTGAAATCCCTATTAGGCAATCCGTCTCAGTTGGAAGCCAATTTTAAAAACTATCTGGATGGTTTTAGCGAGAACGTCAAAGAAATTATCAAGCATTTCGACCTACGCACGCAAACTCGAAAGTGGGTCTTGAACCCTTTGATGCCTCCCATGAGAGTTATTATGGCGACGAACTACGATTAGAACCCGCCACGCCTCGCTCGTCCGATGGTCAATTACTATTTTTGATGGAAATGGTCAGTAAGATGAAGCCACTGAGTCAAAGCCCTATTGGTTCGCGCATTGCCTCGGTACATAACGGGTCAGCGTTGTTTACCGGCGACGCCGGTAGTGGGGAGAGCAATATTCGCCGTTACCTGATTGAAAACGATTATCTGGAAGCCATTATCCAGCTGCCCAACAACCTATTCTACAACACCGGTATCACCACCTACATTTGGGTGTTGTCCAACGACAAGTCCTCCCACCGCAAAGGTGTGGTGCAGCTGATTGATGCCTCTAACCTCTATCGCAAGCTACGCAAAAATCTAGGAGAGAAAAACTGTGAGTTTTCGCCCGAGCACATCAAACAGATCACCCAGTGCTACCTCAATCTAGGGGAGAACGGTGACGATGACAATACGCCAGACTTACGTTCCAAAGTCTTCGATAACAGTGACTTTGGTTACTATAAGGTGACCGTTGAACGCCCCTTAAGACTCAAAGCACAGTTTACCCCTGAGCGAGTAGCTAGCTTGCGCTTTGTGCCAGCACTCAGTGATCTGATGGCCTGGACATATAAAAAATACGGTGAAGCGGTTTATACCGAGCTGAAAGCCCATAAGCAAGCTATTGAAGACTACATTGAGCGGGAAGAAATCAGCATTTTGCCGATAAATAAAAAGAAGCTGTTGGACCCAAAAGTCTGGTTGACACAACGTGAATTGATGCAGCTTACCGAAAGGCTAATGGCAACCATTGGTCAAGCGGGATTTTATGATTTTAACCAGTTCTGTGAGCAGGTTGACGAGGCGCTAAACGCACAAGGCATCAAACTCAGTGCGCCAGAAAAAAAGCAAATTCTCAATGCCGTGAGCTGGCGTGATGAAAACGCCGCCAAAGTCATCAAAAAGCCGCACAAATTAGCGGGTGCCAAGCTGGACGAGCTGTGTCAGAAATTGGGCCTGAATGCTCAGGATGGGGCTGAAACCTTGGCTGATTACGGTTACTGGCCCATGGATACAGCGGGCAAACCCTGCTTGAATCGTGTTAGCGATGCCAACGTTTGGATTGAGTACGAATCGGACTCCGAGCTGCGCGATTATGAAAGTGTGCCCTTACAAGAGGATATTTACGGCTATTTTTGTCGTGAAGTACGCCCCCACCTGGCGGATGCTTGGCTCAATATCGAGCAAAGCAAAATCGGCTATGAAATCAGCTTCAACAAATATTTCTATCAGCATAAACCGCTACGGAGTTTGGAAGAAGTCTCCAAAGATATTCTAGCGTTGGAAGCCGAGACGGAAGGCTTGCTAAAACGCTTAATCCGCCTGACCAGCAATGTGAAGGTTTGATGATGAGTGCATTAGCGAAATATGAGCGTTATAAGGACAGCGGTATAGAGTGGTTGGGGGAGATTCCTGAGCATTGGGAACTACGCCGCTTTAAGTATCTTTTTGATTTCTCAGAAAGAGGTACTGCGCCGAATTATTCCAATGTTGGAACGACTGTCGTTAATCAAGCTTGTTTAAGTACTTACAAAATTAATCTGGACAAAGCAAAGTTTCACCAGTCAAAAGACAACCCTAAAACCTTTAGAGGATGGTTACAGAAGAACGACTTGCTTGTTGCGTCTACAGGGATGGGAGTGTTGGGTAAATGCGCACTTTACGATACTGAAGAAGAAGCCTTTGCTGATTCCCATATAACAGTAATAAGAGATAGCAAACATCGCTTAAGTACAAAGTTTGTCTACTATATTTTTTCAACTTTGTATGACTTTATTAACGCAAATATGGCCGAAGGTGCGACAAAGCAAACCGAGCTTCAGCGAGATGATTTGCATTCATTTATTTTACCTTTACCAACGGATGTTGAAGTTGAAAAAATTCTAGATTTTCTAAATCGAAAAACAGCTGAAATTAACCAAGCTATTATCCAAAAAAACCAACTCATCGAGCTACTTAAAGAACAAAAAACCATTTTAATTATCCATCATAAGGTTTAAACCACCGGCTTTAGCCGGTGAGCTTTAGCT
>CAYRGG010000137.1:0-4386 GCA_964423745.1 uncultured Candidatus Competibacteraceae bacterium | reverse complement strand
GCTTAACAATTAGATCAACTCGAATCCCGCTTGCATCAGGTGCAGAGTTGAGGATCGTGTTCAAAGGTTTTGAGTTTATCCATGAAACAGTAAAAGCATAACCCGGCGCTCAACCGGACGCGGCACTTCGCGCCGCGCCGGTTAGCTTGGTTGTTGGGCGGTATCAATGTTCATCCTTCGTGCCTGGATCAGCCCGCTTTCCTAAATTGAGGTCAATGCTGGTCTATGGCGCTGAAAAGATACAGTCACGTCAAAAGGGAGGTTTACTGGTTCCATGAATCAGGATGCAAAGAAAGATATCCTTTCAAAATATGACACCATCAAATCGTGCATCGAGCGCGAAGGGGATCTGGTGATCAAGTGGCTTACCATGCTCATCCTGATTAATGCAGGTCTGTTTGCAGCTCTTACTCAGCTCTATCGCCAAAGCGCTCTCCCTGCAACAGATGTCACATTCTTGTGTGTAATAATCTCATTCGCCGCGCTTTTTGCGTGCGGGTTTATCTTTTTTGCAATTGATGCCTCAAGTGACCAGTTCTGTTATCTTCGGCAAGAATTCGATAAACACAAAACGGCATTCGATAACCTTGGCCTTCCGCGGCCGTTTGGCGATGAGAATCAGGAGAGAAGAACCAAGTTGTTTCCTCGCCCATTGTACATCTTAATGGGTAAACCCTTTATTATTCCTGCGGCAGTCTTTACACTCTGGCTCGCCGTTGTCTGGGTGCTGGGTTATGGCTTTCTCAGTGTCATTGCCCTAATCATTCTCGTGTCTGCGTACATTATCGACAAGGCTTTAAGGAGTGAGGTCAGGGTTTGGCTGCAGCAAAACCTTACAAAGGTCGTTGTTGGTACACTAACAGCGATTCTTTCCACAGCGCTAATTATAGCGTTGTCGATTAAATGAATCTGCTGCCCAACAAGGCGCTCAACCGGACGCTGCCGCTTCGCGCCGCGCCGGTTAGCTTGGTCGTTATGTTGCAAAGTGACCATACGCAATGAACGAGCAGCAGTCTTTGCACAACGCGATTAACGAACATGTTGCGTTGTCTCCTTACGACGCACAATGGCCGTGGATGTTTGAGACAGAGCGAGATCGCCTACTCACCCTATTTCCAAACGACTTTGCTGCCATTGAGCACTTCGGCAGCACCGCTGTGTTGGGGCTTTCGGCCAAGCCCATCATCGATATTTTGGCAGGCGTCAAGTCCATGTCCCATGCTGATTTGCTCATTGAGCCGCTATGCCGTTCAAACTACACCACCTCCGCCGAGTTCAACGCCACACTTCAGGGCCGCCGGTGGCTCATGCGGTGGGCAAACGGGCACCGAACGCATCACCTCCATCTCGTGGTGTACGGCGGGCCGGAGTGGCAGCGGCGCTTGGCTTTCCGGGAAGCCCTCCGGTCAAACACACAGCTTGCTGCAAAATATGAGCAGCATAAGAGGCGCTTGGTTGCTGAGTTCAAGTCCGATCGTGAAGCGTACACTGACGCCAAGGCAAAATTCGTATCGGAGGCCCTTAACAGCTATGCAACATAACCCGGCGCTCAACCGGACGCTGGCGCTTCGCGCCGCGCCGGTTAGCTTGGTTGTTAGGTTTCATATGGTCACCGGCACAATATCCATATCCGACTACCTAAGTGCCCAAAGGCTCCACCGAGCGGTTGCCGTGCGCTGGTATTATTTGGCTGCTGTAACAGCAGTAGCCCTTGGAGTTGGCGTGTATGGTTTTTTCCAGCAGAGCCTTGGGATCATTTTGGTTGGGGCCGGTATCGGTGGTGCAATGGGTGAATACATCATGAGTTTTGTTTATCTTCCCTGGAAGGTTCGACGCATCCATCGACAACAGAAGGATCTAGCTTTTCCATTTACTTATACGTGGGATTCTGAGTTTCTTAAAGCACAGAGCGTCGGCGGACAATCAAAGCGCAAATGGACTAATTATGTAAGGTGTAAAGAAAATGAAAACCTGTTTCTCCTGTATCATGCCGATAATCTGTTTGAGATGTTTCCTAAGAGTTGGTTTCAAGATCAAGCTCAGCTCATCGAGTTTCGCAGTCTAGCGAATCGTGCAAAAGAAACCTAACCCAGCGCTCAACCGGACGCGTTGCTTCGCGCCGCGCCGGTTAGCTTGGTTGTTAGCAAGAGGGATATATGTCCTGGAAAGCTCAGATACTTATTGGGTTAGTAGTGTCAGTTTTGGGTGGTATCATCTTATTTTTTGTTCAAAGCTTCTTTGATGACGAACAATTGTCTGAAAAGTTACAACAAGAATATGCTCATCATTTTCTTAATGTTGTTAATAAATACTGCGTAAATTATCGAAATCAGCTCAATAATCTGGTGAAGGGTCTCGAAAATGGTAAGGATGAGAATTTCACCAAATTTTATGGCACTGATGGAACCTATGAAACATTGGTTGGCGGTATATCTATAGCAATTACACCTGAGTTCAATCGATGCACGACAGATTTACGACTAAGGCAATTCGGTAACACTCTATTCACCTATACTCAAATTGACAATCTCATACAGCAACGATCAGGGCTGACATTAGAAAACTCCGTAAGAACTACAGACGCTGATTGGAACGAAAACGAAGTTCAAGTCATAAAAAATACTTATGTATCAGATAATGATGAGAAATGGGTTATGGTATATCCTCTAGATCATCTAGACACGTTCTTCTTTTACATCGATGTCTATTGCACTAAATGCTAACAACGCACTAAACCAAACCCATCTATAGTGTAGGTTACTTAGACCCAGTTACTACATGATAGTGTGGAGCTGAGGCTGGTGCGGGAGCGGGAGATGAGCTCCAATTTGGGTAATTTTGCATATCCCCTTTCATGCCGAGCTCGACATGACGCTGAATATGCAAAATTACCCAGGTTTTGAAGAGAATGAAGTCGAATGGAGCGCTTCTGCCACTCGGCTCAGTGGTGGTGCGAACAAGCTTTTTCGGAGATGATGAAGTGCGCTATCTGTATAATCATGGCGTAATTCCCCGTCTCTCGAACATTGTTGAGAGGAATGCAAACCTTATTAAAATTCCGTTCGACTGGACTGATTTTGTAGAGAACGAGCTTACATATCCGTGAAGGACAAACATAATCTATGGTTAGGTGCAATACACGGAAGTAAAAATGTCAAAAGAATCGGAAAGATTTCACGATTTAGCGAAAGATGCTGGTAATAAGCTAAGGGCCTACATCCTGTCGGTATCATCAGGAGCAACTGGTATATTCTTTCTAGCACTTACGAGTTCGAGTAATTCTAGTTACACAATGCTAGAAAAATGGTTGCTTGTAATAGGCTTATTGAGCTTTGTTGCCACAGTTGCAATTTGTCTCTATGAACTAAGAGTAGATGCTCAAAGGTTCTTCTTCGTCGCAAAGGAGTTGGAGAAACAAGATAGGGAACGTACCTGGAACCAAAACGAGTGCTACAAGAAACTGCGATATTGGCTTTTGCATGCATCTTACGTAACGCTTAGCATTGGAGTTATTGCTACAGCAATGTTTCTAACGATAAAAGTTATGGGCACCTAACCCGGCGCTCAACCCGACCGCTCGCTTCGCGCCCGGCGGGTTAGCTTGGTTGTTAGGCAACAAGGAATCAACGTGGATACTGCCCCCATCATATTAGAAGGACAGTGGGTTGTCCTAGAGCCACTCAACAGGTCCCATCAAGCGGATTTGCTTGCAGCTGCGGCAGACGGTGAACTTTGGAAGCTTGAGATCACGGTGGTGCCAAATCGCGCGACGATTTCTGACTATCTAAGTACAGCGTTGCGGGGGCAACAGCAAGGCCGTGAGCTGCCGTTTGTTATCCGCTATCGCGCTTCTGGAACGGTCTGCGGGATGACACGCTATCGCAACATGGAACCGGTGCATCGTCGTCTTAGAATAGGTTCTACGTGGTTGGCTAAGCGCTGGCAGAAAACGGTGGTTAATACCGAGGCAAAGTTTCTGTTGCTGTCTCATGCATTTGAGACGTGGCATACCATAAGAGTTGAGTTACTGACCGATGTGTTGAATACCCAATCGCGTGCGGCTATCGAGCGCTTAGGTGCCAAACAAGAGGGCATCTTGCGAAATCACATGCGCATGCCTAGTGGTCGTCTACGGGATTCGGTCTGCTACAGCATCATTGAGAGCGAGTGGCCCGAGGTCAAACGGAATCTTTGTGCAAAGCTCAAAGCCTATGAATCAAATGTATCAAGGGCCTAACAACCAAATCAACCTGACCGCCATCGTCGCTAGCGCTCCTTGGCGGCAGGTTATTTGGGGCGTTGGGCGTCTACGTACCAATCAACCATTCAACTTACATTAGACCTCTTGAAAAAGTCACTTTGCTAGGTCAATTTCAAAGTTATGAA
>CAYRGG010000136.1:0-4464 GCA_964423745.1 uncultured Candidatus Competibacteraceae bacterium | reverse complement strand
GCAATGACCTGCGCCTGACGGTACAAAGCACTGGTGAAGTCATCACGGTACAAAGTCACTTCCATCCGTATGGCGATGGAATTTATGCCCTAAATGCCGTGGAGTTTGCCGATGGTACCCACTGGGATGCGAATGCTCTCAAGTCTTTGGTTCAGCAAGGTACCGAAGGGGCTGATAGTCTGTATGGCTATGCCGGTGAGGATGTTCTCGATGGCCAAGCCGGTAACGACACGCTTTACGGTCGTGATGGCAACGACACCCTATCTGGTGGCGAGGGCGATGACTACCTCTCCGGGGATGACGGTCATGATGTAGTCTCAGGCGATGCGGGCAATGACCGCGTCTATGGTCAGAGTGGTGATGATGTGCTCGACGGTGGCGAGGGCCGCGACTATGTCTACGGTGGCTCTGGCAATGACACTCTCAGAGGCGGGGTTGGAAACGGCGACTACCTCTCAGGCGACAGTGGTAACGACACCTACCTGTTTGGAGTCGGCGATGGCAACACCACTATCTATAACCGTGATACCGACGCCGAACGTCAAGACGTGCTACGTTTCTTAGAAGGGGTTGATCCTACTGACGTGCGAGCAACGCGCTGTAGCAATGACCTGCGCCTGACGGTACAAAGCACTGGTGAAGTCATCACGGTACAAAGCCACTTCCATCCGTATGGCGACGGGATTTATGCCCTAAATGCGGTGGAGTTTGCCGATGGCACCTGCTGGGATGCGAATACTCTCAACACTCTAGTCCAGCAAGGCAGCGAAGGCGTAGACCAACTTTATGGCTATGCTGGAGACGACACCCTAGATGGGCAAGCCGGTAATGACTACCTCTCCGGTAAGGACGGCAACGACACCTTATCCGGTGGCGAGGGCAACGATTACCTCTACGGAGATAATGGTGATGATGTGGTCTCGGGTGATGCCGGTAATGATAGAGTCTATGGCCAAGCCGGTGATGATGTACTCGACGGGGGTGCGGGTAGTGACATGATTTATGGCGGTGCCGGAGACGATGTGTTTTATGGTAGCGAGGGTCGTGACTATCTCTCTGGTGATGCCGGAAATGATACCTATGTATTTGGTGCAGGCATTGGGAGCGATACAGTGTCTAACTATGATACCGAAGCAACAAGCGTTGATAGCGCTCGATTTGAAGACGTCTCCATGGAAGATCTGTGGTTTAGCCGGAGTGGTAATAATCTGCAGATTACCGTGGTTGGTACTGAGGATCAGGTAACTATCAGCAACTGGTACAGCAACAGTCATTATCAATTGGATCAAATCGAAGTGGTTGATTCAGTACTACTGAACAATCAGGTCGATCAACTGGTGTCGGCGATGGCTTCCTACAACGTGCCTAGCGGTGTGGGTAGTGTTATTCTCCAGGACGTCAGGGATGAGTTGCAGCCTGTACTGACTGAAACCTGGCAAACTGTAGCTGCATAACAATAAGCCACTTTGTTGGCATCTAAGGGGTCGCTAAGCGGCCCCTTTTTTATGGACTACCGCCACTAAGGTGTACTTAAAAGCGGTAGTTCATCAATCTCAATAAAAGACCGATAACGACATAACTAAGGAAGTTCGACTCAAAACAATTTATGATTGCGGTTAATGAATCTGATCTACAGATCGTTGAGGATTACCGCCAATGACTGGACCGGGTGATGCATGATGTACGACAAGATGCCAGGATTGTTGTTGACGTCGATAGATATTAGTCGCGATGATAGGTTGTGCAGGTTGTTCCTCGGCGCCAATCACGGTAATGTGTTCATAGACCATGTGGAAAGCGAAATTGTCTTGGTATAATCTGTGTACACCAGCGATCCGAAACCGCAGTTGGATATTAGAATTAAAAATTTGCCGCCAACTTTCGCGAATTTGGCGTATTCCCTGAAGCCTCGGACCCATAGGATGGACGCATACGATGATGTCGCTCATTTCCCAGACAGCCATCATAGCTTCTAAGTTGAGACCTTCGATAGCGCTATAAAATGCATACTCTGCTGTTTCAGGCGTCGTATAGTGCGGCATTGTCATAGTGATCTCAAAAAGTTGAGGATATTAAATTGACATTTTGGCGCTGCTGTTTAATGGTTTGTTGAGTATTCCTATCCATAGGCTGAATTACGACATTTCTTATTAGGTGATTTACCCAAACTTTCAATGGCTTGAAAACTCCTGGTTTTAACCCAGCTAGGAGGCGCGTATAATAAGCAAAAATTAGGAGTTATTTATCTCTTGGATAACGTTACACATTTGCCTGCAAACAGTCTATCTAGCATTACTCCATATATAATAGACTGTGTTAACGTTAGCTAAAACGAATGGTCCCAAGCTTAGTTGGCAGGCATGCAGCAACTGCCATAAAATTCCTTTTCTTAAATGCCAACGGCTTAGACCACGATACTGTCAATACTCTTAAGCATCGGCCCGCGTGACAAAAAAATCCAGTTTTACTTATGACGAACTTATTGCTTGCGCACGAGGGGAATTATTTGGCCCTGGCAACGCACAACTTCCTTTACCCCCCATGTTGATGTTCGATCGAATCGTTCACATTAGTGCAGAGGATGGCAATTATGGCAAGGGTTCTCTTGTTGCTGAGCTCGATATCAACGCCGATTTATGGTTTTTCGGTTGTCATTTTCAAGGCGATCCTGTTATGCCGGGTTGTTTAGGTTTGGACGCCATGTGGCAACTGGTAGGCTTCTTTCTTGGTTGGAGGGGGGGGCTTGGACGAGGCCGCGCACTCGGTGCGGGTCAGGTTAAGTTTACTGGACAGATATTACCTGAAGCTAAAAAAGTAACCTATCGGATTCACATGAAGCGCGTCATCCTTAGAAAACTCGTCATGGGTATTGCCGATGCCGTGTTAGAAGTGGATGAGCGGGAAATCTACATGGGTAAGGATCTTCGGGTAGGTCTGTTTACGACAACCGATAATTTTTGAGGAGTTTAAATATGAGACGCGTGGTTGTCACAGGCATCGGTATCGTATCTAGCATAGGTAATAATGCAAAAGAGGTGCTTCATGCCTTGCAAGAAGGCCGTAGCGGTTTTGAATTTGCGGAGGACTATCAAGCCTTAGGGTTTCGCTCGCAAGTGCGGGGAGCCATTCGGCTAAATTTAGAAGAGCACATTGATCGCAAGATCCGACGCTTTATGGGTGATGCCGCCGCCTACAACTACCTAGCCATGCAAGAAGCCATTGCCGATGCAAAACTGAGCGAGGATCTTGTTTCCCATCCCCGGTCCGGTTTGATTATGGGTACCGGTGGCGCAAGCCCCGAGAACATCGTTGAAGGCGCCGATCTGCTACGCAATAGAGGCGCTCGCCGAGTCGGACCTTATATGGTGCCGCGCACCATGGCCAGCACCACCTCTGCATGCTTGGCAGTACCCTTCGCTATCAAGGGGGTCAACTACTCTATCAGCTCTGCCTGCGCAACCAGCGCCCATTGTATTGGTAATGCTTATGAACTTATTCAGTGGGATAAACAAGACATCGTATTTGCAGGTGGGGGCGAGGAAATACATTGGAGTCTTAGCATCCTTTTTGACGCCATGGGAGCTTTATCATCTAAATACAACGCCAAACCTACCACAGCTTCACGCCCCTATGATGTCGATCGTGATGGCTTTGTGATTTCTGGTGGCGGCGGTGTCGTAGTACTCGAAGAAATGGAACATGCCCTCAAGCGCGGCGCAACAATTTATGCGGAACTTGTTGGGTATGGCGCCAGTTCCGATGGTTACGACATGGTGCAACCGTCTGGAGAAGGGGCAGTGCGGTGTATGCAACAAGCGCTGCAAACGGTGCAGGGGCCTATCGACTATCTAAACACCCACGGCACTGGCACACCCGTGGGCGATATTCGCGAACTAGGTGCAGTGAAAGAGGTTTTTGGTGAGGCTATGCCAACCATCAGCGCCACAAAATCCTTGACAGGTC
This sequence comes from uncultured Candidatus Competibacteraceae bacterium, assembly GCA_964423745.1. GTDB lineage: Bacteria > Pseudomonadota > Gammaproteobacteria > Competibacterales > Competibacteraceae > CAYRGG01. The sequence continues at coordinate 501 of CAYRGG010000136.1, read as the reverse complement.
ACGCGTTAGGAGCAGCTGGCGTACATGAAGCTATTTACTGTCTATTAATGCAAAAACATAATTTTATCGCCGCATCTGCTAATATTGACAACCTTGATCCTCAAGCAAACGCTGCTCCCATTGCGTTACAACGGATCGATGATGTGCAGCTTAATCATGTAATGAGTAACAGCTTTGGTTTCGGTGGTACTAATGCCGTGCTTGTATTTAAAGGTTGGCGGTAAGCCTTATAGCAGCACTTTGCACCCATTTCTTTTGTTTTTTGCTGTAGACTTTCGGCAAAAAATGCGTTTCTTGGATTGACAAGCCGATGGCTTTCCATGAGAATTAACAGTCCATTTTTGGAGGGGTTCCCGAGCGGTCAAAGGGATCAGACTGTAAATCTGACGGCTCAGCCTTCGGAGGTTCGAATCCTCCCCCCTCCACCAGCTATCAAATAGACATGATAACTGGAGGCGTGGCGGGTGTAGTTCAATGGTAGAACCTCAGCCTTCCAAGCTG
>CAYRGG010000135.1:0-4526 GCA_964423745.1 uncultured Candidatus Competibacteraceae bacterium | reverse complement strand
GGTTTTGTTGAGCCCGCCACGTTTATAACTCCCGGATCTCGAAGAGATGCTCAATGTGATCGAAGCGGAATACGGGTCCGTCCTTACAGACAAAGTAAGGTCCAAACTGACAATGGCCACAAAAGCCGATGGCGCATTTCATATTTCGTTCGGTGGAAAGAAAAATACGATCATTGCTGACACCCCGTTCGTTTAGGGTTTTAACGGTGTAACGCATCATCACTTCTGGTCCACAGACCAGCGCCACTGTTTCAAAGGGATCAAAATTGCCATGGGTCACGAGATTCGTCACGACCCCCACCTTACCGGCCCAGTCCCGGGTGGCGCGATCGACCGTCACATCCACAGTCAAATCGAAACGACCGCGCCATTTTTGCAGCTCATCGAGAAACAAGATGTCCTGCGGCGTGCGGGCGCCATAATAGATACACACCTCACCGTATTTTTCACGGTTAGCAAGGACCTGGTAAATGGCAGGACGCAGGGGTGCAAGTCCGACGCCGCCAGCAATAATGACGACATCGGCGCCTTCAGCGGTTGCTACTGGCCAAATACTGCCAAAAGGACCGCGCACGCCGAGGGTATCGCCCCGTCTTAAGTTTGCCATGGCTTCTGTCACTGGGCCTACGCTACGTACCGTATGTATCAGGGGGAGACCACTGTCGGGATTACCGCTGATGCTAATGGGGACTTCGCCCACCCCGAAGACGTAGAGCATATTGAATTGGCCCGGCAAAAATGGCTTTTCGGGTGAGCCGTCGGCAGGCGCAAGATCCACCGTAAAGGTATCGCTGAGTTCCCGGCGCATCCGCTGAATACGATAGGGTACAGGAACCATGGGGTCCAATGCGCTCACCATGGCGTCGGGTCACTCGTAAATGTCGATGAGTTGCAGCCGTGCCGCCTCCAGCCGGTTTGCGAGCACGGGGACAAAGCGTTTAAAAAGTTCGTAAGCTAGGGTTGCATTATTTTCATACTTACCCCGCAGGCATTGGGCATCCAAACTGACCACCCGAGTCAACTGAGTGGCACGGGCGTCCATGCTCCATTCAAAGGGTGGCACTAGCCAGGACCAACCGAGAATATCGCCCCTTTGCAGGGTTTGCACGATAATGGGCTCATGTTCTGGTACATGGAGCTCTTGGGCCACGCTGCCGTGGCGAATAAGGTAGAATTTGTTGGCAAGATCGCCTTGGTGAATCAGGTATTCACCCGCGTTAAAACGCTCGTTCATGGCGCACCCGGCGATGATTTCGCAGGCGCCGGGATCCATCCCTGCAAAAAAGGGGTGTTCTTTAATCAGATGGTCGAGTCCTTCAAGATGGCCCATGGGAGGTATCTCCTGTCATATCTCGACGTGATCTAGCTTGTTCGATCATATGCCGCCGCGTTGCTGCTAAACGGTCTGCCATGACTGGAATAAACCGTTTGAACAACGCATAAGCAAGGTTGTGGTCAGTCTCGTATTTACCTCGCAAGCATTGCGCATCCAGACTAACCAGTCGCGTGGTTTCCAGGGCGCAGGCGTCGTATACCCACTTATGCGGTGGCACTAACCAGGCCCAGCCCAAGATGTCACCATCTTCCAAGGTGTCAACGATAATAGGCTCACGGCCGGGTACGTGGATTTCTAATGCTATTTTGCCGTGACGGATAAGATAAAATTTATTGGCGGCACCACCTTCACGAAAAATATACTCACCTGCGTTAAACCGCTCGTTGGCAGCACAGCCGGCGATGGTTTCACAGGCACTGGAGTCCATATCCTGAAAAAAGGGATGCTCTTTAAGCAGGCGATCAAGTCCTTCTATTTGAACCATGTTATGTTCCTCCCTCGCTGTCCCGGATGGCCCGGGCTTCTTCGGTGATATCGATCCCCACGGGGCACCAGGTGATACAGCGGCCGCACCCGACACAGCCAGAAGAACCGAACTGATCGTGCCAGGTGGCGAGTTTATGGGTCATCCACTGGCGATACCGGGAACGTCCTTCGCGGCGAATACTACCCCCATGGATGTAACTAAAATCGACGGTAAAACAGGAGTCCCATTTGCGCCAGCGTTCCGCTATTTGCCCAGCGAGGTCGGTGGAGTCTTCTACCGTGGTGCAAAAACAGGTGGGGCAGACCATCGTGCAGTTGGTGCAGCTGAGACAGCGTTGCGCCACGTCGTTCCAACGGCTATGTTCTAGGTTGTTTTTCAAGAGGGTGTCTACGTGGGGCACAAGCGTTTTTTGTATTGCCTCGACAGCATTGTGAGTGACGTTTTTAGCAGTAGCCAGATCCTCCGGTGTCGCCTCCTGATGGGGTATCTGTGCAAGTATGTCAGCGCCCTGTTGTGTCGCGATCTCCACAAGAAAGGCATGGCGTTTTGTGTCTATCAGTTCGGTAAGAGCGAGATCAAACCCTTGCCGTGCTTTGGGTCCTGTATTTAAGGAGGTACAAAAGCAGGTGGCTGCAGGTCGGGCGCAGTTGATCGCTACAATAAATGCCTTAGCTCGACGAGAAACGTAGCCGAGATCTGCAAAGTCACCATTATCAAAAACCCGATCTTGAATTTCCAGGGCATGAATTTCACAACCGCGTACCCCAAAAAAGGCATAGCGTGGTATTTCTTCTTGATCGCTTTTGATAGAAAAACTTTTGCCCCGCCGTTGCGCTTGCCATAAACGCTGCACCGGCGGGTGCAAATAACGTTTCCAACTGTAAGGGCCTACTACATAATCGAAAAACGCAGGGCGGTCACTTTTCACTAACCGATAGGATCCACCCTGCTGTTCGTCGTTCCAACCAACGGGTAGTTGGTCTGCACTTGAGATCTCGTCTAAAACGATAGTATCGTCACGACGTTGTGGGCCAATGACCTTATAACCTTGGTTGGCTAATTGCGCTACCAATTCTTTTAAGGCGTCGACACTAGTCAGTACTTTGTGTAGGTTGACATTGGGATCTATGTTCACGGAGTTTGATCCCCTACTAGCAGTAGATATTAGAAAACAAATCCTTTATTCAGTGCTTCGTTTAGCCTATTTTCTTACATAGATGGCTGAACAACACCAAGCTTTTCCAGCTGGGTAAGGGCCTTGAGAAAGGTGTCACGGTTCGATTCTGGTAGGGTTCGAGATTTCATAAAATGGGTTAACGCTTCAACCAGGGGACGTTGCCCATCCAGGCCACGGACGAAATCCACCAATTCATGGGAATGGAGAAAATACAGACGACGGTTGTCATGGCGATAGACCAAACCACCAAACCGTTCGTTGCGAATGGCTACCCCCTGGGCGAGGCAATAACAGGTATTGAGATTCATTTAATCATCCTCCCCGCATCCACCTTCAGTTTTTGACCCGTAACATAACGGGCGTCATCGGAAGCTAGCCACAGGGCGGCATTGGCCACATCCTGCGCCTCAATGAGTTTTACGGGCATGGAATGGCCGTGAAAAATAAAATCAATCAGTTCTTCTTTAGTTATTTTAGAAGCTTTAGCCATACCAGTGATGATATCGGTATTAACACCCGTGGGATGCAACGTATTGACCGTTATGTTGTGTTGCGCAAGTTCTTGGGCCAAGGATTTTGCCAAACCAATCACGCCCCATTTAGATGCGCAGTAATGGGCCATGCCTGATTCACCCCGCAAACCAGCCACCGAAGAGGTCATGATAATACGCCCGCCCGTATTTTGCGCCAGCATTTGGGGCACTATATATTTAACGGCCAGCCAGTAACCTTTTAAGTTGACATCAAGCATGGTGTCCCACCATTCTTCGGTGATATCCCAAGTTAGCGCCATATCGGCGATGCCTGCATTACATACCAAAATATCGATATGGCCGAACATGTCTACCGTGCTTTTTACCGCTTCTTCCATGTCTTTAGCCTTGCGGACATCACACATAATTTCCAGTGCACCTCTGCCCAGGGCGCGGATCTGGTTAGCGGTTTCATGCAAATCGTCTACACAGGCCAGGGAATAGCGGGGATAGGGCAGGTCGGTACAAACATCAAGCGCTGCCACATCAGCGCCCTCACGAGCCATGGTGACGGCGTGAGCGCGACCCTGACCACGGGCCGCCCCGGTGATAAACGCAACCTTACCTGCTAATTTGCCTGCCATAATCGTCAAACCCTTAGTGCAAAATTTTTTCTGTGCCACTAGCACCTAGAAGAATAACCGCTGTAATCAATCAAAGTGTAGGCTATGGGGCTAATTTTGCAGCTTTAAATTAATAGTTTGATGAAATAGATTGATGTAATCAGGATCATTGTTTAGAGGTCGAAGGCCCACCTCTTGAAACCTTGAATTTTATCGGTCTTCAGCGAGTCACTATTACCGCATGAGCAAGTTGCCTAGCCTCACTGGCAAATAACTTATTGCAGCTCTCAGTAAAGCAGGCTTCGAAGTTATCCGAGTTAAAGGTAGCCATCATTTTCTACGCCACGGAGATGGTCATTCCACAGTAGTGCCGGTTCATGCGGGAGAAACGATTGGCCCAGGGTTGCTCAGCCGAATTCTTCGGGATTGC
>CAYRGG010000134.1:0-4725 GCA_964423745.1 uncultured Candidatus Competibacteraceae bacterium | reverse complement strand
CATACATAATTTGAAAAACTCACGCACTACAAATTTCTACCCGTGAACGGTTACGTTTAAAGTTACCGACCCAGCCTCCCGCTACAATCCCCAGGATGTCCAAGGTCCTAGCCAAATCATCGATCCCGATGTTTTTGCCTGGCGGGACGCCCATTGGCGTGGCCGTCCCTGGGAAGAAGCGGTTATCTATGAACTTCATGTGGGCGCCTTTACCCCGGAAGGAACCTTTGCCGCCGTTAAAGAGCGCTTAGATTACTTAGTGCAGTTGGGTGTGACTGCCATCCAGTTGATGCCCATTGCGGATTTTCCAGGACAGCGAAATTGGGGTTATGACGGGGTTTTACCCTATGCGCCGGAGGCCAGTTATGGGTATCCCGACGATCTCAAAGAACTGGTGCAGACCGCCCACGAAAAGGGTCTGATGGTATTTTTAGACGTGGTCTACAACCACTTTGGTCCAGAGGGTAATTATCTATATCGTTATGCTCAGCCGTTTTTCAACCCCCGTTATCACACCCCCTGGGGAGCCGCCATCAATTTCGACGGCGAGAATAGCCGGGTAGTACGGGATTTCTTTATCCACAACGCCCTTTATTGGTTAGAGGAATTTAATCTGGACGGACTGCGTCTAGACGCTGTTCACGCCATTTTTGACGACGCAACGCCGACCATCCTAGAAGAACTGGCCGATGCCGTGCGCCATGGACCGGGTCGAGAGCAACACCGTCATCTGATTTTAGAAAATGCAGCCAACAGCGCCCACTATCTACAGCGCGACGTGATCGGCGGTCCCCGCTATTATAATGCCCAATGGAACGACGATATTCACAATGCCATGCATGTGCTGTTGACCGGCGAGACTGACGGCTATTATGCGGATTTTGCACAAAGACCCGTCTGGTATTTAGGCCGTTGTTTAGCGGAAGGCTTTGCCTACCAAAACGATTCCTCGACGATTCTCGATGGCGCTTGCCGGGGCGAGGTGAGCCGCCATTTGCCCCCCACCGCCTTTGTGGCGTTTCTCCAGAATCACGATCAAGTGGGTAATCGGGCCTTGGGCGAACGTATCAGCCAACTGACCGAGTCCCGCCCCCTGTGGGCGATGTGCAGCGCCTTTTTATTGGCGCCTTCGCCGCCGCTGCTGTTTATGGGTGAAGAGTTTGCCGCAGATCAGCCGTTTTTGTTTTTCTGTGATTTTGCTCCCCCATTGGCTGCCGCCGTGACCCAAGGGCGGCGCAAAGAATTCGCCAACTTTGCGGCATTTAAGCAACTTGACGCCCAGGCCTGTATTCCCGATCCTAACGATCCAGCTACCTTTGACCGCTCTAAGTTGGATTGGCAAAGCCTTGAAAAAAGCTTTCACGCCGATTGGCTAGCCCGTTATCAGCAAGTTCTCGGCCTTCGTCAACAGGAAATCGTGCCGCGTCTGGTGGGTTTAACCGGGGAAGAAGGCTATTTTCAAGTAGTAAAAGAACGGGGTTTGCAGGTGCATTGGCAACTTGCCGACGGAGCTCGTTTAACGTTATTGGCTAATTTTGGCGGCGTACCGCTGGTCGGGGTAACGGTTCCGCCAGGTCGCGTACTGTATGCCAGTCATCCTGATAGTGAAGCTGCAATCGTGGATAACAAGCTACTGTCCTGGTCGACGCTGTGGTTTTTAGATGCGGATTAGGTTTCTTCTATTTTACCTTTTGAATGCTTTCAAATGCTTGCGTTTTAATGTGATGCTCATGGATCTTTGCTGCTAGTTCAGTATCGCTGTAACGACCTGCAAAGACGTCCAACGATGCCAGGCGCAGTGAGGCTGGATAGATTTCGTCAATACTGTCTTTCAGCTCATCCACGCTGAGATAGTGGCCACCGGCCTTTCTGCGTTTGTTAATGCGTTGCACACCATCGATGGCGTTATGGATCGAGACATCCCATGACCGGGTGGTGTGTTTTTCCGCATACTGTTTGATCAGATGGACGAGGAGAATCTGCAGAAAACTTTCAATTTTATTGATTTTGTCATCGCGGCTCATTTCCTCCATCTCCCCGATCAAAGTCAATGCCTCCGCATAACGTCCTTTCTCAATATAAGCCCGCAGTTCTAGCAATTCTTCCATTTTTGGTTACTCTTGAAAATTTGAAAGTGTTAGGCTCAGCACATCTTAGATAATGGGATCGCAATCCCATTCATGTAAAGTATGAATTGAAAAAAGTAAAATCAAAAGGAGGTTGTCAGACCAAAATGTTGGATAGACTGCACCCTTTTGATGGATCAGAGGACGTCTTTTATATCTACCTACATAATACAAGATGTCCTTAAGACAAATTTTTTTACGCTTCTAACCCTAGGAATCCACGACAAGTAAATTATTCCGAGCGGCGCTTCCCTCGCCTAAATGGCCCGCAGTAGAATCCAGTATCGAAATAATGATGCAGACAATATTCTTACCTTCAGAAGAATCACCAAAGAGAGGACGCGATGGCAAAAAAACCAACGTCAAAAAAAACAATTAAGGCCGATCAGCCTAAAAACACAGCTAAGCTTGATAAAAAAACCTACAAAAAAGAGCTTTTTAGGCTTCAGATTGAGTTATGCAAACTTCAAGAGTGGGTTAAGGAGACCCAGAAACGAATTGTCGTCATATTCGAGGGCCGTGATGCTGCCGGCAAAGGAGGCGTCATCAAGCGTATTACCAAGCGAGTGAGTCTCACGGGTATTCCGCACTGTGGCGCTACCTGCCCCTAGTGATCGGGAAAAAACCTAGCTTTACATGCAGCGTTATATTTCTCAGTTTCCCTCCGGCGGAGAGGTCACCATTTTTGACCGTAGCTGGTACAATCGCGCTGGCGTTGAGCGAGTGATGGGTTTTTGTACGGATCAAGAGTATGAACGCTTTATGAGAGACGCTCCAGAATTTGAAAAATTTATTACCGATACCGGTATTATGCTGATTAAATACTGGCTTGAGGTCAGCAATGAGGAGCAGGAAAAGCGTTTCCGTCAACGGATAGAGAATCCCACCAAACAACGGAAGCTAAGTCCTATGGATCTGGAATCCCGGAGACGTTGGTATGATTATTCTCGGGCTCGGGATGCGATGCTGGATGCCAGTGACGTACCCCACGCGCCCTGGCACATTGTTAAATCCAATGATAAACGCCGAGCCCGTCTAAACTGTATTACCCATCTCCTAAACTTGATTCACTATCAGGAAATACCCCAAAAACCTGTCAAACTACCGAAGCGTGGCACCAAGGGTCAGTATGATGACGTTGCGGCGATGGCAAAAAGAAACTATGTGCCGGAAGTGTACTGATTCACTTTAATCCGCTATTCTGCCGTACAAATTGACAAGCATGAAGCTTTCATTAAGATTAATACTGCTATAGAAATGTTTTATATGTGATGTCAGGAGTCCATTATGGCCATGGCAAGATTAGATCTTTGTTTAAATGAAAAAACAAAAGCGAAAGCAGAGAAAGCCTGTGCGCTGCTAGGTATGAAAAGCCTGACCGAATATGTCGTAAGTTTAATGGAAGAAGACGCAAGTCAAGTCATCGCAGAGCATGAACGCATGACCATTAAAGATGATCTTTTTGATCGCTTCATCAATGCCTGCGAACAAGCCAAAGCCCCGAATAAAGCATTACTAGAGGCAGCTGCTTTTACCAAAGCTCAAGGTATTAAGTGAGCTGGGCTAAAGCGTTTGTTGAACTGGATAAAAAAGCCATGATCGCTCAACCTTTGATTGTGGTGAAGCAGAGTTAAATACGTTTATTAGAACTCAAGCTGCTAGGCATATGCAGGCGGGTATCAGTCGAACCAGGGTATTACCTTCAGCCAAGGCGCTACCAAACAATTTATACTCCATCTCTGCTTTCTACAGTGTGGCGCCCAGTTCAATCGAACGGGATCATTTGCCTAAGGAACAAGCTAAAAAACTGCCACACTATCCCATACCGGTATTCTTGCTAGCGCAACTGGCTGTAGATCAGTCTTATCAAGGTAAAGGATTAGGCAAAGTCACCTTAATAAATGCCCTTGAATACTTTTGGCAAATTAATCAATACATGCCTGCCTATGCTGTTATCGTTGACTGTTTAACGGATACAGCACAAGCTTTTTATACTCGTTACGGATTTGAATTGCTCTGCGAGCATAAGAGAAGAATTCGGCTATTTTTGCCGATGAAGACTGTGGGCAGGCTTTTCAGCTAAAAAACTTATAACGAATAAATCGGTTCTTGAGGCTCGCGACACTTCTTGCTCTTAGTATGGCTATTGAACTATGTATTTGTAATCGCTTTGTGTTTTTTTGCCTACATTTCAACGATATGAGTGTGAACTATATTTCCGATGCGCAGATATATCTACGATGATAGTGTAGATGATTAGAAGACAAGGAATTTGCTAGTTGAGTAGTGCAAGCATGATCAGCATGTGCTTTGCCTTGATGGTTTTTATAGCACATTTTTACCTGTTCTCTCGTCCACCAAGAGTCACTTACTGACCAAAAATAGATAAATTGCTCACTACTATTTTGCGCTCTATCAAATAGTAGTTCCCTTTTTGGTAATTTTATTTATAATTACCAAAAAGGGAACTTTAAGATAGCATGAAAGTCCTAGGTAGAGATAAGCTAATCAAGTTCAGTAAAAAGCATGCCAATGCCAAGAGCGCATTGGACGCTTGGTTTGACGAAGTATCAAAGCCGGAATGCCGCTGGCGAACCAG
>CAYRGG010000133.1:0-4876 GCA_964423745.1 uncultured Candidatus Competibacteraceae bacterium | reverse complement strand
GGAACCACGGGTATCCAGGCAGCTGATTTGGTAGGGCGCAAATTAATCATGGATAAGGGCGCCGCTATGAGTGTGTTACTAGACGATATGCGGGCCGTGGAAGAGCAGCTAGCGACTCAGGGCAAAGGTGATGACATGGCGGCCATTCGCTCCTGCTTGGCCGATGGCATCAATGCCCTTGCTAGTGCCACCGACTATATACTTAGCACAATAGCGCAGAATCCCAGTGGCGCCATGGCAAACTCCGTAAACTATATGATGTTGGTGGGTTATGTCTGTGGTGGTTGGCAGATGGCCCGGGCAGCACTTGTAGCTCAGGAAAAATTGGTAGCTGGAGAAGATCCTACTTTTTATGAATCTAAAGTCGTCACCGCACGATTCTACGCTGAGCAGATCATGCCGAAAGCAATCGCTTTAATGCATGCTGTTCAGGGTGGTGGTTCCTCGGCGATGGCGTTGACCGAAGCGCAATTTTAGGCTTTCAGATTGCTTTTAACGGTAATTTTTGTTGTTTAATCTAAAAAGCTCCGCTCATTTATTGATGGGTGGGGCTTTTTTTATTTGTTTTGCTTTTGCGAGTCCTTGCGCTATCTGCAGTTGATGTATTAGAAACAGACATAGGCTATAATTTAGCCGTCTAGGAGAGGTGGCTGAGTGGTCGAAAGCGGCGGTCTTGAAAACCGTTGATCCGCAAGGGTCCGGGGGTTCGAATCCCTCCCTCTCCGCCAATCTAAGTGATAAATTTTACTTAGCTTAGTGCTAAAAAATATCCCTAGGTTTTTATTCCTGGTAAAAAAACCTGTATTAGTCATCAGTTTTCGAACATTTCCCGTTTGCTCTAATCCACTGATTATCCTTTGTTATCGGCATGTTCATGTTCTCGAGTGTACACGTCACCCGCCGAGCATGCCTTAGCTTTTGAGAAGATTCTTGTTCTACAGCTTCCGTCCCAATCATTGTAAATGCTTTCTCTAGGGGCTTTTCTGGCTTTTCCAGTAACCATACTAGATACCTGTAAAATTTTTGTACAAAAAATATTGACATTATCTTTGTTTAAGATTAGTTTGTTAAAGGGTTGTACAAGTAACAAGGGGTAAATGTCATGAATTTGGCTATTAACGATAGACATACATTCAGGGTAACAGCGCTGTTTGTTGTCTTAGGTATACTATTCGGGGTTTCGGTAGCTTTTTGGAGCGCTTCGAGTAAGAGCACTATTGAGCAGCGATTGGTAGAAGAAGCTGATGGAGATGTATTGATAGTATTGCGAGCGGATAAAGTATTAGCAAAACAGCTCCAAGCAGCATTGCAGCAGATGAAGGAAAGGTATCGTGGTTATCGAGTTGATTTGGTACCTGCAGATCGCCAAATCATAGTTCCAGCAAAACAGCCACCTGGGGAAATCCAAACCATCGACATCTAAAATCTCGGTGATTTGAGTAACAGAGATTTGGCAGCGAAAAATGTATCGTTAACCTGTTCGCGAACCTGCTTTGTCGAGAGCTTTTTGCAAAGCGTCATAGACAATGTTGTCTAAACACGTTAAATAGATTTTTGCAATATGTTTGTCCTTGTTAAGAAAACGGCTAACTTCTTGGGTTGCAATCAAAGCAGCCTTATCGATGGGATAACCAAAAATGCCGCAGCTGATAGCCGGGAAAGCAATGGTTTGTAACTGCTTTTCTACGGCCAGCTGTAGGCTCGATCGATAACACAAAGCAAGATATTTTGACTCTTCCTTATTTCCTCCCTGCCAGGTTGGACCAACCGTGTGAATGACAAAACGCGCCGGTAATTGATAACCCTTGGTTATCTTGGCTTGTCCTAGCGCACAGCCGTTTAATTGTTGGCATTCTTCTAAAAGCTCAGGCCCCGCAGCGCGATGAATAGCGCCATCAACGCCACCGCCTCCTAATAGAGACGAATTTGCGGCATTGACGATAACATCCACATCTAGGGTAGTGATATCAGCTTGGATAACTTCCACTCGATCAGAGCACATTGTGTTTGGTCTCACAAAAAGTTCATTGGTTTATAGTCAAATTCTCACGCGTAATCCGAACCATGCGATCAGGAAACACATAAAACTAATGCCTGCCGCAAGCAGATAAGTGATACTTCCGCCGAGATGTTCCCACACATAACCGCTTGTCAAACTTCCCAAAGCACCGCCTGCGCCAAAACTTAGACTACTGTATAGGGCTTGTCCTCGTCCTTGATGTCTACCCGTAAAAAAACAATGGATCAAATGAATGGCCACCGCATGATACACGCCGAAGCTAAATGCATGGAGAAGCTGAGCAAACATAAGCATTATTGGATGAATAGCAAATACACCGATTAATGACCAACGCAGACTGGTTAAAACCAATGCCATTAGCATGAGTTTGCGCGGTCCCCAAAGCGGCAATAACCGCACCATAAAGATAAACATCCCCACTTCTGCGGCAACCCCTAAGCTCCATAAGCTGCCGATGGCGCTTCGCGAATAATCTAGTCTTTCTAAATAAATAGAGAAAAAAGCATAGTAGGGGCCATGACTAGCCTGATTTAAAAAGCAGACTACAAATAAGGTAACCACGGAAGGTTGCCGCAGTACTCGAGCAAATGACGTTTGGTAGGAAGGTGTTGGCTTTTTTGTATCTTGAGGTACGGTTAAGCTGTTTATCCATAAAGCAATAAATAATCCTAGCAGCACCGTTGGCACCATCTGAATGCCCCATCGTTGCACTAACAAACCCGCTGTTAAAGTCGCTATGACAAAACCGACAGATCCCCAAAGCCGTACTTGACTGTAACGATGCGCATTATCTCCCAAGTGGTTTAGGGTAATGGATTCAAATTGGGGCAGAGCAGCATTCCAAAAAAAACTAAAAAACAGCATGATCAGAGCTAACCCAAGCAGTGAACTGCCGACACTATAGACTGGCGCGAAGCAAACGACGGTCGCAAAACAAGCGAGCTTGACAATTGTGATACGCTTTTCTGTTTTGTCCGCTAGCCAACCCCATAGGTTAGGCGCCACCACTTTGGTGGCGAGGGTAATAGCGGTTAACTCACCGATGCGGGCTGCGGTAAAACCTAAAGACTGGAGATACAAACTCCAATAAGGTAACAATACGCCTAAAGTAGCAAAGTAAAAAAAATAAAAGCCCGATAAACGGACGTTGAGGAAGTTAATAGGCACTTTATTTTAACGGTATAATGGATTCGGATGCACAAAGAGGGTTTTCTATTAGCAACAGGCTGCAAGCTTTATTAGATAGTTCTCTGGCTCTTAGCCGCTAGTCGCATCGCAACACACGAAGGTATGTTATTGATAACGGCAGAGTACTTTTATTGAGTATAGTCGTTGGATAGGTTGTGCATAGCTATCGGGATATTTTTGTTATGCTGAAAAACTGCCCTTTATGGATTTTCTTTCTCAAATGAATGGTCAATCACTAAAAGCTGCAGCGTGTGTAGTGTGGAATTGAATATTTTTTCTAATTAACGGTACAGCGTTTTGGGGAAATCTGTTTTGGCGCGATCTTATTTAAGTCATACTAAACATACTGTACTTACCAGGTTGCCTTTGTTGAAATACCTTCTATGGGGAAGTGAGGCGTTGCTGTTATGGGTTTTTTGGTTTTTGAGTTCTTTACTATCGCCTGCCCGTGCCTCGGCGGCTGGCCGTTGGTTTATGCAGCACGTTGGACCCCATTTACGTAAAACTCATCACATGCGGCGTAATCTCAGGCTTGCGTTGCCAGATAAAACAGCCGCTGAAATAGATACCCTCGTAAAGGCTGTGTGGGGCAATGTGGGCGCCGTACTGGCTGAGTATCCTCATTTAAAAGAACTGTCCAAAAATTTGGAAATCGTTGGCAAAGACATCGTTGAGCCCTTACGCCAACAGGAAAGGCCGGCCATCTTCGTAACAGCTCATTTGGCCAATTGGGAACTTTCCGCCCCTGCCATCTTGCAGTTGAATATTCCCGTATCAGGGCTTTATGCACCGCTACAAAATCCATTCACAGATCATATGTTAAAGCGCAGACGACGGGTTCTAGGCCCGGGTTTATTCTCTAAACACGGTAGCCTGCGTCTGCTTTTGCGACACTTAAACGAGGGACGTTCAATAGGGTTTTTGACAGATCAACGAGTAGATGATGGGGAGTTAGTGCCTTTTTTTCAACTGGCCGCACCGACAGCGGTAACGCCAGCGCGTCTTGCTCTAAAACATAATTGCAAATTGATTCCCGTGCGTATAGAACGTCTTGCCGGTGTACAGTTTCGAGTCACTTTTCATGCTCCCATCGCACCGCCGCTCCCCCAAGAGCCAAAGAATATGAGAGAAAATACCTTAGCCATGACCCAAGCTATCAATGAGCTTTTTGAAACATGGATTCGTGAGCAGCCTGCGGAATGGTTATGTGCCAAACGACGTTGGCCTAAAACGGCAAAAACTCCTTTATCTTCTCAAGGTTTGTCCATGACGGAGTCTGCAGAGCGGTAGCCGCCATTATTTAGAGATTTATATTCGTATGAAAATTTAGGATAAGTGATGGCAACGCCTTTTGCCACAGCTACCCGTCAAAGCGATCAAAAAAATATCCCTAAGCTATGGTTGCTGATGGGACATAAGACGGGTGATAACGCCCAGTTACTGGCATTGGCGGAAGCCCTCGATTATCCCTTCGAAGTTAAGCATTTTACTTATCAGCGTTTTGAATTGCTTAGTAATCTTTTGCTAGGTTGTACCCTTGCCGGGATTGTCAAAAACAAATCCAGTGATTTGCAGCCACCCTGGCCGGATTTGATTATTACAGCGGGAAGACGCAACGAACCGGTCGCCCGCTGGATTCGTCGTCAGGCGGGGGGGCAGGTGCGCTTG
>CAYRGG010000132.1:0-5253 GCA_964423745.1 uncultured Candidatus Competibacteraceae bacterium | reverse complement strand
GGAGTTTGCTCATGCCTGAGCCCAAACCTCCCTTTTTTAACCGGCTTGTCTTAGCGTTTCAAGCGTTTTGGCATACCTTGAATGACCCTGGCTTCGCTAATCAATTGGCTCGTTTGACTCAAGGGGAACCACCAGCCACAAAATCGCCAGAGCCCCCCAAACCTACCCCGGCCACCCTAAAGGAAACGTTACCCGAAGCCGCCTTGCAACTACTGGCCCTCTTGCAGCAAGAGGGACGTTTCGTGGATTTCCTCCAGGAAGAAGTGAAAACCTTTTCAGATGCGGAAATCGGCGGGGCAGCTCGCGTTGTCCATGAAGGTTGCCGCAAAGCTTTGCAGGAGCATTTGACCCTGGCTCCGGTGCGTAGTGAGGAAGAAGGCGCTCGCTTGACCCTGGAAGAAGGCTTTGATGCCGCGGCCATCCGTTTAACCGGCAATGTGGTGGGTAAAGCCCCCTTTAGCGGCGCTTTAGTGCATCGGGGCTGGCGAGTCGTGGAGATAAAACTGCCGAAGATCGCTGAGGGTCATGATGTGAACATCTTAGCGCCGGCAGAGGTAGAACTATGAGTGAAGCCCCTCGGTACGCCGTGGGTATTGACTTAGGCACTACCCACTGTGTGATGTCCTATGTGGATTTTGCCCACAGCGATGGAGAAAACGTGGCCCAAGAAATCATGCCTATCGCCCAGTTAACCGGGCCGGGCACCGTGGAAGAACGACAGGTATTGCCGTCTTTTATCTATTTGCCCCATCCTGATGAACTGGCGCCTGATGACTTGACGTTACCCTGGAATACGCAACCTGCCTTCGCCATCGGTGAATGGGCTCGCACCCTGGGCAGCCATACGCCGATACGCCTAGTATCTAGCGCTAAAAGCTGGCTCTGCCATCCCGGCGTGGATCGGCGTGCATCGATTTTGCCCGTGGAAGCGCCCGAGGAAATTCAGCAACTCTCCCCTCTGCAAGCTTCAATTCATTATTTAGAACACTTACGCAGCGCCTGGAACCAGCACCACCCGAATGATCCCTTACTAGAGCAGTCAGTGACCATCACCGTGCCGGCCTCCTTTGATCCCGCGGCCCGGGAACTCACCGCTGAAGCGGCTGAAACCATGGGTTTTCAACAACTAACCCTCCTGGAAGAACCCCAGGCGGCTTTGTACAGTTGGATACAAGCCAGCCACGGCAAATGGCGTAAACAGGTCCAAGTGGGAGATATTATTTTAGTGATTGACCTGGGTGGCGGCACCACCGACCTGTCCCTTATGGCGGTCACCGAGCAAGAGGGTTCTTTAGAGCTCAACCGTATCGCGGTGGGGGATCATATTCTGCTGGGGGGCGATAATATGGACCTGGCCCTGGCCCATGTGGTACGCGCAAAACTGGCCATGGAGGGTAAAAATCTAGATCTCTGGCAAACCCATGCGTTGACCCACGGCTGTCGCACGGCTAAGGAAACCATGCTCAGCGATCCTAGCATCGACTCCATGCCGGTGGTGGTGCCAAGCCGTGGCTCTAAACTCATCGGCGGCACCCTGCGCACCGAGCTGACCCGCGAGGAAGTCACTAATACTTTAATAGAAGGCTTTTTTCCCTGGGTGGATGTTTCTGCTCGGCCCGCCACCCGAGCCCGCACCGCCCTCACTAAGCTGGGCCTTCCCTATGCCCAAGATGCGGGAATTACCCGTCATCTAGCCGCTTTTCTAGGCCGTCAAACCCATGCCACGGAAGCCTTGACCGGTTTTGTCCATGATCCCCCTGCAGATGACACGTTTTTACATCCTACCGCCGTTTTGTTAAATGGTGGCGTGTTTAAAGCTAACCTGCTGGCGGAGCGCACTTTAAGTATTCTCAATGCGTGGCTTGAAACGGAACAGGCGGCCCCGGCGCGATTGTTGGAAGGCGCTGATTTGGATCTCGCCGTGGCCCGAGGCGCGGCCTATTACGGGCATGTGCGCCAAGGGCGCGGGGTGCGTATTCGAGGCGGCACCGCTAAAGCCTACTACGTGGGTATTGAGAGTGCGATGCCCGCAGTACCCGGTATGGAACCACCCATTCAAGCCCTTTGCATTGCGCCTTTTGGCATCGAGGAAGGTACTGCGGCGGAACTACCACCCCAAGAGGTAGGTCTTGTGGTGGGCGAACCGGTGCGTTTTCGTTTTTTTGGCTCCTCGGTGCGCCGTGAAGATCAAGTGGGTACAGTACTGGAAGAGTGGACGCCCGATACGCTGGAGGAGCTAGAGGAAATTCAAGCGGAGCTACCCGCCGAAGGCCGCACGCCGGGAGATGTGGTGCCGGTACGGCTACATGCTTTTGTCACCGAGTTAGGAACCCTGCGCTTGGAGGCGTTGCCCCGCAGCGGCGATGAACGGTGGAATGTGGAATTTAATGTGCGGGGGGAGGATTATTAAAACGAAACTATCCCGTTATCTGGTGGGCATCGACCTAGGCACTACCCACACCGTCGTAGCGTATACGGATACGCGTGCAAAAACCGAGTCGTCAATTCATTTATTTCCCGTCGAACAACTGGTGGCGCCGGGAGAGGTCGCGGCTAAACCGTTGTTGCCATCCCTGCGTTATCATCCTGCAGAAGGGGAACTGGCCCAAGACGACATTCGTTTACCCTGGGTAGCGACTGATCCTGACGCTATCGCTAACGTCGTCATTGGCGAACTAGCCCGACAACTAGGGGCTAAGGTGCCAGGCAGGCTGGTGGCTAGCGCAAAGAGCTGGCTATCCCATGCAGGCGTAGATCGCACGGCGGCTATTTTACCCTGGGGCGCTGAAGATATTGCTAAGATTTCGCCTGTGGATGCCAGCGCCAGTTATCTGTCCCATGTACGGGATACCTGGAATCGCCGCTTTCCTAAACACCCCCTAGAGAAACAAGATTTGGTATTAACGGTACCGGCTTCCTTTGACGCCGCGGCCCGCAGCCTAACCATCGCGGCTGCGCAACGGGCAGCACTCAATCGAGCCCACTTGTTAGAAGAACCCCAAGCCGCCTGTTATGCCTGGATTCACCACCATACCGAAGAGCTCGCCACAGCCTTAGAAGACACTAAGCTACTGTTAGTCTGCGATGTGGGCGGTGGCACCACCGATCTCACCTTAATACAAGTGACTCCGGGGGAAGATACCCCGCGATTTACCCGCATCGGCGTCGGCGACCATCTCATGTTGGGGGGGGATAATATGGATTTGGCCCTGGCCCATCTGGTGGAACAACGGCTTGGCGGAGAGCGTTTGAGCGCAGGGCGTTTATCCCAGCTTATCCAGCAATGTCGACTCGCTAAAGAAAGTCTGTTAGCAGCCGATGGACCAACCCAGACCACAGTCACCCTACTCGGTAGTGGCGCTCGCCTGATCGGGGCAGCCCGATCCACAGAATTGAACCGGGAAGAAATCAACCAACTTGTGGTGGATGGTTTTTTACCCTTGGTGGACGCCGATGAGCAGCCCCAGAGACGCCGCGGCGGTATTATCGAGTTTGGCCTTCCCTATGCCGCTGATCCCGCCATCACGCGGCATATCGCGGCTTTTTTGCATCAGCATGGGCACGCAGCAAGACAAGCTTTGGATGATACAGCGCCGGTGGAGGACAGACTGGCCATGCCGGATGCCGTCTTACTCAATGGAGGTGTCTTTCAAAGCAACACCTTAAGCCAGCGGCTACTGACTACCCTAGGGCAGTGGCGCGGGTCACCGCTCAAGGAGTTGCACAATACCGACCGTAATCTCGCTGTCGCTCAAGGGGCTGTCGCCTATGGTTTAGCTCGCCGAGGCCAGGGTATCCGTATCGGCGGCGGCTCGGCGCGCAGTTATTTCCTGCTAGTGGATAATCAAACTGAGCAACAGCAAGGTGTTTGCGTATTACCCCGAGGTAGTGAAGAAGACCGGGAGATTCGGCTTAGCCAACGCACCTTCTCTTTGCGCTTAGGGGAACCGGTGCTTTTTCATCTCGTCTCAGCCAGCGGTGAAGAACTTTCTCAACCCGGCCAGGTGGTGGATATCGACTACACACGCTTTACCACACTGCCGCCTATTGCCACCGTGCTCGGCGAACAGACGGAGAATACGGTTGAGGTGCCGGTGCAGGTGGCCGCCGTACTCACCGAAGTGGGCACTTTGGAGATGAGCTGTATCGCCGCCGACAACCCAGATCAGCGCTGGCGCTTGGCTTTTCAGCTACGGGGTGGCGGACCAGAGAGTCTTGCTGATAGTGTCCATCCGCGCTTTAGCGAAGCGGCAGAGTTGCTGCAACGTTTCTATGGGGAGCGCTCCAAGGAGGTGATTCCCAAAGCCATCAAAACCTTAAGAAATGACCTGGAACAGGTGTTAGGCAAACGGGATAACTGGAACACAGCCCTGTTGCGAGAGTTGTTTAGCCTGCTTTGGGACGGCGCTCGACGGCGGCGGCGCTCTCCCGATCACGAACGGCTTTGGTTTAGTTTGAGTGGTTATTGTCTGCGTCCTGGTTTTGGCTATCCCCTGGATGATTGGCGGGTTCAGCAAGTCTGGTCTCTCTACGAACAAGGGGTTCAATACAGTCAGGAAACCCGAGTTTGGTCGGAATGGTGGACCCTGTGGCGGCGCATCGCCGGCGGTCTGCCCGAGTCTGCGCAAATCCAGCTGTTGGATGAGATAGCGAACGATCTCAAACCCTCTCCGGGAAAAACACGACGCACTACGAAAGGTTTAAAAACTGCTAAAGCAGCCAACTATGACGATAAAGTGCAGCTAGTGGGATCACTAGAGCGATTACCTATACAGTGTAAGGTGGAAGTGGGCGGATGGTTGCTAAAACGTTTACAAGGCAAAGGCGAATCACCCCAAACCTGGTGGGCAGTGGGACGCTTAGGCAGTCGGGTGCCCCTGTACAGCAGCGCCCACAGTGTCCTCCCCCGCCCTGTCGCCCAAGACTGGCTAAAGCAGGCATTGGCGCAAAATTGGAAAACGTTGCCGCCCGCGGCCCTCGCCGCAACCCTGCTCGCCCGGATGAGCGGCGACCGAGAACGAGATATGGATGAAAACTTACGCCGTCAAATGGCGGAACAGTTACGTATGGCTAAAGCGCCGGCGTCTTGGATAAGAATGGTGGAAACGGTGGTTGTTTTGGAAGCAGCAGATGAAAAACAACTGTTCGGAGAAAGTCTGCCACCAGGATTGCGGTTGGTTAATTAATATATATTAGCTAAGACGGGCTGTTGAAAAACCTAAGTGTTTGCAATCCTGCTGTGACGGCAGTTTT
>CAYRGG010000131.1:0-5320 GCA_964423745.1 uncultured Candidatus Competibacteraceae bacterium | reverse complement strand
TTTTTTGTGTGGAGTTTTTTATACGTGGATGACGGTAAACGAAAAGCCCTCACAGCCGCTCTGAGTCAAATAGAACGTCAATTTGGCAAAGGATCTGTCATGCGTTTGGGTGATGGCGGTGTAGTGCGGGACATAGAAGTTATATCAACGGGTTCATTGGGACTCGATATCGCTTTGGGAGTTGGTGGCTTACCCAAGGGTCGGGTGGTGGAAATCTACGGTCCAGAGTCCTCTGGGAAGACCACGCTGGCTTTACAAGTGATCGCCGAAACGCAAAAACAAGGAGGTACGGCGGCTTTCATCGATGCTGAGCACGCACTAGACCCCGTCTATGCCAATAAACTCCGCGTCAATGTGGATGATCTCTTAGTGTCGCAGCCCGATACCGGTGAGCAAGCTTTAGAAATTGCCGATATGTTGGTGCGTTCTGGAGCTGTGGACATCGTGGTTATCGACTCAGTGGCTGCCTTAACCCCAAAAGCGGAAATCGAGGGGGATATGGGAGATTCCCATATGGGCCTCCAGGCTCGCCTCATGTCCCAAGCGTTACGCAAACTGACCGCTAATATCAAACGTTCCAATACGTTAGTTGTATTTATCAACCAAATACGCATGAAGATTGGCGTCATGTTTGGCAATCCAGAAACCACCACGGGTGGTAATGCCTTAAAGTTTTATGCCTCGGTTCGTTTAGATATCCGCCGTACTGGATCAGTCAAAAAAGGCGAGGAAGTGGTGGGCAACGAGACCCGGGTGAAGGTTGTCAAAAATAAGGTAGCCCCGCCCTTTAGACAAGCTGAATTTGAGATTCTTTACGGTGAAGGTATTTCCCGATTAGGTGAAATTATCGATCTGGGTGTTGAGACAGGGTTGTTAAATAAGGCTGGCGCTTGGTACAGCTATGACAATAATCGTTTGGGTCAAGGTAAAGAAAATGTTCGTAGTTATTTAAGTGAAAACAAGGCCCTTGCCCAAGAGCTTGAAAACAAACTGCGTGCTCATTTTTTTGTGAAACCTGAACAGGTTTTCGAGAGTCCTGCGACTGATGACTCCCTGGAAAGCGAACCCCAAGAGTCGTAACCCGGTAACGATGCCTGAAAAAGCGCGGGATGTGGCGTTAAACTTATTGGCTCGCCGCGACCATTCGCGCTTGGAACTGCGCCATAAGTTGATCCAACGAGGCGTTATGTTGCCTACTATAGATGCGCTGCTAGACCAATTAGTGGGCGAAGGTCTCATCGATGAAGCTCGCTACGCCGAGGTTTATGCCCATGGCCGTTCGGACAAAGGCTATGGCCCTTTGCGAATTCATGGAGAACTTCGCGAGCGCGGCATAGATGAGGCAATAATTTTTTCTACACTGAGTAAATTAGATGATTATTGGATGTCTAACTTAGCTAAGTTACATTACAAACGTTGGTCTAGTACAAAGATTGAAAGTATGGCTGATGAAGTCAAACGTATGCGCTTTCTACGCCAGCGGGGTTTCACATTAGAGCAAATTAAACAGCTTTTCAAAACATTGTGATGTATTTTAGACGGTGAAAAAAGAGCCTACTCCATGACCAGCAGTGCTGAACTTCGCAAATCCTTCCTGAGTTTTTTTCAAGCCCGTGGCCATCAGGTCATGCGGAGTAGCTCTTTAGTGCCCGCCAATGACCCAACGCTTTTGTTTACCAATGCTGGTATGGTCCAGTTTAAAGACGTCTTTACAGGACGCGACCAGCGCCCTTCAGCGCGGGCGACAACCGTTCAACGTTGTGTACGGGCAGGCGGCAAACACAATGATTTAGAAAATGTCGGTTATACGGCTCGTCACCACACTCTCTTTGAAATGTTAGGGAATTTTAGTTTTGGTGATTATTTTAAAGCCGACGCCATTTGTTATGCTTGGGATTTTCTCGTCGGTACGTTGCATTTACCACCCCAAAAATTGTGGGTAACCGTGTTTGAAGAAGACCAAGAAGCAGAGTCCATATGGCTTAACGATATTGGCATTGATCCAGCGCGGTTTTCCCGTATTGGCGCTAAAGACAATTTTTGGTCCATGGGTGAGACAGGCCCTTGTGGACCTTGTACAGAAATTTTTTACGATCATGGTCCCCAGGTGCCTGGTGGACCACCGGGCACCCCTGAGGAGGACGGTGATCGTTATATCGAAATTTGGAATCTAGTTTTTATGCAGTACGATCGCGCAGCCGATGGGACCTTGCATCCGTTACCAAAACCCTCCGTAGATACCGGTATGGGTTTAGAGCGGTTGGCTGCTGTGCTCCAAGGCGTACACAATAACTATGACATCGATTTGTTTCGTAGGCTGATCGAAGCGGCGGGAGACATCGTAGACCATAGTGATTTGAGCGACAGTTCTCTGAAAGTCATCGCAGATCACATTCGGGCGACTGCGTTTCTTATCGTCGACGGTGTTTTACCCTCTAATGAAGGGCGAGGTTATGTGTTGCGCCGTATTATGCGCCGCGCCATGCGTCACGGGTATAAATTAGGCGCCTCAGGAGCCTTCTTTTATAAATTAGTCGATCCCCTGGTTGTTGAAATGGGTGATGCTTATCCTGAATTACAGAATGCCCAAGAGCAGGTCAAACGGGTCATTATTCAAGAAGAAGAGCGGTTTGCCGAAACCTTGCAACACGGTATGCGGGTTCTGGAACAGTCCATCAACGACTTGACGGGGACGGTTTTACCGGGTGAGACAGTATTTCGTCTTTATGATACCTATGGGTTTCCTGTGGATCTAACCGCTGACATTGCCCGGGAACGGGATTTGACGTTAGATATGGCTGGTTTTGAAGAGCATATGGCGGCGCAACGTGAGCGCGCTCGGGCGTCAAGTCAATTCAGTCTTAAACAAGATGTGGATCTGGCGGTAAAAGTACGCACCGATTTTGCAGGTTACGAGTATCTAGAACAAGAATCTAAGGTCATGGCGTTGCTTAAAGATGGGCAACCGGTGGAAACCTTGGAGGAAGGCGTCGAAGGTGGCGTTATTCTAGCCAGGACGCCGTTTTACGCGGAAGCGGGTGGTCAAGTGGGTGACAGGGGTTTTATACGTACATTATTATCGGCTGAGTTTGCGGTAACGGACACCCAAAAACAGGGTGATGGCGTACATGTCCATGTGGGTCAAATGCGTCATGGGGTCTTGCGGGTTGGCGACACCGTTCAGGCTCAGGTGGACATCCCCAAACGTCAGGCGACTGCTTTAAATCATTCCGCTACCCATCTTTTGCATGCGGCATTGCGGCAAGTATTGGGCGCCCATGTGACCCAAAAAGGCTCCCTTGTGGAAGCGGAACGTTTACGTTTCGACTTTTCTCATTTTGAACCCCTCAAAGCAGATCAAATCGAGACCATCGAACGGTTAGTCAATGTCCAAATACGCACTAATGTCCCTGTAGAGACACGCACTATGGCTTTTGATGACGCCTTACAAACAGGCGCCGTGGCGTTATTTGGTGAAAAATACGATGATCAAGTGCGGGTGTTGCATATGGGAGAGTTTTCCATAGAACTGTGTGGTGGCACCCATGTGCAGCGTCTTGGCGACATTGGGTTATTCAAAATTATTTCCGAAAGCGGTGTGGCGTCTGGGATTCGCCGTATCGAGGCAGTCACCGGCGAGGGCGCAGTGGACTACGTAGAAAATTTGCAAAATCGCCTCGGTCAAGTAGCTGAATTAGTCAAAGCAGACGTTGTTAACGTGGACGAGAAAGTTCAGCAGCTGGTGAGCAAAGCGCGTCGCTTAGAAAAAGAGGTGGAACAGCTCAAAACCAAGCTAGCCGGTAGTCAGGGTAGTGATCTTATGAATCAAGCTATTGAGATAGAAGGTATTAAGGTCTTAGCGGCACGCCTAGAGGGCGCTGACTCAAAAACCCTTCGAGATACGGTGGATCAGCTAAAAAATAAGCTTAAAACCGCTGTGGTACTGCTTTCTGCCGTGGAAAACGGTAAGGTAAGGCTTGTTGCAGGGGTGACGACTGATCAGACAGATCGGCTCAAGGCAGGTGATTTGGTCAATCTGGTGGCTCAACAAGTGGGTGGTAAAGGCGGTGGCCGGGCCGATCTTGCCCAAGCTGGCGGTAATGACCCTACTCGCTTAGATGGGGCTTTAAACGCTGTGCCGGAATGGGTTCGCCAGCAAATTTCCCGAGTGTTCTGAATTATATATAACACTCCCTTACTTATTCAACTAACACTTTCCGCAGCAAAAATACGATGTCTCTTATTGTTCAAAAATACGGAGGTACTTCCGTAGGCAGTATTGAACGTATTGAAACAATAGCCGAAAAGGTTATTTCATATCGTAATCGCGGTCATCAGGTTGTGGTGGTAGTGTCCGCCATGAGTGGCGAAACCGACCGTTTATTGGGTCTAGCTCGCGCCATAACCTTGCGTCCTGCCCCGCGAGAATTGGATGTGTTGTTAGCTACCGGCGAACAAGTCACCATTGCGCTCCTCAGTATGGCCCTTGAGAAGCGCGGCTGTGGAGCCCGCTCCTATACGGGTTCGCAAGTTCATATCCTGACCGATAGTGTCTACAATAAGGCGCGTATCCGGGATATTGAGGCTGGCCATATTCATGCCGACTTGGAAGCGGGTAGGGTTGTCGTGGTGGCGGGTTTTCAGGGTATTGATGAACACGGCAATATCACAACCCTAGGGCGAGGTGGCTCTGACACCACCGCAGTGGCCTTGGCGGCTGCTCTTAAGGCGTCTGAATGTCAGATTTTCACCGATGTGGATGGCGTTTACACGACAGACCCCAGGGTGGTGCCTCAGGCGCGCCGCATGGAACAAATTACCTTTGAGGAGATGTTAGAACTGGCCAGCCTAGGATCTAAAGTCCTGCAAATTCGCGCAGTAGAGTTTGCGGGTAAGTACAATGTTCCTTTGCGGGTATTGTCTTCCTTCGAAGAAGGAAACGGTACTTTAATTACCTTTGAGGAAAAACAGTTGATGGAAGAAGCCCTCATTTCCGGAATTGCCTTCAGCCGGGATGAAGCAAAACTAACCGTTCTTGGAGTGCCAGATCGGCCCGGTGTGGCGTTCAAGATATTAGGATCCATCGCCGATGAGAATATTGAAGTCGATATGATCGTGCAGAATGTAGGGCAAGATGGGACGACGGATTTCACCTTTACAATACATCGCTCTGATTATGCGCGATCTCTGGAAATTCTGAACATTCAAGCCAAGGAGTTGGGTGCTCGTGAAGTGGTCGGCGACGATAAGATCGTCAAAATCTCGCTGGTAGGCGTGGGTATGCGCTCTCACGCAGGCATTGCCAGTAAGATGTTTCAGG
>CAYRGG010000130.1:0-5495 GCA_964423745.1 uncultured Candidatus Competibacteraceae bacterium | reverse complement strand
CCATTAATCTCGCCTTTAGGGAGGCGCGGGAGCGTCGTCACGAATTTATGACCGTGGAACACCTTTTGTTGGCTTTGCTCGACAATCCGTCGGCTGCAGAGGTGCTCAGGGCTTGTGGCGCAAATTTGGATAGACTTAAGCAGGATTTGCAGGGCTTTATCAAGGAAAGTACGCCGATTTTGGCCCCTGGCGACCCTCGGGAAACCCAGCCTACATTAGGGTTTCAACGGGTTTTGCAACGGGCTGTGTTGCACGTCCAATCCTCCGGTAATAAGGAAGTGACCGGCGCTAATGTTTTGGTTGCCATATTTGGCGAACAAGAATCCCAGGCAGTATTTTTCCTTAAACAGCAAGAAGTCAACCGCTTGGATGTGGTGAATTATATTTCGCATGGTATTTCCAAGGTATCGGAAGATAACGATATGTCTCCCTCCGGAAATGATGAAGAAGGTTCTGCCGAAGCAGGTTCCCGTCCCCTGGATAATTACGCAACGAATCTCAACGAGCTGGCCCGTCAAGGTCGCATCGATCCCCTTATCGGACGGCGTAATGAAGTGGAACGCACCGTACAAATTCTTTGTCGGCGCCGCAAAAATAATCCCTTATTCGTCGGTGAAGCAGGTGTTGGTAAAACGGCCATCGTGGAGGGTTTAGCCAAGCTCATTTTTGATGGCGAAGTACCTGAAGTGCTAGAGAACGCCACCATTTACGCATTGGATTTAGGTTCTTTGGTGGCGGGCACCAAATACCGAGGTGATTTTGAGAAGCGCCTCAAAGCCGTGCTCGCCCAACTTCGTAAACAGCGTAATGCAATTTTATTTATCGACGAAATTCACACCCTTATCGGCGCCGGCGCCGCTTCCGGCGGGGTCATGGATGCCTCTAATTTGATTAAACCCATGTTGGCTTCCGGTGAGTTGAAATGTATCGGTTCAACCACCTATCAAGAATACCGCGGTATTTTTGAAAAGGACCGTGCGCTAGCACGGCGCTTTCAAAAAATCGATGTTCCCGAACCCTCTGAAGATGAAACCTATCAAATATTGAGAGGATTGAAGAGCCGCTTTGAGGAACATCACGACGTAAAATATTCTAACAAGGCCCTGCGGGCCGCTTCGCAACTTTCTTCCCGTTATATCAATGATCGCCATTTGCCGGATAAAGCCATTGATGTCATCGACGAGGCCGGTGCCAGTCAACGTCTGCTACCCTTAGCAAAACGCAAAAAGACTGTCAGCGAAGCGGATGTCGAAGCGATAGTGGCAAAGATGGCGCGGATTCCTCCCAAGAGCGTATCTACTTCCGACAAAGACGTTTTGCGTAATTTAGAACGCGATCTAAAACTAGTGGTATTTGGTCAAGATCAAGCCATCGATATGTTAGCCAATGCCATCAAGATGTCTCGTGCAGGTTTGGGCAACGAACAAAAACCCATCGGTTCATTCCTATTTGCCGGTCCCACCGGCGTAGGCAAAACAGAAGTCACGCGGCAACTCGCCAATGTGATGGGTATCGAGCTGATCCGCTTTGACATGTCAGAATATATGGAGCGCCATACGGTTTCCCGGCTGATCGGTGCGCCACCCGGTTACGTGGGTTTTGACCAAGGCGGACTCCTCACCGATGCAATTCTTAAGCATCCCCATGCGGTTTTGTTGCTGGACGAGATTGAAAAAGCCCATCCGGATGTATTTAATCTTCTCCTGCAGGTGATGGATCACGGCACCCTGACCGACAACAACGGACGCAAATCGGATTTTCGCAATGTTATTCTTGTCATGACCACCAATGCCGGCGCTGAACAAATGGACCGCACCTCCATCGGTTTTACCCAGCAGGATCACAGCGCCGATGGTATGGAAATCATCAAGCGTATGTTTACCCCCGAGTTTCGCAATCGCTTGGATGCCATTATTCAGTTTAAGGCCCTTGACACTAACACCATCGGTCATGTGGTGGATAAATTTATTATCGAGCTGGAGGCTCAATTGGAGCCTAAAGGCGTCACCATTGAAGTGGATGAGCTAGGCAGACGATGGTTAGCAGGCCGTGGTTATGAACCCAAAATGGGGGCGCGGCCTATGGCGAGAGTAATCCAAGAGCATATCAAGCGGCAATTGGCGGAAGAGCTGCTTTTTGGACGCTTGGTAAACGGCGGGCATGTCATTGTGAGTGAACAAAACGATGCCTTGGTTCTTGAAATCGTGGAAGAAGCAGAAATTCATTGAAGTTCGAGCTTTTCCCTGTGACGTTGATAGGTCATTCGCAAAGCAAAACTTAATGATGGCCGCTTAAAGGTTAGCGGCCTCTATACACAATACGACCTTTGGTTAAATCGTAAGGAGTCAATTCTACCCTGACTTTATCGCCTGTTAAGATGCGGATATAGTTTTTACGCATCCGCCCTGAAATATGAGCGGTTATGATATGTCCATTTTCTAACTCTACACGGAACATCGTATTAGGTAAGGTATCCACCACTGTACCTTCCATTTCAATATTGTCTTCTTTTGCCATGAATGTAATCTCTTTCGACGCTAGGGCAGCGCGTAAAAATATAGTATATCTCCAATTTCGGCAAGCTAAGTCACAAAACTTTATATGAGGAGAGTGCCTGTGAAGGTCATTGCTGACCTCTGTGTTGTCCCCCTTGGCGTAGGTGTTTCGGTATCCGAATTCGTCGTCGCGTGCGAACGGGTTTTGGCTGAAGCGGGGCTAAAAACTCAACTCCATGCCTATGGTACAAACATTGAAGGCGATTGGGATGAGGTATTTGCGGCCATCAAACGCTGTCATGAAGTCATCCATGAAATGGGCGCACCCCGTATCACGACTACACTAAAATTCGGTACGCGCACGGACAGAGAGCAGACTATAAATGATAAAGTCGAGAGTGTTGTGAGAAAATTGAAATAGGAAGCGCCTTAATTTTCTATCACCGGCTGCTCATGCTGATTTGTTTTCTCCCATTGGGCCAGTTCTTGCGCCACTGCTTCCGGGGAGCGTGTATAGCGACCCAATACAAAGTAAAACGTGGGTACCACATACAGGGTCAGCAAGGTGGCAACCATGACCCCTGAAAATACCACAATACCGATGGCCATGCGGCTCGCCGAACCTGCGCCGGTGGTTAAGATCAACGGCAAAGCGCCCATGGCCGTGGAAATACCCGTCATAAGAATCGGCCGCAAACGCGTTGCGGAAGCCTCTAGCAAAGCCTCTTTAAAAAGATATCCTTGATCCCGTAGCTGATTGGCGAACTCGACGATGAGAATACCGTTTTTGGTGGCTAAACCAATCAAAATCACAATGCCGATCTGACTGTAGATATTCAGGGTACCACTGACTAATACTAACCCAATTAAGGCCCCGGCGATAGCCAGCGGTACCGTCAAAATGATGACCAATGGATGTATAAAACTTTCAAATTGCGCGGCCAACACGAGAAAAACCATCAGCAGCGCCAGTCCAAAGGTAAAATATAAGGCACTGCTGGCATCCCGCAACTCCCGCGACTGCCCCTTATAATCCACACGCGCCCCTTCTCCGACCAACTCACCCTGTACTACACCTTCTAAAAACGCCAGCGCTTCACCCAGGGTGTAACCCGGTGCCAAATTAGCTTCGATGGTGACTGCCCGCAACCGATTAAAGCGATTCAACGCGCCGGATTCAGCGCCCTCGTCTAAGCTCACTAAATTAGATAAGGGAATCAGCTCGTCGCTGCGTTCGGAACGGACATAAATATTGTTAATATCGCTGGGTTCCTCACGATCCAGCCTTTGCCCTTGTAGAATCACATCATATTCTTCCCCCCGGTCGATATAGGTGGTCACTTCCCGGGAGCCCAGCATAGTTTCCAAGGTGCGGCCAATGGTTTCCAGATTAACGCCAAGATCGGCGGCGCGGTTGCGGTCGATAGCGACATATAATTGCGGCCGGGTTTCCTTATAATCGGCATCCGTGCCCAGCAGGTTAGGGTTTTTGCCAGCGGCGTCTAAAATAACATCGCGCCAGCGGGCGATTTCCTCATAGGTGCTGCCGCCAATCACAAATTGCACCGGTTTTTGCGTACCTTGCCCAAGTCCTTGGCGCATGACGGGAAAAGCCTGTACGCCGGGTACTTGGGCAAATTTTTCTCGCAATTCCGCCATCACCGCTTCGGTGGGCCGGTCGCGATTATCCCAGTGGTCCATCACCACAATCCCGAGGCCAGTATTCATATCCTCGCTGTTGCCAAAGCTGCGGGGAACCCGTGCTAACACCCGTTCCGCTTCGCCACTTTCCGCTAACGGCAACATCAGCGCTTCCAGTTTATCCATCTGGCGCACAGAATAGTCAAAACCAGCGCCCTCAGGACCATTCATAATGACGAGAAAAGCGCCTCGATCTTCGGCCGGAGCCAGTTCTTCAGGTATGTAAAGGAGCAACAAAGCAATACCGCCGAACAGCACTAATAACCCAGCGCCAACCCAGCCAGGTTTATAAATACATCCCTGAAGACTGCGACGGTAGCCTTGAGTAAGTCGTTGAAAAACCGCATCTAGCCATTGGCTAAAGCGGCCTTGACGTTCAACCCGGCGCAGCAGTTTAGAGCACAACATCGGCGCTAAAGTTAACGCCACTAAACTTGAAAAGCACACGGCGCCGGCGATGGTAAAGGCAAGCTCGGTGAACAGGCGTCCTACATTACCCTCCATAAACGCTAGGGGTACAAACACAGCCACCAGCACCAGAGTGGTGGCAATCACCGCAAAGGTAACCTGACGGGCGCCCCGCACCGCGGCAACCAGGGGCGGTTCTCCTTGATCGACCCGACGTTGAATGTTTTCTAAAACCACAATGGCGTCATCCACCACCAAACCAATGGCCAACACCATGGCCAACAAGGTGAGCAGATTTACGGAAAAACCCAGGGTATGGAGGACGGTAAAACAGGCAATTAATGAAACTGGCACGGTGACGGCTGGAATGATGGCGGCACGCAGGCTGCCTAAAAATAAATAAATAACAAATAGCACCAAGCCGATGGCAACGGACAGCGTGAAATACACCTCGTTGATGGCCGCTTCGATGAATACCGACGTATCATAACTAAAGTGCAGTTCGGTACCCTGCGGCAGGGTAGGGCGAATCCGTAGGATTTCCGCCCGAGTAGCGCGGGCCACATCGAGGGTATTGGCAGTGGATTGTTTAATGATTCCTAGGCCAATCATGGGTTCGCCATTACCCTTGAAACTGGCTCGGTACTCCGCAGGACCCACTTCAACCCGGGCCACTTCGCCGAGTCGGATCAAATGGCCGTCTTCACCTTGGGCAATCACCAGACTGGCAAAATCCGCTGCTGTGCGATAAGCGCGGTTGACCCGCACCATCAGATCCCGGGCTGATGACTCGACCCGGCCGGCGGGTAATTCGACGTTCTCCGCCCGTAACGCGCCCTCGATATCCGCCACCGTCAGTTGCCGAGCAGCCAGGGCCTTACGATCCAGCCA
>CAYRGG010000129.1:0-5653 GCA_964423745.1 uncultured Candidatus Competibacteraceae bacterium | reverse complement strand
GTTAACACAGAGACCCGGCTAAATGATCAAATAACTGTTCGAGAAGTTCGTCTGATTGATCAGAACGGCGAACAGCTAGGCATTGTGCCCCTAGGGCAAGCCAAACAGATGGCTGAAGAAGCGGAACTGGATTTAGTTGAAATTTCGCCCAATGCGGCGCCGCCGGTTTGCCGAATTATGAATTATGGCAAATATCGGTTTGAGCAAAGCAAAAAACAGCAAGAAGCCAAGAAAAAACAAAAACAGATTCAAGTTAAAGAAGTTAAATTTCGCCCCGGTACCGATGAAGGCGATTACCAGGTGAAATTACGCAATCTCATTCGTTTTTTAAATGACGGTGATAAAGCGAAAGTGACATTGCGATTTCGCGGTCGAGAGATGGCGCATCAAGATCTCGGCTTAAAGCTTCTGCAGCGGGTTGAAGAGGAACTTACTGAGCATGGCGTGGTTGAACAACGCCCGCGCCTGGAAGGACGCCAGATGGTCATGGTTGTTGCCCCTCAGAAGAAGAAATAGCTTGCTTGCGAGATTGATTCCTGCGCTGTACCGGATTTGCGCCCTTTTAAAACGTTGTCATTTTATGGAGTAGTCCATGCCCAAACTAAAAACCAATCGCGGCGCAGCAAAACGCTTCAGCCGCACAGGCTCTGGAAAAATAAAAAGTTCCCATTCCCATGTACGGCATATTCTCACCAAGAAATCGCCTAAGCGGAAACGTCATTTGCGCGGCACGACGGTACTGTCAAAGGCGGATACGCCCTTGGCTCGTCGCATGATACCCTACGCTTAATCTATTTATTTATTTTTTGAGGAGGATGTATGCCCCGAGTTAAACGTGGTGTGACGGCCCATGCCCGCCACAAAAAAGTTCTCGATAAAGCCAAAGGTTATTATGGCGCCCGCAGCCGCGTCTATCGGGTCGCCAAGCAGGCGGTCATTAAAGCCGGTCAATATGCTTACCGGGACCGACGGCAGAGAAAACGGCAATTTCGCGCCCTTTGGATCGTCCGTATCAATGCAGCCGCCCGGGAACACGGTATATCTTATAATCGTTTGATAGATGGACTCAACAAAGCCGCCATCACGATTGATCGCAAGGTTCTAGCGGATTTGGCGGTGCATGACAAAACCGCTTTTGGCGTATTGGCGGAGCGGGCAAAATCGGCTTTAAACACTGTTTAATACATTTTTTTTATAGAAACCTGCTCAACTTTTGTTTTGACCCTACGGCATAGCGATAGCTTCGTTGGCGTTCTTTAGGGGTTTTTATAAAAGCAGGTTTTCTTATAGTTTTAATAAAGCTATCTCAGTTGTGATGTCGATATTTGAATCGTTTATTTCCCGTTGGGAAACACCCATAAAGCTAATTTTGTAACTCAATTACTCAATATATTTCATCAATGGTCAGTTTTCCGCTCTCAGAGGCAAGCTGGCTGTTATAGTGTCTTCCTTTACTTCACTTTACGCTAGGAAGGCGTGTTACGGAGAGTGTTAATATTGCAACTCGTTGAACTTGTGCAAAATGCTCAGCTCGCATTAGCCCAGACCCATGATTTGGCCAAACTCGATCAAATTCGCGTTCATTACTTGGGCAAAAAGGGTGTGCTAACGGAGCATTTGAAGCAGCTGGGAAAACTACCCCCCGGGGAACGGCCACAAATGGGCCAGGCCATCAATGAGGCAAAACAAGAGATTCAGACGGCCTTAGAAGCCCGCAAAGCGGCTTTACAGGCAGCCCAGCTAGAGGCTAGTTTACGAGCGCAAACCATCGATGTGACCCTGCCAGGGCGTGGCCAACAACCGGGTGGATTACATCTCATTACATTAACCCTTGCCCATATTGAAGCGCTATTCAGCAAAGTCGGTTTCCAAGTGGCTGAGGGGCCGGAAATCGAGGATGATTTTCATAATTTTGCCGCCCTCAATATTCCTGAGCATCATCCCGCTCGGGCTATGCACGACACATTTTATTTTAACGATCGCTTACTGCTCCGCACCCACACGTCTAACGTGCAAATCCGCGTGATGGAAACCCAACCGCCCCCACTACGAATCATTGCCCCAGGCCGCGTCTACCGTTGCGATTCAGATCTTACCCATACGCCCATGTTTCATCAAGTAGAAGGGCTTATGGTGGATGAAGCGGTCAGTTTTGCGGACCTTAAAGGCATTTTGCTGGATTTCTTACGCAGCTTTTTTCAACAAGACACACTGCCTATACGCTTCCGGCCGTCTTATTTTCCTTTTACAGAACCTTCCGCAGAAGTGGATGTGGGCTGCTTCTTTTGTGAGAGTCAAGGCTGCCGTGTGTGTAGTCACACAGGCTGGCTCGAAGTGCTAGGCTGCGGCATGGTTCATCCTAACGTTTTTCAGCATGTGGGTATCGATGGGGAGCAGTACACAGGTTATGCCTTTGGCATGGGTGTGGAGCGGCTGGCCCTATTACGCCACAGTGTAAACGATATGCGTCTATTTTTTGACAATGATCTCCGTTTTCTTGAGCAGTTTCGCTGAGACTCATAAGGCAACCCTATGCGAATAAGTGAAAGCTGGTTAAGGGAGTGGGTTAATCCTGACTTAGCCACCCGTGAACTGGCGGAACAACTTACCATGGCCGGTCTCGAGGTAGATAAAATTGAACCGGCGGCGCCTGGCTTTTCACAGGTTGTAGTGGGTCGCGTGGTGACGCTTTCTCCTCACCCTCAAGCCGACCATTTACAAGTGGCCTCGGTGGACGTAGGGCAGGAGACCCTAATACAGGTTGTTTGCGGCGCTCCTAATGTTCAGGTGAATATGCTAGCGCCCACTGCCCTGATGGAAGCTGTGCTCCCCAACGGTCAAATCATCGGCAGTAGCGAGCTGCGGGGCGTTACCTCCCAAGGTATGCTTTGTTCCGCCAAAGAGTTAGGACTTGCGGAGAGTAGTGACGGTTTGCTGGCATTGCCAGCAGACAGCGTGCCCGGCCACGATATGCGGAAATATCTGGATCTTGACGATCACATCATCGAGATCGACCTTACCCCCAACCGCGGGGACTGTCTCAGCATGGCAGGTATCGCTCGGGAAGTCGGCGCCCTTAACCGCTGTGAAGTGCAATTTGTGGCAACGGATCCTGTACAGCCTACGCTAACCAGTTCTTTTCCAGTGACCCTGAGTGCCCCCAGGGATTGTCCTCGTTATGTTGGCCGGGTTATGCAGCAGGTGGATGTTGCTGCGGCCACACCCCTGTGGATGCAAGAGCGGCTGCGCCGGGCGGGGTTAAGACCGGTCAATGTGGTGGTGGATGTCACCAATTATGTCATGTTGGAATTGGGACAACCCATGCACGCGTTTGACTTCGCCAAACTCTCTGGCGGTATCCAGGTACGGCGTGCTAAACCCGGCGAAACCCTGATGCTTCTCAATGGCGTCGAAAGCGAGCTGGATGACGAAACTTTGCTCATCGCCGATGGGCAAGGCCCTCTTGCTCTAGCGGGTATAATGGGGGGCGCTGCCAGCGCCGTCACAGCCAGTACCTGCGATATCTTTTTGGAGAGTGCGTTTTTTTCCCCTAGCGCCATTGCCGGGCGGGCGCGCCGCTATGGTCTGCATACGGATGCTTCCCATCGTTTCGAGCGCGGCGTTGATCCCCAACTTCAGATAACGGCTATGGAACGGGCAACCCAGTTATTGACGGATATTGCCGGGGGTCAAGTGGGTCCTGTGGTGGAAGCAGTCTTGCAAACCCATCTGCCGATGGCGTCTGCCATCCGTCTTCGCCCTGAACGCATGGAACGTCTACTGGGATTGACCATAGACCCTTCCCTGGTTAGCGAGATTTTGCGCCGACTGGGTATGGCGGTGGCCAATGAGAACGATCATTGGTTAGTGGTGCCACCCTCATTTCGTTTTGACATGACCCTAGAGGCCAATCTCATTGCAGAAATTGGCCGTATTTATGGCTATGATCGCCTACCTAGCCATAACCCCGCAATGGGTTTTCGTATCACACCACTTTCAGAAACCCAGACAAGTTTAACCCAACTGCGCACAACCCTGGTAAATCGTGGTTATCAGGAAGCCATCACCTACAGCTTTGTGGACCCCTCCTTTCAAAAAGCCCTCGATCCCGAGCATCCGCCTATCGCCTTAGTTAACCCCATTTCGGCCGACCTTGCGGTGATGCGGACGAATTTTTGGCCTGGACTCGTTAAGGCACTGGCGCACAATCAGAAACGCCAACAGACGCGGGTGCGGCTGTTTGAAATTGGCTTAAGTTATTTGAATGAAAAAGATCGAGTCCAACAAGATAAGCAACTCGCCGGTTTAGTCTGGGGACTAGCGTTACCGGAACAATGGGGAGTCGCCAAACGCCCAGTCGATTTTTATGATTTAAAGGCCGATGTGGAAGCCCTCTTAAAACTCACTCGACAGTTCGAGAGCTTTTCTTTCGCAGCGGCCCATCACCCGGCGCTGCATCCCGGACAAACCGCCGCGATATTACACAAGGGTGTCTCAGTAGGCTGGCTTGGCGCACTGCATCCTGCTGTAGAACATGAACTCGATTTAGAAGGCCCCGTGTTTGTGTTTCAGTTGCCGGTTGATAAATTACAGCTTGCCCCCCTGTCTAAGTTCACTGAATTATCCAAATTTCCGGCTAGCCGACGCGACATTGCCCTGATCGCCGATGAACAGATCACGGCAGAAGCTGCCTCGAACTGCATCCGGGCGCAAGGTGGTGAACTGTTGCAAGCGCTCTATCTGTTTGATGTCTATCGCGGTAAGGGTATTCCTGAAGGCAAAAAAAGTATGGCTTTCAGTTTGATTTTACAGGATTTTTCTCGCAATCTTACCGATTTGGCAGTAGAAGAAACCATGTTAAAAATAACCGCCGGTTTACAACAAAAGCTTGGCGTAACGCTCAGGGTTTAACAAAAATGGCATTAACTAAAGCAGATATGACGGAACGACTTTTTGAAGAAATGGGGCTCAATAAACGCGAGGCCAAAGATTTGGTGGAGCTTTTTTTTGATGAGATTCGTCACTCCCTAAAAGATGGCCACCAAGTCAAACTATCAGGCTTTGGTAATTTTGATTTACGAAAGAAAAACGAGCGTCCCGGCCGCAATCCAAAAACCGGTGAAGAGATTCCCATTACCGCACGACGGGTGGTCACTTTTCGACCAGGCCAAAAACTGAAAGCCCGGGTGGATAAATACGATGGCGTTAATCACAAACCTTGAAATATTTCCGGGTTAGCGTACTATTATTCAATTATTGTGTTATTAACGATTCAAACGGGGCGTAGCGCAGCCTGGTAGCGCACCTGCATGGGGTGCAGGTGGTCGGAGGTTCAAATCCTCTCGCCCCGACCAACAAAACCAACGGGTTAGGAAAAAGCTCCTAACCCGTTTTTGTTTGCGTGGTTATGTGTTGAAAACTGAGTTATGTTTGTTGCCTTTCGCGGTATAGTTTACATGGGATGGTAAAAACTCGGTTTGAAGATTTGTACAAACAACTGTACTTCAAGGATAGGTCAAAACCATAACAATACACTAAGGGTGTTTTGCAAAATATCGGAAACCGATTAACTTTGATAAAACTTAGACAAAGTATTTATATTAGACCTCTTGAAAAAGTCACTTTGCTAGGTCAATTTCAAAGTTATGAATGG
>CAYRGG010000128.1:0-5681 GCA_964423745.1 uncultured Candidatus Competibacteraceae bacterium | reverse complement strand
TACCAGTCTATCCATATTGAGCAGTATCGGATAGATTCGGAAAGATTTCAAGTTAACTGTTCAAGCTCCAAAGCACGAGTGCGCTTCCTCCAGACTTTTCAGATAATCCTGACAATAATCCGCATTCGGAAAGACCCACTGTTGCCCTCTACCGCGATTCATCACATGGTAGAAGGCGTCTTCGAATTCGATGCGTAAGGGTCTGATCATAAACGCAATGTAGCAGCTTGTTTTTCTTAAGTCTAGATTTGACCCTTTTTACTTTTGCTTGCTCATGGAGAGGCATTTGTCGCCTCATTTCAAAAAAAATCTGTCATGTCATTGGTAAAAATCAGCGCTGATTCGTTTAGCAAAGAGGGGAGTAATAATGAGCCTTGTTATCAACACCATCGAAACCTGATGAGACCCTCTGCAATTGAACGAAGCAAGCGACGGCCGAAATGTCGAGCGCAGTCGTTTTGCAGGGTGCTCAAAAAGACTACTTGGAAATTTATCAACATTATGAAAGACCAGTTATCACCGCATACCGCTATTAGCATCTACCGCAAGCGTCCGCTCGCCGCTGCCATGTGCATCTCAACCTCTCTTGCTGTTGCCGTGCCCTTGGTGGCCCAGGCACAGCAACAGCAACAGCAACAACAGGGCGCAACCGCCGGCGCTACGATTCATGAATTTAATATTCCAGCGCAGGCGCTGAGCGAGGCTTTGATTGTGTTTGGGCAGCAATCGGGTTTGCAGGTGAGTGCCAGCAGCGAGTTGGTCAGCGGCAAGCAGGCAGCGGCAGTGTCTGGTGCGATGACGGCGGAGCAGGCTTTGAGCCAATTGCTGACGGGGAGTGGGCTGTCGTTTCGGGTGAATGGGGGGATGGTGAGTTTGGAGGCAGGTGGTGGGGCGATTGTGTTGCCGCCGGTGCAAGTGAGTGCGGACGCTGCAGATGGCCCGGTCGAGGGTTTCCGGGCCGAGCGTTCCAGTAGTGCCACCAACGTCGACGCCCCGCTGATCGAGACGCCGGCGACGGTGAATGTGGTGACTAAGGATTTTCTCGATACCATCGGTGCGCGGGGGCTGGAAGACGTAATAGCGTACATACCCGGCGTCGCTTCGCAAAATCTAGTATCAACCGCAACCGCTTTTAATATTCGCGGTTTTCAAAGTGAGGCGTTTGATGCATCTTTCTCGGCTGGGGGGAATTCGATTCGTGTCAACGGTTTTCGCAACCCAGGTACACGCTATGTCAACGATCCCGTGCTTTATGAGCGTATTGACATTCTCAAAGGTAGTTCATCGATGCTCTACGGCACGGCTGCTCCAGGGGGCATAATACAGTTCGTGACCAAAAAGCCTGAGTTTGAGCAACGCACGCTCATTGAGGGCACGATTGGCAGTTTTGACACGACGCGCTTAACTTTGGACACCACTGGTTCCTTTGTGGAAGGCGGCGATCTTGCCTACCGTTTGATTATTAGCGGGCTGAACTCGAATATGACTATCCACGGTGATAACGACGATATCAGCTTCGACGACCGCGTCATCATTAATCCGCAGCTTGCCTGGCGGACGCCCGGCGGGGGCGAACTGCACGCAAGTTATGAATACTACCAGCGCGATTTTGTAAGTGATCCAGGTATAAAGCGCTTAGCGGATGGCTCCTTTACCTTCAATACCCAACCATTCCTCACCTCAAACAGTTCAATGAAACTTGAAAATCATAGTGTTATGCTCGATTTCGCCCAGCCTCTCGGTGAAAACTGGCAGATTAGCTTCGCTGGCATTAAGGGGCAGACAGATATAGACAGCTTTTGGGATTATGCTTCAGGGGATCCGGATGCCGACAATCGGGTCGGTCGTTTCACTTCCACTGTTGATGAAGACTACACAAGCAATGAGTTTCGCGTAGAAATCAAAGGCGATTTCAACACTGGCGATCAGATACGACACCAATTGACCGTTGGTGTCAGCTACCTGGATGCAGAAAATGAGTATGACCAAGAAGGAATTTTTTTGGAAGGCGACATCAATGCCTTAAATCCGGTTTTTGGTCCTGCGCCCATTCCAGGCCCTCCGGATGGCTTTGAGGGTTCTTTCCCTACGAGCATTAATGAGAAGGCAATTTACATTCAAGACTTTATATCGATAGGAGAGAAGCTCACCATATTCGGTGGGCTACGTTACACTGACGCCGAAACCACCGCAGGATTTGGAATAGAAGGATTTTTTCCTAAAAGTTCGGACGAGGCTCTCGACTACACGATTGGAGGCATTTATAACGCAAATCGCTGGCTGAATCCGTTTATAAGCTATTCAACTGCGCTGTCACCTCAGAGCGGCCTTCTGTTAGGCGGAGAAGCCTTGCCATTCAGCGAGGCTGAGCAGATCGAGGTCGGTGTGAAGAGCGAGTGGTTTGATGGTCAGTTAACGACGACTGCAAGTGTCTTTCAGATCGAACAGACAAACATCGCAGAATCTGCTCCGCCTCCAGATGATAGTTTCAGCATCCTCGTCGGAGACCAGCGCACGCGGGGGTTCGAGTTTGAGGCTGTCGGTAACATCACCGATCAGTTCAGTATGATCGGTGGCTATAGCTATCTCGATGCCGAATTTACAGAAAGTACTACTGGTAACGAGGGCAACACACCGCACAGCGTTCCTAAAAATAAGGTCTCGCTGTTTGGGCAATATTCATTCTCCGGCGAGCTTGACGGCTGGCGCACTGGGCTGGGCTTAATCTATGTCGACGAGCGTCAAGGCAATAACGAGAATTCCTACAAGCTACCGGATTACGAGCGGATCGATGCTTTTATCGGTTACCAAACAGCTGGATTCGATTACCGATTAAGTATCGAGAACGTGTTCAACGAGGATTACATTAGCAACAGTGATGGATCTGGAACTATTAACCAGGGCGCGCCGCGCTTCTTCACCATGACTATTGGTTACGAGTTCTAATACCCACACCAATGGCGAAATTTCACATCAGCTACGGCGCGGTAGATACGCGCCGTTAGGTTCTTACGATTTGCTGCTTGTCGGAACAACGCAAGTGCGAAGCGCCACCCTGTTCACGGGTAATACCAGAGATTTCGGCCGCATTAAAGGATTTTCCATTGCAAATAGGTATTGGTGCGTTGCTGCCTTTTTTTTGCAGCAATACTCACATAGCGCGATTGTCCTGACATTGCGCTAGGCTAGTGATCATCGAATTGAGTAGTTTATCGTAGTGGTTTTTTCCAACAGCTATGTCGGCGCCCAGCGGATCCATTACGCCCGTTGTATTGACCGAGGTGCCTTCAAATACTGTTTTTACCAGATCAGGATTATACTGTGGTTCAGTGAACACGCAAGTCACGCCGAGGGATGACACCATGTCTTGAATTTTTTTTATACGAGCCGGGCTCGGATCGGAGGCATCACCTATTGAAATAGCTCCCGAGGCAAGTACTCCGAAGCGACGTTCAAAATATTGATAGGCGTCGTGAAACACAATAAATTTAGTCTCTTTGAGAGCGTCCGCTTGCTGCTGAATAGAGGTAGTTAAATCATCTAACTTTCTAGCTGCCGCATCGGCGTTACTCTGGTATGTTCTGGCATTATCAGGATCTTGTTCAGAAAGCACCTCAGCGATCGCCTCAACCCAGATTTTCGCGTTGACTGGATCGAGCCAGGCATGAGGATCATGATCGCCATGATGGTGCTCCTCGGTGTTTGCCTGTTCATGATGATCATCGTCATGGTGATCTGAGTGGTGCTCATCTCCATGATGATGGTCATGAACTTCAAATGTCGCGCCTTCGCGATAAGCATGAACGGTGGTGCCCTCAATGTTGAGCATTTCCACTTTCAAAGCCGAAGCTGCCATATTTTCAAGGGATTTTTCCAACCAAGGTGTCAGTTCTTCACTCACCCAGAAAACCACATCAGCCTCTGATAGGGCTTCCGCCTCAGAGGGCCGCAACGAATAATTATGGGGTGATGCTTCAGGCTGGATTAAAAGTTCAGGGCGCCCAACCCCTTCCATAACTTGTGTGACAAGCGAATGAACTGGCGCAATGTCCACCGCCACTTTCGGTGTATTTGCAGCCGTGGCAAACGGGATAATCAGACTGATAAGGGAACTAAGGATTAACTTTTTGTGCATAGGTATCTCGAAATAAAAGTTAAATTCACTGGTGCCGGCCATGATAAGGGTGACATTAAAAATATCTTGTTATAACATAACACAATCATGGAAAAATAAAATATCGGACTCAAAAACCACAACTGATCTTTTTGCCTTGAATTCTGCACTTGCACTTCAATCTTTAATCAAATCAGAGACTTTTGCATGCTGATAAATACTCGCGGGCTGTGTGTTCACTTGGGTAAACGACTGATTCTTGAGAACATCAACATGGGCGTAGAGCGCGGCGAGATCGTCACCATCATAGGACCAAACGGCTCGGGCAAATCAACCCTGCTCCGGACGCTCATTGGGGCTATAAAACCGTCATCCGGGCAAGTGATAACGACACCCGAATTAAGCATTGGCTACGTACCGCAACGGCTACAGATCGATGAAACGTTACCGATGCCTGTACACCGTTTTTTGAGCTTGCCACGCAAACCGGCGAAAACCGACCTTCAAGCGGCCCTGTCCCAAGCTGGAGTGACCGGGCTGGATAAACAACAAGTGATGTCTTTATCGGGTGGCCAATTTCAAAGGGTGCTGCTGGCGAGGGCGTTACTCGAAAAACCAGACCTATTGCTCTTGGACGAAGCCTCGCAGGGTTTGGATCACCGCGGATTGGCTGGATTTTATCGACAGATCGAATCCGTCCGACAGGAACTCGGCTGCGCGGTGATTATGGTGAGTCACGAACTACATGTGGTGATGCGCAGAACCGATCGAGTCATTTGTCTCAACGGCTATGTGTGCTGTGAAGGCAAACCAGAAGTGGTCAGCAATTCACCGGAATACCTGTCACTTTTTGGATTTGACGATGATGATACGATGGCGGTTTATCGCCACAGAGAGCATCACCTCTACAACCATGCGGAGGAAGCCCACTGATGTTAGATGATTTTTTGGTGCGGGCCGCATTGGCTGGAATCAGCGTATCCCTGGCCGCCGCACCCTTGGGTTGTTTTATTGTCTGGCGCCGTATGGCCTATTTTGGCGATGCGACTGCCCATGCAGCAGTACTGGGTGTGGCGTTGTCTTTGACCCTTTCAGCGCCGATTTTTGCCGGTGTACTGGCTGTTTGTCTGTTTATGGCCATTTTGGTTTCAACGTTGAGCGGCAAAGGTTACGCGATGGATACGCTCCTCGGGGTGATGGCGCACTCATCCTTGGCGGTGGGACTGGTCGCCGCCTCTTTCTTATCTGGGGTGCGTATTGACTTGATGGCTTATTTATTTGGCGACATTCTAGCCGTTGGCAAGACCGACTTGATGGTGATAGGGGTCGGTTCAGCCATGGTGCTCATTTTAGTCAGCTATCGCTGGTCTGCCCTGTTACTCTCCACCCTCAACCCGGATCTCGCTTATGCGAGTGGTGTGTCACCCCAACGCGAGCAATTGATCCTGACGATTGCCCTGGCTACAGTGGTTGCCGTCGCGATAAAAGTCGTGGGCGTACTTTTGATCGCAGCCATGTTGATTATTCCTGCCGCCACCGCTCGGCCGTTCAGCAAGACACCGGAGTC
>CAYRGG010000127.1:0-5705 GCA_964423745.1 uncultured Candidatus Competibacteraceae bacterium | reverse complement strand
AACAACCGCTTCAACCGGACCGGCTTTTTCGCTCACGCTCAAAGCCGGCCGGTTAGCTTTAATGTTAGGCACTGCAACAGCCGTGGCGACTAAACTACAAAGCCATGGCAAAAATACGGCTTTGCCGTATAATGCGAAGCTATGGTATTTGTTGAAACCTCCCTCTTCACTAAATTGTTGCCTCGTTATTTAAATGACGACGAATACCTGGCGCTACAGTGGTATTTACTTGCACATCCCGATGCCGGTGATATTGTGCCTGGCAGTGGCGGAGTTAGGAAAGTGCGTTGGTCTTCATCAGGCAAAGGTAAACGTAGTGGTATCCGAGTCATCTATTACTGGAAAGTGGCGGTTGATGAACTGTGGCTGCTGACTGTTTATGCGAAAAGTGATAGGTCAACAATACCCGGTCATTTATTAAAACAAATTGCCCAGGAAATTGAAGATGAGTAAGCGCAATATTGGTCAAGAAATTCTCGACGGCCTTCGAGAAATTAAAGCGTACAAAGCGGGGAAGAAAGAACTCAACACCTACACGCTCAGTGAGCCTTCACCACCCCAGGTTATTCGAAACAAGCTCAAGTTATCACAGTCGGCGTTTGCAAGTCTCATGGGGGTGAGTACGCGGACCCTTCAAGATTGGGAGCAAGGTCGGCGTAAACCACAAGGACCGGCAAGATCCTTATTGCGGGTAGCGGAGCAACATCCTGAGGTCTTTACTGATCTGCGGTAACATATTGCCTAACCACCAAATCAACCTGACCGCCCTCGTCGCTAGCGCACCTCGGCGGCAGGTTATTTGGGGCGTTAGGCGCCCTTGGTTGCTTGAGCAGTATCTAGTGGAAAAAGCTAATATCATTGAGTGCTTAAGCGAATTTAGCGTTAAGCTTCCGTAAGCTACAATCTGGCAGTGGGTTTTTGGTTGGGAGGTAACAGTGGAGGAGATCCTGAAGGCTATAGCCGCACTTGGTCCAAGTGTTGCAAAGTACATTTTCG
Source organism: uncultured Candidatus Competibacteraceae bacterium (assembly GCA_964423745.1). GTDB lineage: Bacteria > Pseudomonadota > Gammaproteobacteria > Competibacterales > Competibacteraceae > CAYRGG01. The sequence goes on along the minus strand of CAYRGG010000127.1, from coordinate 4,709 downwards.
CCTGCCTCGTTGCAATCATTGTTTTCGGATTGCTTTATGATCGTTTAATACGGGGTGAAACCGGGCCACCGGCCAGAGATGTGGCGCCAATGATTGGTCTAGGAGGAATTGTTGTCTTTGCACTATCGAGGTGCTTGCTGCGGAAACTCCAAAATTGGAGACGTAGCAAATGAGGCTCATCTTACGACTAGTGTTTTGCTTGGTTTTCATAAGCCAACTCAATAGTTGTGCACAGTTAACACAAAACATTAGAGAAGACGCTTCGGCAGCGTATCATGTGGTTCCTAATATCGATCGGAGTTCGCATATTTGGCGGGATGTTGAGCGCGAATACGTGGATTCTGTGAAGAGTTTGCATATTTGGCAGGATATTGAGCACGAGTATGTGGACTCTGTAACCGATGAGACTGTTTTAGGATCTGTAGTGGGTTTAGGAGCTGTAGTGGGTTCTAGTTTGGCTTTGGTCAATAACGTTTTGAAACCGACTGTCGTTTTGCACCACTTAAACTCAAACCAGAACGATATCATAAACCAAGCGTTGATCGAGGCAGAGCGCCGAAAGCTTGAAGCTAATGTTCAGAACTCAGAACGTGATGATTCTCAACAATCACGAATTCTGCATCTCGCAAACGAGATTGAGTTTGAGAAGACTTTACTCAAAAAGTTAGGTGGTCCAGAAGCTCTAGCTGAACCAAAGGGTTATCGTTACATAGGGGTGCTGCTTTACAAGAAAATCAAGCGAGATCGAGGTGAAGAAATTTTGAAAACCTTGGTCCAGATGTCTTCCTCTGTTGCACAGAGTTCACCAACGAATGCTGTTTCGAATTCATTGCTAATCGAGACCCCGCTTCATGAGACGTATGAAGACTGCTTTAGCTTACCCCGTCCTACAGACGAGAGTGCGGAACAAACGCTTGCGGAGATCCGAGTGACGCTAGGTCGAATGGCGGCTACACATGGGGAACCTGCAAGTGTCATTACTAGAACAACTTGTTACGACTTTGATGCGGTCGAGAAGATTTTTTCGAATATTGGCATTTCTGGTACTGGCCCAATCTTGGTTGTGTTTGATGGTAAGGCTACGGGATTAAACGACCTGAAGCAAATTACAGGTATTGTTGCAACTCCCTCATGCCCACGTCCGCCTGTTGGTGCCCATATCGAGGCACTCATTGTTAAGTTTCGACGAGATGTAGAGCTAGACGCTGCTATATTAGATGCTGTTCTCGATACGTTAGCATCAACTGACTGTCAAACACCCTGGCTAAGTCTTGTACGCCTTGAAATACTTGATACATTCGTACGCGGAAGCCGGATAACTAAGGAACTCGCTTCCGAGATGATTCAACTCATTGGAGTTGCTAGAGCGTCAATGGATGAAAAATAATTGTCGCAACTATGTTAAGTCAGAATATTTGCTTTATTCGAACAGCGTTCCTTGCCGAGTTTATATAATAGACATGTTAACCACTTTATTTGTTAGGCACAGTACTGCGGAGAAGTTGCCTTATCTAAGCCATGAGAATCTATGCAGATACCTCAGTATTTGGTGGCGTCTTCGATGCTGAATTTGAAGTGCCGAGTAAGCAACTCTTTCGAGAAATTGATGCGGGGCGCTTTACGCTGGTTACCTCTGCCATTGTGGAGGCCGAAATTGAACCGGCTCCAGAGCACATCCGAGCATTTTTTGCTCACTATGCAAATAGGGCAGAATTGGCGTTACCCACAGAAGAAATGTTCGACCTGCAGCAGTGCTATATAAGCGCCGGTATCGTCACTCACAAATCCATGGAAGATGCCCTGCACGTCGCCATTGCCAGTGTTGCACGATGTGATTTGATTGTAAGCTGGAATTTCAAGCATATTGTTCACTTTGAGAAAATCCCCAAATACAACGCGGTGAATGTGCTCAATGGGTACGGTCAACTAGGTATTTACTCGCCGCTGGAGGTTATTAACTATGACTATTCGTGAACCTGAGTGTGTGGCATTAAAGCGTCGTGGTGCTGAGCATGTGGCAAAGCTATTAGCAGGTAAAACGCAGCATCAGCAGTTGGAGTTTTGGCACCAGCGTACACAAGCTCTCCTATCTAAACAGGCCAAGGCGCAAACCAAGTCTGAGAAAAGTAGTGCCTAACCACCAAATCAACCGGACCGCCTGTGTCGCTAGCGCGCCTCGGCGGCAGGTTAAGCGGGGCGTTAAGTTTACAAGAAGTGGCACAGTGAAAATTAGTGATTTTATTTTTAGATTCTCTACAGGTAGGCTAACTCGTAATGATGCAATTTGCAGGGTTAGGTTATTTGTTTCAAGTAATAGTGCAGTTTATGCGGTTCCAACCGATTTAGGTGAGAAAAACACTGGGTCTCCAGTGACTAACTCTGTTGAAAACATCAGGCAAGCGTTGGTTGACAAGGGCCTAATTACAGAAGAAGCAAAAATAATTGAGCACTATGACAAAGACTGCCTAGAAAGGGGAAGTTTTGATTTTGTTTCATTTGATGAAAATAACAACCCTAGATGGAAGTCAACCGGGCTAACTAATATTTGTTCAATTCTAGAGTCTGTTCCTGAAGAGTTTTTAACTTATTCGCTGAAAATCCCTAGGCTCTACGATGAAATTGAGAAAATCCGCCACAGTATTGATCCGTACATAGATGAGCCATGGGCAGAATCATATGACATCATAAATCGCCGCGAAGATATAAAGGCGAATATGCTCCCCGAAGGGGAGTTGCTTAAAGCAATTGAACGCGGGGCATCTGAAACAGAAATTCATAATTTAGTGAAATCTGATTTATCAATCATCGGTGATTTTTATTCACACCCATCTGAAGAATATATTTGTTTTTCTGAGTTTCCTTTGTCAGATGGATTTGTAGATTTCGTAATGTTTTCTGGAAGATCGAGAATGGACGTGACGCTGATTGAGATCAAAGGAGCTAATTACAATCTGATCAATGGAAATAGTTATGAAGATTTTTCAGCAAAAACTAACCAAGCTGTGCAACAAATTAGGCGAAGAATTGGCTATATAAGAAGAAACTACGAGAAGTTTTGCAATTTTGTTCATTATGTTAGGCAGACAGTAGAAAACGGTGAAACCAAGTTTAACGCATTTGTAGGACCAAAAGGCAAGTTATGCGTTGACCCTAATAAAGATATTAATGTACACACTGTTGTTATTGGTGGTAGAAGTAAGGACGACCTTAATGAAAGCCGTTTGAGGCATGAGTATGAGATGGGTAATTCACCCCCAATAAGGATTGAGTCTTGGGACAGCTGGATTAAAAAATCTCGACGTAAGTAAACTTAACAAGGTGCTCAACCGGACGCGGCACTTCGCACCGCGCCGGTTAGCTTCATCGTTAGCTTAGGAAGACATAATGGACGCAAACATCACGTTGTCATTGCTGGCGCTGGCTGCATCAGTTTCTGCTACATCTTGGACAATTTGGTATAACTTGAGTGGCGAGAAAGCAGACAAAGTCAACAGAACAATTGATCTACAATTCAGGTTTTCTGAGTCAGACATGGTTCAAGCAAGAGAAATAGCATGGTATTTGCTCAAAGACATGGAAGAGAAAGGAGGCTCTTTTACCTTTGAAGAGTTATGGGATAACAATGACGAAACAGCACGAACCAAATTTAACGAACTACTTGAAGTGATGAATTTTTGGCTTGTCCTGCATCAACTTGGAGAAGAACGAAAAATTGATATTCCCTTAGCCAAAAGGATTTTTTCTTATGAGTATGATTGGTGGTTTTGGAGAATGAGATGCCTTGTAGAGAACACAATAAACAATCCTCCCCCCAATTTCAGTATGCCAGATGTATTCAGGGCCTTTTATGAAGAAGGCATAAGTTGGCTGCCAAAAAATGGTGAGAATAAACCTGAACGATGCCGACAACGAGTTGACAGTTAAATTGCTTTATACTCAGATCATTTAAAAGTGAATAAAGCTAACAACCGCTTCAACCGGACCGGCCTTTTTCGCTGTCGCTCTAAAGCCGGCCGGTTAAGCGGAGCGTTAGCTGTTCACCAAACCTTATGTCTACAACGGATATAGAAGCCATTAGAAATACCGTCAATGAGTTTGCCAACTGCTTTGATGTCAAGGATTGGGTGGGTCTCAGAGCGGTTCTTTCCGATACCATTGCCTGTGACTATCGCGCTTTGCGAGGTGAAGTAGCACATCTCAGTGCCGAGCACTACGTCTCGAAAAGACGAGAAACCTTAAGTCAATTAAGCACACATCATCTCCTCGCCAATCACCAGATTGCCATTGACGGTGCAAAGGCCACCTGTGTAGCCTCATGCATGATTTGGCGACGGCTTGGCAATAAAGCGTTTAATACTCATGCCCTCTACTACTTTGAACTCAAACACCAAGGTGCGGCTTGGAAGATTTATGGGATAACCCAAAAAGTGCTCTGGTGCGAGGGCGATGCCTCTATCCATACCGGTGTACAAAAAAACGCCAGCGGACTGAGTTGATGAGGCGGGAGAGGGTAATGATGCCAAAAAATGTCCTGCATAAACCTGTAGCACTGAATGAGTGTAATTCACAATGTTTAAGTATAAGCAGCTAACCACCAAATCAACCTGACCGCCTGTGTCGCTAGCGCGCCTCGGCGGCCGGTTATTTGGGGCGCTAGCTTTAAAACCCATGTTCACTAAACTCCTTTCCAACATTACTTCTCACCGCTC
>CAYRGG010000126.1:0-5898 GCA_964423745.1 uncultured Candidatus Competibacteraceae bacterium | reverse complement strand
GCGGTGTCTACCTCACCGCAAGCGTTATATGGCTCAATTGATGACACGCCCTAGTTGGTCTAAAGTTTTACACCGCCTAGGTCACGGCACTGAGAGTTATTTTGACGACCTACGCTGGAAGTTAAAACGGCGCCTGGGTCATGACCAACCCGGGCAAATCGTAGCCTATCGTGGTTTTGGTACCCCACGAGCACTCTATTTGCAAGGCCGCATACTGGCAAACCACAGCCGCCAGACGGATAGCGCCAGCGAATCCTGGTGGCGGAATATACTCGCCGCCTATCGGCGCTTTGAAAGCGACGAGGTGCCAGGGGTACGGATACGCGCCGAGTATCAAAATAGGGTGGAGGAAACGATTAGTGACCAGGAGGGCTATTTTACGTTTGATTTGCACATTCCGGTGAAAGCAGCGCCCCAACAACCTTGGCATAGCGTCGGCTTATCTTTACCCGACTTTAAAGACACAGTTCCCACCGTCAGCGCTGAGGTGCTAGTACCCGCCTCAAATGCTAAATTTGGCGTTATCAGTGATATCGATGACACAATAGTGGTTACCAACGCGACTAGCTTGTTTAAAATGGCGCGTTTGACGTTTTTAAGAAGCGCCCGTACGCGCCTACCGTTTGCCGGCGTTGCAGCCTTCTACCAAGCTTTGCAACAGGGTACAGGAGAAGCCCTTAATCCAATTTTTTATGTGTCCAGCAGTCCCTGGAATCTCTATAATTTTTTAGTAGATTTTATAAAGCTTAAGAATATTCCCGTAGGACCACTGATGCTACGAGATCTTGGTCTGGATGAAAATAAATTTATAAAATCAAGTCATCTTGACCACAAACGCGACCAAATCGAACGGTTGCTAAATACCTATCCACAGCTACCTTTTATATTAATTGGCGATAGCGGCCAACATGATCCGGAAATTTATCAACAGATCGCGACCCATTATCCCCATCGTATCTCGGCCATTTATATCCGCGATGTTAGCCCGGAACCGTTGCGCGATAGAGAAGTGCAAGGGTTAGCGGAAAAACTTGATGAATTAGCTATCGATTTGATTCTTGCCAAAGATACTCTAGCAGCCGCACAACACGCCGCCTCGCATGGCTTTATCAAGTCTGAAGCTGTGGCGACGGTGCAAGCTGACATGCTAAAAGACATCGCTTCCAGCGATGAAATCGAGCAGCTTGTCGAAGAGGATGAGTAAAGCGTGTGAAAACATAGCCCACGCTATAGACGGTCGGGGCCGGTTTCGGGAAATCTACCAAGCAGTGCGGGCTGACCATGGCCATCAATTACCCGACGACCGTCCCTGCGAACAGGCTTTAGTGCAACTGTTCGAAGACCCCCCCCTAAGCGGACAGCCGGTTTATTTGGGTCCATCACGGTTACCCTTGCGTATTGTCATCGTCCCCGGTTTGGTGGCGGACTGCTTTAAAAGCCTGTTTAGCCCGTTTGCTTTTGCCCGCGAGCACTTAAAACAGCATGGTTTTAATTGCTCGGTGATTTGGGTAAGCGGGCGCTCCAGCAGCGCTCATAATGCTGCACAAATCAACAGTGCAGTAACCAGCGGTGATTACCCCATTAATGAGCGTTTGGTGTTGATTGGTTATTCCAAAGGCGTGGTTGATATTTTGGAGGCATTGATTCGTTACCCCCAGGTGCGCCTGCGCACCATCGCGGTAGTCAGTCTTGCCGGTACGGTTCGAGGTACTCCCTTGGCGGACAAAGCACCATGGCTATGGCGGTTGGTAGATAAGCTGCTGCTGTATCACTGCGCCACCGGCGATGGTTATAGCCTTGAAAGTCTAAGACCGGTTATCCGCCAAACTTGGCTGCAACAACATACGCTACCTGCTGAAATCAGCTATTTTTCCATTACTGGCATACCCAAGCCCGAGGCGGTGTCGAGAGCGCTGCGTTTTAGCTACCGGTTGCTGGCTAAACAGGACCCGCGTAACGACAGCCAAGTGATCTTTTCCGATAGCCTTATTCCAGGTAGCGTACTGCTTGGGTACGTCAATGCTGATCACTGGGCAATTACCTTGCCCATTGCCCGGGTGTGCCCCTGGCTAGGCGCTACATTAGTCAATCGCAATGCCTTTCCCCGCGAGGTGTTGCTAGAAGCGATAGTGCGCTATGTGGAAGAGTTCCTTTGCCAAAAATCCTCTTTCTCTCAGGGACACATGCTTTCGGGTTCAGCAGAATCGGCTACTTAAGAAGCTTTGACTATCCTGATTGTAGTTGTCAAGACTTAATCTGACAGTTAAGAGCTATCAGGCAGGGACACCGGGTGTCTGATAGTGCCTATCTAGGCGTTTGTCTTGAGCCAGCTGTTTCGTCTCCACAAAGGTCTGCCACGGGGTTTTGCCATAACAGAAGCGTCCTGCGTGGGTACGTTCGGTATTATACCAAGCGAGCCACGCATCCAGATCAGTCTGTAGCTCATCGAGGGTGCGGTAGAGTTTCTTGCGAAACGCCACGCTGTAGAACTCCTCGCCTTGGGTTTTGTGAAAGCGTTCACAGATACCGTTGCTCTGAGGACTTCGCACTCGAGTCTTCGTGTGGTCAATGTCTTCAATGGCCAGATACAGCTGATACTCGTGATGTTCCCGGCTACCACAGTATTCTGTGCCACGATCCGTGAGCATTCGCAGTACGGGCACATCTTGGTCCTCAAACCAAGGCAACACCCGATCGTTGAGTACATCGGCAGCGACCAGGGCGTTCTTGCGGTCATAGAGTTTGGCAAAGGCGACTTTGCTGTAGGTGTCTATCACGGTTTGTTGGTAGATCCGTCCCACACCTTTTACGGTACCCACATAGTAAGTGTCTTGAGCCACGAGATAACCCGGATGCTCGGTTTCAATCTCACCATGCGCTTGTTTTTCTTCCCGCGCCCGCTCCAAGGCTTTAAGCTGGTCTTCGGTAAGAATTACCCCCTCTTGGGCGACTTTAGCCTCCAACGCCTTGAGGCGCTTCTTGAAGCACTCCAAGTCATGGCGCTGCCAAATCGAGCGCACCCCGCCGGGGGAGACAAACACCCCACGCTTTTTCAACTCGTTAGAGACCCGCAATTGCCCGAAGGCGGGCTGCTCGATGGCAAACTCCACCACCGCCTGCTCCACTTCGGGTGCCACGCGGTTGGCCACAATCGGTTTCTTGCGGCTGATCTCTTGCAACGCCCGCTCACCACCGTGATCGTATAACTCCTTAAACCGATAAAAACTATCCCGCGAGTAGCCCATCACCTTGCACGCTTGGGAGACATTGCCTAACATATCCGCTAAGGTCAAAAGACCCACTTTGTTCTTGATAATCTTTTCTTCAGTGTTCATCTTACACTCCTCGTTATTTCTCATCAGTTTACTAGAAGTGTCAGATTAAATCTTAGCTAATACACTTTATGTGAACGACCTCGCCAACTTGGATCAACGTTGCAACCTCGTTGACCTTCGTCATCAATGGTGCTATCCGTGGATAAGCATTGCTGCGTGCGTAGAGAACAACCACCCCCAAATCCAGACCCCTCAGATTTTGTTGATGTTCAAGGTTCTGGTCCATGGTCACGAAGACATCGAACTCTTTTTGTGCTAAGCGCAATAACTCTCTGTTTTTCTTACCGTTCCAACCACGCTCACGAACTGTCATGACCCCAAACTGGGGCGCAAACAACGCCTTTAGGAAACTATCGATATTCTCGTCAAGCAGGATGCGTTTCATCCATCTCGACCTTTATAGCCTCCAATGCCCTCTCTAAGAATGCTTCCGCCTGTGTGCGAGTTACCGTAGGGAATCCCTTAAGGAAGCGGTCAAGGGAGTCACCCGCTTTCAGATAATCAATGAGAATTTCAACAGGTACCCGAGTGCCTGCGAAAACGAGGGCACCACTGACCACGTCTGGGTCCCGAGAAACAATTTGCTCTCGCTTCATGCCATTCCCCTCGGCGCTTGAAAAAATAATGTTAATTGTAGCAAGATTCAGCAGATAACCACTGATGGGCTAACAACCAAGCTAACCCGCCGTAAGCGTAGCGAGCGGTCGGGTTGAGCGCCTGGTTAGGCTTTCTTAGATTTATATATACGTTGCTTTGCAATTGAAGATATTCGCTGAAAAACTCTGTTTTTCTCGTACTTGCTAGGCAAAAATGTTGTAGTAACAAAAATTTACCGTACTTACCATTGTGAAAAAGCCGCTTTGCTTCTTCGGATAACTCTGCATCGCTTTTCAGTGTTAGGGTTGACCAAAAACGACCACGAAACAACTTTAGCCTTTTTAGCCAAGCTATTTCTTCTCCAATTTTGCCTTTTTCAGTTTTTCTTTGGATCTTTTCTTCAAACCGTGCATGGTGATTACCACCAAGATCCAACCCTCTATTTACCAATGATAACTTTCCGATTTTCATTTCGCTATTAACGACGTGCTGAAGCCGATCTGTGCGTACCTTCAGAAACGTTAGATATATTAAATTACCTCATATGCCGAATGCTTGGCGAAAAGTCTAGGAGGAATGAGTTTCTTGATGTGATTATTTACAGTCCAACGCATCGTTAGCTGTCGACTTCGAGAAAGGCTATTCTACGCTATAAGCTTGTCTGTGAAATGTATAATTCATCCAAATGGAACATCTGGAACTTCAATGCACCCCACAGACGATGTCATAGAGTTTCTCAAAGAACAGATTAAAGATCTTACTTTTAGCTATAGCGTCAAAGAATCATACGATTTTTTAGATCTGATTTACCTATTTGGACACACTTACACCAGCGGATGTGAGCTAAATGGGCGTGTCTATCTTGTCCTCGACAATAGTCTCATACAAGATTTCAAGCACAGAGACGCTGGTGGTGTAAGAGCAATCAGGGCTGCAGCGTATACGGTATTTTGTAGTTTTGTGAAAGACTGGAGTATGCGTGAAGCACTGCTCGCAATCACTCCGGCTGCGATATTCGAGCATGTTGGAAGAAAGTCACTGCATACTTACGAAGAAACGGCGGAGGCTCTTGCAGATCTGCGCAGAATACTCACACCCACTAGGATGCCGATTACGCCAATCGAATTTAACAGCGTGTCGGACCTGCGCACCAGACTGAGTGACGTTGAGGCTGACGTGAATTATTTGACAAATTTACTTCAAGAAATCGACAGAAGCAACTGGGAGACGGATTTGAAAAGCAAGTTCGGAGTCAAGATACCTCTCCGTGTTGCAGCAGACTCATTGCCCAAGCACATGCCTTTGAGATACTTCGTCCCGTTCTATGTTTCCTTTGTGCTTTCGGGCAGGATCGAGAGGCACATGTCCGGCCAGACTCAAGACACGCAAGAGGTGCCATTTATACATAGTGGACCTTTGGTAAAGGATTTTGCGATCCTGAATTCATACAGAAAGCGACAAAAGAATTACGGTGGATTTGGTGATATAGACATATTTCAGACTTGCGACCTTAGTCGGCAATTCCAAGAGAAAAACAACTATGTATTGATCGGACAAACCACGGACGAATTGCTGAATAGAATTCTTCGACGCCGAACGTCTTTCTGCTTGAGCTCAAAGATAGTCATAGGTGCGCCCGATCAAGAAGCGAGAATAAGGGAGTCGATTGATCTGATATTTGGGCACCGATTTTCCGAATATGAAGAGCGCGGAAATCAGGTACGGCACAGCTTCAAAGAGTTTTTCTTGACGGTTCTAAATTCTTGTTCAGAACTCAACGATTTAAAAAGTGCCAGCAAGCAGTGAACGAGTCTAGCGTGCCCGGTAGGATATTGGAGAGCTGACGGCTAACGCCCCAAATAACCGGTCGCCGAGGAGCGCTAGCGACGATGGCGGTCAGGTTGATTTGGTGGTTAGCATTTGTTTACGCATCTACTTTACCGCTTTCCTCGTGTGCCTCTTTGTA
>CAYRGG010000125.1:0-5917 GCA_964423745.1 uncultured Candidatus Competibacteraceae bacterium | reverse complement strand
CAGTGTTTGGGTATCCCTGCCACCCACAACCTGGTATTTGGGGTGAGCAGTTACTGATTGTGTTGTTACTTATCCTTATCCAATTGAGCCTGCTGTTGGGAGGGTTATCCACACCTATACTTGATTACTACTCAAAAAAATACCCGGCAGAGAGGTTAAAATCCTCTTGTTCTTGTTCTTCTTGGTTTTCTTGATGATATTTCGCGTCACTTGCGCAGATTGTCAGATGCACTGACAGTTTTTCTTTTGCTTTGGTGGCTTTTCGCAAATTTGATCGGGCGTCGATGAGGGTTTGGTTCGAGTTTTCCAATGCTTGGTCTGTCTAGCGCAGTTCCGTTGCCAAACCATGTTCCCGCTCCCGCAAGGCAACCAACTCGGCTCTATAACAGTCAAGTTCTCTCGGGCTTGCAGATTTGTTCTGGAGAGTTTTAAACAATGCGTTTTCTCGATTTAAACGCCACTCATGGTATTCCTCCCATTGGTCCTGCTTTTGTTGCCGCTGTTGCCTATACATCTGCAGTTGAGTCTGGCACTGGTGCAGGTGAGTTCCAGCGGTCAGCTCGCGGAACTCGCGAATTTTTAGGAGACGGACTAGGGAGTCGCTCACGGGCTTGCAAGTTCCTGTAATTGTGCCAGGGTGTCTGTGAAGGGAATACTCTCGCTGGTATCTTGGCGAAGCAAAGCACGAATCGAGTCTATTTTCGCCAAGGCTTCATCGGCGCAGGCATCGTTGCCGGATTGGTACTCACCTAATTTAAGCAACAATTCTATTTCGTCATACTTAGCTAGGAGTTCACGCACCCGGTTAGCAGCTTGGCGATGTTCGCTACTGACAATCTGATTCATGACACGGCTAATGCTTCCTAAAATATCGATGGCAGGATAATGATTAGCTGCGGCCAATTTGCGGGAAAGAACAATATGGCCATCGAGAATTGAGCGTGTTTCGTCGGCCACCGGTTCGGTTATGTCGTCGCCTTCTACCAGAACCGTGTAAAATGCGGTGATGGAACCTTTGTCCGACTGCCCTGCCCGCTCCATGAGTTTTGGCAGCTCCGAAAACACCGAGGGTGGAAACCCTCTGCGGGTTGGCGCTTCACCAGCCGCCAGACCAATTTCCCGCTGAGCCCGAGCAAAGCGCGTTACCGAATCCATCAATAGCAAGACTTTTTTTCCTTGATCGCGAAAGAATTCCGCGATGGCTGTCGCCACATAAGCCGCTTTTACCCGTTCCATGGCGGGTTTATCGGAGGTGGCTACCACTAACACCGTTCTAGCCATTCCGGTGGACCCTAGTTCCTTGTCGATAAACTCCCGCACTTCCCGACCCCGCTCGCCGATCAAGGCGATGACGACCACATCCACATGGGCGTTTTTTACTAACATAGCCATTAGCGTGGTTTTGCCACCCCCCGCGGCCGCGAACAGACCAAGACGCTGTCCTTCGCCGCAAGTCAACAGACTGTCGATGGCTTTGATACCCAGTTGTAGTGGTGCGGCAATCACTTGCCGCATGAGGGGGTCGGGTGAATCGGCATGAATCGGATAATATTCTTCAATACCGTTGTTGCTAGAGTCTCTCTTCATGGGATTACCCAGACCGTCTAACACTGAACCGAGCAAATGAGTACCGACCGGCACTTGATGGGTTTTACCCGTAGCGATGACTTGGGTATCTGGTGAGATACCTAACATATTACCCAGGGGTGTCAATAGTACCGTTTGTCTGCAAAAACCGATGACTTCCGCTTGTAACCCAAGGGACTGTCCAGGATTCTGCAAAAGGCATAGTTCACCGATTTTAGCTTGAGGCAACAGGGCTTTGATAACGGTTCCAGTCACCTGTATCACCCGGCCCTTCATAACGAGGGTAGGTGTTTGTTCTATAATTTCTCCCAGCATATGGGTAAAATAACTAAATGACATTATTTAGAACCGACCAAAAATATGTTATTCGATCATATCAACGAGATAATCCATGACTGATCATGACAGTTCAATGCGATTCAAGGGTTGCACCGTGACTTCTGGACTCAATTCTTGATAGGAAAGCACGGGCATTTCGTAGAAATCCAGTTCCATCAGTTTGCGTACATAGCGACGAATGTCCATGGCGGTCAGTAAAATGGGTTTACAGGCATGACTATTGACATCGCCAACCGCTTGTTTGATCTGTTCTATAAACTGTCCCGTAACGGCAGGTTCTAAAGCTAGAAAACTACCCGCAGGACTTTGTCGGATACCATTGCGGATGGTGTCTTCCACGGAAGGATCCAGGAGATAGGCGGGAAGAATGTTGTGACCATTGGTATATTTATAACTGATATGACGCTTCAAGCTACCCCGTACATACTCTGTCAAAATGATAGAATCCTTTTCCTTCTGTCCCCATTCCACTAAAGCTTCTAGAATAGATCGTAAATTACGAATCGAGATATTCTCAGCCACTAACCGCTTAAGAATATCAGTAAGTTTGTGAAGTGGCAGGATGCGTTGTACTTCATTGACTAATTCGGCGCATTGAGATTCCATCTGATCCAACAGACAACGGGTTTCTTGGATACCGATAAACTCATGGGCATATTTTCTAAGCACCCAAGCCAAATGGTAAATTACAATTCCCGCTGTATCTAAGGTTTTGATATCGGCCTCCCGTAGCGCTTCGCTATATTGCTCCGCCACCCAACGAGCTCCCAAACCCGGCAGAAAGTCAGCCTCTTGTTGGTGTAGGATATTTAACAACTCCAGCTGTTCAGCGGAGTCGGGAACTAACAGATGATTGCTTAAAAAGACACCTTGAGCGACGGGAACATCATGCAGCCTAATCGAATAGGTATTGGGAGGTTGCTGATCGTCGATACCCATATGAAAACCGGGAAACGGAATCCCTAGATCCCGGTAAAAAGCAGTGCTCAGTTTGTTCAGCTCCCTGTTCAAGATTTGGGATGGAATTATTCCCCGATCAGAATGGGCGAGATTTAATACCAGCGGAACCGTTAAAGAAAGCTCTTGGGATTTTTCACAATTATTGTTGGCCTCCCCAGGTTGCGGCAAGGTCATCACCTTGGCAAAGACCTCGTCTGGATCTTTTTGCTCTGCGTTTGCAACGCTTTTTAGCGTAAGACTAATGCCGCCTAGTAAGAGACCTAGTAAGAGAAAAATAAGCGTAGGAAAACCAGGAATGAGGGAAAACCCACCCAATAATAGAGCGCCGATCAATAACGCATTGGGCTGAGCCAAAATCTGTGTGCCGATATCAGCGCCTAGGTTGGTGGATTCTTCGGTGGTGACGCGGGTCACTACAATGCCCGCAGTAATGGCGATAAACAAGGCAGGGATTTGTGAAACGAGACCGTCCCCGACTGTTAATATGGTGTACAACTGCAGTGCCTCAGCAGCGCTCATATCCATTTGGAGGACGCCGATGGAAATACCTCCTAATATATTCACCACGATAATGCACAAACCGGCGATGGCGTCTCCTTTCACGAATTTCATGGCTCCGTCCATGGAACCATAAAGTTGGCTTTCTTTTTCCAGATCCGCCCGGCGACGCCGAGCTTGGTCGAGGGTAATAACCCCAGCCCGCAGATCACTATCGATACTCATTTGTTTACCCGGCATGGCGTCTAGGGAGAAACGAGCGCTGACCTCTGCAACCCGTTCAGAGCCTTTAGTAATCACAATAAATTGCACCAAAGTAATAATCAAAAACACCACAATGCCGACAATAAGGTTACCAGCCACCACAAAATTACCAAACGCGGACACCACATGCCCCGCATCCGCCTGCAGCAAAATAAGTCGTGTGGTGGTGATAGACAGGGCGAGGCGAAACAAGGTGGTTAGCAGTAATACGGAGGGAAAAACAGAAAACGACAGGGGTGTTGCAATGTAGACCCCCACCATCAGTAATACGATGGCGGCACCCATATTAAAGGCAATCATCGTGTCCACCAAAAAGGTGGGCATCGGCAAAATCATCATAAAAATGATAGCCACTAAAAACAATGCGATGGTAATGTCATTGCGCCGTGTGACGGCCATTAACACTGTCCGTGCATGTTGTTGCGCAGTCATAAGCGTGTTAGTCCATTTGTTAAAGTCTGAAATTGCTGACGTGCTTCGTCCTTGCGATGGAGTGCCCATAAAGCGCAAATTTCGATCAATGCTTTAGGCGAAGCCTTACCCTTGAACATTGTCCCGGTATCCCTCTCACAGCGGGCCGCAAGCTCTAGAGCGTCAGCATAGCGTCCGTTGATAAGGTAGGCGTAAGCGAGGGATAATCTGACATGAAAGTCTTCTGGAAATAAAACCTGGAGGGCTTCAAACAGTATTAACGCTTTATCGCTTTGACGATGTTGAAAAAACATGTGGCCAAGCACCAGCAAAGCATCTTTATGGTCCATCGAAAGCACGCTATGGGTAAGCTTTACTTCAGGCGCCAGATGGGCATCAGAAAGGTTATCCTGACCCACGTCTCACACTCCTCCTATTAACAATGTGCGCTGGAGGTTAAGAAAGCGTCTTAATTCCTGTTCTTGAGCAAGTAGGGCTGCTCCTTTTGTGAGCACATCACTGGGTTGCTCTTGCCTTGCCATATTGCAGCTGGCTTCGTAGAGTAAGGTTTGATAACGAACTGGTGTAAAAATTAGCTTGTTTTGAGTGTGGGGTAGGAGAGAATCTAGCAGGGCTTTTTCTAAGGAAGACGGTTGTGCAATAAATTTTTCTATAAAATTTAAGTCTTTTTGTTTGGTCTGTTTGGTCTGGCCAAGTTTGGAAAGTGGGGTAGTCATTGGAGATTTTTTTTCGTTCATCACTCTCATCCATAATTTTGCTTCCCTGCCACTTACCTTAGTGCGCTCATGATTAATGATTAGGCTTTCTAGGCAAAAGGAAACACAATCCTAATAAGGAGGTAATCGATGTCAGTGGGTTGGCATGGAGCGACTTGCTAGATAATAAACGCAATACAAGCCGCGCTATACCGTTCCAAAGGCTAAAAGATTTCTTAAATTGAATACTTGAGTTTCTTGAAAAGGAGCTTTTCAAGAATTAAGGGGAAACATACCTTTTGCCCGAAGAGCTGCTTCGGTACGATTGTTCACTCTAAGCTCTCGAAAAATAGCCATACAGTGGGATTTAACAGTACCTTCGGCAAGGCGAAGGGAGCGGGCAATTTCTTTGTTGGTCTTGCCATGCTTGAGCAAGGCGAGCACATCACGCTGGCGACGGGTTAAGTGGCGGGTATTCGGGAAACTCTGTAACGGAGGACTCCCTACGGTAATAGTCGATGTACTCGCATCTATCCTTGGCGAATTAGCAGGTAACGTTAAGGGTGCAGGGGGTACAGAAGTTTTTTCTGTGAGAATGGACAACAACGTGCTTACTAATACGCTTCCCGTATATGACTTGGAAATGAATCCTTGCGCACCCGCAGCGATGGCTCGCCGAATCTCTGCATAGTCTTCCGAATCGGAGAGCGCCACCACAGATAAATGGGTATAGCGGTTTTTTAAAATATCTAGTGCGTCAAAACCATTGATATCCGAAACATTTAAATCCAGCAACACTAAATTTAAGTCTGGATTTGCGTGAATGAGATCTAATGCGTGGTTAAAATTGGAAGCTTCTAGCACCAATACATTATTGTTTAATTGCTTTAACAAGTGGCGAAGACTTTCTCTAAAAAGCCTATGCCGATAGACGATAAGCAGCTTCATGCCACCCAACTCCTTAAAAAAATATAATCTTTAAAACACTTTATTAGTTTCAATGTTGCGTAAATTTATATAAATAATACAATTCTTAATACAAGCAAATCTCCTTTAAATACAGAAAATTAATCTCATCCACGTATGAAATATTAGACCACTTGAAAAAGTGGCAATGAACCCTCAACACTTCAGGTATGAGC
>CAYRGG010000124.1:0-5961 GCA_964423745.1 uncultured Candidatus Competibacteraceae bacterium | reverse complement strand
GCCATTCATAACTTTGAAATTGACCTAGCAAAGTGACTTTTTCAAGAGGTCTATTATAGATAAGTTAAGGCATTACCATTAGAAACTTTTTACTTCGTCGTATTAAACTAACAAAGGTAATTGATATGGATGGATAAAATTATTTTTATTCTTAGTTTGAGATGCGATTGATTTATTAAATCGAAAATCGAAATTTAATAAAAACTTCACTGGTGGGAACATCAAAGATGATTTGTTAAACTGTTTTTTTGGTTTATTTAGTGAGGAATGAATCTGAAACACTGTTATTTATTTCCCTAAAATCAATTCTCTCTTCCTAGAAACGCGCTCGTTTTAATCAACTAGACTGATTAAAATTATCTGAGTTATGCATGACTCAGGCAATATAAAGCAGTTGATGCTGCTTATAGTACAAACTTAAGTTTTAAATTTAATAGTTGAGTTGTTACTTGTTGTAAAAGGCAGGAGCCTGAATTATACCTATCCGGTCAATTTCAAAAGGATGTCTATGACTTAGTTTTATTCTGAAATTATGAAGGGTTGTCGATGACTTGATTTTTACCTAGGGATTTAGCTATATAAAGTTTTTTATCAGCGCTAGAAATAAGATCACTGGTGGTCGACGATGCACAAGGGGTAGTGCTTGCCACACCGATGCTCACTGTCACATAAGTCGCCGTCGATGACGCACGATGTTCCAATTGTGCTTTTTTCACATCTAGACGTAATCGCTCCGCGAGTTGGTAAGCTTCTTCATGGCCTAACAAGGGTAATATAACCGCAAACTCTTCACCCCCATAACGACAAAGGAAATCAGAACTGCGTTGTACGCGCCGTTGCAACACTTGGGCAATTTGACTGAGACAATTATCGCCACGTTGATGGCCATAAAAGTCGTTGTAAGCTTTAAAATTATCTACGTCGATCAACAGTAAACTCAACGGTTTACCATGGCGTCGTTGACGATTCCATTCTTGTGTTAAAACACTATCAAAATACCGGCGGTTAGCCACATTGGTCAAAGCATCATGGAAAGACAACCATTTTAGGTGTTTATTTGCGTCAGCTAGCTGCTTTGATACACGATCCAAATCCCGACGCATGATAGCGATACGCTCCATGGCCCGTAATTTGGCTGATAATACGGTATAAGAGATGGGTTTGACTAAGTAATCGTCCCCGCCCACTTCAATACCACGAGAAATGGCTTCGTCGCTACCCTCACCGCTCAAAAAGATAATGGGCACCCATTCTCCATCTGTTTTAGACCGAATATGTTGAGCCACCTGGTAGCCATTTAAACCAGGCAGGTTAACATCCAACAACACCAAATCCGGTTTTTCATTTAAAAATAATTCAACCCCTCGCTCACCGTTCTGAGCAGTTACAATAACGTGTTGAGCAGCCGTTAATAACTCTTCCAGAGCCTTTAATACAGTAGGTTCATCTTCCACTAACAGAATTTTCATCAAAAAGCTCTAAACAGATTTTTTTATGGTTGCCTCAAGATATAACATATAAATTCCGCCCAATAGAGAATTTCTTTTCACTTGCTTTAGCAGCTGCACACATTAATAATGCGTAATAAAACGCCACCTGAGATAAAGATCGATTTAATTTCTAAACTGATTTTTCATGTAATCGACTAAGGATTTGATTCAGCCGGCTCTGTTTGAGAATCATCACCTACAATCCCAGGGTTGGTTGCTTCAGTACCGATAATCGATAAAGAGCCTTGTTCATCTAGAGAAATCAATTCGGCTTCAGTACCTTCCGGCGCATCTCTGCTGTAGTGAGTGACGCCCTCTGCATCGGTCCAGGTGTAGACTTTTTCAATACTCTGTCCAACTGCAGCCATGGAAAATAAAATAAAACAGATAGTTAATGCTTTCATGGTCTTCTCCTACTATCGTTTTTGATATTAATAAATACTAGCCTAAGTTACTGAATATCCAATAAACCATACAATAAATATACCATATAGCGTATTTAATCTTTTTCTATATCTTTTTTGTGAACATGAAGGACTTGTTTACTAACGAGGTCTTGCAAAGGATGAGGTCGACCCACACCATAACCCTGCACATAGTCCACACCTAGGGAACGAAGCTTGTCTAAAATAGCGTTGTTTTCTACAAATTCGGCAATGGTTTTCTTATCCATTAATTGGCCAATCTCGTTGATTGACCGCACCATAGCGAAATCCAGGGAATTATCCATGATATCTTTGACAAAAACCCCATCGATTTTGACATAATCCACGGGAAGATTTTTAAGATAAGCAAATGAAGAAAGTCCGCTACCAAAATCATCTAAAGCAAAATGACAACCCCGCTGTTTTAGCGAGTTTATAAATCGAACCGCTCCTTTAAGGTTAGCAATTGCCGCTGTCTCGGTAATCTCAAAGCAAATCTGCTCGGCCGAAATAGCCGTTTCGTCAAACTGTTGCAGAACAAACTCTAAAAAACTGTCTTCGCTCAGCGACTGTCCCGACAGATTGATTCCCCATAAAGCCACTGTCTTACTGACGTCAGGATGACGGGCTAACCACTGCAGCGCGTTAGCCACTACCCATCGATCAAGACGCCCTGCCAATTGATAACGCTCAGCCACAGGCAAAAATATGCCGGGTGAGACAATCTGCCCATTTTTATCCCGTAAGCGCAGCAGTAATTCATAATGAACGCGATTATCTGTATGCGCTTGAACTGGAGAAATGAGTTGCGCATAAAGCTCAAAGCGATTCTCGTCTAGGGCTTGGGGAATCTGGGTCAGCCATTGCAACTCACTATCCCGTTTGACCAGATTTTCGTCCTCTTCGTGATAAACATGAATGCGATTACGACCTGTCTCCTTTGCTACATAACAGGCCCTGTCTGCGGCCCTCAACACAGCAGCAATACTGCCGCTGTTTTTGTCAATGGCCACCAAACCGATGCTGACGCCGATTCGAAAACGCTTGTTTTCCCATACAAAACTAAATTTTTCGACCGTTTGGCGGAGGGCATTAGCGAGCCGTTGACCTTGTTCAGGGGTACATCCCCCCAAGAGCACGCCAAATTCGTCGCCGCCAAGCCGCGCCAAGGTGTCGTGCTGACGCACCTGATTTTGAAAAAGACCCGCCAACTGACGCAGCATTTCGTCGCCAGCTTTGTGACCACAGCTTTCGTTGACGATCTTAAATTGATCCAGGTCCAAATAGCATATGGCGTGAGCGCTTGCATCATTGGCTATATCGTCCAGTAAATGTCCTAAACGACGCTCAAATTCTTGTCGATTGTAAAGACCCGTGAGAATATCATGGGTCGCTTGATAGGCTATTTCATCCACAAAAAACTGTCTTTCTCCTAAAGCCACCTGCAAAGCGCGATGAGTGCTGGCTAAAGCGGCGCTACGGGTTTTTACTTGTCGTTCCAGCATGATTTTTTGGCGCCGCAACAAACGCTCCGATTGAAAACCCCATACCAACCACAGTCCTAGCGTCGTCACAAGTGTTGCTAATACCACGATAGCCAACGTTTGATAAGCAATGCGTTGCAGTGGCGCGTCAACTTCTGCTTGATCGATTTTGGCAAGGAGATACCAATCGGATTCTTCAATGGGCCGCACTGCCGCAATCACCTGAACACCCCGATGATCGCGACCGGTCAGTTCACCCACTTTCTGCTGTAATGATGAAGCAGCAATCAGATCAACGCTATCCAAAGGTATTTCTTGTAGCAGAGCCTCCTCTGCCGTGCCATGAATACCTCGGTTTAAATAGATAATAAAGTCGCCAGAACGGCGGATCAAAAGGGTTTCGATGCTCTGATTTTGGGTAGGCCATTCATCGAGCAGCGGAAAAACAAAATCGTTTGGATCAATGCGCAGCACTAGAATCGCCAATAGCGTGGAAGGAGCAGCGTCGTTGTTATTGGTCACTATCGGCACGACATAATCAAGTTGTGGTTTACCCTGCTGGTTGATATAAAAATCCGATAACACGACGTTTTGCATGTTTATGGCTTGCTCAACAAAGCTCCAGGCTGAGCTCGATTTATCGATTGCCTGATGATTAGGCGGGATAGACAGTAAAATCTGGCCTTGGCGATTAGTCAATAATATATCGCTGTAACTGTAATAACGGGTTAGGGATTCCATCCAAGTGCGGGTCTCTTGGCGCAGCTGGTTTTCTTCCGGGTTGGTCAAAAAAGAGGACAAACCTAAGGCAAGATGATCTCTATAAAGCATGGTTGCGTCATAGCGGCGTTCTCGCAGCCAACGATAAAGTTGCTGCGCTTTAAGATCACCGATATCCCGCACCCGTTCAAAGGCAAGTTCCCTATTGTAGGTCATCTGCTGTTGATAAAACCAATAGCCGATACCCACAATGCAAAAGAACATAACAAGCCAGGTAACAAAAAAGGGGGAAAAGGCAGGCAGGGTCACTAAAGAACGGGTATCAGCAACATTTATTTGTTTATTGGCATGTGCTGTCAAAGGCTCATCCATAGCGCAGATTTCTCCCAGTCCTTTTAATCATACAGTAGAAAAGTTAACGGTACTATCAATTTTTTTGTTATATGAAACAGATGCATCCACCAAGCCATAGATGTGTTTAGAAACAGTCGGGTATTATAGCATCGATGCCAAACGTACTTTCCATATTCATGTTTTGATGCTAGGCAGAGTTAGCAAGGTTGTCTTTATAGGCACCTTGAATTTGGTAAAAACGACAAGAGTATTTGTAATATCTACAAGTTGCCAACTGCAAAATCCAAACAGCCGCTGCCACCTCCCGGTCATGAGTAGCGCCGCAATCACAACGCCAGACAAGTTGAGGGGTCATTGACCTCCATTTGACAAATTTCTGCTATATTTGCACTGACAAGTGGCTCAATAGAAAGGGAGGGTAATTAACCGCGTTAAACTAAAGCACATCAACAACTCTGTCGGCAAACATTGTACATAAAACCACCTGGTTTGGTTTACAAATAGGCGTCTACTTTAAAAATCAAAAATCCCCAGCAAGGAGACATGGAACGATGAAAATGCGATTCTTTATACTCATTATGGTTATAGCAACGGCAAGTCTAGGGATGAGTATAGCCACTGCCGAGGTAATACCAGGGACACAAAAAGAAATTGAACTAGAATCTGCCCACCTAGTTGGTTCGGGACGAATTCTGAACTTATTCAGAGTACCCATTACCAATATCAACACAGGCGCAACGACTTATTACGATATGGCGGTGCGGTTTGCGATTACACCGACAGGCGCCTTTGTCTTCAATACCGTTTCCCTTCAGGAGGTTGCCCGTCCCTCTGGCCTAAACGCTCTTATTCCGGGCAAGTATGTAGACCAAAGCGGCAATGAATACAGCTTAGAGGGACCTTCGCTTGTTTTAAACAACCGCTCAACCTACACTTTAAGACGGTTACGCTATGCCTTTAGTGCACAGATAATTACTGGTCCTGCAGCGGGACACCCTGACATTAGCCAGCGTGAAATCGTCCCCTTCCTACCCAACACCTATATCTACGGCAAAATATTAGATAGTAGCACTGCTAGATATAGCGCCATAGGTCTAGACTGGGATGATAATGAACTGATTGGTTTGCGCCAACAGGGCAATCAACTAGTAGTCAGCTTATTTAGCCAGGGGCCTGATCAAGAAGGGGTTTCCACAGACCTTGCCGAACCCCTTATTTCTGGCTTGTTGACCCGAGTTGTTGAGTAAACTTTTATACCAAAAATAATCCTTATAGAACTTACGCATAATCAGGACTTGCATAGCCCTTAGAAACCGTATCAAAGATTTTGGAAATTAGCACTAAACATACAGGGAAGTATTCGCGGCCTCCTTTGGAAGGAGATGACTTACAGTTTATCCAAGAATTGCATTCTTCACCGAAGCACATTGAATGACTCCATGGACGGAGGAAGACCCGCCAGCCGAGCTGCGAAGCGTAAGCGGCGCA
>CAYRGG010000123.1:0-6085 GCA_964423745.1 uncultured Candidatus Competibacteraceae bacterium | reverse complement strand
TAAATCTTCTGCAGATACTAGACAAACCCCAGGACGTAGTGGATGCTATCTTTAACTTCTACGAAGGTCGGGGTTTCGAGCCTTCGCCAGAGGAACAGCAAACCCTTCTTGATCTATAAATGGGTGCGAATACTTCATGCTCTTGAAAAAAGGAGTTCGCTAATGCATAAGCTGCCCTTTGTGCTGCTCTTTCTTATTACCACTGCTGTTGCCCAACAGCCGCCACCCGATCTAGAACCTGTGCCAGATGGTGTGCCAGGGGGGGCTACAGAAGAGAATCCAGGTATACCTGAGGTCACCATACGGCGTCTTACCGATGCCGTGGTAAAAGAATACCGAATCAATAATCGATTATATATGGTCCAGGTTCTACCCAAATTAGGCTTGCCCTATTTTCTATTAGATTCCGATGGAGACGGTAATCTGGAAACCCGTTATAACGATTTGGATGACCGGCTTATGATTCCTGGCTGGGTGATTTTAAGTTGGTAAAGCTTCTTATGGTTTCTATGTTTCCCGCGTTGATGTGCAAGACCATGGCTTATGTCGGTTTATACCTGGGTTGAATCCCATGAATTAAAAGCGTTTTTGCAGAACTATCCGGTAGGAACGCTAATTGAATATCAAGGTATCAGCGAGGGTGTCGAGAATACCAATTACTTTGTCACCACTACCGGTGGTCGCTACGTGCTGACCCTATTCGAGTCGATCGGTTTCGATGACCTACCCTATTATCTTGATCTTATGGCGTTTTTAGCGGAACGCGACGTGCCTAGCGCACATCCCATTGGAGATTATAGAGGCGATTATCTACGCACCTTTAAATCCAAACCCACAGCCCTCGTGCAACGCTTGCCGGGCGCCAGCACCACCTTCCCAAACCCCCAGCAGTGTCAGGCTATCGGTGCAGCTCTAGGTCATTTACATGCCCATGGTCAAGATTTTGCTGGGCGTCGGGCACACACCCGTGGTCCCGGTTGGCGACGCCAAGTAGCGGAACGCTTGATACCTTACGTAGATAAAGTCGATGCGGCTTTATTACGGCAAGAAGTCACGTTTCAGGCTCAATTCAGCCGGACTGGGTTGCCTTGGGGGGTGATCCACGCTGATCTGTTTCGTGACAACGCGCTATTCGTAGGCAATACGCTGACTGGAATTATCGATTTTTACTACGCTTGTAATAGTGTGTTGCTCTATGACGTGGCAGTCACTGTAAACGACTGGTGTTTTGTCAATGGGGCATTGGATGCTGAAAAGACAGTGGCGCTTTTAAAAGCCTATCATACACAGCGTCCTTTGCTGCCTTGCGAGCACAATATATGGCCTGCCATGTTGCGGGTTGCGGCGTTACGTTTTTGGCTCTCGCGGTTGCAAGATCAGTTGTTTCCACGCCCTGGAGAACTCACCCAAATAAAGGATCCGAACGAATTCAAACGCATTCTGATTGCTCATGTGGATAACTATACAACCTTACACGATCTCTGGGTCTAGAGCGTTTCCCATTCAGTTGTACACGGCGTTAGCCTTCGGTCTCGGCGTACTCATGTACTGGCATGTACACTCCACGCGCTTCGCCTCGGCTGCCTTGTGTACAATCGAAGCGAAAACGCTTTAGAGCATTTCACATTTGTCTGTACACATCAATCAAAACTATTTTTATGACATCCTTAATCAATCATTTGAGGTGGATAAGTCAAAAAATCGATACTGTTAATGAATCGATTGGTCGATTTATCGCATGGCTTACATTGGCCATGGTCTGCATTACCTTTCTTGTTGTGGTGCTACGTTATGTCTTCAATATAGGTTGGATCGCCCTACAGGAGTCCGTTGTTTACCTGCATGGCTTAGTTTTTTTGCTAGGCATCGGTTATACCTTAAAACACGATAAACATGTGCGGGTGGATATCTTTTACCGCGAGATGCAGCCTCGTACTCAGGCATTAGTTAATTTATTGGGCACCTTGGTGTTGCTATTTCCTACAGGACTTTTTTTATTATGGATTTCCTGGGGATATGTAGTGGAATCGTGGATAGTTTTGGAAGGATCTCGAGAGGCGGGGGGCTTGCCCGGCGTTTTCCTACTCAAAACTGTCATATTACTGATGGCAGTCTTACTATTGTTACAAGGCGTCTCGGAATTTTTGCGTAGTCTTCTCACACTGACTGGACATTTTTCTAGACAAACGATAGAGACTCATGAAGCTTAGGTCCATTCTTTTTATCTTCACCAAACCTGCCTTAGCCGAGGAGCTATAAATTCACTATGGTATGGATGGCCTTTGGCATGTTTATAGCTGTTTGTCTGCTTTTGTTGCTGGGCTATCCAGTCGCCTTTACCTTATCCGGTGTAGCGCTTTTCTTTGCCTTTATAGGCGGGTTCGTCGGCTTATTCGACCCAGTCTTCTTAGAGGCAATGCCTAATCGCCTGTACGGTATTATGATTAATGAAACCCTGATTGCCGTGCCCCTGTTCGTATTTATGGGCGTTATGCTAGAACGCTCAGGTGTGGCTGAACAGCTTTTAGATACCATGGCGCTGTTATTTGGGCCTTTGCGGGGTGGCTTAAGCATTTCTGTGACCTTAGTCGGTATGTTACTGGCCGCGAGTACCGGTATTGTAGGCGCCACTGTGGTTACCATGGGCTTGTTGTCTCTACCTACCATGGTGCGCCGGGGGTATGATCCAAGTTTGGCCTGTGGCACCATCTGCGCCTCAGGTACGTTGGGTCAAATCATTCCACCCTCCATAGTTCTGGTGTTGTTGGGTGATGTGCTGAGTGCGGCTTATCAACAAGCACAATTGGAGATGGGTTTGTTTTCTCCAGAGACCGTCTCTGTGGGGGATTTATTTGCCGGCGCACTATTACCCGGTCTGTTGTTGGTAGGATTTTATATCACCTATCTAATTTTCGTGGCTTGGTGGCGACCTGCTTCTTGTCCTGCTATTCCTTGGCAAGAACGCCGCACTATAAAAAACAGTGAACTCCTGCGTCGCACAATTTTAGTGTTAATACCTCCTTTATTACTTATCTTTGCCGTACTGGGTTCCATTATGGGTGGTTTGGCGACGCCCACCGAAGCGGCTTCCGTCGGCGCCGTTGGCGCCATGTTATTAGCCGCGATACAAAAACAATCAACGCGTAACCAGCTACGCGATGTGGTGCGTAGCACCACTCAAATCACCTGTATGGTGTTTTTTATTTTGTTGGGTGCCTCGGTATTTTCACTGGTTTTTCGAGGCTTTGGTGGTGATGACGCCGTGCATGCCATCCTGACTGACTTGCCAGGTGGCGTATTTGGCGCTGTTTTCGTAGTTATGGTGGTGATGTTTCTCCTAGGCTTTATCCTGGATTTTATAGAAATTACCTTCGTAGTAGTGCCTATTGTTGGTCCCGTGCTGCTAGCTATGGATTTAAACCCCATATGGTTAGGTGTTATGATTGCTATCAATTTACAAACCAGCTTTCTTACCCCTCCCTTTGGTTTTGCTTTATTTTATTTGCGTGGTGTAGCGCCCGTTGCCGTAGGTACAGGCCAAATTTATCGGGGCGTGGCGCCGTTTATCGTTATTCAGTTATTGGTGCTTGGCTTATTAGCCCTGTTGCCAGGATTGGTGACCTGGTTGCCAAACGTGCTTTATGGACCAGCTAATTTTTAAGGGTTAACTTATAGCTAATTTAGATTTCCTCCGATTTTTGAATGATCTCATCATTGGTTTTATGATCGACAAATTCGTCCACTTTTGGTCAGTAACGATGTTTGTGGCTTTTAATATTTTTATTTTTAATTCAATCAAGTAAAAAAATTAATGATAGGTAAAGGTGACCTAAATTGTCACTTGCTTGTGACCAAAATGGGTTGAATCAACCCATGTGACTAACTTTTTTGGTTTATAGACAAATACCGCAGTCATGATATTGCTTGTAAAACACACTCTGATTCAAATTGGTTCAATAAAAAAGACAGTCGCTTAACTGTCGATATTGTTGATTAACCCCTTCAAACCATAAGTGATTAAAAATATTAGTCACTTTTTAGAAATCATTAATACAAAGAACGGCGTAAAAATTGCTTAATTTTTATAATGGAATTTAAAAGGCAGCGAGCTTTTAGCTAGAGGGTTTTCGCTTTGATTGTACTGAAGCGCAGCCAAGGCGAGGTGCGCGGAGTGTACACACAGTACATGAGCACGCCGAGACCGAAGGCTAACGCCGTGTACAGTCGAACGGGAAATGCTCTAGATAGACTGTAGCCTAGATTTTTGCTATCTACGTTTACTGGGAAGGTCATGAAATTATTGCCTTGGATATGGCGATTTAGCATTAACAGATACGTGTTTGTTATTTATCGAGCGCTTACCTTTACACCTCTAAAAAACATTCAGCGCGGGTCGGCCTAATTATGAATATGAGACTTCAGGCTAAGATATTGCTGTTTCTGGCGCCCGCTATCCTCATCGCCATGTTAACCCTGGGTTGGGTAGCCTATATTCAATTACGGGATTTTTCAGAAGAGAAAACTTTTTATCAGATGACGACGTTGTTGGATCAGATCCAACATCACACGTGGTCGCGTCTAGCCATGGCAAAGGCGCATGTCGAATTGTTAGCAAATTCCGAGTTGCTGAAACGCTACTTGCTAAGTGTTGAACAAGATGAAAGTTTCCGTTTGACTCAAAAATCTCTTCGTAATTTATTCGATGATTATCGAAGTGCTTTTCCCGATTACGCTGAAATTAGTTTGTTTTTGCCCGACGGTTACGAAGCGATTCGCTCAACTGATCGGGTGCGACACAATGTGAAATGGCCTAACAATCGTCGCGATTTTCAAGCCATGCAACCCGCCAACGCAAATCTCTATACAACCGTTTTTCGCGATTCAAACAATGAAACAACACATCTATTGATCGGTAAAGTAATTTATTTATCCCAGGCTGCTGCCTCGAACTCTCGTTCGGCAGAACCACAGGGCTATTTGATGATAACAACTACGCTTGATTTTCTAGAAGAACAGGTGCGGGAAAATCAAATTGGTAAAACTGGCTATCTATTGCTGGCAGACCGACAAGGTAATGTGATCTTTGGGAACGAGAAAGGTCAGACTTATCCAGTCTTGTCTCAAGACTTGCTGGATCGCGTACTTACAAGCACGACCCACCAGGAAGTATTAAGAACCAATTTACTTAATAAATCTGTTTTGATTCAGATTGCTGCATTACCGGGCAATATGTTTTTGCTGGCTGTGATGCCGGAGGCAGAATTTTTGTTGGCCAGCCGCAACTTAGCCGTTTCTGTGGCAACCGTTATGTTTATTGCTATGTTAGTGACCACGATTCTGCTGTTCTTGATTTTAAGAGCGTTAGTCATCAACCCAATCAACAAGTTAAGTAAAGTGGCACAGGCCATCGGTGCTGGGAAATTTCCCCATGGGCTCGATATTCGCCGAGCGGACGAGATTGGCAGTCTTGCTAACGCTTTTAAAGACATGAGCGAAAAATTACAGCATTCTAATGCGCAGATTAGCCATCTTGCCTACCACGATAGCCTAACAGGGTTGCCCAATCGGCGGATGTTTTTGGATTATGTGGAACGTGCGTTGAGTCATGCA
Organism: uncultured Candidatus Competibacteraceae bacterium; assembly: GCA_964423745.1. Lineage (GTDB taxonomy): Bacteria > Pseudomonadota > Gammaproteobacteria > Competibacterales > Competibacteraceae > CAYRGG01. Next base: position 475 of record CAYRGG010000123.1, on the reverse strand, counting down.
CGCCGGTATAACAAAACGTTTGCCTTGCTTTTTTTAGACCTCGACAATTTCAAACAGGTTAACGATACGGTAGGTCACGATGCGGGTGATCAATTATTAAGGGAGGTGGCTGAAAGACTCACCACCTGCATTCGTGCTGAAGACTATGTGGCCCGCGGAGAAACTGATTTGGACAATACCGTCGCTCGACTGGGCGGTGATGAATTTATCATTCTACTGCCTAACATCAGTCATTCTTACCAGGCGGCGAAAGTAGCGGATCGGATTGTTCATGCCTTGGTGAAACCTATTATCATCCGTCAAAAGGAATTTTATATCAGCACCAGTATTGGCATAACCGCTTATCCGGAAGACGGTACTGACGTGGATAGCTTAGTTAAAAATGCAGATATTGCCATGTATCGAGCTAAGCACCAGGGTAAAAATACTTATCAACATTACACAGAGTCCATGCACCAGCATATGTTGGACCGTC
>CAYRGG010000122.1:0-6349 GCA_964423745.1 uncultured Candidatus Competibacteraceae bacterium | reverse complement strand
CCGACCGTCGAAGGTGCCCCAGTTAAACACTTCTAACCGTTTTAGCCGAAAACCCGCTAGGGTGTCATCGGCCACAAAATCCAGAGGCATGGATTGCGGTTCATGCATGGCCAACACCGTTGGTTTCAGATGCAGCGTCCACCCATTGGGCTTGGTAGTTCGCTAGTTGGGCATCGAAATCCGCCAGCCACTGGGCATCGACAAATGCCTTGAGAATACGCCGCACCTCAAAACTGGGCGGACTACTGGCTGTTGATACTCCGCCCGTGGGCTTTAGGCGGCGCAGAAAACCCAGCTCGACAATTTTATTGAGATGGGTCTCGATTTGATCGATTAATCGGGTCTCATTGCTACTATCGGGTAGAAATATCCGCACCAATTCCACCATATCGTCACGGGTAAGTATCAATCGTGTATCGCCGCCACCGGCGTCGAACTCGGCCAATTTCTTGCGCAGCAGCGCCAGTAGCAGGCTAACCGGAAACGAGAGCGGTCTACGCACCACTAAGCGTGGCAGCTTGGAGGCTGGATCAGCGTCTGGGGGTTGTGGCCGACTCTTGAGGAAAGCATAGCCTTCGGCTTCGTCCAGCAGCAAATCTAACCCTAACACCAACACATAGTCCCGTACCTGGCTTTGTAAATTTAGCAGCGATCCCCATAACCGTTCACTCCCTTCCCGGTAGATGACACCCTTGAGCAAGCTGATAACCACTGTGGAAAATTCTGCATTTGCCGAGATGTCTACTGATCCCGGTGCCTGTGGTGCTTGATTCATATCTACCTCACAAAAATCACCCGGGGTAATCGCGCCTGTTTGCGCACCTCGGCGCCGTCGCTGGCTAACGCCTGCCAGACAATCAGATCCAACCTATCCTCGTCCACGACGGCGTTAAAGGACTCGCTACCCAATTGTAGATAAGTTATCAGCTCAGCCAAACCGTGTTGCAAGGGTTGCCTATCGATCAACTCCCGTAGGGTGATCTGTGAACGCATCTGCAGCGCCTGACGAACATGCTGGGCCAGCTGCGCTTTGTCCACCACCACCTGTGCATATAAGACGGCTGGGTTAATATCTTCGTCTCCTATCTGCAGATCGGTATTGGCGATCAAGGGTTTGAGGGCTGGGGTAAACAAGGGTCGTTCCATAGTCAGCTTGATGTCGGCGGCAGGCTCTACGATGATCATCACATGGCCAGTGGGTGGCGACTGCCGTAAAGCCAACGCTTTGCTCTCGATATCATGCAGGATGTCCATGATGCGGCGGTTCTCTAGCCACGCCTGGTCGTCAAGGAAACGCCGTAACTGCTGGGATAGCTGCGCCACTGTGCGCTGCGTTTGCTCGCCCGCCTCCAGCCAATCGTAATGCACCCGCCGTATACGGGCATCTGGCTTTAGGTCCGCCACGGGTGGCAAGGCCAACACCTGGGCCAGTAACTCGGTCAATTCTTCCTGGCGGCGGCTGGACATCAAAAAATCCCAGAAGGCGCGGAAGCTCCGACCTTGATCAGAGTCGCCAATGGCATCCCGCTCACCCATAATCTCTTCCAGCAAAGCGCCCTTGGCGCCTTCCCAGAGGGCGATACGTTCCCGCACACGACGGTCCAGCTTGCGAAAATTCTGCTCCACCTCGCGGAAGTCTGTGAGCAACTCTCGGGCCAGTTGTATGAACTGTAAGAAACGTTCTCTTAAGGCGATATCATCCAATAAGGGTATGTCACCGGCCTGTATCCGCAGGATTTCAGCATTAATTTCGTCACGCCGTTTGTGTAGCTCGCTAATGCGCTTTTCAGGGTCCGACTCGCTGCCCTCGCTCATTTGCTTGAGCAAATCAAACAAGGTGAGCAGGCGGGATTCGGTGCCGACAAAACTGCGTTCCGAGAGTTGCCCCAGCCAAGCGATGGCCTTTTCGGTAGCCGGCGTCAGATCAAACTGCGGCTCATCCGAACCCTGCTGATAAAACTTACGCAACCAACCTTTCTCGGGACTGGCCCAATCGTTCAAATACTCCAACGCAGACTTGGGAAAAACCTTATCACCGAGCTGCTGGCGCAAAGCATACAGCTCATCCTCTAGGGCTTCCGCCAAATCCGCCGCCGCAATCAAACGCACATTGGGGGCCACAAACACGCGCTGTAGAAAACTTGCCACCAGCGGCGCATGGTCGGAACGCAACAACCGCCATGCCGGGTGGTGGGTGCGTAGGGTATCAAGGGTAGCGAAATCAAAACTCATATTAGCAAAAGATTAAACCAATCCCATTATCCTTCAACCCCTTTATAGAATCTCTTCCGGCAGCGGTGCGTCAAAATTATCTGGAACGACAAACTCGCCGCGGCACAAACCCATGGGACGAAGTTGGGTTACGGGCGTCAGCCGTTGCTGAATAAATTGTGTAAAATTTAGCACCTCGATTTGTTGTTCTAACGGCAGGCTTCGCAAGGTAGCGATTGATCGGGCTTCGATAGTCATGGTATATCTCTACATACAGTGTTTAATCGGCTTTTGTAGCTCCGGTTTACAGTTGGATAACAAATCAAGCATGCATTGGCATTTCATAACTCCCGCTACGAAAAACTTTTTCATGTTCAGCCAGCTTCCCATCGATAGCAGAGATATTGCGAAGCTTATCTCCGCTGCGATATTGATGAGACATGAGCTTGAGGTGGTTTGATTAACGACTCTGCTGGAATGCCTAAGTCTTTGTGGAGTTTCCAGATCATCTTCAAAGTCAGGGAGCGCTTGTGATTAAGGATCTCGTAAACGCGATTACTTTTGCCGATCATGGGCTCTAAGTCTTTTACGGTTAAGCCCTTGCGTTCCATTTCGAATTTGATCGCCTCAACAGGATCAGGCAAGTCCATGGGGAAGTGCTTGGCTTCATAAGCCTCAATAAGCGTAACCATGACATCTAGCTTTTCGCCTTCTGGCGTATCAGGCCCTGCCATCATTAGGCTTTCAATTTCTTTTAATGCTGCACGGTAGTCGGCATCAGTTTTAATCGGTTTGATGTCCATCGTTAATCCTCCAGCAGTTAAATGTTTTGTACATCAATCTTGTCATACTGCGCGTGGGTGCCAATAAAGCGGATGTATACGACCCGATATGCGTAGTTTATCCTAAACGCCGTAAGACTCTGTTTTTTAGGGCAGGGATATAAGGCGTCAAACCACCTATGATGATACGCAACAGATAGTTACAGAGTAGTATTTTGCCTGTAAAATGCAGGCATGGACATCGAACGTGGCTATAAATTTCGTTGTTACCCAAATGAGGCTCAGCAAATACAACTGGCGCAAACGTTTGGCAGTTGCCGGGTGGTTTACAATCGGTTCCTACAAATTCGTACCGATGGTTGGTACAAAGAACAACGACGAATAAGCTATACCATGACTGCCGCGATGTTAAAGGCGTTGAAAGCTGATCCTGAATTGGTATGGTTAAACGAAGTATCTAGCGTTTGTCTACAGCAGTCATTACGGCACCTTGATAAAGCATTCGTTAATTTCTTCAAATATGGGATGGATTACCCGACATTTAAAAAGCGACATTTTGAGCAATCCGCCAAATATGCTAAGAACGCGTTTGTCTTTGAACGTGATCAACGCCAACTCACGCTAGCAAAACAAGATAAGCCGCTAACCATTCGCTGGCATCGCACATTGCCCTCGACGGCCGAAATTACCTCAATTGTTGTGAGTAAGGATCGCTCGGATCGGTACTTCATCAGCTTTCAAGTAAAGGAAACCATTTAGAAGACCAGGCCGAACTTTCCCCCTCTGAACCTTGGCTGCAGTCATGGGATGCGCTTACGAAAGCATTTCTTAAGTACCGCCAGCAAACTAATATCAAGCTACGGCTTGACAGCTTCCAGGAGGTTAACCGGGCGTTGGATGCTTTTAAAGCCGCCAATCTTTCTGCTCGTCCTGAATGGAACCACTATTATTTTCAGAGCATCGAGCACTTGGAAAAACAGGCGCACGCTACTCTGGGTCAACTGCAGCAGGCAGCAGCGCCTATCGTAACTAATCCCTATCAGGTGGGTGGAGCGTTGGAGCCAGCCCGCCATCAGGCGACCTTTCTCGACCGCGACGACCTAAAAGATACGCTTTCCTTCACTATCCGCACAGCGCCCGAGATGCCTCTGTTTCTCATACAGGGGCAACGACGGGTGGGTAAGACATCGCTGTTGAAGTTCCTCCCCCAACTGCTTGGGCCAGGCTTTCGCGTTATGGTGCTCGACCTGCAAGGCGGTGAATACTCCGACGTGAAGAGTTGGCTGGTGCTCATCCGTGAGCGGGTGAACCAATCCTTTAACATCGACGAAGAGCCGTGGGCCGCAACCGACGATTGGCTGCGTTCCTGGACCGAATTGAGCAAGCATCTTTCCACCTTGGCAGAAAACGCACAGATCCGGCTAGTGATTGGGTTTGACGAATACGAAGCCCTCCAAGAGCGAGGTTTCCGAGCACAGCCCGACAAGGCAGGGCAGCTGCTCGGCGCCATGCGTAGCTATACCCAACATCAGCATCAGGTTATTTTCCTCTTTGCGGGGGCTCACTTTTTCGATGAACTCGGCGAGCCCGACTGGGGCAAATACTTTGTCCACTCGCAACCGCTGCAAGTGCGCTACCTTTCCCGCGAGAAGACATTGCAGCTTACTCATCCTACTGACGATTTCCCTATCCGCTACGAGAACGGCATCCCGGAACGCATTTATGAACTCACCCGTGGTCATCCCGCTTTGGCCCAGGAGATCTGCTATTACCTGGTGGAAATCGCCAATGCGGAAAACCGTACCACCCTCACCGGCGAGGATCTAGACCGCATTCTCCGCGAGCGCATTCTGGTGGAGCACAATCATCCCTTGAGCCGCTTCTGGAAAAACTTTTGTGGTACGGAAGTCATGAAGGCAACGGTCCGTCAAATCATCCGCCATGAAAAACCAACGAATAAAGCAAGCCTGCAGCGGTTGCTGCGCCACCGCTTTGTAGTGAAAACAGAGCAAGGCTATGAGCTGTCTAATCCGCTTCTCGCGCAGTATATCCAGAAGTTTGATCTAGAGTTTTTTGAGGTGTAGGACTATCACTAATGAGCGAAGCCATTACAAACGTAGGAATGCAGCCTCCTCATCCAGGTGCTTTTATTCGCACTGAAATTCTTGAGGAGTTGGCGTTGTCGGTCTCTCGCGCTGCTGACATCCTTGGCGTTCGCCGGGCAACGCTTTCTGATCTTGTCAATGAAAAAGCAGCACTCTCGCCAGAAATGGCCCTTCGCATCGAAAAAGCCTTTGGCGTCTCTATGGATACCTTGCTACGGATGCAAGCGTGGTTTGACAGTTACACCATGCGCCAGCGTGAAGCTGAAATTATGGTACAGCGCTACGAACCTGCCTAAACACACTACCCTATTTTAAAATACACTATCACCCTCCGGGCCTGCCAACTCATCGGCAGACAACAGCGGTCGTCTGCTTTTTTGCATCCACAAAATGTTCGTGCTTGCAATTAGAACACAAAACATATATTCATATACGGTATATATGAATATTAGAGGTATAGAGAGTTATGGCTAATACAAGTTTGACGCTTGGAGAACATTGGGAAACCTTTATCAAGAACGAAGTTGCCAGCGGTCGTTATGGTTCGGCTAGCGAAGTCATACGCGATGCTCTGCGAGGATTGGAGGAACGCAAGGATAAATTGGCTGCTTTGCGGGCACACTTAGCAGAAGGCGCAAAGCAAGCAGCAAAGGGTGATTATGTTGAAAACTATTCAATCGAGCGCATCCTGTCCGAATTGGACGAGGAAACCTGATGCCGGATTTTAAGGTCACGCCGCGAGCCAGAGATGACCTTAAACGTATTGGTCGTTATACGCTCAAAATATGGGGTAGAAAACAGCGCGATGTTTACCTAAAAAACCTTGATAGTCGGTTTCAGTGGTTGGCAGATAACCCGAGTTTGGGGAAACACCGCCCTGATGTACAGGAAGGTTATTATTATTTTGCACAGGGCTCTCATCTTGTTTTTTACATGGTGCGGGATCATGGCATTGATATTATTGGAATTCCGCACCAGAACATGGATATTCAAAATTACTTTGACGGTTGAAAAGTTGGGGATAAGCACCCTCCCAGAACGCGATGCAGCACGCTTCGTCGCTCAAATGGAAGACATCCTCGGCTACTATAGGTTATCAACGGACCACTAACGGATGTTAACAAACCTAACGGACACAAAAAAACTTGCATTTTCCTAGGTTTAGATGTTTTAACGGATGTCATCGGATGGTGAGATGGTGGAGGCGGGGGGAATCGAACCCCCGTCCGCAAATCCTCTACCGTTGGTACT
>CAYRGG010000121.1:0-6380 GCA_964423745.1 uncultured Candidatus Competibacteraceae bacterium | reverse complement strand
TCTCCGGGCTTGCGAATGAGGCTGATACCTCCTCAGGCAGCCTTCCCATGAGTTAACGTAAAGCTCACAGTGGCGTGGAAGCCTGATTATCTTCGCTTACCGTTGCGGGGGCAGCGCCGGTTTTGCTGCTTATCAGTCAGCGCACCGGCTTCCCGTTTCATCCTCTACAGCGGATGCTATCAAGGACACCTAAAGTTATTGAATTAAGCTAATACCATCTTGTTGATGTTGTCAACGTTCTTGTCCTTCACTGCCGAGAACATCTTCTGGAACGTAGGTAAAAGGACTTACGTCGCTCGTTCCAGAGGACGCCGTGAATACTTCCGTTGTCATTCTCGCCATGGGCTGGCGAGAATCCAGTGCCACGGACGGCAAGCGCTGGTGACAACCGCCTGCTACCATCCATGGCAACTAAATTCCGGCAATCCCTGCCGGAATGACGCGTAAGCAGTTATCATGAAATTTTTTTGAAAACCATCCTTCTAACTCGCAACGCAACGATACAAGACACAGGTGGTTTCAATGAGTCAGTTCAACATTATCAATGGGCAAAAAAACCTTTCTGCCTTTCTGGATCAAAAAGCGGCTAAATATACAGCAGCCTCGCAGTCAACCTGGGTATTGTTGCTGATAGGCTACCTGATTAGTGTGTTGTTGCCACTAACAGGTGTCCACGCCGAAACACCCTACAGCTACACCACTGCCAGCCCTGACGGTATCGGGAAAGTGTACATGGGTCGAGAGATATCCCAGGTGATGGGCCACCGCGGAGCCGGTTGGTTAGAACGTCCGACCCGAGAGCGGGAGGAGCGCACGGATCTGTTGTTGGAGAGTTTGTCTTTAGAAGCGGATGATGTGGTTGCTGATATCGGTGCTGGCACCGGTTATTTCACCCTGCCCATCGCTAAGCAGGTTCCTCAAGGTCGAGTGTTGGCTGTGGATATACAGCCGGAAATGCTGGACATGCTCAGCGCCCGCGCTGAGAAGGAGGAACTCGACAATGTAGAGCCTGTTCAGGGCGTTATCGATGATCCCAAGTTGCCGGAAAATCAGGTGGATCTCGTTCTTATGGTGGATGCCTATCACGAATTCTCGCACCCCCAGGAAATGATGCAGGGGATTGTGCAGGGCTTAAAGTCTAGTGGTCGGGTGGTATTAATAGAGTACCGCGCTGAAGACCCGAAGGTGCCCATCAAGCGGCTGCATAAGATGACCGAAGCCCAGGCCATCAAAGAGATGAAAGCGGTGGGACTAAATTGGCTAGAAACCAAAGATTTCTTGCCTCAGCAACATTTTATGGTGTTTCAAAAGCCGTAAGGCGCTTTTCAGATAAATTGTACCATCTGTCTTGGTAACTGCTCACCCGTCATTCCGGCAGGGATTGCCGGAATCCACTTGCCATGGAGGGTGGTATGGATTTTCACCCGCGTTTGTCATCCATGGAACTGGATTCTCGCCAGTCCATGGCGAGCATGACGCGAGGGTAAGTAGTTACCTGTGTTGTTTGCTACACTAAACATCTATGCGATAAGGCACTACGTTAACTTAAGCCATTAAATCGATGCCACCATCCTTTATCTGCGTCATCGCCATTGTTTTAGACATCTGCCTGAAAGAGCCCCGCCAATGGCATCCTTTAATAGGCTTTGGCACACTAGCCCAGGATGTAGAAAGATATTTCTACGGACCTCCACGATTGCGTGCATCGTCAAGACAATTGCGCGGCGTGTTAGCGCTGTTTTGCCTTATTACACCAATAGCGCTAACCGTTTGGATGCTATCCAATCTTCCCATGTTAGGTGTCTTGACAGGACTCACTATCCTTTATTTGTCCTTGGGCGCTGCTAGTTTAGCGGACCATGCCCAGGCAGTCGCTGCGGCACTGGATCAAGATGACCTGACCTTGGCACGGCAGCAGGTGGGCAAAATCGTCAGTCGGGATACAGCAGACATGGATGCCACGCAAATCAGTGCCGCAACGGTGGAATCTGTCTTGGAAAACGGTTGCGACGCTATCTTTGGTGCCCTGTTCTGGTTTATCGTAGCAGGTGCCCCCGGCGCAGTAGTGTATCGATTGGTGAATACGTTAGATGCCATGTGGGGATACCGTACCGATCATTACCGTGACTTTGGACGGGCAGCCGCACGTTTGGATGATCTCCTGAACTGGCTGCCGGCTCGACTGACCGGACTAAGCTATATGCTATTAGGTAATTCACGCCGTGCCTGGCAGTGTTGGCATACTCAGGCACCCACTTGGAAAAGCCCCAACGCGGGGACCGTGATGGCAACAGGGGCTGGCGCTTTGGGGTTGGTCTTAGGAGGTGGCGCTTACTATCAGGGGGAATGGCAATCGAGGCCGCCGTTGGGAATAGGTTCGCCACCCGGTTATGAGGATATTCGGCGGGCCATTATCCTAGTCAGGCGTTCTCTGTGGTTATGGCTCGGTATTATCATTGCGGTGGATTGGTTTATTTGACCTATGTTACGTGAAGAGTCCCATGAAGCGGTGCCTGCTCCCCTTCGCTACGGTTACACCACAGGAACCTGCGCGACGGCAACCAGTCTGGCAGCAGCTTATCTACTATTAATTCAGCAGCCTTTAACGGTGATGCAAGTCACCTTGCCGCGGGGTCAGACGACTCAGCTGGAATTAGCCTATTGTCGTCTGCAAAACGCTTGTGCCGAGGCCGGTACTATCAAAGATGCCGGTGACGATCCGGATGTAACCCACCAGTCCCTGGTTTTTGCTAAAGTTTGCCTTATTGATTCAGCAGAGATTCGTTTTCAGGCGGGGGAGGGGGTTGGCATAGTAACCCGACCAGGCTTGCCGGTGCCGATGGGTGAACCAGCCATTAATCCCACGCCGCGACGCATGATGACCGAGCATCTGGAAAAACTCGCGCGACAGCAAGGTTATAAGGGCGGTTTCCAGGTGACTATCGGCGTGCGTCATGGCGAAGAACTGGCTAAGCGAACCTTGAACGGGCGGCTGGGTATTGTCGGCGGTTTATCCATTCTGGGAACCACGGGTATCGTCCGACCCTTTTCCTGCGCGGCGTATATTGCCTCCATTCATCAGACCATCGATGTGGCTCGCACCAATGGGTTGCAGCATTTGGCGGCCTGCACGGGGGCTGCCAGTGAGCAAGCCATGCGGGCCCATTACGGATTACCTGCCTTAGCCGTGGTGGAAATGGGGGATTTTGTCGGTGCTGTATTGAAATATTTAAAAACTGCGCCGGTCGCCAAGTTGAGTCTAGCGGGAGGCTTCGGCAAAATCAGCAAGTTGGCGGCAGGACATCTCAACCTGCATAGTCATCACTCACAGATTGACTTCTCCTGGTTGGCTCAACAGGCGGCTAGTTTGGGCGCAGATCATGCTTTAATCCATGGGATTCAAACCGCTAACACGGCCCAGCAGGTGTTAACCCTAACCCAGCAGGTTAGTCTGCCGTTAGCAGATCGAATCTGCCAATTAGCGCGAACAAAAGCGTTAAGCATTCTCCCTAATGTCGTTGAAACGGAAGTCTGGGCCTTAGACCGGCAAGGTCGACGGGTGGGTTTTGCTGGCCCATGAAACGCATTCTTCTCTTGGGGGGTATTGGCGAAGCGGCGCATCTGGCACACTGGCTGTCCGCTAAGCATCGAGTTACCTATAGTCTCGCAGGCCGTGTTAGCCGGTCGCCAGACGTGCCCTGCAGCGTCCGCATAGGCGGTTTTGGGGGTGTGCAGGGGTTGGTGGATTTTCTGGTCAACAATGATTTTGAGTTAATCATTGACGCGACTCATCCTTACGCCGCCCAAATCAGTCATCATGCGCACCTGGCTGCTGAGCAGTCTTCTATTCCTTTATGGACTTACCGACGTTCGCCGTGGCATCCTGGCCCAGAAGATCATTGGCGTTTTGTGCAAAATTGGCACGAGTTGGTGAGCGCTTTACAAAGTTTTCGTAGACCGTTTTTCAGTATTGGGTTGGCACCATTGGCTCATGCTGAGACCATTCCAACTCAGCAACAGTGGTTGGTGCGTTGTTTGGCAACCCAGCCACCGACTGCGCTCCGACTGACCGTATTGCAATCCCGTGGTCCCTTTTCTCTGCAGGCGGAATTGGCCTTATTGCAATCCCAACAAATCGATGTGCTGGTGGCAAAAAACAGTGGCGGTTTAGCAGTGGCGGCTAAGCTGGAAGCGGCAAGGCGCTTGAGTCTGCCAGTGCTGATGCTGGCGCGTCCGGTTTTGCCAGATGGCGATAGAACATTTAACCAGTGCGAGGCATTGGCATGGGCGTTGGCCTGTGATCCAGCGGCATTTACTCTATGAGATCGGATCGATGAATTTCTCTACACTGATGATTCAAGGCACCACCTCGGACGCGGGTAAAAGCGCCATAGTAACCGGGCTATGCCGTCTATTGGCCCGGCGTGGTGTACGGGTAGCGCCTTTTAAACCGCAAAATATGGCCCTCAATAGCGCTGTTACCGTAGACGGTGGCGAAATTGGCCGCGCCCAGGCGGTACAGGCCCAGGCGGCCGGGCTAGAGCCCCATACGGATATGAATCCAGTGTTGCTAAAACCCAATACCGACATCGGCGCTCAGGTGATTATCCAGGGTCGTGCTTTGGCCAACATGGATGCCCATGTTTACCATGATTACAAAACCGTCGCTCAGCAGGCTGTGTTGGAATCCTACGAACGTTTGCAACGCCAATATGATCTAATTCTAGTGGAAGGCGCAGGTAGTCCGGCGGAAATCAACCTACGGGACAGAGACATCGCCAACATGGGTTTTGCCGAAGCGGTGGACTGTCCGGTGTGGTTAGTAGGGGATATCGATCGGGGTGGGGTGTTTGCTCACTTGGTGGGCACATTAGATTTGCTTGCCCCCAGCGAACAAGAGCGTATCCAAGGCTTCATTATCAATCGCTTCCGGGGCGATATCGCCCTGCTCAAATCAGGGTTAGATTGGCTGGAAGACAGAACCGGTAAACCCGTTCTGGGCGTGTTGCCGTATTTGCAGGGGTTGCATCTTGAAGCGGAAGACGCCGTTGCCCGGTCTACGAATAATGCCGATGCCGAGCTGAAAATCGCCGTACCCATATTGGCGCGGATCAGCAATCATACGGATCTCGATCCCTTACGTTTGCACCCGCAAGTGAACGTAACTTGGGTGGGACCCGGTGATCCCTTCCCGGCAGTGGATTTAATTATCCTGCCAGGTAGCAAAAGCACCCGCAGCGATTTACATAAGTTACGGGAACGAGGATGGGATCAAGCCATTTATCGGCATCTGCGTTATGGCGGCAAAGTGATTGGCATCTGCGGCGGCTTTCAGATGTTGGGTCAGGTGGTGCGGGATCCGCAAGGCTTCGAGGGAGAACCCGGCGACAGTCCTGGTCTGGGACTGTTAGATTTAGAAACCACCCTAGCGCCGGAAAAACAACTGCGCCGGGTGGAGGGCCATTTGACGTTAGAGCAAGCGCCGGTTAGCGGTTATGAAATCCATATGGGCGTGAGTCGCGGTACTGCCTTGAAGCGGCCCGTGGCCCGTTGGGGGAATACTGTCGATGGCGCTATGTCAGAGGATGGCCAGATCATCGGCACCTATCTTCACGGTCTGTTCGACACCAAACCCGCCCAGGATGCGCTGTTACGTTGGGTGGGTTTGGCAGTGGCTGAAACACCCGACTATCGAGAGCAACGGGAAGCCGGCATCGAACGGTTGGCGGATGCGTTAGAAGCGTGTCTTGGTCATCAGATTATTGAGAAGTTGACCTATTTAGCCCATGGATCGTGTAGAATTGGTAAGGCGAGAAATTGACCGACCGCTGAAAAAATACTTGCCGCCTAAACAAAGAGATTCGCAAAACGATTTTTTCAGCGGATAATAGTCATCGCGACGCTAGTGTTGCGTGACACTTAAGCCGGTCGGCGCTGCTGGGAAACGCGATTTATTAGCCGGTTTACCCCGCGGTGAGACGGTCCTGTAACTGGACTTTTCATCGGCAATTTTAAACGCGTCATGATAGATAACCATAGAAGATGGGTTGCTTGTCGGCCATGATTTGTTAACGTATTGACCAATTTTGCGTCTCGCTGTGGTTTTACTGCCTCTCCTCAAGGAGTGACCCTTCCAGTCAAATACGAGTTTTCCGTCTTTCCAGATCTGAACGTATCCCATTTTCTTTGAAGACGGACTCGTGAATTTCAGATGGAACACCCAATCTGTCCAGGTATTGTATTTAACTTGAGCAATGGTTTTCTTGAATCGTCGCTTTTGCGAAGCATAATAATTAATCATCATATATTTCCCTTTATAGGCTTCGACCTTAGTACACGACAAAATATCCTATACTTATGAAGTTTAAAGGATTGTTATA
>CAYRGG010000120.1:0-6467 GCA_964423745.1 uncultured Candidatus Competibacteraceae bacterium | reverse complement strand
ACTTCGTTTCATCCGGGCTACCCACTAACAACTCTGATACAGTTGCGTAGGGTGGGCAACTTGTTGCCCACGCGGGCTAAATCCGGGGATGTCCCGGATTCCACTTCGTTTCATCCGGGCTACCCACTAACAACTCTGGTACAGACTGAATTTGACTTTTGATCTTTTTTTCACTTTTTTTTTACACCTTCCTCACATGGCGTTGACTAACCTAGTGACATCGTTTGCAACCACCGAGTTGGGAGAACAGTGTCATGCGTCATTTTATAGGTTCAATGGTTGTGCTGCTTTTTATGACCAGCACTTCACAGGTTCTCTACGGGCAAGATTTGGGTTATCAACCGCCAACGTCATCCTGGGGGGAGCGGCTCAAGGAAGCTTTTTTTCCTGGGTTTCAACCCTCTAAAGATGATTTGCCGGGTGCTGCTTTGATGGGGCCGTCTCAACAAAGAAATATTTTTGAGGATGGTTTTGTTGCGGCTCAAAGGGATGGCAGGATCGCTGTGGAAACACCGGTGGGTAATGTCTTTAATCTGCGTTTTTAACGATGGCGGACCTTCATTGTAAAGTACCCCAAGCCGAGGCGCAGCCATCAGCGCCTCGTGAACGCTATAACGCTTGGGCGCTGGACTACGATGCCCGTACAGCACAGTTTAAATGGTCGGCGCCCCAGTATCTTCTCGCCGCAACAACGCGCTATAGGCCACCGACTTCGACACTGCGGGTACTGGATGTGGGTGTTGGCACAGGTCAAGCAAGTACGCCCTATCTCGAAGCCGGAGCTTGTGTCGTGGGATTGGATATTGCGGAAGATATGTTGCAACAGGCTAGAGCCAAGTGGCCTCAGTTCCATGCTCTATTACACTATGACTTCGAAGACCCGCTAGCTAAAGTGGGTCTCGCAGAAAAATCCTTCGATCTGGTTATCAGTTGCGGTGCTTTGCATTTTGCCCAGGTTTTGGAAAAGACCCTTGTTGATTTGCGGTCAATGCTATCACCGGGAGGTGTTCTAGCCTTTACTTATATACCGGTTCAGCACAGGGCATTCAGTAGCGCAACCCATCTCCATGAGGTCCCAGTTGTAGAAAACCTAGTGCGGGGATTAGATTTACAAATTATCGATCACCAATCGTTTGTGGCTTATTATGAAGGGGGTAATCGCGCTGATCCTGTCATTTACCAGCGACTTGTCAGCCGTTGCCCAAAACCCGCGAGACCCTTACCCAAAGCCCTAGAGAATATTGACCGGTGTGCCTGTGTGGACCGGGAAAGGTTATATCGTCTTGGGCAACGTCCCCTCATGGCTACTCGAAGAGTTACCGGGCAAAGCGATGCCAGCACGGTTCACTATGCTAATCAACAGTTGCTGCAAGTGCTTCACCGACAAATCGAAACTGACAACCTTGAAACGGAAAAACTTCCTTTGCCGGATAGTACGGCGCAAGGGATCAACAGTGGCGAGCCCCACTGTGATGTGTTGTTGCTGACAGCTCATCCAGACGATGAAACTGTCTATGCGGGTGGTTTGATAGCCGGGTTGACGGAAGCCGGGCAGCGGGTGCATTTGGTGGTGGCCACTAACGGCGCTGGTGGACGTCAAAGTCAGGCAGCATCGCGAGCAGAGCACCGTTTAAGTGAGTTGCGCCATGCGGCAAAGACCCTCGGGATCGCATCGGTGGAACAACTTGATTTTGCTGATTTTGGTAAATACCGGGATCAAGGACGCAGTCAACCGATAACGGCGGCGGATACATTGCGTCGATGGGGACTGGAACCCACTTTAGATGTGGCGGTGACCGCTATTCGGCGGCATCGTCCGCGGGTGTTGCTGACCTTCGATCCGAATGTGGATCCAAACTACTCCCTTCATGGCCATCACTTGGCCATAGGGGTTGCGGGATTGGTAGCGTTTCATCTAGCTGCGGATAAAGCCTATACGGACGGTGCTCAACTTGAACCCTGGGCAGTGCCCGAACAGCGGTCTCTGGTGCCGCGTTATCAACCCGGTGAAGGTATTGTGGCGGTGGAGGTCGATCCACAACGCAAATTGGCAGCCTTACGTTGCTATCCTAGCCAACAGTATTCCATCGAGGGATTAATAACGGCTCTGCAAAACAAGGAGCCCAGTGCTCGGTTTGAAAGCTATCGCATCATACAGGTGCGTCATAAGCAATTTTTACCCACCGCCATAGCGCTTTGTAGCCCATCGACTAATAGTGAATTGTCCGCTGAATCTGCTTGTCTTCCGCTAAATGCTCAGCAATGGCGGGCCACCTATGAGGCCCTGTGTAGTCGTGGTGGCTCCCGGGAAGCGTTGGTCAAGGTGTTGCGTCAGCAGGCGACAAAACGAGGTGCTGGCCAAACCGTACTCAACAATATAGAGCGATTGCGGGCGTCCACTACGGTCGCTGTCGTGACAGGGCAACAGGTGGGTCTTTTCGGCGGACCTGTTTTTACCCTCTATAAAGCCCTCGGTGCCGTCGCCCAAGCTGATCGTTTGAACGCTTTAGGTATTCCCGCCGTGCCTGTGTTTTGGTTGGCTAGCTATGACCATGACCTGGATGAAGTTCAGCGTATGACTCTGTCTGATCCCTGTGGTGCGCAACAAGTTTTGACTCTGGGGCTTCCCATACAAGGCAAACCGGTTGGTGATTTGCCGTTGGGCGGGAATATAGACGGCTTGCTTCACCAGGCTGAGAGCATCCTGAATAAACACCCCTATGGTCACCAAGTGCTTGCCCAGTTACGCCAGTGCTATCGCCCGGATGCGACGTTGACTGAGGCTTTTTCGGGTTGGCTCGGATTTCTGACGGATAGCCTAGGATTGGTAATCGTTGATCCTAGCTCGCGAACCCTAGCGGCGCTTACGCGGCCTATCATAGAACGGGCGTTGTTCGATGCTACCGGTTGTCAGAGGGCTCTAGCGCAAGAGCGAGCAAGATTATTGGCCAAGGGGCAAACTGAAACAGTCAATACAGAGCGCGATATATTACAGGTGTTTTTTACCGATGAAAAAGGTCGGCGGCGACGTTTAAAGCCCAGCAAAAATGGATTTGTCCTGCAAGGCAGGGGAGGATCCCTCAGCGAGAATGAAGTACGCCAACTGCTGAACACACAGCCCGAGCGATTTACCCCCAGTGTCCTGTTACGTCCTCTCTGCCAAGATGCCCTTTTGTCCACCATTGCCTATGTGGCGGGTCCCACCGAGCAGCGTTATTTGGAACAAATTACAGAACTTTATAAATGGGCTGATTTAACCAAGCCTTATGTGGCGCCACGGCCTTCTTTTAACCTTATAAATGCTGTAGCCGCGGACGCCCTTGCCGAGGCTGGCGGTGTTACCGCTTTGCTAGGCGACAGCAACCCATGGGTTCCATTGGGGCGCAGTGGTCTTCCAGAGACTGTTAAAAGCGTTTGGGATAGTTTAACAACCCTTGAAGAACGCTGTTATCGACTAGCAAACCGTTTTCGTGGGAACCCATCGGTGATGGTTTCCGCCCAGTCTCTAGAGAAGGATATTGCGACACAGCTGAATCTTCTCTCTACCGTCTTAATGAACTGGAACAAGCCGCGTCCGCGTAAGGCTCTGAACTGTGCTGTTGCTCAGGTGTCCGAGTGGTTGTTGGCACTGCGCTGGGAAATAAAAAGCGTTCAATACAGAGGCAAACCACCTTCCACCTGGCCCCTTGTTAAATTAGCCAGAGTGCTGGGTAGTTTAGGACGTACTTTGCTGCAGGAGGGGCGGCGACAAAATGCTTTAGGCGTCGTCGCTTGGAAACAGGTGGGTCTCCATAAGCACGAGCAAGAACGCCGCATGAGCATTGCGGAAGTAGTGGCTCGTTATGGAGTTTCAGTAATACCACACCTGTTGTCCATGGTGCGCAGCGATGCTGTCACGGGTTTAGTGACACTACGGGAGACTGACGGATGGTAGCTTCAGCATGGCCGAATAATTATCCAGGCGAAGGCCATTTGTCTTCCTGGGAGATGCCTACAGGGTTAGCTTCTTTACGCCTGGCTGTGATGGGTCTAGGTGGTTTGGGGGGAAGCGGCAAGGTGGCTTCTGACATGGCCCGCAATCTGGCTAAACGAGGCGCTAAAGTAACCTTGTTAAGTAGTCCAGTGCCACTGTGGGGAGGCGACTGCGATAGGTATCTGCGCTATGCCGCTGTGCCTATTCCACGTTCTCCCACACCCTCCCATAGCCGCTGGGTGAAACCCCTGGCTCATGCTATTGCCACCCAGATAGCTGCTGCGGAGGCTTCGGTGTTGAGTATCCACTATGCGGTGGGTCTGGTAGAAGCTGCCTTGCTGGCTCAATCCTACTTGGCGAAACTGGGTAAGCGTATAAAGATTTGCCTGACCCTGCATGGCACCGACGTCACTGGTTTTGGTCGCGATCCCCAGTATCGGGTTGACTTGCGCCGCAGGATTATGGCCTGTGATCGGGTGACGGCTGTTTCCCATTGGCTTGCCGAGCAGGCTGTCACGGCTTTAGGCTTGGATGAACGCCCCCTCGTGGTGCATAACGCCGTAGATCTTAGTCTGTTTCGACCCCGGCAGACGGTTTTAAATAGTCCAAAAAAGGACTTTACCCTGTGCCATGTGTCTAACTTTCGTCCCATTAAGCGCCCGCTGGATGCTATTGACGTGCTTGCTCGGGTGTATCAGTCAAATATGTCGGCGCAATTGATTATGATAGGCGACGGTCTCCTGCGTAAACAGGTGCAAAACTATGCCACATCGAAAAATTTGCATGAAGCGGTGCGTTTTACTGGCAAACTGGCTCCGGCTGCCTTGCGGGATCAATTGCATGATTGTAACGCGCTGTTAGTCACCAGTGAATCGGAATCTTTTTGCTTATCGGCGCTGGAGGCCATGGCCTGTGGACTACCGGTCATTGGTACCCGCTGTGGGGGTTTGGAAGAGGTTATCTCAGCCCTTGAACCGGCATTATCTAGAGCGTTGTTGGCCCCAGTGGGTAACATAACCATCCTTGCTCAGCAGGTACTGCGCTTGGCCCAAGATCCGACGCTGCGCCAAGCGCTAGGGCAATGCTGTCTTGACACGGTGCAGCGTTGCTTTACCCTCGACCAACAATTGCATGCTTATGGTGAATTGTTCACGGAGGTTCAACAGGGAGTCAATGATTGAAAACGTTGGTTAGCGAAAAATCAGACGTGCTGGTTATTTTAGCCCTTTGGTTGATGGTGCTAGCTTCCAGTAGTCAGGTCATGATTATGCCGGCCTTGCTACCTCGGATTCAGGAAGTACTGCAGGTGCCAGAAACCTTACAGGGTGTATTGATTGCCAGCTACGCCGCTTCTATGGGTTTGTTTGGGTTGCTCATCGGGCCGGTGTCTGACCGAGTGGGACGGCGGGTTATTTTGCTATGGGGTACGGGGCTTTTGAGCGTCGCCTTGGTTATGCACAGTTTGGCATGGGATTTTTCCGTGTTATTGGCGGTACGAATTTTAGCAGGTATGGCTGGTGGCGTGCTGACCGGGGCGGCGGTGGCCTATGTGGGTGACTATTTTCCCTATAAGCGGCGGGGTTGGGCTAATGGTTGGGTTATGAGCGGTTTTGCCATTGGCCAGATCGTTGCTGTGCCAACCGGCATTGTGATGGCGGAAATGTTCGGTTTTCGCGCCCCATTCCTATTATTTGCTGGCATCGCAGGGGCTGCTTTTACATTGGTCTTTGTGGCATTGCCACAACCGCCGATAACGCGTTCGTCAACAAAATTGTCCGTTCGCTCTATGGCGCAAGCCTATGGGGTGCTGTTACAGCGGCCTGCCGTCGTCGGCGCTGCTATTGCCTACGGGTTTCTGTTTTTTGCCCTCTCTACCATGATCGCTTTTTTTCCCACATGGGCTGAAACCACAGTTCATATGCTGCCTGCCCAAGTGGCTGGTTTGCTGGCCTTCGGTGGTGTTGCCCATGTAATTTTTGGTCCACTGGCGGGTCGTTGGTCTGATCGGATAGGGCGTAAACCCTTGGTGGTGGGGTCCTGTCTCGCTAGCGCCACTTTATTTGCCACTTTACCTACTTTGTCATTCAGTCCAGTCTTGGTGGGAATCGGTTATTTTACAACCATGGCGTTGTTCGCTTTGCGTTTGAGTCCTCTCCAGGCTTTATTGACGACTTTAGTCTCCGAGCATCGCCGCGGCGCCTTATTGAGTTTAGTGGTGGCCAGCGGTCATCTAGGCGGTAGTCTTGGCGGCGCATTAGCCGGCATCACCTATGCACGTCTGGGTTATGGAGGTAACGCCGCGCTAGCGGCGATTGCCATCGCTATAACCGGTTTCGTAGTGTGGTCTCAGCTGCCTGAACCGCCAGCTACCCAGACAGCAACTGCTTCTCACACACTCCTGCCTGCTGGTCGTAGCCGCTAAGAGGTTAATTTGTTAGATTACATTAGACCTCTTGAAAAAGTCACTTTGCTAGGTCAATTTCAAAGTTATGAA
>CAYRGG010000119.1:0-6576 GCA_964423745.1 uncultured Candidatus Competibacteraceae bacterium | reverse complement strand
GGAGACTATTGCTAGGGTATCAAGGGTTTTTCAACAGCCCGTCTTAGCTAATACAACTTAAGTATGCGTTTCGAATATGTTCCGCCTGTATAGGGCGAAGAACAATTCTGATTAGATCGACTAATCCGTAGATATTTTCCTGATTTGCAAGCTCGTTTGCTCTTTCCATTAATAATTCGAATCTATTCCGCTTTTTTCTCGAGCGGTGAGAAGTAATGTTGGAAAGGAGTTTAGTGAACATGGGTTTTAAAGCTAACAACCAAGCTAACCCGCCGGGCGCGGAAGCGACCGATCGGGTTGAGCGCCGGGTTAGGCCCTCTTGCTCAACTTACGATAAATAGCATCTTTATCACGTTTACCAACCGCCAACATCAACACCACAAGTTTCTCATCCATGACTTCATAAGCCAGTCGATAGCCTGCGGCGCGAAGCTTGATTTTATAGATTGAATTAAAGCTGCTGAGCTTCGCAGAAGGCACATGAGGATTGGCCAAACGTTCAGTGAGCTTTTTCTTGAACTGCTCTCGGATGGGTGGGGCTACCTTTTTCCACTCTTTCAGTGCCACGGGCAAAAACTTCAGCTCATAAGTCATCCAAGGACATACTTACCGCCTTATCTTTGTCCTTTCGGCGTTCTTCTACCAGTTGACTCAGTTCATGATCATCGATCATGTCCATCAGCCGTTCATAGGTCTCAGCAGGCACAAGGTAAGCGGTTGGCTTGTTGTGGTTCAGTATCGCAATGGGTGCACCTTCTGCCTCAGCGAGCAGTGCCGTCGGGTTTCTTTTGAGTTCAGAGATGCTTACAGAGCAGTTAGCGAGTACTTGTCGCATGGCGGCCTCAAATGAGTGCTATAAATAGCTTCAACTTTAGACCATTTTCGAGCACTGAGCCACTTTTGATTTGGCCTAACGCTCTGCTTAACCGGCCATAACCGCGTCAATGACGGCTTTTGGATTTTTATCCACGACTTTCAACAGCACCAGAGCCGCACCTCTAGGTGTCCTTAACCCTTGCTCCCAATGCCTTAACGTGCCTAAAGAAATACCAAAGGTGGCACAAAAGCGCTGTTGGCTCATGCCTGTCTTTTCTCGTATCGCTTTGACATCTACAGGAGCAGGTTTATGTTCCACGACGCCGCTCTCGTTGCCTTTAGCATGATCTAGCGCATCAAGCAAACCAGCATGGATTTCATCAAAAGCCTTACCCATTTCGCGTTCTCCAATACTCGACAATTCGTTGCACAATCTTGGTCAGTAGCTGCTTTTCTTTGTCGGAGAGGTTGGCCCTTTCGTTTTTGCCGAACACGGTTAATAGATACAATGGCATAACCTCGCTATGGAAGTAATAGATGACCCGGTAGCCACCACGCTTTCCGCCGCCACTTCTGGCCCACCGAAGTTTTCTTATGCCGTGAGTGCCTTGAATGATGACGCCTGAAGTGGGATGTTCAGAGAGGTAGGCAATCAAGTCGTTTCTCTCTTCTTCAGACAGCAGCTTTGCGGCTTTTCTTCGATAGGGTTCAGTTTCCGCAATCGTAATCATACGTGGAAAAAATACTCCAATGGAGTACTATGTCAAGGGTATCTTTTCCTTACAATATTGCGGATCGGGAACCCAAAATCTCTAAACCCAACAACCAAGCTAACCGGCGTGGCGCGAAGCGCCGCGTCCGGTTGAGCGCCTTGTTAGCCGCCATTTTCATGTAACCGACCCTCAACATACTTGTGAAGAATGCTGGCAATTAAAGTTTGGTATGGAATGCCTTCAGAAAGGGCTTTCTTCTGTAGGGCACGCAGATCCTTGGAAGGAAGCCGAATATTGATCCGGGCATCCTTTCGGAATAGGGCTTCAGCGTATTCTCGATGCCGTTTCTGGGTAGCGGCTGCATCCTTGGAACGTGTTACGTTACCTGACTCAAACGCCTCCAGGATTTCGCGTTCTTCTTTATCTAGCTTGCTCATTGATTGCCACCTTGGTAAGTTTTGGTAGCTTTCCGGCTTGGAATAATCGTCTTCAAAAAGACTTCATCTTCCGACTCGACAAACGGAACAAGATATACATATTCCTCAATAGCAATTACGTGAATTTGCTGACCGGGATAACGCTCCTGATTCGGATGGTCAATAGTGTCGAGAATGTCGCCGGCCATAATGTGGAACACAACATCTTCAAAAGAAACCTCTCGTTGAGCTTTCAGACGTGCGTTCTTCTCCGGATTCCACGAGATTGGCTTCATGTCGCCAATTGTAGCACGTTGTGTGCCGTTTGTGGCTTAGATGGCTAACGACTAAGCTAACCCGCCGGGCGCGAAGCAACGCGTCCGGTTGAGCGCCGGGTTAGGTGGCATATGCTCAAGACCGCCTGCCGTAGAGGGTTTGTTTCGCCTTCTTGAGTAGCCCGACAAATTCGCCAAGCGGAAGACGCCAAGGACTACCATCACACTTAGGGTATATCTCGAGTTCTAACGCGGTGCCTTCTTGATTAATCTCGACAATTTGTTCGCCATCGACAAATATCTCGAAAACGACCTTGCTGCAATCAGGGAAACTAGCAATATCTGTGTGAAATTTCACCATCTTGATTCTTCTGGCTGTCACCTAACTATTAATTAGGAGCCACCCCTGGAATCGTTCGCTTTCAATTTACCACCATCAGATAAACTGGAGCCAGGCAATAGTGATGGCTCTCCTAGCTTTCGTGAGGATACGCATATATCACTAGCAAGAACCTCAAGCACACTGTTCTGACTTGGCAAGTAGACACTCACCTCTTCGTTATCAGAGCTAAGCAAGTATCCCAGAATAGAAAGTTTACACGGCTCACCTTCCATCTCGCGAATACTAATTTCGATAGGAATTCCGCCGCCTACCCCTAATCGCCTGAGAAGCTCTACATGAAGCCCCGCAATACCATAGTAAGCATATACCACAGAACATGTTAGAAGTACTTGAATCGGCAGTGCCACCGTCCACGCAAACCTTCGACTGTAGAAGACGGTAGACCCGAGGGCTATAGGAATAATCAAAAGCGCACATATCGTCAACCAGTAAGACAGTCCTTCGTCTAGCGTATAGTTTCCCGCCCAACCCATCACCAGCGAGCAAATCCACAAATAGGCTATAACCTTTGCAAACATAGAAATGAGTTTGCCAACCACAGTCTTACTTTTGCTGAGGTCATTCACCCAGCCAGCAACAGTCACCTTCATTTTACTCCAAAGCGAAATTTTATTTCCGTCACATTTTTCGCCTTTAACGTCAATAAACTCGGACAATATCAAAACAACGAGAACAAACAATGTGGTGCTCGTAAAGTTCGCTTTTACAAAATCGGCCAAAAGCGCTATTTCCATATAGTCCTAATGAATCGCGTCTTCAGAAGCTACTCGAGTCTTATACTTCCTGCTGTAGTTAATTGATCCTACGTATATCGAGAAGGTCAAAGGTATTTTAATCAGAAGGGGAACCACCAAACCTGCCAGAATTTTGGCATAAGTCGGCAACTGAAGGAATCTGTCTCGTGCTATTTCTGCCCAAGCAAATGTTCTTCCGAACCAGCTCTGAATTCTCATAACAAAAGACTCGCCTCTACGAGAGCATCGAGTGACACCTAACGCCCCAAATAACCTGCCGCCGAGGCGCACTAGCGACGATGGCGGTCAGGTTGATTTGGTTGTTAGCAGTTCTAGAACGCTCGAACCGCAAAGCTCACACCATCCAACGCAAAGTAACTCAAAGCCCTGTTATGAAGAGACCAGTTGGCCATTACGGATTGGCCGACTACATCATCTCTCGCCAAATAACTATCGATTAGTTCGGTTGGCCTATGCACCGGAACTTTTTCAACAGCGTTAACATGGCTAAGTGATTTTTCACGGCCGCCCTCAAACTCTTGAACGAACACCCTGCCTTGTTGCAGCAGATTTCGGAATACATTCCATTCATAGAATATCACTCCTGATAATTCGTAAAAGTTTAAGAATGGCACATTGTGCAACAATATGAAGTAGCTATTCTCTTTTCTAGCATCTGCCAGACCACACGCTAACAATCTCTCTCGAATTTCCGCATTTTCGATATTTTCTTTCAATGTAATCAACTGGCGAACTACCGCATCTTGCACCTTGTCGCTATTGAAGAATCTTATTTGTTCGTCTAAGTACACTGGTAGATTGGAGAACCAGTATTTTACCTGTATGAACAAAAACAGATTTTCTTTGGTATTCTTCAATACTAAGTCAATGTCGTATCCTTTTATCCGTGCCGCCGGTGCCGGCTTGAGCTCTCCATGGGCTTCGTACCCGAAGTAATTTAGACCTTTTAGGTAGTTGAGAATATAGTCTGCCTCAAACGATTTACCAATATCTCCCTTTGGGTCCTTTAATTCGGTCAGACTTTCCTGTAACACTGTGCCCGCTAGCCTCTTCAGCCCAAACTTGAACTTCTGTGTACCTCTCTTAAAAAACCTATCCTCGTATACAACGAATCCCTTCAGCGCGGATATCGATCTATTCGTACGCCTCCTTTGGAGAGCCGTTATCAGCTTATTTATTGTTTCATCCCTAATGCTAGTTCTTCGTCGAAAAAACGATTCAGGGATATCGTTATCTAAGTATGATACACACTCGACGCAAGCCGCAAATAGAACGATTTCCTTCAAAGTCTTGAAATCTCGGCTCTGTTGAAGTTCTTCGCTCAGCATGTGTGATTGAAGTGAAAATACTTTATCCAGCAGTTTTTCTACAACATCCGCTGAGTTTTCTAGCGTGATATAAGGGTAACGAATGAAGTGGTCTTTGGATTTCAATGTGACAAGATCACTAAGGGTAGAGGTAAACTCAGACGTTTCTGCTAACCAATGTCGCCGAAACGCAAATTCTCGTTCTGGGTTTGGGTATAAATATATCTTACGCCGGGCGATTCTTGCCTCGAATTCGTCGGTTAGAAGAAAATACAGCAGTTCGCTGAAATAGAAGGCTAACCATAAATTCGGATAGTCCGGCAGCAACTCTTGGTCATCGAAATTCAGATTGAGTTTTTCGGATACTCTGCTATTCGTATACTCATATGTCGACAGTTGACAAGTTTCGATGTACCGTCTAACCAAGTCGGCAACCTGTTCACACTCGGGATCTTCCAGGAAGACCCTTACAGCAAAATGTTGTCTTATTCTGTTCATCGCGTTCCGAGCAGGGTTATCGGAATCAGCGTGGGTCGATTTACGGACTGTAACCTTCCCGATGGGAGCAGCAGCAATTTTATCCGCTTCAAGTTTGGCCGCTTCAACTACTTTTGCGAAGGTTCCAAGTATCAGGCTACGAACTAAGCGTTTGTTTTTGCAAGGAACACCTGTCTTGAGAATGAACAGCGATAAATAGTAGAGAAAACGATTGTGGCTGCTGTACAAACCATGGTTTTCGATCGGATTGATTAGGATTTGGATCTTGTCTGTGTCTGGGTTTTCAAGTCTCATGGATTTCAGTGACCTGTTTAAAACTGCTAACGCTCCAAATAACCTGCCGCCAAGGAGCGCTAGCGACGATGGCGGTCAGGTTGATTTGGTGGTTAGACAAAGTCAAGCTTGAGCCTTATGCAGCCTTTCAACCACCCATTCTCGAATCAATGCTTCCTGACCAACCCCTCTCGATTTGGCAATGCGTTTGATTGCGTTAATCTCTTGAGGTTGTAAATGAATTTTCATAACTGTTTCTGGTTTACGTTCAAAAACAGATTCTGTGATTTCTTCTAACTGGCCGTCAAAGTCAGTTATATCATGGGTATCCCAAAATCGAGCCAGCTCTTCAATGGAGTCAGTTTTAGGAAGTTTTTGCGTCTTCATCGTCTTTTCCATTTCGTAAACCTTCGTTTCTCTTTGCGCGTCATCGGCCGTGCGGTGACTGGATAACCTTTATCATCGGGAAATTGTATCACTACACAAAATAAGTAACGGCCCGATGCCGTCTTTCCAAGCACATAATAGACAGGATTGTGACCCTCAAATTTTGCTCGCTGTACCAGCGGCCGACTAAAACACACTTCTTCGACTTCTTCAGGAGTTACATTATGACGCGCAATATGATCAATCCGATCTTCAGGCCAGATAATCTCATGAATCTTCATGCTGCTGATTGTACAACGACGCACCTACGCTGCTGATGAAATTGTCCAACGCCAAGCTAACCGGCGCGGCGCGAAGCAACGCGTCCGGTTGAGCGTCGGGTTATGTGCGCTGTTTTTTCTTTGCTTTAATTTCTGTTGTAATCTGTTCAAGCATTAAATCATCACACCACTGCTGTCGTTCTTTCGTGTAATCGCCCGAACCACTGCTGAATTGACTTAGGAATCGAAGAGCATCGACGATGCCCATTTCACGAACTAACAGCTCCGTGGCTTGCTGATTAAGTTCCGATAAAGGACGGATTTCTATGCTCATGGTGCCACCTCTGCAACTAACTGAAGCGGAGATACAATCTTTATGCTGAGTTTATTTAATTTTTTACCTTTTTTCAGTAGCCTATCGTCACAAGTGCAGAAATAATCCACTTCTTTGTAAAACGCTGACGCTCAATGCA
>CAYRGG010000118.1:0-6586 GCA_964423745.1 uncultured Candidatus Competibacteraceae bacterium | reverse complement strand
CCATGAACGTTACCAAAAGACGCCGCCACCGAGAAATGACCCAAGGGAGACAGTTTTTCGTAAGCTTGCAGCACGTCTTCAGGTTGGGTGTATAAATGAGAATTATCAGCACTGTCGTCGATGTCTGTGCCGACACCGTCTTCTTCACCGCCGGTCACACCCAGCTCGATCTCCAAGCTCATGCCAATCTTGCTCATGCGCTCGAGGATGCGTGCGCATTCATCTAAGTTATAATCGATGGACTCCGCTGAGAGATCTAACATATGAGAACTAAACAGTGGTTTTCCGGTTTCTTTGTAAAAAGCCTCACCGTGAGCCAGCAACGCTTCTACCCAGGGCACTAATTTTTTGTTGGCATGATCGGTATGCATTATTACGCAGACGCCGTAGTGTTCCGCCAATAGATGCACATGGTGCGCTGCTGCCACCGCCCCCAAAACTTTCGCTTGAAAACCATCAGATAATCCTAGCCCGGCATAAAATTGCGCCCCGCCATTGGATAGTTGCACAATGACATCAGCGTTGTTTTTTGCTGCCGCTTCCAACACTGCATTGATAGTAGAGGAACTCACAACATTGACCGCTGGAAGCGCGTAATTACCCGCTTTCGCAGCTTCAAGCAAGGTTTTATAGTCTTGACCGGTGACAACACCCGGTTTTAATCCCATATCAGCGGATTTTAATGCAGCTTCGGCCATGATGTACCCCTCTGTTGGTATTGGTAAAAAACTCGTTTGAGTTCCATCATCAGTATACTGATTTTATCCGTCAATAGAAGCGGCTAGATTAATCAATACCATCACTATAGGATGTTGAGTACTTCGGTCAGCCGTCTAACACCGGTTATCTGCATACCTTCGATACGCCCTTCCCCACGAGGCAGGTTAGCATGGGGTACGATGGCTTGTTTGAAACCGTGTTTAGCCGCCTCCCGAAGGCGCTCTGCACCGTTAGGTACAGGCCGAATTTCACCGGCTAACCCCACTTCTCCAAACACAATCAAATCGGTGGGTAAGCTGCGATCTCGAAAACTTGACAGAGCGGCCATCAGCACAGGCAGGTCAGAGGCCGTTTCGTCAATGCGCACACCGCCCACGGCATTGACGTAAACATCTTGGTTATATAAAGCCACGCCACCATGGCGATGCATGACGGCCAACAGCATCGCCAAACGGTTTTGTTCCAAACCTAACGTGACGCGTCGTGGATAAGCGCCGTGACATTCGTCCACCAATGCTTGGATCTCCACCAGCAGTGGTCGACTACCCTCCCGCGTCACCATAATCACGCTACCGGTTACGGGCCCATCATGGCGAGATAAAAAAATCGCCGACGGGTTGCTAACCCCCTTAAGACCGGTTTCGGTCATGGCGAATACACCCAGTTCATTGACCGCGCCAAAACGGTTTTTTACCGCCCGCAGCACACGAAATCGGCTACCGCTCTCGCCCTCGAAATAGAGCACCGTATCCACCATATGCTCGAGAACTCGGGGACCTGCAATCATACCCTCTTTAGTCACATGACCCACTAGAAACAAAGCCGTGCCGCTGCGTTTGGCAAAGCGCACCAATTGTGCGGTACTCTCCCGTAACTGGGCAACAGCGCCGGGGGCTGATTGCAAACGTTCTGTGAAAACCGTTTGAATGGAGTCAATCACCATGACCTGGGGTCGTTCCCGTTCGGCTGCACTCAACACATGCTCGATACAGGTCTCGGGTAGCAACCGTAAGCGCTGCCGGGATAAACTCAAACGCTGGGCGCGGAGACTAACTTGTTGGGGGGATTCTTCACCACTGACGTAAAGTGTGTTACTACCTTCGGCTAAATAAGCAAGGGTCTGCAGCAATAAGGTGGATTTGCCAATACCGGGGTCACCGCCGATAAGCACCACGGAGCCAACCACTAATCCGCTCCCGAGAACCCGGTCTAGCTCTCCAATACCCGTGGCTAAGCGGGTCTCTCCCTCGGTACTGACTTGATCTAAAGCTTGTACAGCGGTTTCGCTCCTGGCGCCGGCATAACCCATAGAGCGGTTGTCCCGGGCATTGGTCGGTGTAATAACCGTCTCTTGAAGACTGTTCCAAGCACCGCATTCGTGACACTGGCCCGCCCACTTGGAAACCTGAGCGCCACAGGCATTACATATGTAAACGGTTTTAACTTTACTGTTCACTCAAAAGCGACCTACCTGGAGGGGACAAAGTGAAAAAGCATCAACCTGGGGGACGACCGTTACCCGGCTGGGCTGATAAATATGCAGCGCCTGGTGCTGACGGCGATCCTCCGTGACCGGGAGAGCGTGACATCCCTGAACCCATAGGAGGCCCTGGCGGGGCTGGGGGTGAAAAAATCTCAGGAATATAATTCTCGAAGCGGGTGTATTGGCCGAGAAAGGTCAATCGCAGGGTTCCAATGGGACCATTACGTTGTTTACCAATGATGATTTCTGCTACCCCTTTTTCCGCGCTGTCTGGATTGTAAACCTCGTCGCGATAGATAAAACAGATTAAATCAGCGTCTTGTTCTAAACTGCCTGATTCCCGCAAATCCGACATGATAGGCCGTTTATCGCCTCGCTGTTCCAAGCTGCGGTTAAGCTGCGACAAGGCGACCACCGGCACACGAAGCTCTTTAGCCAACGCTTTTAGAGAGCGGGAAATTTCCGACACTTCTAAAGCGCGATTTTCAGTATTGCCAGGCACCTGCATGAGCTGAATGTAATCTATCAAAATCAAGCCTAGCGGCTCACCGCATTCCCGCTGTAGACGGCGCGCCCGGGCCCGTACTTCAGTGGGACTCAGGGCCGAAGCATCGTCGATAAACAAGGGTTTATCATTAAGCACGCTGACCGCCGAGGTCAACCGTGGCCAATCTTCATCCTCCAATTTTCCCGTGCGGATTCGATGTTGCTCGATACGCCCTAGGGACGACAACATACGCATGACAAGATGCTCAGCGGGCATTTCCATACTAAACGCGGCCACCGGCTTTTGACATTTGATGGCCACATTCTCGGCGATATTCATGGCAAAGGTGGTTTTGCCCATGGAGGGTCTACCAGCAATAATAATTAAATCGCCCGGTTGAAAACCGGCTGTCATCTCATCGAAATCGAACCAACCTGTGGGCAGGCCGGTAATAGGATTGTCTTGTTGAAACAACGTATCGATTCGATCCACGGCCTTTATTAATAATTCTTTAACGCCAGTGAAACCCCCTTGGCCACGAGCGCCTTGCTCAGCAATGGCGAATACCTTCTGCTCTGCCTCATCCAGCAGATCCCGACTGCTGCGTCCCTGGGACTGGTAGGCGCTATCGGCGATGGTCGTCCCAACCCCAATAAGCTGCCGTAAAATGGAGCGTTCTCGAACGATGTCTGCATAGGCGCGGATATTGGCAGCGCTGGGCGTATCCCGGGCAAGCAGCCCAAGGTAAGGAAACCCACCAGCGTTCTCCAGCTGATCATTGCGCTTTAGCCATTCCGCCAGTGTGACTACATCAAAGGGGGCATTTTGCTGGGCCAGTTGACAGATGGCTTGAAAAACAAGCCGGTGATCGGCGCGATAAAAATCAGCTTCGGTTATGCGATCTGCCACTTGATCCCAAGCGGCATTATCCATCATTAGTCCACCTAACACTGACTGTTCAGCCTCTATGGAATGGGGGGGAATTCTTAATCCCTCAGTATTCGGCATTTTTTGATTTGTAAGGGACGCTGAAGGCTGCATGGTCATCATGAAAAAAATTGATTTAATGTTTCAGCTATCTTATGCAGCTGTCATATGATGAATAGCTATGGACAAAAACCCTTTTAAATCCTTAGCAACAGAATAAAATGCGCCTGCGCTCTCGCATAACCAACATTCGACTTACCGGCAAGTAATGGCAAAATGTGTTAAAGCTAGAGGTTTTACTATAAAGGAAAGAAACTATTCAGCCATGACATTAACCCGAATCTGGGTTTCCACATCGCTGTGTAAGTGAATACCTACATCGTATTCGCCTACCTGACGAATCGGTCCTTGAGGGAGACGCACTTCTCGCTTTTCTAAGCGAATACCTGCTGCTGTTACAGCCTCAGCAATATCATCGGCACCGACAGATCCAAACAAACGCCCCTCATTGCCCGCTTTGGCTGCAAGCGTTACCACCAAATCGGCCAATTCTTCGACCCGCACCTGGGCAGTTGCTAAAGAATCCGCAGCACGTTTTTCCAGTTCTGCACGGCGAGTTTCAAAGTAGGCGATATTTTCTTCTGTGGCTTTAG
Organism: uncultured Candidatus Competibacteraceae bacterium; assembly: GCA_964423745.1. GTDB lineage: Bacteria > Pseudomonadota > Gammaproteobacteria > Competibacterales > Competibacteraceae > CAYRGG01. The sequence continues at coordinate 2,316 of CAYRGG010000118.1, read as the reverse complement.
CCGCTTTGCCTTTAGGAATCAAAAAGTTACGCCCATAACCTGGTGCCACTGTCACCCGGTCACCAAGATTACCTAGTTTTTCAATTCTTTCTAATAAAATCACTTCCATCATTAGATCAACCTCAACCCTATTGTTAGAAACTAACTCGTCTTTCCCGGTGACTTTACACGCGCTCTAAAATCCAACCAAGCATCGGCAAAACCTGATAAACACAGCAAAAGGAGCACATATAGCGGCACAAACAGCATAAGCACATAAAATCCTGCTAACCAAAAGCGACTTAAGTGTGCTTTGTTGACGACACCATGCAATAAAGCGACACCTTGAAGAGCATAGATTACAATTATCAGCAGAACCAGGTTAGTCAGTATCGGAAGCTTTGACAACCAAACCGCTATAAATACAAGACTCGCCACCAGGGCCAGGGGCTGTCCTAAACGGAGTTCATAAAACTCCTGACGAAATCCACCTGGGTTAAATAAGAGAGCCTGCCACCAGCGTCCTAGCAATAAACTCAATAACACCGTCAACAAACTACTTGCCACCAACAAACCTAAAGCGATGGGCGCTAGCTGATCTAAGTAAACTCCCACTTGTGTCATCGTGCTCTGCTCAGTATCCATCTGAGCCTGTTCAAAAAAAGGTACCATCGCTTCCTCAAGCAGCGCTCGGCCCCAAACAGCCAAGTCACCCACATATACCGCGCACCCTAGCAATATCAACGTTGCCATAAGTAGGCTAACTTTTAGGGTAACAGCCAAAGATAAGGTATGTCTGAGCACTAAAGCTGCTACCCATAGCGGCAATAGTAAACCTAATAGACCTAGCAGGGGCACTAATGCATCAAACAGAAACCAGAACAGCAATCCTGCCAATGCGGTTGCCATGGCAACAACCACAATTCCCGCCTTAGCTCCTTGGCGTAAGGTCACTAAAGCCAAAGGCGCACCGCTTACTACACTCAGCAATGGCAACACAGCAGCAATGACAATGACACATGCGCCTTGAACTGGGCCACGCATTATAAAAGACGCTAAGGCCCGCATACTTACAATAAAGTGCGCATTTTAAGAAATGATCATACAGACATTTAAACAGAGATTCTAATGACGGTCGCAATAGGGCAACAGGGCAAGATAGCGAGCGCGTTTGATGGCTGTAGATAACTGCCGCTGATAACGTGCTTTGGTGCCCGTAATGCGACTTGGGACAATCTTACCAGTTTCACTAATGTAATTTTTTAAAGTAGCAATATCTTTATAGTCAATTTCTTTGACACCCTCGGCAGTAAACCGACAAAACTTCTTGCGACGAAAAAAACGTGCCATAAATATCGTCCTCGTTTAGTTAACGTAATAATTCAATCTGATTTGCATGCACAACCAGTCGCGACTCTCCATAACGGGCATTAGCACGACTGATAAATCCTCTTACCCGCACCATGATCCCTGGCGCCAACTGATTTGCTTGTTGAACCAGCTTTTGCCCACAAGCGACTACCTGAACACGGCAGCGGACTTTTCTAGATCGATCAGCTTCCCACTGCTGAGAATAATGCTCTAAGGTAAAGCGACCAATGGGTAATCCAGCAGGGGAAAAACGCGTTTCGTTAGTGCGAATAACTTGTCCAGCAAGCACAATACTATTGTCAACGCAAAGGGGAGCTGACTCCATTGCGAAAGATATAGTTTAATCTAGGAGCCAGACGCATCCTCAACATCTTTTTGCTCCTCATCACTATGCGTGGCAGCACCCGTATCAGTTGAAAAATCGGTGTCAACTCGACTATCGCGCTCATCTTTAGGTTTAACTAACGGAGAAGGTTCAGTATCTGGACCTGGACGATTTATAAAGATGTTGCGAATGACGGCATCGTTAAATCGAAAAGCGCTTTCCAGTTCATCTAGAGCCTGCTGAGTACATTCCACGTTCATCAATACGTAGTGCGCTTTAAGAATTTTATTGATTGGATAAGCCAATTGGCGTCGACCCAAATCTTCAAGTCGATGAATTTTGCCGCCATCTTCTTCAATCATACGGCGATAACGATCCACCATAGCAGAAACTTGCTCGCTTTGGTCGGGATGAACTAAAAACATAATTTCGTAGTGTCGCACAATAACTCCTTACGGATATGGTGGTAGCCTCCCCTTGCGAGGGGTGAGACAAGGAGTAAAGACTGTTTGTTTATAGGGGCCACGTATTCTAGGCGTAACCATGTCGGTACGCAATGCTTGTTATTTGCTTACAAATAACTTAAAGCTGGCTTTCCGCACCTGACATGAAGACATTAGTAATAAATTTTCTGATAAGGT
>CAYRGG010000117.1:0-6961 GCA_964423745.1 uncultured Candidatus Competibacteraceae bacterium | reverse complement strand
CATCTTGCCAATCAAAATTGGCGCCGCAAAAAGGTATAAATCGCAACTGGGTTTGGCCCAAAACAATGATTTCATCTCCCTTGAGTTCACTGGGCACCAACACGGGCTGCTGATCGAGATAAGTCAAATTCGTACCGCCACCGTGTTGTAAATAAAAGCGCCGTCCTTTGGGGTCATAGGTAATTACGGCATGTTGATCCCGAGAAATCTCTAAATCGCCAAAGTCTAACCGTACCCGTGCTCGAGGACCACGTCCTATACCATTTAGCCCATAACCTAATGTCAGCGCATTGCCACGACCTGGACCGACGACAATCACTAACCAACCCACCACAGGGTCGTGCATTGCGCTGTCCTGTCCTACTCCCCATGCTTGGCTCAGGTTCTTGGTATTGGGAGTCCCAAATAAAAGTGTATTGACGTTTTTTTCTTTAGGCTGTCCTTCCACCAGCTGAACAGCAGGTTCCTCAACCAAGGTTTCTGGTTTACGCACGATAACTCGAGTTGGCGCCACCGGTGTTTTTGCAGCTTTAGCACCCTGCTGCTGTCCTTTAAAGTCGCGACGGATAGCCATAATGCACTCTCCTGAGCATAATTGATCTTAATCCAAGATAATTTCTGACATTAATCTTTTACGTGTATTGATTTTCGGTTTAGTCTTTCTGACCATCACAGGAAAACGCCAAACACCGATTTTTCCAATGACTTCGGCTTTGCATAGTTGTCTAATCACTTTGGGGAACCTCCCAAAACCGCAGCCTTATTTCTCCTATTTCCACCACGTCGCCGTTGCCCAAGCCCTGGGTTGTTACCCGTTCACCATTGATCCACACACCATTTGTGGAATTAAGATCAGTGATAGAGAAGGCGCCGTCACGATGCCGATATAGCTCAGCATGATGGGCCGATACAGAATCATTGTTAAAACACAAGTCATTATCAGGTGCTCGGCCGAGGCGGCAAAAGGCTATAGAGACCGCCAGTTCTTGGCCCGAGTATAGATTCTCAAAGCGAGCCAACATAGCAGACTGGGCTGACACTCGCTTTTTTCCGAGCAGCACCCAAATCCATAGTATCATCCCTGCTGCTAGAACGCTGCCGGCCAAAAACCAATACCAACCCATGGTTGGCGTTGTTGCTGCTGGTTCTGCCAATCCTGTGGCAACCAACTGAACAGACGGCTTTTCTGCTACTTCAGTGACTAAGTGTGCGGGCTTTATGGGTGGCGGCGGTGGACCTTCAAGGGTGAGAGTTTTCGCAAACGCGTCCCCGGCGCTATCCCATAAGGTCAGCGTGACCTGATGAAGACCGTAAAGCTCCGGTAAGTCTAGGGACAGTACGCCACCGCCATCAACTAAGGCTAGGATATCCGACAAGGTATCTGGCGGCAGCTGACCTTCGTTAGCGGCTACAAAATAACCGCCCGTATCCTCAGCCAAGCGTTGCAGACGCTGTAGTTGGGGCCGTTGACTTTTCCGCTCCGGATAACCAAAACCCATAATAGTGACATTGGCTTTTCGCGCCGCTAGCACCACATCCTCATGGCGATAAGCGGTGTCTTCCGCCATACCATCGGAGAAAATCCACAGGGATTTACGGTCTGCCTTAGTCCATTTAAGTAACTCTAAGCTGTTTAATAAGCTTTGATAAAAAGCCGTACTGTAACCTTGGGCGGATAAACCTTTTATAGCCTCTGTCAGAACAGCGGGTTCACTATTTAAAGGCGCCAGAGTACGCAGGTTATCGGCAAAAGCCGCTAATCCCAATCGATAATGCCCGTGCCTAAACTGGGGTAACCAAGATTGCAGCAATTGCTGCTGTTGTTTCACTGTTTCCGCACGGGCTGGATCGCTGATATCCACCAGCCATAGAATGGCGCTTTCTCTACCCGCATCGGCAAAGGATTGCCAATCAGCCATAAGTTTATTGGCTTGTGAATCAACGGTCAGCTCTACCCGTTGAATCTGAACAGGTGCTAAAGGTCGGACAGCACATTGCAGCGTGGGCACTTGCCAATCACAGTCTACTGTGGCTGACCAAGAGAAAGCGGTTGTTGGTATTGCAAACAACAGCAACAGCCAGTGGCAAATCCAGAACAGATCCGTCACAGCAAAGCGTCGCTTTTGCCTGTATAAAGCGTGTAAGGATAACCATTCATGATGGCTTTGTTTGATTTTAGCTATCATGCTAGGAACCTTCCGATGAGGTATCTAATACCAACCGGAAACCCAAATCATTTTCCCGTAACCCTGGATGGCGGCCATCTCGATCGCTTACCCGCACCATCCGCGGTATATCGTCCCAAGAACCACCCCGTACAGTACGTCTTTCGGTCGCAGCATTTTGCTCTGTGCATTCGGTCGCTTCGCGATCGTAGTCACTTTGATACTTAGAGCATGTCCATTCCGACACATTACCCAGCATGTCATAAAGCTGATACTTATTCGGCACAAGAGAACCCACTGGCGCGGTTACCGCATAACCGTCTTCGCAGTCATGGATAGTTTCTGCACCCCAGTTTGATTGGGCCGTTTGGTCTGTAACATTGGCATAGGTACAGGCTTCTATCGAGGCATTCCCCCAGTAGCGAGGCGCTGTTGTCTTAGCTCGAGCGGCATACTCCCATTCCGCTTCTGTGGGAAGTCGGTAACGCTTGCCGGTGCGCTCAGACAACCAATCGGCAAATGCCACTGCATCTTGCCAACTGACTTCGACAGCAGGTTGTTGATCGCTATTTAAAGTAAACGATTGGTTAGCGTTATTGACATAGGAACCGCTATCGTGATCCGCCTTAAATTGCCGATACTGAGCATTGGTTATTTCGTACTGACTGATGGAAAAGTCTTCTACACAAACCCGCTTTGGTTTTTCATTAAAATAACGCTCGGTTTGGGAGTCAGGACTACCGATAGAAAAACACTCTCCTTTTAAATCCACCAGTTTCATATCGATAAAAGGTTCTTCCAAGAATTGTAAAGGCATGACTTGCCGACGTAAGTCAGCCAATTCTTTGCGGGCACCCGCGACCTTGCGTTTGTTGATTTTTAAGGACTCGGCCTCGCGAAGGTGTTTTTGCGCCACATCCCATGCCTGTTCCGCCATCGCTTTACGGGCTGAACTTAAGTATTTTGCAAATTGCCGACGCTGGGTTTCTTGCTGGGCTTGGTGGGTTTGTTGCTGCGCAGTTTGGCGGTTTCTTTCCGCTTGCTGGTCAAGTTGCTGCTGACGCGCTATATCGAAGCTAAGCCAATATTCGTAATAGATATTGAGGACTAACGTGCCGAGAATGCCCAATAATCCAAACAGCACCAAGGATAAATAAATATTGCGCAGGGTTTCTGGACGAAGACGTGTTTTTTTAGCCTTATGTCGACCTATCGCTCGGGAAGAACGTTCAGACGCTGGCGGTTTTTCAGACCAGGGATCGCCTATTGAGGATGCTGGAGATTCTAGAACAATGACCGATACAGAAGATTCCTTGTCAAGGGGTTGCTTAGTACCCCCTTCATGAGAGGCTTGGATTGGACCGGACTGGGGTTTACCCAAAGGTACCGATACAAATTCGCTAGCAGTCTCTTGGGATTTTTTATGACGGTGGCCAGGTTTTGAGCGCAACGATTGTAGTAACGGAACCGACTGAAATCCCGCCGACGACAGATCAGACGACGGTTCATTGGAGGAATCTACTTTGCGACTCGGTATCGGTTCTGAAAGGGGTCTTTCGCTATCGACAATTTCCAAGGGCGCCATAGGCTGCGCAGGAACTTGCTGGGATGGCCTTGCAAGTGATCCTTTTTGTTCAGCCGACGCGGCGCTCGAGGCAGATTGGGTCAACACATCGCGCATTTCCGCGACGCTTTGGAAACGTTCTTTAGGCGCCATGGCCAATGCCCGATCGATGGTTTCCAGCAAGTCTTTACCATAACGGTCACTGCCTGCCTTGACGGCAGATTCTAGGGTATCCCACATTTGCCGATCAGGCGCTTCTGTAGGGGGAGTTCCAGTGACGCAACGGTATAATACAGCGCCTAACGCATAGATATCCGTCCATGGACCATAGCGATCACTACGGGTCAAATATTGTTCTGGTGGTGAATAACCTGGCGTTACCAAACCGGTAATGCTTTTGCTACGCTGATTCAGGGACTGCCGAGCAGCGCCAAAATCAATCAGCATGACGCAGCCATCTCGAGAACGAATATACAGATTGCTGGGTTTAATATCCCGATGCAAATAACCTTCTCGATGCACCGCCTCTAAGGCAGGCAGCACTTCCTCCAGCATACCCCGCAAATCGTCCTCGGCAAGCACCCGTTCCCGCTTCAACATTGCACTTAACGGCTCGCCCTCCTCGTAATCCATGACGATATAGGCGGTGCCATTGGCCCGAAAGTAGCGTCGGACACGTACTACATAGGGGTGCTGGACCCGGGCGAGGACGCGGGCTTCTTCGAGAAAACGGTCTAAGCCCCAATCATAACCTGACGTGTTTACCTCAGGTAATTGGGCTTGGCCCTGTGCATTGGAACCGACATTCACACCATTGCTGGTTCGATAGGACCACTCGACAGGAAAATATTCTTTGATGGCGACCCATGTTTCTAAATGGGTATCTCTAGCTTTATAGGTAATCCCAAAACCACCTGTACCAAGCACAGACTCAATACAATATTCATGTAATTGATAGCCGCCCCGGAGTGCATTCGTTTCCTCAGTCATAACAATGGCACGCGTCCCAGCCTCTCCTAAACCAAACAATCCACACAATTAATGGCGTCATGTCAACAAACAGTAGCCATCAATCCTGACCTGTTTGGGTCAATAAATGCCTGACCAAGATATCCATCGGCAGGCGTCAGGTTATAACCAATTTGGTCAATCATTTTAAATTTGGTCAGCAATGGCATTCAAAACAGCAGCCAAAAAAATAATCTATTTCACATAGTTATTATTTATGACCAAATTAACTTTTCTTAACATTGAAGTTGAGTATGCAAAATAACTGCCAAATTTCCGATAAAAAATACTATTATGTCTACGGTAACCTATTTCTGTGGCAAATATTTCCTTGATCCTCCTTTTGATACCCCATGACTGACTTTAACCCTTATCTGGATAGAATCGAACAATTGCTCAACCGCTTTGAAAACTTGCTTCCCAATGCACCACCTGCTAATACTGCTTGGGAAAGCAGCATTGCCTTTCGCTGGCGTAAACAATTGCAGCGCGGCTATTTGCAACCTGTGCGTCATCCTCATCGTCTGCGGCTCGAAGACCTGCGGCAGATCCATCGGCAAAAGGCTGAACTAGAACGTAATACCAAACAATTTCTAGCCGGTAAACCTTACAATCATATCTTGCTATGGGGAGCTCGAGGCACGGGCAAATCCTCTTTAATTAAAGCGCTGCTCAACGTGTATGCGCAACACGGACTGCGACTCATCGAGGTGGACAAACACGATCTTTTTGATCTGCCAGATATTGTGGAACCTCTCTACGAACGTCCAGAAAAATTTTTATTGTTCTGCGATGATTTGTCCTTTGAAGCCAACGAACCCGGTTATAAAGCGCTTAAAGCGGTCTTGGATGGCTCTGTAAGCGCAGCCCCCGAAAACGTCATGTTATGCGTGACCTCTAATCGACGTCACCTACTCCCTGAAACCATGGCGGAAAACCAAGGGGCGCATATGGTCGATGGGGAATTGCATCAGAACGAGGCGGTGGAGGAAAAAATATCCCTTTCGGAACGTTTTGGTCTCTGGCTAGCATTTTACCCTTTCAGTCAAGATGACTATTTGGCCATTGTTCGTTATTGGCTGGATCAGCTTGGGCAGAGAGGCGATTGGGACGAATCGATTCGCAGACAAGCCTTACAGTGGGCGCTTCAGCGAGGTTCTCGCAGTGGCCGGGTAGCCTGGCAATTCGCCCGGGATTGGGTAGGTCGGCAAACGCTCTAGGCAAATAGCTTGGGTTGAAACTCTTGAACGTATGAAGCTAACAGATTCTTGTACTTGCAATCCCCCTGAAACATTAGAAACACTTGAAACACAGAAACTTAAGGAATGACATAAAGCTGAAACCACAGCCTCCTATCATCATCCCTGCCGTTGAGATTTTTTGCAACGGTTTAACACATACAACAATGATCTTGGAGGTAAAAACTATGTCAATTTCAAAACGTGGTGGTGACGCTCTACAAGCCAATGCCGGTCATCAAGGGGCTGAAAACATGGCTGATGTCACTACCGTTAGCGCCAGTGGCAATGCCTTTTTGCACGGCACAAGCGGTGACAGCTACTCCGATAGCCACTTGGATCAGAATGTGGATCAATATCTAGATCAGGCTAATAAAGGTACGGGTGGCGACGGCGGTTACGACAACACCGATGCGAATACCAGTATCGATGTCTAATTAACCACGATAACCCATTAAGGAGAATTACGATATGGCAGTTAACAAAAGTGGTGGTGAGGTTCTGCAGGCCAATGCCGGTGCTCAAGAAAGCGGTAATCTTGGCGACATCACCTCAGCCAGCGCCAGCGGCAATGCGTTTTTAGATGGCCAAAGCGGTGACAGCTTCGCCGACTCGGTGGCCGATCAAGCAACCCGTCAGGCCCTAGACCAGGCCAACCAAGGTATCGCCGGCGACGGTGGCGATGACAATATTGAAGCCAACACCAGTATCCACATCGGTTAAAGGCTTCGAGCTTTAGACCAATCCAAGCACACGGAGTACGCGCTCCGTGTGTTTTTTATTTTTTTGAAGCTTCTTTAGGCAAAGAGGTATTTGTTGTCCTCTTAGCCAGAGATAACTGGTCTAGTTTGGAGGCGTCCAAAGCACGCATCCGAGCCGCCTGCTCAGGCCAATCTTGAATATGAAGATTTTGTTGAGGATAGGGAATCTCTATATTGGCTTTTTTAAACCCATCATAGACCGCAAACATCACCTCTGAACGTACC
>CAYRGG010000116.1:0-6982 GCA_964423745.1 uncultured Candidatus Competibacteraceae bacterium | reverse complement strand
TTGTTTCTCTATTCTCTCTTGTTTCAAGGTGTCCGGTATAGTGTAGCCACTTCAAGCTCACGAAACAGATCGCTCAAGCCATTATCCGCCGCTTCCAAGATCAGCGGCAACGGCTGGCGGACATAGCGGATACCTTGGGGGATAATGATCCCGTATTCCAGCAATAGACCACGCACCTGATTGCTCTGGGCGGTGCGCCAGGCTATGAGCTGACTACGGATCCGATGCAGGCTTTGGATATCTTGCTGTTCAATGCTCTTCTCGGGCACAAAACGCATGTTGGGGCGCTGCACCGCCTCGCAGATGGCTTCTGCGTCCACCGCATCATTTTTATTCGATTTGACATAGGGTTTGACGAACTGCGGGGCCATCAACCGTACCGTATGCCCAAACGCGCTGAATACCCGCGCCCAGTGATGCGCCCCACCACAGGCTTCCATACCGATTAGACAAGGAGGGAGTTGCGCGACATAGGCGCTGACCTTGTGGCGGCTCAGCGGCTTTCTCACGACCCGTTGGCCTGCGGCATCCACACCGTGCAGTTGAAAACTGTTCTTTGCCAGATCAATGCCTAACACCGTGATGTCGCCTTTTACGCTATCCTGTTTCATGGTTCGCCTCGCTTCTGTTTGGATGTCTGATTGACACTGACATCATGGCTCATTTGAAGCCGTTTGGGGAGCGGGGCGGACCATCCCATTAAGTCGTTTGCTTCATGATACAGAGTTATCTACACTCTCTTCATGCCCAGACCGCAACGCCTTGAATACGAAAACGCCTTTTATCATGTCATGAATCGTGGCCGTGCCCGACAGAAGATTTTTCATGATGCGCCCTATTATCAGGTTTTTCTCGATACGCTGGCTGAAGCCAAGCAACGCTTTCACGGTATCATCCATGCTTATTGCCTCATGGGAAATCACTATCATCTGTTATTAGAAACCCCCGATGCCAATCTCAGCCGCATGATGCGCCATATCAATGGGGTCTATACCCAGCGCCACAACCGACTGAAAAAGACGGATGGTCCTCTGTTTCGAGGACGGTATAAAGCCGTGCTGGTAGACAAGGATGCCTATCTACTGCAATTATCCCGTTATATTCACAGAAACCCCATCGATAGTAAGCGACCTTTAGTTAGAGAGTTGGCCACCTATCCCTGGTCTAGTTACCCAGCCTATATCAATAAGACCAAAACACCAGACTGGTTGCATCGGGAGAAAACCTGTCAGCTACTGGGGCATACACAGTGCCATAAAGCCTATGTCAACTATGTGATGCAAGGGGTGGATGACGACATCTTGCGGTATTATCAACGTGGCAACCAGACCTCTATCATAGGTGGGAAAGACTTTCGTGCTTGGGTCTATGAGAATTTGCTACCCGAACTGGATGCAGAAGAGATGGGGTCTATAATCCGCTCTGATATCTCCATGGAGCTGATTGTAGAAGGCGTGGCTGATTGGTTTAAGACAAAACCTGCGGAGTTGACCCGCGTTATCAAAGGGCCACAAAAGGGGAATGAGGCACGTAAAATCGCTATGTATCTTTGTCAGGAAATGGCCAATGTGAAGCTTAAAGACATTGAAAAATACTTCAATTTAGGCCATATCGGCTCAGTGAGTTTTGTGACTCATCAGATCAGGAAAAGGAAAAATGAGGATATACAGCTTGCTCGCACCATAGATGCTGTCATAGCAAGTATTATTAAAAAAGCGACCTGACCCCTAAAGTACTTTAGGCCATACAGGAAAAGGAAAAATGAGGATATACAGCTTGCTCGCACCATAGATGCTGTCATAGCAAGTATTATTAAAAAAGCGACCTGACCCCTAAAGTACTTTAGACCCCTAAAGTACTAAAGTACGAGGGGTAAATGGCATGCCGCTATGGTTTATCAGGCATAGCTCCTGTCGCAAATTGCTGTGGATCAATTTCACCCGTCTTACAAGCGATCAAAAAAGCATCTAATTCTTTAACCACCTTATCAAAAGTTGAGATGGCCTCTGGACGATTGCTGACCATTAAACGAGCACTTGTCTTTAAAGCATCGCGAAGTTGATCAATCATCTCAGGATGCTTAACCACTAAATTAGCGTAGTCTTGTAACAGCTTTCGATATTCAGCAATATACCGCTCATCGTCTCCTAAATCGTGATCTTGATTTTGCATACTTCGCTCCTTATAGCCTCTCGTTAGACTAAAGTGGCAAGATTCCTTTTTAGCCTTGCAACGCAAGTGCTGACAAAAATCGTTGTTTTGTGACTTTACGTTAAACCTGCAACTCCTAAGTTAAACCATTTTTATCGATTGAAGCTAGTGCGGTTGAGGTTTGATTTTTCGTACTTATCCTGCCAAATACCTCAGTAGAGGATTGCTGAAATAGTGCAATTTATAAGCACGTTAAAAATGGCGTGAATTATGCAACATATTCTCGCGGATAACCCATTGAGTAGTTTCCTTACTCCACATTTGGATATTGGTTTAACAGATCAAAATGGGCATGTCGGGTAAACGTTGCTGCAAATAACAAATATGTACATGCAAATCGCCGACAATAAAACAAGTAAAAAGACCGCAGCTTGAAATTCAACATTTTATAGTAATTTTTTAAATTATTTTTATATTAAATTGGTAAATCATGGCCACAACGCCTCCAAACGCTCAACCAACGCTCAGCGCAAAGAAACCACCTGCAGCCTTCCTCTTAAGTGGCCTCGCCCGGCAGTTGGTACGTAATAAACTGATCGACCAAGAGGCAGCCCTCAAGGCTGTTGAAGAAGCACGCAGCAATGAAACACCGTTAGTCAGCTATTTGGTGGAGAAAAAGCTGGTTCAGGAAAAAGACGTTGCCCGCACCGCGTCCCAAGAATTCAATTTGCCGTTGTTTGATATCACTACCCTGGAACTGGATAACGCCCCCACCCGTCTCGTGGATGAAAAGCTGATTCGCCAACATCGCGCATTGCCTCTGCATAAGCGTGGCAACCGCCTGTATATTGGCCTTTCCGATCCCACCAATATGCGCGCCTTGGAAGATATTAAATTCCAAAGTGGTTTGACCACCGAACCCGTCGTGGTTATGGACGGCCAGCTCAACCAGGCTATTCAACGAGCGTTGGATAACAACGGCGAAGGCATGGACGGCATGTTGGATGAGGATATGGACAATCTAGATGTCACCTCAGACGACGACAAAAAGTCCGCCGCTATTAGCTCTCAAGACGACGATGCGCCGGTGGTGCGATTTGTCAATCGGGCCTTGTTAGACGCCATCAATCGTGGCGCATCGGACTTACATTTTGAACCCTATGAGAAAACCTATCGGGTGCGTTTTCGCCAAGACGGGATTCTCTATGAGGTGGCTAAACCTCCTTCCAATTTGTCTAGCCGCATTTCCGCGCGTCTCAAGGTAATGTCTAAATTAAACATCGCCGAACGCCGGGTGCCCCAGGACGGCCGCATGAAGCTGCACTTATCTAAGCAGCGGGCCATCGATTTTCGTGTCAACACCCTGCCCACCCTATGGGGCGAAAAGATCGTGATGCGTATCCTGGATCCCAGCAGCGCCCAGATGGGTATCGAAGCTCTGGGCTACGAAGATCATCAAAAAGAATTGTTTGTTAATGCAATTCACAAACCCCAGGGCATGGTACTGGTGACTGGACCTACGGGTAGCGGTAAAACCGTTTCTCTTTATACGGCTCTTAACATTCTTAATACTGCCGAGGTTAATATCTCGACTGCAGAAGATCCGGTGGAAATCAACCTGGCTGGTATTAATCAGGTTAACGTGAATATAAAAACCGGTCTCGACTTTGCGTCGGCGCTACGGGCCTTTTTGCGTCAAGATCCTGACATCATCATGGTGGGTGAGATCCGCGACCTGGAAACGGCAGAAATCGCCATCAAAGCTGCCCAGACTGGTCACATGGTGCTGTCCACGCTACACACCAACAGCGCCCCTGAAACTCTCAGTCGTTTAATGAATATGGGGGTTGCCCCCTTCAATATCGCGTCTAGCATTACGCTGATTATCGCCCAGCGTTTGGGGAGGCGACTATGCACCAAGTGTAAAACGGCGGATAAAAATCTTCCCCCCGAAACCCTATTGCGAGAGGGTTTTCGGGAAGATGAATTAGACAGTTTAGTGGTCTACCGTCCTGTCGGGTGCGAAAATTGCACAAACGGCTATAAAGGCCGGGTGGGTATTTACGAGGTGATGCCCATGACCCAGGATATCAGCCGCATTATTCTTGCGGAAGGCAACGCCATGCAGATTGCCGAGCAAGCCCAACGGGAAGGTATCAACAGCCTACGCCAGTCAGGTCTCAACAAAGTCCGTCAAGGCATCACCAGTCTTGAAGAAGTAAACCGGGTAACCAAAGATTAAGGATTAAATTTCAAGGATTAAGAAAATGGCAGCAGTCAGTATCGCAAAACAGAAAAAACCTGAAGAAGCCGTCTTTACCTGGCAAGGCAAAGACAAGCGTAGCAAAACCGTCAAAGGCGAGATGCGTGGCCCTAACTCGAATTTGATCCGGGTTGAGCTTCGCCGACAGGGCATTACTCCGTTACGGGTTAAGAAAAAACCCAAGTCCTTGTTCTCCAGTGGGGGCAGCATCAAACCTCAGGACATTATGTTATTCACCCGGCAACTCTGCACCATGCTGGATGCCGGTATTGCCGTGGTCCAGTGTTTGGAGATGTTGGGCCACAGCAGTAAAAAACCTAAATTAAAGGCGTTGATTTTATCCATCAAAAACGATGTGGAAGGCGGCACCTCCTTTGCCAAGGCTTTGGGGAAACATCCCCTGTACTTTGATGAGTTGTACTGCAGCTTGGTTCAGGCAGGTGAAGATGCCGGTGTCCTGGAAACTCTACTGGATAAGATCGCTGTTTATCTGGAAAAAAGCGAATCCCTCAAAGCCAAGGTGAAAAAAGCCTTCACTTACCCTATCATCGTGCTGTGCTTCGCGTTTATCGTCACCGCTGTTTTGCTGATTTTTGTGATTCCCACCTTCCAGGATTTGTTTGAAGGTTTTGGCGCAGAATTACCCGCTTTAACTCAACTGGTGATCCAAATTTCCCAGGTGTTTCAAAGCTATTGGTATCTCATTTTTGGGGTGCCGATTGGCCTTATCACGGGTCTCATTGCAGCCCGAAAACGCTCTCAGAAGTTTAGTCAGTTTGTCGATAAATGGATTCTCAGGATACCGTTGATCGGTCCCATTCTTATCATATCCGCTAATGCCCGCTTTGCCCGCACCCTTTCCACCATGTTCGATGGCGGTGTGCCGCTGGTGGATGCCATGACCTCTGTGGCTGGTGCTACCGGTAACTATGTCTTTCGCACCGGTGTGTTGGAAATGCGCGAGTCGGTGTCCATCGGTCAGCAACTCAACTTCGCCATGCGGCAAAGCAGTCTATTTTCCGATATGGTGGTGCAGATGGTGGCCATCGGCGAGGAATCCGGCGCCTTGGGAACCATGTTGGCAAAAGTGGCTGACTATTATGAAGAAGAAGTGGATAATCGCGTGGATACCTTGACCACCTACATTGAACCAGCACTTATGGCTTTCTTGGCCGTGGTGGTGGGTGGCTTGATCATTGCCATGTATCTACCCATCTTTAAACTGGCTGCCGCCGTTTAGGATCGACTCTATAACATGGAAACCTTGGGAATTTTGGCCGCCTCGCCCGTGCTATTTAGCATTGTGGCGGGGCTATTTGGTCTGCTCATCGGTAGTTTTTTGAATGTAGTCATTTACCGCTTACCGGTGATGATGGAGCGGGAATGGCGTATGCAATGCGCCGATCTGATGGGCCAACCTACCCCTGATGAGCCGGTGTTTAATTTACATACCCCGCGCTCCCGCTGCCCCCACTGTGATCACCCGATCGGGGCTCTGGAAAATATCCCCCTGGTCAGCTATATCTTGCAACGGGGCCGCTGCGCCCATTGCAAAAAGCCTATTTCTATTCAATATCCTTTTATAGAAGCTCTTACCGGATTATTAACGGTAGTCGTCGCCTGGCATTTTGGTTTTGGCTGGCAAGCTGCAGCGGCCATCGTCTTGACCTGGGCGTTGATCGCTTTAAGCGTCATCGATTTTAAAACACAACTGCTGCCCGACAGTATCACCCTACCCTTCCTTTGGTTTGGTATCGGACAGGCCCTATTCGGGATTTTTACGGATCTAAACAGTAGCGTTATCGGCGCTATGGCGGGTTATCTATCCTTATGGTCGGTTTACCATCTGTTCCGTTTACTCACCGGCAAGGAAGGCATGGGTTTCGGTGATTTTAAACTACTGGCCATGCTGGGCGCTTGGCAAGGTTGGCAGTTTTTGCCCGCCGCCATCATCCTTTCCTCTATGGTCGGGGCTGTGTTAGGCAGTGTTCTTATCCTGCTGCGGGGCCGGGACCGTAATCTACCCATGCCCTTCGGCCCTTTTCTCGCCATCGCTGGTTGGATCACATTACTCTGGGGAGATTCTCTAAATCAGGCTTACATGCGCTGGATGGGGATATAGGAATACAAACCATTAGCCCGATTCGTCTTCATCCGCGTGGGCAACCAGTTGCCGACCCTACGACTTCTGACAACCTCTTGGCGTCATGTTTTGGCGAGCGTTAATATGAGCGTATCTCCTATCTCGGGCAGTGCTCGCTGCACTACTTAGCATTAGTGCGTTACCATTTCACGAAACACATCCAAAGAAGTAGCAGTTGCGGCGAGTTTGGATAATTCCCTTAACTTGGCTAGGTCATCCATTGTTTTGATATGCTGCGCAAGCGCTTCAGGTACGTTGCCGAAGCGGGCCTCTAAAATAACTAGCACATTATAGGCAGCTTCTTCCTGGCGACCCTTTTCAAGACCCTTTTCAAGACCCTTTTCAAGACCCTTTTCAAGACCCTTTTCAAGACCTTCCTGACGGCCGCGTTCTTCCCAGGTTTCAGCAATAGTAGGCATGAGTGT
>CAYRGG010000115.1:0-7131 GCA_964423745.1 uncultured Candidatus Competibacteraceae bacterium | reverse complement strand
GCCATCATCGCTGTCTCGGCGACCACCTTAGCTTGATTCAAGTTCCCGAGATTCTTAAGCGGCTGCTGCGTCGAGCGGGTTTGCGTCGCGCCTTTGGTACGCGAGGACATATCGACTGGAAAGGAGGTCCCTTTCCAGAAACCTTCTATGTTGATCTTGACCGCTCCTACGCCAACCGCGTCTGTGGCTTTTAAAAGCACTTCGTACAGGCAACAGGAGAGATGAATCATGGGACAGCTTACTCATGCTGCCGTGTTCTTATGTTTACTAATGGGTTGCACCCTGGCCGAGGCAGTATCGCCTAAAACCGTTTATCTCGACCAAGGTTGGACCGACGCGCAGCGGCAAGCTTACTACCATACCAGCCAAGGCACCCGCATGCTTCCTTATGCCTGGTTTATGGCCCTAGAGCAACCGTCGCGCCATCCAGCGCAGGTATCACCACCTTTTCATGACAGGGCCTACTTAGCCACCTTTGGTTTTATAATTGACCACAAAGTTTCCCATAACGCTAGTCGATTACCGGTTGGTTTTGCCATAACCTACGCTGACGGCTCTGGGCAAGAGCCACCGTGGATGGGTATCACTTGCGCGGCTTGCCATACCGGGGAAATACGCTATAAGGACCAGGTAATCCGCATCGACGGTGGAGCCGCCATGGTGAATTTAGCGGCATTTGAACAAGCCACCCAGCAGGCCCTCCAAGCAACCCTAGCAACGCCCGAACGTTTCGAACGCTTTGCCAAAAAGCTGTTAGGGGATAACGATTCCCCGGAAAATCGCCTACGGCTCTTTAAAAAAATCACGGCTTTTAGTGTTAAACGCAGTAAGTTTTTGTTGACTAAACACCTGCAAAAACTCCGCCGAGCCTTATTCGCTGAAGATGAAAAAGAAGTCCGCGCTATGCTCCATACCACTCCTGACCCTGGCGTAGGGCGTCTCGACGCACTCGGCAAGGGCGGCAACTATGTATTTGGCTATCAAATGGGCATACCAGAAAACTTGGTGAGTGAAGACGGACCCGTCAGTTATCCCCCGGTATGGGACGCCTGGATGTTTGATTGGGTACAGTATGGGGGTCAAATCCGCCAACCCATGGCCCGCAATTTAGCTCAAGCGTTGGGTGTTTTCACGCCAGTTGCCTTACGTGGCTCTGAAAACTATTTATTTAAATCGGATGTGGATGTACAGGCACTGCACCGGATCGAGTCGCTGTTAGAGCAGCTTGGGCATCCCCCCTGGCCCGAGGCTATTTTGGGGAAAATCGACCGCACCCAATGGGCGAAAGGAAAAGCGTTATTTAAAGCTCGTTGCGCTACCTGTCATCAACCTAGGTGGAGCGGACCCGACCAACAGGGCAACCAGCAGTTGCAGATCAAGATGGTGGACGTGAATACCATTGGCACTGATCCCAATACGGTCATGAATTTGATCAATCGTACTGTGAACACAGGCGACCTTGCTCCCTATCTCGGCGTGACAACCCTCCCGGCTTTCAAAGCACTAGAAAAAGTAACCCAACAGGTTGTCGATCGACGTTATAAGGATCTTAGCGTTCCACGGGAGCAACAATCGCAGCTTAATGGCTGCCGGGAGAACCAGTGGCGTGCCGTGGCGCAATACCGGGCGCGGCCCTTAAACGGCATTTGGACATCCGCGCCTTTTCTGCACAATGGTTCGGTACGCAATCTTTGGCAACTGCTGGGACCGGTAGAGGAGCGGGATAAAACCTTCTATGTGGGTTCAACGGTGTTCGAACCGGATGTGATGGGTTTCAAAAACGAGGCTGTTGCAAACGCAACCCTTTTCGATACCACATTACCCGGCAATGCCAATAGCGGACATGTGTTTGCCGACGCACCCCGGGGCAATGGCGTCATCGGTCCTGCCCTTTCAAATGCAGAACGCTGGGCTATTATTGAATACCTAAAAGATGCGCAAGGGCCTGTTTACCCCTCCCAGGGCAGTCAAACGGCCTTAGGCGCTTGCCAGACCACCGAATCTGTTGCAGTCCGGGAAGGAAAATAATATTTTGGCAAAGGTGACTACTCACTCTCCTGTCATGCTCGCCATGGACTGGCGAGCATCCAGTGCCATGGACGCTAAGGGCTAATGAAAACCTATACTACCCTCCATGGCAATTGAATTTTGGCAATCCCTGCCAGCATGATGAGTGAGCAGTTACTAATAAAGAAATAATTATTAAGTAGCCTGGATGAAGTGCAACGGAATCCAGGGATGATACAAAACCTACTCATGCTTTAGCGCTTCAAGCAATATTTTGGTTTCCCTTAAATCAGCGGTATCTAACCCTTCTTGAAACCAATCATAGAGGGTTTTCAGTATTCCGTAAGCTTGTTTTCTGTTACCTTGCTGCTGCCAAAGCCGAGCCAAACCCTTTGTCGCCCGCAATTCCAAGGATTTTGCTTGTTGGCGACGGGCCAAATCAATGGCTTTTTTAAAACAGGCTTCTGCTTGCGCTTGCTGAGATGTCGATTGCCGAAGAAGCAAGTCCCCCTTAAGACGATGTAACTCTGCTTCCCAGAAATGCTCGCCATGTTGCTGAACCAAGGCCAATGCCTGGGCAAGGGATTCCACGCCTTCTTGTACACAACCTATTTTCTGATAAGCATCAGCTAACATATAACAACCACTGGCCAGTATCAGCTTAGCGCCCATGGCTTGATAGGCTTGCAAACCCTCGCGAATTTGCGCCATCCCCTGCTCACCCTCCCCTTCTTCCACCATGGCCCAGCCTTTTAGCACCGTTCCCGTGGCTAAATAGAAAAGAAAGTCGTGTTCGCTAGCAAGAGCAATGACTTGCTCTGCGCCTTTCTTTGACTCTGCAAGCTCACCCCGTTGTCGGCGCAACCAAGCAGACAGGGCCAGGGCATGGGTGAGGGAAAAAGGATGCGCCAGGGCATGAGCCTGAGTAATAGCTTGCTGGCTCTTTGCTAGGGCCTGTTGCGGATAACCCAAGGACCAGAGGGTCTCGGCGGCAAAAGATAGGCAAACCACCCCAGGGTCGGCCCAAAAAAGAGACCGGGGAGCATGCTGTTTACTCGCCCCATAGAGAGCAATGGCCTTTTCCAAGTGAGCTTTTGCCTGGACAAACTCTCCTCGTTGTAGCAATGTTGAGCCCAAGGCACGGTGTCCCTCCATCAGTGGTAGGGTGGGATCATCGAGATCTTTTGCCAGCGCCAGCAACCGCTCTCCCATATCCCGCGCTGTATTTAACTCACCTCGAATAAAATAAAAACGAGATAAACCCAGCAATATTTGATAAAGCGCAAAAGACTGCTGTGTACCTTTGCAGAGCTCGAGAGCCCGTCGGTATGTTTTTTCTACGACTGGGTCAGCGAAACCTTTCGTGGCGATTAATGCTGTCCCTAAACTGGTCCGCAGCTCTAATTCCCGTTGGATGTATGGGCGTGTTTCAGGCAGCGTCTCAAACAGCGCCAACGCCTTATTAAGATGCGCGATTGCTTCCTTGTAAGCCGACCGACTTATTGCTTTTTGACTCGCTTTTTGCCAGTAAACGATGGCTTTTTCCGAGGAGCCTGCCTCAGTGTAATGGTGGGCGACCAGCTCCGGGTGCGTGGCGCTTGTCTCTTGGAATTGCTCTTCCAAAGCTTTTGCGATTCTTTGATGGTAAAGCTTTCTTTGCCTTTTTAGCAGCGATTCATAGGCGGCGTCTTGAATCAGCGCATGTTTAAAAACAAATCGCGTGCGCGGTGGGTCATTCTGAGGATACAGTAGTTCCGCGTCGGTTAAACGAGCCAGTTCCTGCTTTAAGGTGGTCTCATCAAGGGAACAAATAGCCCGTAACATCTCGTAACTAAACTCGCGTCCCAACACGGCGCCAAGTTGGGCGACATTCTTAGCTGTGGTAAGTCGATCCAGACGGGCCATAAGGGAATCCCGCAGGGTGACGGGAATGGCCCGTTGAGCCTGGGACACAGATCCTTGTTGGACGTTCTGCAAAGCCCCATCTAAACCCACCTCGGTGAGGGTTTTTGTGAGTTCTTCTGCAAACAAGGGTATACCGTCTGTTTTGGTGACAATATAATCGAGCCATTCATCCGGTAGGGTTTGCTTGCCCGCCACATGCTTTGCGATGCTTGCCACGCCTGTCTGCGATAGACGGGTCAGGGAAAGTCGGCCAAACTGGGGAGCAGCAGCCCAAGGAATAGAAAATCCAGGTCGGTAAGTCACGATGATTAGCATACGCCTTGTTTTTGCTCCCTTGATAAGGCGACCTAGTAACTCCAGGGTAGAGGGATCAACCCAATGTAGATTCTCCACCACCAACAGTAGCGGTCGATACAGGGCCAAAGCAAACACCAGGGTTTCCAGGGCCTGCAATGTCTTTTGTCTTTGCTGCTCAGCGGCTTGGGTAAACGGGGTATGCCGATAGGTGAAAGATGTTGACAGCAATGGCATCAATAACGGCGCTAACTCTTGCAAAGAAACGGCGTAGGGAGCTAAGTTTTGCTCCAACTGTGCCAGACGATTCTGGTGAGAGATTTCTCCACCATGATCTAGCTTCTTTTGTAATAGCTCGATGACAGGATGTAAGGCGCTATGGGAATAATAGGAGTAGCAACGGCATATAAGACGTGTATGGGCTTCCTCTTGTAACCAATCTTGCATAGCCATAACCAGACGGGTTTTACCGATGCCGGGTTCTCCGTCGATGAGCACAACCTGCCCTTCTCCCTGTTTAACCTTTAACCAGCGATGTTGTAACTGCTGCAGCTCTTGGGTTCGGTTTACTAAAGGCGTTAATGTGCCGGGCAGAATTTTTAAAGACTCGCGGTTGTCGGTCTCCTTGAGTATTTCATATAAAGGCACCGGTTTAGAGATGCCTTTTAAGGCATGGGCGCCTAACGACTGACATTGGAAAGACCCTTGGATCAACTGGTAAGTAGCCGCCGTAACCACAATCGTATTTGGCTCAGCTATAGTTAACAAGCGTGCCGCGATGTTAAGGGTTTCCCCTAAGGCGAGTTGATCCCCGTCTGATTCGGTTCCCAGGGCGCCCACCACCACCATTCCTGTATGTACGCCCACACGTACTGCTAAGTTAAGGTTTTGTTCCAGGTTTACATTGAGCTGGTCCAAGGCCGTCAAAATACCTAGAGCGGCTTTTGCCGCCCGCTTGGCATCGTCTTCATGGGCCAATGGATAACCAAAGTAAACCAGCAGGCCATCCCCTAAATACTGTGCGATATAACCACCAAAATCGCGAATGACTTCGCTACAGGTGGTTTGGTAGGCACGCAATACTTCATGATAATCTTCGGGATCAAGACGCTCGGAAAGGGCCGTCGAGCCCACCAAATCGCAAAACATCACTGTGAGCTGACGGCGTTCCCCTGCGGCTTCGGAGATGTCGGATAGGCCAGCGGCGGCAGTATTTTTGAGGGGATTGCCACACGCTTCACAAAAGCGAGCAGTTGGTCGGTTTACATGTGAGCATTTAAGGCACCGCATTCAACAGACCTGTTGCATCTAAAAAACCTGCGCCCTGAAAAACCTCCTAGTGTAAAAGGGCAAGATATATAGAGAAATTCCCGTATTACTCCAAACGGCATTGCGGATACAGAAAAACAAAACGCGAACTTTTATCAAGGCGTGAATTTATCCAATGCGCCGTAGAACCCTGCCATTCACGGCGGGGATATAAGGCGCTATACTTCAAAGTGTCACAAGACCTATGGCCGGGCGGGCCAAAAGTAACGCTTGCAGAGAGAACATGAGACCTGGGGGAGTTGGGCGTTGGTTCAAAACCGTAAAACTCCCCACTGCGGGAGTCGATCGGCAAAAACCACGCCTTCTCCCCTGGGCAGTCTCGTCGAAGCAAGAACCCACCGAAGTGGCTGTTAGGCAGTTGCATTTCAGTCACCGTAGGAATCCTCGTCATTCATGACGGGGAGGACGTCAACCACGTAGCGCCCATAATATGGATCATTTTTCGGGAAAGTCCTGTGTTGTAACATCCTGCTTGCCATGCAGAATACGCATCACCATCATTCTGTCATCTACGATACGGAAATAAAAGCAGCGCTCCCGATATGGGAAGCATCGTAACCCGACGCTGACCCAGTCCCGAGGGGAACCCGTCACACCCTCAGCGGCCAAACTATGAAGCTTATCGACCAGATCTTTTGTGAAGGTTCTAGCAGCATTAGGGTTCTCTTTCTTGAGATGATTATAAATACTCCGCAAGTCCGCTTTTGCCCTGTCTGTGATGATGAGCCGTAACGGTTTAATTGGTCTTATCCTTCATCAACAATCTCTTGAAATAGATCGTCCCCATTGGCGTATTCACTGACACGCCCTGCCTCAATGTCGGCATCGCCTTCGGCTATCAGTGTCCGTAGACGCTGCAACCTTTGATTGTTTTCATAGTCTTGCAAAAGACGCAAGCCCGCTCTTACCACTTCGCTGCGATTGCCAAAACGACCATTTTCGACCATATCAGTGATAAATGCCCGGTCATGGTTACCTAAGGCAAAACTCGTGTTTTTCAGCGTTTCAGGCATTGCTTTTCCCTACTTTCATCAAAGTACATCACAAATAATAATAACTATACAACAATAGTTAATATTTTTATCTACTGCAAGGCTAATCCCAAAGTTTTTTCCTATTGTCCTTCTGTCTCTACCCGATTAGTAACGACCATAACATTTTTTTAGAGATGCTATTCCAAATTCCTCGATAAACATCCCGATCTCATGTGACGGAATATGAAAAGTATGTGCAACCGTATCGCACATGGCTACTTCGATATCAACCTAGATGTAGTTTGGGAGACGATACAGACAGCCTTGCCAGATCTGCTGAAACATCTACCCACCATTCGTGAAAAAGCGGCTGCTGAAAATCACAATCAACATGAGCAGCAATAAAAGAAGTAAAGCCTAAAATAAAGTAGATTCACCCAGATGTCGTTATACACCATCCGGGCTCCTTGCTAAAAGTTATTTTCCTCAAGCCGCTTGGGCACTCCTCATCCGCTGACCCTCGACCCGAAAACGCCCCACCAACTGCTGTAGCTGGGCTGCCATCTGGGCGAGCTCGGCGGCAGCGGTTTGCACCTCTTGGGTGCCGCCAAGGGTGCTCTGG
>CAYRGG010000114.1:0-7679 GCA_964423745.1 uncultured Candidatus Competibacteraceae bacterium | reverse complement strand
CCCGGCAACGTATGCTGTTTTTGCACCAAAGTTTAGCCGCTTACGAGATCAATGTAGCTGATTTCTATCTCCGTCGGGGCGCCTACTTAGCCGCCGTCAATCGCGCCGAATACGTGTTAGAGAATTTTGCGCAAACGCCTCTTGTGGCCGATGCTTTGACCATTATGGTGAAGGCATACATGGGTTTGGATTTAACAGAGCTTGCCGATGATAGCTTTCGCGTACTTCAGCTTAATTATCCTAATTGGCCAGCTATCCCAGCACTGACCGCATTACTCAATGGCAATTCTGAACAGTCCTCATTTTCCTTGTTTGGTCTGGAATTTTAGTGGATTTGTACACATGACTTTATTGAATTTCTTTGAAACGGTGCGCCATCGCCATTCTATTCGAAAATATCAAACCGATATGCCGGTGGAACCAGCAAAGCTGCATGCTATCCTTGAAATGGCCTGCGCCGCGCCTTCCGCAGGAGATCTACAAGCCTATCGTATCATCGTGGTGCAAGACTTAACAGTACGGACAGCCTTGCAACACGCGGCTCTTGACCAAACCTTCATCAGTGCAGCGCCCCTATGCCTTGTTTTTTGCGCCGATCCACAGCGCTCAGCACAACAATTCGGTGAGCGTGGCGCCCACCTCTACACTATTCAAGATGCCACCATCGCAGCGGCTTATGCACAACTTGGCGCGGTTGCCGCTGGTATCGGTTCCACATGGGTAGGACAATTTGACGAAAAACAGGTACGCGCTGCTATAGATTTAGAACCTACCCTGTTACCCGTTGCCCTGTTAAGTCTCGGTTATTCAGCCGAAAATCCAGAGCCGAGCGCTCGCCGACGTTTGGATGAAGTGGTCATACTGCGCTAATAATCTCCAGTCAATATACTTTTCTTGAAACATTGGTTGTTTATTGCCTATTAATGACAGCTATCAAAGATGGTTGACAACCAGAAGTTTCCCTAGTCATAAAAACCTAAATCTGCATTGAGTCCTCTGATACCCGCTCAGAAGGTTTAGATATATTTGCGGGTTTCCGGGTCGTTGTTTCGCTAAGGCGCTGCATAAATACATAGAAAACCGGCGTGAAGGTCAATGACATGATCGTGGCGGCGATCATGCCCCCTACCACCGCGGTACCAATAGCCTGACGGCTCGCGGCGCCAGCACCGGAAGCAACTACTAAAGGCATAAAGCCCAAGATCGAGGAGAACGAGGTCATCAAAATGGGCCGGAAACGCAGCCGTGCCGCCTCGCTAGCTGCTTCTAAAATAGCTTGACCTTTGGCCCGTTGTTCACGAGCGAATTCAACGATGAGAATCGCGTTTTTACTGGCCAAACCGATGATCAAAACGATACCAATCTGGGTATAGACGTTATTGTCGAAACCCCGCATCAACAGCGCAATGACGGTACCTAATAATGCTAGGGGCACCACCAAGATGACGGCTGCAGGGCTACTCCAACTTTCATATTGGGCAGCCAGCACCAGAAAAACCAGCAGCAATGCTAAGGCAAAAATCAGTATCGCCTCGGCCCCCACCTGCTTTTCTTGGTAAGACATACCCGTCCATTCGTAACCCATGGTAGCTGGCAACTTAGCCGCCGCCAGCTGCTCCATGAGCGTTAGCGCCTGTCCGGAACTGTACCCCGGCGCCGCGGCGCCGTTAACCGCCGCTGCCGGAAACAGATTATAGCGGGTGATAATTTGTGGTCCCAAAATACGCTCCACATCAATCAAGGCACCCAGGGGCACCATGTCACCCTGGCTATTGCGCACATCGAGACGACGAATATCGTCGGGTTGCACACGAAAGCGATGATCCGCCTGTACCCGGACCTGCCAGGTGCGTCCAAATTTGTTAAAGTCATTGACATAGGCCGAGCCTAGATAAGCCTGCAGGGTACCAAACACATTGCCAAGCGGCACATTAAGGGTCTTAGCTTGGGTGCGGTCCACTTCAGCAAACAGTTGCGGGACATCGGCTCGGAAGGTGCTATTGACATTCGCCAGGCCAGACTGTCCATTGGCGGTTTGCACCATGTCCTGAATCATCTGCTGCAATTCCTGCAGTCCCACGTCACCCTGATCCTGAACCATCATCTTAAAACCGCTGGAAACACCCAACCCACTAATAGCAGGGGGTACAAAAGCAAACACCAGCGCTTCTTGGATCTGTCGGAACTGGCCCTGAAGATTATTAAGGATGGCTGTTTGGCGTAAGCTGGGATCGGTACGCGCTTCCCAGGGGTCCATGATGATAAATAAAGTCGCTGCATTGGAGGCATTAGTGCCATCCAGCAAGGAAAACCCCCCTAACGAAACCCAATCCCGGATACCGGGGGTCTGCTTTAGGATCACGTCGATTTTTTTTAGCACAGCCTCGGTGCGTTCCAAAGAGGCAGCATCGGGCAGTTGCACGTTAGCAATCATGTAGCCCTGATCTTCCTCGGGAATAAAGCCCGTGGGTAGCGCCATAAACTGCCAACCGGTGATAACCAAAAGACCGACGAACAACAACATCACCACGGCGCTGCGTCGCACCAGGCCAGCGACCATTTTGGTGTAGCCGTTTTGCAGCTTGCCAAAACCATCATCAAAACGCCGAAAGAAGGCATTCTTTTTCTCCGGCGCTGGACGCAACAGGATGGCGGCTAGGGCAGGACTTAGTGTGAGGGCGTTGATGGAACTAAACACTGTAGACACAGCAATGGTCAGGGCGAATTGCCGATACATCTCGCCGGTGATACCGGGTAGAAACGCCGTCGGCACGAAAACAGCCAACAACACAATGGTGGTGGCAATGACAGGACCGCTGATTTCCTCCATGGCTGCAATGGCGGCCTGCTTACGTCCCAACCCCTTTTCCATATGATAGACGGTGGATTCCACCACCACGATGGCGTCGTCCACCACAATACCGATGGCCAGCACTAGACCAAACAGGGTCAGCATGTTAAGGGAAAAACCTAACAACGCCATCACCGTGAAGGTAGCAATCAGCGATACCGGAATGGTCACGCCGGGGATAAGGGTAGCGCGCCAGTCCTGTAGAAAAATAAACAAAACGATAAATACCAGGGCGGCTGCTTGGAACAAGGTCATATAGACTTCGTTGATAGCCTGTTCCACAAACAAGGTGGTATCGTAGGGAATGTCGTAGGCTAGCCCTTCCGGAAAAGACTGTTCTAGCCTCTCCATGGCTTGATAGATCTGCTCGGCTACGTCCAGGGCATTAGCGCCAGGCAACTGATAGACTGCAATACTGGCTGAAGGAACCCCCGCTTTGGAGGATACGATATCGTAGGATTTGCCGCCCAGCTCTATCCGCGCAACATCTTGTAAGCGGACAATCTGGCCGCCTTCACCGGTCTTTATGATGATGTTTTCAAACTGTTCTACATCGCTCAGACGGCCTAGGGTGTTGACGGTGTATTGAAAACTTTGTCCTCTGGGAGCCGGTGGCTGACCAATCTGACCGGCAGCAACCTGGACATTTTGTTCCCGTAACGCATTTAATACATCTTGCGTGGTAAGGTTGCGAGATTCCAGCTGGTTGGGATTGAGCCATATACGCATGCTGTAATCTTTGGCAGGAAAGATACCAATGTCGCCGACACCGTTGATACGGCTCAGCACATCTCGAATCCGCAGGGTGGCGTAGTTGGCTAAATACAGTTCATCGTAACGTCCATCGGGGGAGATGAGAGACACCATGAGCACAATGTTAGTGGATTGCTTTTTGGTATTCACCCCTTGACGGGTGACTTCTTCAGGCAGATTGGGCTCAGCCAAGGCAACCCGATTTTGTACCATCACCGAGGCCATATCCAGATCGGTGCCCACTTCAAATGTGACGGTTAACTTGTAGGACCCGTCACTGGCGCTGGTGGACGACATATAGATCATGTTTTCCACCCCATTGACCTGCTGTTCGATGGGTGCTGCGACGGTTTCGGCCACCACCTGGGCATTGGCGCCGGGATAAATAGCCGACACCTGGACAGTGGGTGGTGTGATTTCGGGATACTGGGCGACGGGCAGGATATTGAAAGTTACGACACCGGCAATCACCATCACAATGGCGATAACCGTCGCAAAGATAGGGCGTTCGATAAAAAAGCGGGAAAACATCACCTACTCCGAATCAGCGTCGAGGGCTTCCTGGGCAGCGGGCGCCGCTGCATCTGTGATCTCCCCGTCGGCGGGCAAGTCATCGCTCTGATCTTGAGCCTCGGTGGCGGTGGCGGCCACGTTTTCAGAACTAATTTTATGCATAGGCATCTCTGCTTGTTCTGGCTCGACTTTGGCCCCCGGTCGTGCTCGCTGTAGGCCATTGATGATCACCCAATCCTCGGCGTCCAAACCCGCTTCGATAACTCGCAAACCGTCATTCAGTTGACCCAATGTAACGAATTTTTTTTCGACAGTATTCTGCTCATTGACGGCCAATAAATAGCTACCGCCTTGATCAAATCCTAAAGCTTGCTCGGAAACCAATAGGGCATCTTGTTGTTGCTCTAGGGGGAGGCGAATGCGTGTGAATAAACCAGGCAGGATAACCGGCGGTTTGGCGGGATTGGGAAACACGCCTCGCAACTGGAGCGTACCCGTGTTAGTGTCCACATCAGACTCGGCGAAATTAAGTTTTCCTCGATGGGTAAAATCCTCTTCATTGGCTAATTTTAGCAATAAGGAGACATCCGCTTCTTCGTAGGGGCGTGTATCCGGATCGATGCCCTTTTCTTCCACCTCTCTACGATACAGTTCCATGACCCGGAGAAGATCACGCTCGTTGATGTTGAAATACGCATAGATGGGGTCATATTGGGTTACCGTGGTTAGTAAAGTGGCGTCCCCCTCACCCACGAGATTACCCACATCCACTCGATTACGACCGACCCTGCCAGTGATCGGTGCAGTCACCTGGGTATAACCCAGTTCCAGTTCAGCGTCCGTCACCGCCGCTTCAGCTGCAGCGACAGCCGCTATTGCCGCATCTCGATCGGCTGCGGCCGCCACCACATCTCGTTCTGTCACAGCGCCCCTTTTACCAGCTTCTGATAACCGCTCGAAATCGCTTTCGGCTTTAGCGAGGCTAGCCTTAGCACTGGCGAGTTCAGCTTTGGCAGCATCTACCTTAGCCTGAAAGGGTTTGGGATCAATAACGAAGAGCAAGTCGCCCTGCTCCACTTGAGTGCCGGGCTCAAAGTGCATACTTTCTAAAAATCCCTTGACCCGCGCCCTCACTTGGACCTGTTCGACAGCCGCGGTGGTGCCGGTGAATTCTAGATAATCAATCACAGTTTGTTGCAGGGGCTTGGCGACCGTTACCGGGGGCGGTGGTGGTTCCACATAGGCATTCTGTTCACTACAACCAGTGAGTAATCCGATACTCACTGCCATGATGAGCATAGCAGTTACATGTAGATTGAGAATTTTCAAGGGGTTATCCTTTTTAAGATGCTTAAATAAAGCACTCTTAAAATATCGCCAGACAAGACGCCAGGCACCTAATAGGGCGGACAATATAAATCGTTTGCGCCTGTTAAGACAAGCAGGGCAATAAATCTTCTAAGAAAAACAAAAAACACTCTGCCGCTACTCGGGCGGCAGAATGTTGTGTCAGGAAAGTTTAGCTATTATTTATTATCAAAAACGTTAGTGCTCATTGAGCAATGAGCAAATGCAATCCTTATCGCTTTAGCCAGAAAAAAAATCTTGCATGCGGCTACCGATTTCCGCAGGAGACCGCACGATGGCAACCCCTGCCGCTTCTAAGGCGGCAAACTTCGCTTTCGCAGTTCCTTTACCACCGGTGATGATGGCGCCTGCATGGCCCATGCGTTTACCGGGAGGGGCAGTGACACCAGCGATATAGGCTACTACTGGCTTGCGCACGTTAGCCTGGATATATTCAGCCGCATCTTCTTCAGCGCTACCGCCAATCTCACCCACCATCACAATCCCTTTAGTTTGGCGATCGGCTGCGAACATCTCCAAACAATCGATAAAGCTCAAACCGTGAATAGGGTCGCCCCCAATACCGACACAGGTGCTTTGACCCAAGCCAGCTTGGGTGGTTTGGTGAACAGCTTCATACGTCAAAGTACCCGAACGCGAGACAATCCCAATACTACCGGCTTTGTGAATATGACCAGGCATGATGCCGATTTTGCATTCATCCGGTGTGATGATGCCAGGACAGTTAGGACCGATAAGATTGATATCGGTGCCTTGCAAAGCGGCTTTGACTTTGAGCATATCCAGAACAGGAATACCTTCTGTGATACAGACAATCACTTTGATGCCGGCATCCGCAGCCTCTAAGATAGCGTCTGCTGCAAAGGGCGCAGGCACATAAATCATGGTGGCGTCAGCATCGGTATCAGCCACTGCTTCGTGACAGGTATTAAATACAGGTCGATCTAGATGCATGTCGCCACCTCGCCCCGGCGTGACGCCACCTACAAGATTGGTGCCATAGGCGATGGCTTGTTCCGAGTGAAAGGTACCTTGTTTACCGGTAAAGCCCTGACAAATTACTTTAGTGTGTTTGTTGACTAAGATACTCATGGTGTCATGATTCCGTGGTTTAGGATGGACGGCGGGAAACGCTGAATTGCTTTATTTGGCCAATGCTACAGCCTGCTGAGCGGCGTTGGTTAAATCATCAGCAGCGATGATATTCAGACCCGATTCGGCTAGCATTCTGCGTCCCGCCTCAACGTTGGTGCCTTGCAGCCGCACCACCACCGGTAGCGATAACCCCACTTCTTTTACGGCTTGGATAATGCCTTCGGCAATCACGTCACAGCGGACAATACCACCAAAAATATTCACCAGAATACCTTTCACATTTTCGCTGGATAAAATGAGTTTGAAGGCTTTAGCAACCCGCTCCTCGGTTGCAGCGCCGCCCACATCGAGAAAATTGGCAGGTTCGCCACCGTGCAACTTGACCATATCCATGGTCGCCATGGCGAGTCCGGCGCCATTCACCATACAACCGATATTGCCGTCTAGAGCCACATAGTTTAAGCCGATTTCATGGGCGGTGTGTTCCCGTTCGTCCTCTTGGGTAGGATCGCGCATTTCACTCAAATCCTTGTGGCGATACAAGGCATTGTCGTCCAAGTTGACCTTGCCATCTAAGGCCAAAAGTTCACCGCTACCGGTTACAATAAGGGGATTGATCTCCACTAAACTGGCGTCTTTAGCCGTAAATAGGTTATACAACCCTGTCATGACTTTGACTAAATGACTGATTTCAGCTTTGCCTAATCCCATACTGAATCCCAAATGACGACACTGGTAGGGTTGCAAACCCGTCACGGGATCTACGCTGACCGTAAGAATCTTTTCAGGGGTTTTAGCGGCCACTTCTTCAATGTCCATACCCCCCTCAGAAGAACCCATAAAAACCACTCGCCGGGAACCGCGGTCCACCAAAACACTCATGTACAATTCATTGGCAATATCAAGCCCTTCTTCGATGAGAAGCGTATTGATGGGTAATCCTTCTGGGCCTGTCTGATGGGTTTTTAAGGTTGAACCCAACATTTGACCCGCAATTTCTTCCACTTCTTGCAAACTGCGGGCTAGCTTGACACCACCGGCCTTACCCCGACCGCCCGCATGAACCTGAGCTTTGACTACCCATAGCGCACCTCCCAAT
>CAYRGG010000113.1:0-7727 GCA_964423745.1 uncultured Candidatus Competibacteraceae bacterium | reverse complement strand
ATCTCAGGCAAGCAGCGGCTCAAGCGGTAGCCCAGGCACGCCAGACCGCCGATGTGTTAGCTAAAGCGGCCGGGGTTTCCATCAAAGGCATCCGCCAAATTCGCTATTCGCCTCAAGGTCAACCGTTCGCCCGTTTTAGGGCAGAGGCGGCTATGGCTGCTATGCCCCAGACGCCCATTGAACCTGGGGAACTTACCCTAACAGCCCAGGTGACGATGGTGTTTGCCATCGAATGAGTTGAACGCACCCACGATCCTTACAATTGCAAACGGTTTAAACGTAGGGCATTAGAGATCACCGACACGGAACTTAAGCTCATGGCGGCGGCAGCGATCATGGGGGACAACAGAATGTCAAACCAGGGATAGAGGATACCGGCGGCAATAGGCACACCAAGGGAGTTATACACAAAGGCGAAGAATAAATTCTGGCGGATATTGCGCATGGTGGCGCGGCTTAACTGGCGGGCGCGGACGATGCCATTCAAATCGCCTTTTACTAAAGTCACGCCGGCGCTTTCCATGGCCACATCGGTGCCAGTACCCATGGCGATACCCACATGAGCTTGGGCTAAAGCAGGCGCATCGTTGACCCCGTCTCCCGCCATGGCTACGCGCCGCCCTGCTTCTTGCAGGGATTTAACGTTATCTACCTTTTGATCCGGCAGCACCCCTGCGATCACCTGATCGAGCCCTAACTTTTCCGCGACGGCTTTAGCCGTGGTTTCACTATCGCCGGTGAGCATCACGATATCGAGTCCCTCGCTATGAAGCGCTTGAATAGCGCTGGCTGTGGTGGCCTTGATGGGATCAGCCACGCCAATAAGACCGGCTGCTTTACCGTCCACGGTCACAAACATGACGGTTTGGCCTTCACCGCGTAGGGTTTCAGCCTGATCCGCTAACCCTTCTGGATCGATGCCTTGAGCATCCAACAAAGCGCGATTACCTAAAGCCACCTGACAACCTTCCACCTGGCCCATCACGCCCTTGCCAGTCACCGAATCAAAAGCAGTGGTATTGCTGAGTGCTATACTCCGTTCCCGAGCACCTTCGACGATGGCAGCCGCGAGAGGATGTTCGCTGCCTCGCTCCAACGTAGCTGCCAGTCTGAGAAGCGCGTCCTCATCCCTATCTGGCGCCGCTACCACGGACACCAATTTTGGTTTTCCTTCGGTCAAGGTGCCCGTTTTGTCCACTACTAGAGTATCGATTTGCCGCATCACTTCAATGGCTTCAGCATTTTTAAACAGCACCCCCACGGTGGCGCCTTTGCCGGTGGCGGTCATCACCGACATGGGGGTTGCTAATCCCAAAGCACAGGGACAAGCGATGATGAGCACCGCCACGGCGTTGATGATAGCATAGGCCATGGCTGGCGCCGGTCCCACCAGCGCCCAGACGATAAAGGTAATGATGGCAGTGATCACCACGATGGGGACAAAGTAGCTAGCGACAATATCGGCCAGTTTTTGCACCGGTGCGCGGCTTCGCTGGGCCTGCGCCACCATCTGTACGATTTGCGACAAAAGCATATCAGCGCCCACCCGTTGCGCTTCTATGACCAGACCGCCGGTGCCGTTCACGGTGGCACCGATGACGTTATCACCAGGATTTTTCTCCACGGGAATTGGCTCACCCGTCACCATGGACTCATCCAAGCTGCTTCTGCCCTCCAGCACCACACCGTCCACCGGCACTTTTTCCCCTGGGCGCACCCGCAGCCGATCACCGGGATGAATTTGCTCTAGGGGCACATCCTCGTCGCTACCGTCGGCATTAATGCGCCGAGCGGTCTTAGGCGCTAAACCCAACAGCGCCTTAATGGCAGCGCCAGTGCGGTTGCGAGCCCGCAATTCGAGCATCTGCCCCAACAGCACCAACGTAACAATGACCGCAGCCGCTTCAAAATAGACCCCCACTTCACCGTCCGCGCCGCGGAATGAGGGGGGAAAGATGTACGGGGCCAGCACCGCCACAATGCTGTAGACATAGGCTACGCTGACGCCGAGCCCGATCAACGTGAACATATTGAGACTGCGATTAACCAGTGACTGCCAACTCCGCACAAAAAACGGCCAGCCTCCCCACAGCACCACCGGCGTGGCCAGGGCTAGTTCTAACCAGCGCATAAAACGTGGCAAGCCCAAACTTTCAAAAGACACCCCCGGAACCATCGGACCCATAGCAATAATCACCACCGGTACTGTTAATACTGCACTGATCCAAAAACGCCGGGTCATGTCTTTGAGTTCAGGATTTCCCTCTTCTTCTAAAGTCACCGTATGGGGTTCCAAAGCCATACCACACTTGGGGCAATTGCCGGGACCCTCTTGGACGATCTCCGGGTGCATGGGGCAGGTGTATTCTGTCTTGGTGGCCGGAACGGGCACTCCTTCCGGTTCCAAAGCCATGCCACATTTCGGGCAACTGGCGGGTTGTTCCTGGCGAATTTCCGGGTGCATAGGGCAAGTATAGGTATTGCCCTTTGTTAGAGGTTTAGTAGGCGCATCCTCTACTGCACCTCCTCCTTCCCGGTAATAGTCGGGCGCGGACCTAAATTTATTCAGACAATGGGCGCTGCAAAAATGATAGCTCTGATTTTCGAAATGGTATTTGTATTGCGCATCTGTAGTGACTTGCATGCCGCAAACCGGATCCGTCAAAGCAGTTTCACTGTGATGCTCATGAGTGTGATGCGTGGTGTGCGTATGCTGCATCGATAATAACCCTCGAAAAGATAAGTAATGGACTAGGGTGCTATGGATACTTGACGCATCTCTGTTGGACGTACAAAATTATATATATTATACGTCAAACGAGATGCCGCTATGCAAACAAAGCTCACCCTTCGTCTCGACGATCAACTGGTCAAGCAAGCGAAAAACTATGCCGAGCAATCTGGCAAATCTGTATCGCAACTGGTAGCGGATTATTTTTCACTGCTAAATGCTAAACCTTCTTCAAAGCCAGCAGTCACCCCCTCTGTTAAACGGTTAAAGGGCGTTTTGAAAAAGT
The DNA here is from genome assembly GCA_964423745.1 of uncultured Candidatus Competibacteraceae bacterium. Taxonomy (GTDB): domain Bacteria; phylum Pseudomonadota; class Gammaproteobacteria; order Competibacterales; family Competibacteraceae; genus CAYRGG01. Next base: position 4,710 of record CAYRGG010000113.1, on the reverse strand, counting down.
CTCAAACTAACAATGTACAGGACTATCAAAAATATCTGGAAGAGAAATATCTTTGAAAGTTCTCTTCGATACGAATGTTCTACTGGATATCCTTCTCGATCGCGAACCCTTCGCAACATCGTCGGCGGCACTGCTATCAAAGGCCGAAAGGGGAGAGTTCGCGGGGTATGCCTGTGCAACAACTATTACAACCATTTTTTATTTGTGTTGTAAAGCAGTGGACAGGTACGAAGCCAGTCGGCATGTGCAGACGTTACTTTCCATGCTTGAGATTGCGCCTGTTGATCGAAGGGTCATCGAGACCACTTTGCAGGCAGGTTTTAGTGACTTCGAGGATGCTGTATTGAGTCAATCGGCTTTACTGGTATCCGCTGATGTTATTGCGACAAGAAACAAAAAGTATTTTTCAAATTCGCCCGTCACTGTCTACACGCCTGAAGAATTGCTGATCCTACTCGATTCCATGGAGTAGCGTGGGCAACAAGTCGCCTACGCAGGAAATAGTGGTAAGCACTTTTAACCACTTTGCTACTCAGCGGCTCTCGTAAACCGTGGTATTGCCAGCGGCGTCGAAGGTAAGCACGTAATATGACACATCGTGGGATGTGTGCATCGCGGCTGATCCTGTAGGTGCCATACCGGGGGCTCCCATGGGCATACCAGGTACAGCGATACCTTTAACACTATCAGTGCTCTCGGCCAGTAAACGCTTGATAGCATCAGCAGGCACATGACCTTCCACTGCGTAGTCGCCAACTGTGGCGGTATGACAAGAGGCAAGTTCCGACGAAACTCCATGCTCGGCTCTAATTTGGTTTAAATTGTCCACATCACGGGTTTTTATATCAAAACTGGCTTTGCGCATATGCTCCACCCATTTACCACAGCACCCACATAAAGGACTTTTATAGACGGTAACTTCCTGAGCAAAAGCATTTGCTGATAAAACACCTGTTAACAACAACGCTGCAATTGCAGTTATAGCCATGAGTAAACTACGACTTGAAATAATCTTTTTTTGCTATGTACATGACAAAAATCTCAGCAACCACTGAAACTCCCTAAGTTTGTCGGGGAGGTTGAACAGGACATGGCGGATGAAATCGAGGCCATGTCGAAAGAAGGTCTTGAGGGGTCTGTCGAGGGTTTTTTAAAAGGAATCGGCTGCTCTTGAGAGAGCACCTCTCCAGTGTGATAGGCCCAGGCAAACGCAATGGCCAAGAGCGCCGTGAGTCGGCTGAGGCGCTCTGGGTGAGTCAGGTGCGTGTCCTCGAAGCGAAAGCCGCGTTTTTTCAGCGCGGCGAACAGCACCTCAATATCCCAGCGATGGGCGTAGTCGTTCAGAGCATGCTCAGGGTGGTCGGTGGTGGCGACCAACAACAGCGAGCCACCCTCCAGGCGCAGGGCTATCAGAAAGACAAAGCACCCCTACACGGGGCGACGCCCGTATAGGTAATGGACTTCGCCCCGTTGGAGCGATCGGAATAATAGTAAATCACATGTACTCCACTGCTTTTACCTGTACCGTAGCGTGACCAACGAAGCTTACGAACGCCGCCTGTCCTGTACCTTGCATGAGAACACCCGTTTTGGGTGATACTGCTAAGTAATCAATAACTGCTTGCCGCTCACTCGTTGACAATAATCGTTCAACTCGACTCATATAATCTGGCATTTCAGCAACAGTTTACATAAACTAAAGTGTAAGCCAATGGATTACTTTCAGCTAGAGAGATTGCCAGCGGAATGCAAAACCTTTCCAATAACTTAAAAGTGGCTAACTGGGCACAACCACCTGAAAGCCTAATGATTTCGCCTGTTTTTCCAACCACCGTATTTGCTGCTGGCGGAACTGTTCCTCGTAGGCTTGCTGGCCTCGGACCACATACTCTTCTCCTTGGGTCAACATCGCATAGACGATCTTCGCCAGCTTGTGCGCTTTCGCCGTCACCGCCTTTGCTACACCCAGCCGCGAGGACATCCGCCGATAGAATGCTCCCAACCAACTTTGACTTCGTCGTACCGTCATCGCTGCCATGCGCAACGCATTCGCCACCCGATTCGTACTGCGTAACGTCCGTCGGCTCAACACCTTCCCACCCGAAATGGCGTGATGCGGGCACAGCCCTAACCACGACGTAAAATACTTCTCGCCGGGAAAACGCGACAGATCCAACCCCAGCTCACTGAAGATGACGCTCGCCGTGTTGGCGCTGATTCCCTCGATGCGCGTCAGATCCACGCCCGATTTGCGATACCACAACGCTTGCACATCAAACCCATAGTCGGTTTTCTTATTCGCCTTACCTCGCACCAGCGCCTTCGCTTGCACTTCGCGTACATCCGCCAGCAAGCGTTCCGCACTCGCTTCGATCTCGCGTTCCAGTTCGCCAATCAACGCCCAATACGTGTCCTATAACCTCACCGCCTGAGCTAAGGCCATCAGATGCTCCACGCGGTAGTTTCCATCTAACGCCCGAACAACTTCTTTCTTCGTGCGTTTGCAGCGCGGATCGCGCCGCTCGGCCAACCCCTTCGGCTCGCGCTCCCCGGCTAAGATCGCTCGAATAATCAACAACCCCGTTTGACCTATAATATCAGAGACCACCTCCATTAAATGCACGTTTATCTGCGTCAACGCTTTTTGCATCAACTGCACCTGACGCGAACCCGAGCAGATCAGCTCCCCGCGCTGGCGCACCAGTCCGCGCAGCTCACAGTAAGCGTCCGCCGAACGAAACGACCCGCGCAGCAATCCAAAACTGTGCAATCGCTGTCACCACTGGCAGTCCGAGACATCACTTTTGCTCCCCAGTACATGACTGACTTGACGCGCATTCACCAGTAGCACTTCGAACCCATCCCAATCTAGCAGCTCAAACACCGGTATCCAGTACACCCCCGTCGATTCGATCGCCACCGTCGTCACACCACAGGCCTTCAACCACCAACTCATCGTGCCTAGATCCTCTGTAAAGCAGCTAAACTCTTGCACTGCAGCCTCGGCCATGTCTGTTGGCACCGCAACAAAATGACTGCTACCGCCAATATCGATCCCAGCGGCTCTTGCATTCACGAGCGGCAGAGACACGTCCTGCACCCAACCTCTTCGCTCTCGCTTGCTCATCATCACTACCTCTTCAATAACACAGGTTGCCACGTACGATGATCAGCACTTCATGAACTTTTCCCAACGAGGTCGTTCGCACAAAAACGTGCAACGCCATCAACAATAGACCCGATTTATCATCGTGACCAAGCTAACGAACGGGCTTTGCAGCTCCATTGGCTTTCCGGTCATAATTAACGCTGGCAACCACAGCCTAGCAGAGCAGAGACAGTTATTGCCACTTCGACGACGGTTTCCGGCTGGGGAGCTAACGCCCCAAATAACCTGCCGCCGAGGAGCGCTAGCGACACAGGCGGTCAGGTTGATTTGGTGGTTAAGCATACATTAACTTTCCCTTCGGTTCAGGAATAGAACGACCTAACTCTTTAGCCGTTTCAATCCACTCCTGAATGATAATTTCTGCCTTAGCCACGGCTTCTTGATAGGTGTGCCCATCGGCCACGCAGCCCGGCAGTTCTGGCACCTCAACGATGAAGGCGTTATCTTCATCGCTCCAGTAAATGATCATTTCATATTTAATCGACATCACGGTCACCGAGCCGGTATTTGAGAATCAAATTTCTGACTTGTTTGACTTGATACGCCTTCGCTTTGTTTTTTTTGGGCTGGAGGTTAATAATTTCGGCAACATTGCTCTTTGTAAATATGTGGTGATCTCCTTTAACTCTTTCGTTGAATCCAAGGCGCTTGAGGAGTTGACACAACTCCAAGAAGCTAATATCTGCATCCGATGTACCACTTAGAAGTTTTTGCCGAAGTTTGTCATATTTTTCCATTCGCTATTTTCTTTCTGCTGACTGCACGGTCCTGCCTAACAACCAAGCTAACCCGCCGGGAGCGTAGCGAGCGGTCGGGTTGAGCGCTGGGTTAGCCGTTGTTACGAGAGACGACTGCAATTGCTTCAATCTCCAGCAGAAAATCCGGGTTCGCTAACCCTGCAACAAAAAGAACCGTAACAAGTGGCGGATTCGGGCGATCACCCCATACGCGCTGGAACTCTTCAAAAGCGGGTTGCGGTGGTTGACCTTGTAAAACATAAACGTTCCATTTGATGACGTTTTCTAGCCGGGCACCTGCCGCAGAGAGTGCGATTTCAAGATTCTTGAAAACCTGATTTGCTTGTTGTCGCATATCACCTTCTCCGACTAACTCGCCGGAAGAACTGATGGCATTCTGACCACCAACATAGACCGTTCGCACATCGCCCTCAGTTTCAACAACCTGTGAAAACGCGGGATTATTGTGTAAACCATCCGGAGTTAGGTATTTTATGCCCATTTCACCTTCTATCCTTTCTTGTTTTTCCTCGATGGCGGGTGAGACATTTTCATATATACACCACCTTTTCCAAGCTCCTCAAGCAGCTGGTGAAGCCTTTTTTCTTTCGTTTCTTGAAGCTTCGCATTGTTTATCCATCCGATGTAGTCATTCTGTTGATATGCTGGGCGCACTTTGTATTCAGCCATCAAACCATGTTCTTCCAGTGCCCGCACAACAAAATCCGGTATTGGATGCCTGGGACGTTTCAGACCTGAACTCTTCTGAACGATCTCGCTCATTTCTCTCCTTTGACGGCTAAC
>CAYRGG010000112.1:0-7954 GCA_964423745.1 uncultured Candidatus Competibacteraceae bacterium | reverse complement strand
CGGCGGGTTAGCTTGGTCGTTAGCAAGAGTAATTCGTCCATCGGAGGACTGGGATAGTTAAACTTACAAAAGAACTGATTGCTCAGTCGCGTGTCATTGCAAAAGGCAAACGTATTCGTGATATTCAAAGACTCCTTGATCAGTATGGGGGTCAACAGTCAAAATGGGTTAAGAAAAGCAGTCCTGCATTTGAACGCGAAGGGATGTTATATGAATACCATTGGTACGAACATTATGGCATTGGTCGATTTGAAATAAAGCTCAAGTTAATTGCAAGAAAATGATTGTTAAGCTCAAACAAAAGAATCTCGATTATCCCGATCTGTCTGAAAATCAGCCCTATTTTGTGATAGGGATAGAAGCAGATGACTACAGAGTATTGAACGATGCTGGTAAACCCTATCTCTACCCCCCCGATCTTTTTGATGTCGTCGATTCCCGTGAGCCTAGTGATTGGGTAACAGAAATTGGTGAAGAGGGTGAACGCTATGCGTATCCTGAACCCCTAAACCAAGTTGGCTTCTTCGAGGATTTTTTTGACCAAAAGCCTAAACAAACGTCCATTTTTTGGCATGTTGTCAATCGGAGACTTTCTGATGCAGCATAAACCCACAATGCGCTAACCCGGCGCTCAACCGGACGTGGCACTTCTCGCCGCGCCGGTTAGCTTTAATGTTAGACCTGCAGCAGACAGATGATTGAAATCCGCAACAAACATGCTAGCGACGAACACCAGCTTCAAGGTTTAGTAGAAGATACGACAGCCGAACTACGCCGGGTATATTGACCAAAACACACTTGCCACGAGATGGTTGTTACGGACGTCGCTACGACTGTCGTTGCTGTTTTAGGTAAACGTGTTGTTGGAGTCGTCGAGTTTTTGGTCGAGGCCGATGGAGTCTTAATCCAGGGATTAGCTGTACACCCGAAGTACAGGCGCAGGGGCATCGCACATGCGCTTGTTGAGCATCTCGAGCAAGTTGCTCGCTATAGGGGGAAATCTATGCTTTTCCTGCGCACGATTAACGAGACAGGAAATCGATTAATTTTCGCAAGACTTGGCTTCGTAACAGTTGGAGAACAACCCTCTACTAAGTTTGAAGGGTCACAGAGTGAACAGGTGACGGAAGTCAGCATGCAGCGGATGCTGGTCTAACAACCAAATCAACCTGACCGCCTGTGTCGCTAGCGCTCCTTGGCGGCAGGTTATTTGGGGCGTTATGTGTAAAACGGTTAGTAGTGGTGCCTTAACTGAGCAATGAACAGCGAGTCATTTTCAATCTTATACACTATGCAGTGCTCGTCATTTATCCGTCGGGACCAGTATCCGGATAAGGCATGCTTTAGTGGCTCTGGTTTGCCAATGCCTTGAAAGGGTGAGCGTTGAATGTCTTGAATGAGAGCGTTAATTCGCTTTAGTAGTTTGCGGTCAACGCGTTGCCAATAGAGATAGTCTTGCCATGCATATTCAGAGAATATTAATCTCATTCATTCAGTTTCCGCTCAATGCCACCCCCTGTTTCCAGCTCTGTAATAGATTCCAAGAGTCTTTTTGCGTTCTTGGGACTACGCAGCAGATACGCAGTTTCTTCCAGGGCTCGGTAATCATCTAGAGAGATCATGACAACCGAGCGCGAGTTTTTTCGAGTGATAATCATTGGCGCATGGTCGTCGCACACTTTTTCCATCGTATCGGCCAATTTGCTTCTGGCCTCTGAGTAGGTAATAGTGTCCACGCTGTTGCTCCGGGCTTTTATATGGTACAACTAAATGTACAATATCAACGAACACATAACAAGGCGCTCAACCTGACCGCTCGCTGCGCTCACGGCGGGTTAGCTTGGTTGTTAGGCATACATGGAAACTGGGAGAGGTTGCCAAATGCGAGACAACTACCTAATTCACGGTACCAATGCATTGAAGGGATCCCTTCGTTATGTAAATTGGGACGAATTTCTATACGAACCGAGAAGTGTTGAGATTTATCTATCTGTAGCATGTAAGACATTATCGTACTTGGCGGAAGATCAAGAATCACTACAAAAAATTTCTGATGGCATGAATAGGCGACCAAACGAAATCTACGAGCAATTCGAAGACTTTATTGAAGAGTTTGTCAAACCGGACCAAGCATTGCTTATGGCTGCTGGTATGGACGAAAAAATGGGACAATATCTATTTAAAGATTTGGCAGCAATGCAGAGGATGATGGAGCGAGATTCGAGCGTTAACAATTTGAATAAACAAATGAATCCAAAGCTTTTAAAACAAAAAATAAAAGAGCTTCAGCATTCCGTTTGTAATGATAAGCATTCCCTTGTGGTTGGTAGAAGTCCCTTATGGCGAGCAATTCGAGTGATAGGCGGTGGCGCTATAGTAACAACAAATGTAGCCGCAGATGCAATCATTGGCGGTTTAGCGAGCGCCTATTCAACTACGTTTGGAGGTTATTTAGTAGGCCAAGGCATCGATGGCTAGCAATCGCGTGCAGTTGGACAGTTGGAAATTTGAGTGGAATGAACATAAAGCATTCTTGAATGCCAAAAAACATGATGTAAGCTTCGAAGAGGCTAAAACTGTGTTTGATGATCCATTGGCATGTATTTTTGAGGATGAACGGCATTCTGTAGATGAGTATCGCGAAATCATAATTGGTCATTCTGTTCAAAATCGCCTTTTGTTGGTCTGCTTTACGGAAAGATTAGACGCAGCTATCCGTATCTTTAGTTCACGTCCGGCAACTCGAAAAGAGCGTAAAGATTATGAAGAGTACACAAGATCCCGAAACAGATGACATGCTACCTGAATACAATTTTGATTATCGAAAAGCACGTCCAAACCGCTTTTCTAAAAAAGTTTCACCTGTAACAGTTACTCTTGATCCAGATGTTGCAGAGATATTTAATACTTCGGAGGCAGTTAACAATGCGCTTCGTGCTATTCTCTCTGCAATCCCAAAAGCAGGTAATTGTAATAAAACATCAGCCTAACCCAGCGCTCAACCGGACGCTGCCGCTTCGCGCCGCGCCGGTTAGCTTGGTTGTTAGCTAGCTTCGTTTCTAGGTTGAGGCAGTAGTTATCAAGTTAACGGTTAGCGTTTATCATCAAGGCTAAGAAGCCGACAAGTATTGGAGAAAACCTATGGTGCAAATTGACCGAGCTAACAACGCGATTGTTGGATTAGACTTATATACGGTTGCAGAGCGTCACCAGTCAGGTTTAGTCGAAGCGATCGTCCAAAATCAAATCAAGACCTGGAAGTCGAATCCTTACTTTTTGTCAGCAAGCGTTCATCAAAGCTTAGACGGGGTTCGTGTCTTTACCTACAGTCAATGGCAGCCTAAATTCGATCACCGTAGCTTGGCGCTTCCTACCATTTTTGGTGAATTTTTCCCGCCTGATTCTCTGCAATTAGAAGTCTCCGCAAGTCGTTCAGTATCAACAGAAGTTGAAATTATTACAGGCGATCGCATTACGCATTTAGCGGAGTTTCGCATGATACCAGCGAACCAACCAGAAATGGTGATGCGGACAACGGCTGAACTGGATCGAGCAATGAGCGATGCGCCAGGACTAATTTCTGCAACATTTCACCGCAGTTTAGATGGGACGCGGATGTTTAATTATGGTCAATGGGAGAGCAAGGAAGCATTTGAGGCAATTCTCAAGCAGCCAGGGTTTAACCCAGACAAACCCTATTGGGATGGCTTAGCTCGTAATGAGTTTCATTTATACAATGTTGTTTATGTTGCGCCAGCCAGCTAACACGTCATGGCAGCGAACGGTCGAAAGCCGCTGATGCTGAGTTCGAGTTAGTCTGCGGCGGCTGCATTTTGCCGTTAGCAAGAATACCAGGTTAGAAAGCAGTTAGTGGAAGAAAAAGAAAGTTGACAAACAGGTTGTGCTTTCAAGAAATAAGAAAACCAGAAAAACAAAATGGTCGGCATTTTAAAATAGGGAAAATACAGGGTTTCTACTCACCTCGCATACGTCGATTATATTCCTCGACACGGTGGTTATACTCACGCAGTTCTTGTCGTGCTCGATCGGCGCCAGATTCTTTTAGATACATTACTCCTAGAATCCCAGCGCTCAGATCCGCCCCGATATTACCCATAGAGAATGACCCAATTTGAATCTCTCCCGTTGCAAAGTCGGGGATGTTAATGAAGGTAGCCGAACCTCCAGCAAGTCCACTCCCAAATGTCGCGCTCCCTATGAGACAATAGCGCTTGTGAAATGCTATGGCAGGCACCGCCTCTATGGTTGAAAATTCTTCAAAGTCTTCTTCGTCTACCTCATACCCGCCTGGTGTTGACACACCTACTCTAAGCCCCAGAACGAGAAACCATATGTCAAACACTTCACCAGTCTCTAAGTTCTTTAACCTTCCTGATCCCGACCATCCGCCTACGATAGCATGGATTCCACCACTAAAATCTATAGTAATCGACCAGCGGCGACTGATGATAGGGTCGGGAATTGTTGACAAAGGAATCGGATCCGGCTCAGGCAATTCGGCAGCATAAGTATAGCTAACTAGTACGCTCCGGTTTATATCCACTTCGCCTTCTGCCGGAACGAGAGGACTAGATGATCCGTGTGCTTCGAGTCGTGGTACGTTACCGGGTGTAATAAGGCCGCGACCGAGCAGATATTGAGCGACACTATTTGCGCGTAGACGTGATAATTCGATGTTGCCAGGGCCTTCACCGCTAGGAGTAACGTCACGCTCGGATTCTGGTCCTGTGTTACTCGCTCTCCCTTCGATAAGAAGAATTTCGTAGGTAACGGAATTGTTGAGCAGTCGTACGAACTGATTTAGCCCTTCAAGATGTTCATCTGTCAAATTCCAATCATTAACAGCAAACTTTTTCAGAAGCAGTCGAGCTTGCTGAATGACGGGTCCTGATCTGGATGGCAAATAGGTCGACAAACTGCCACTGTCGTTTTGCGCAAGCAATGTCTCCGCTGGATTGACACCGTCCGTTAGTCTGCGGTACACAAGGTCTTGCTCCTGCTGTGGTGTTATCTGCCCGCGTTCTCGCGCAGCGCGAGCTGTTTGCGTATAGTCGTGGATCTCTCTCGCTGTTGGTTGCGCAGCCCCAGTTGACGTTGTTCTAGACCCAGTTCCGCCTCTGCTTCCTGAGCCTGAGTTGGCGTCTCCGCTAGGAATATTGCTTATGATGTCGGAACTGGTCCCCGCCGCAGCTTTCGTTAGTTCATTGAGGACACTGGCAAGCTGCTCTCGGGCTGACATGTCGCGGAAGATGTTAGAGGTAGCAAGCAGTTGTAGTGCAGCAGCCAACCCAGTTGGATCAGGCGCAGCAGGCGGGTTCACGACATTAACTATGCCACTAGGCATTTCGGATAGGTCTGCATTGATATCCTGAGCCCGAGAACCAGGCGTGACACCTGTGATCTCAGGAGCTTTTTGCGGGCAGGGTGACTCCGACCAATCCCACAAGCGGGTAATATCCCGCTCTTCACATGCGTTGCAGTCAGATAGTTTTGCTTCTGCAAACGCACCGCGTGTCGGCAAGCTGACAATACGTTCAATAGGTTTTACCGCCTCAGAGTCAATATCCTCAAATTCGCCAACTGCAAAGCCGAGGTAATTACCGTACACAGCTATAGGTTGGTTTAGAATATAATCCGTCAAGCGGCCATCCAAATACATAAATTGGTCGAAGCGCATAGCACGGACATCTGGATCTTCGCTAAGCCATATCCGGCGAGAATAATATCCAGTATTAGCATTTAGGTGATCACGAAGTTTCTGAAAACAAGATAGGAATTCACGTTGCGATTCATTAGTAGGTTCTGAACTATTTAGGTTTAAAGGGTCTGACCACCACTCGTCGTCTCCCCGGAACGTCATCCTAATATCGTCATTCTGATAGATTGAAAATGCATTACCCATGGTGTCTACTGCATCTACCATAAGATTCTGAAGGGTAAGATCGTCTCCGCCATGATTCATAGCTAAGCCTATTCGACGTATTTGATGAAGAGGTAATGGCGGATCCAGGTCTACCCCTAGGCTTGCGTAACCTCCATTTTCATATTCTCCTGTAAACCTAGCGCGTTCGTCACGTATCCCCCAAACCATGGTAAGATCGCTCTTTAATAAGCGGAGATACAAGGCGTTGTCATCAGATTCAGCTCCCTCAACGCCGTCTGGAACTCTTGTCGTTGCCCACAAGCGTTGAATGAGCATTGGCTCTGGTGGAGGCATCGCGGTAAGATCGCTTTCCTTAGGAAGATTAGTTAAGCACTCCAATAATGAGTCACTCAAAAGGGTATCTATGAGGATTTGTCGATGCTCACGGATGGTAGCTAGGTCAAAGTTCTCAATTAAACGATCTTGGTAGGATATGAAAATCACGTCCTTTTCTCTGGCGGCACGTGTTGTCACACAGTAGTGGCGTAATATTTCATAGTAAAGAATACTAAGCGCGTGACAATGGTTATGGTTGGTGACAGTTCGCGTTTCCAAGCGTTCGCGCTCGGTTTGAGATGCCTGCACAATGACGGTACCACGCAAACGCCGACTGGCGTTACTTGCCTGAGATATTGTTTCCGAAAGCTGCTGGGTGGTTTCTGCCTCCACTTCCCGTTCGCCGCGTGTGCTGGCCTTGCCGATTCCAAGCGAGTGCGATCCAGTTACGCTTTACAATGAACCGAAAGAAGAAAGACCACTACTGGCACTACTGGCACTACCTGCATCGCCCCCGCCACTGCCTTGTCCGCCGCTTCCACTACTCTGTCCGCTTTGATTTCCACCATAACCGCCTACGCCAGCCGTACCGCCGATAAATGAGCGACCCTTCTGCCATTCTTTCACGGTCGCATCCACGATTTCCTCGATCGTTCAATCACGACGAAGGTCGTGAACGAGATGCTCTGTCAACTCCTGATCTTCCCTACGAGCAGCGGTATCCTGCCTTGCCCAGTCGATGACGGCGATATTCGTGGATTCGCAGGGTGCAAGCGTCAGGCTATATAGAATCTGCCCGAGTCCATGATTAATGGGCTGCCACACTGTCTGATACTCGACCAACTTTCCCATTCGGTAGCAAAGTTGTTCCCGCTCATCAAACTCTCCGCCACGAGGGTCAGGTTCACAGTTAGGCACGATCATGTCCAACTCTTGTATTTGTTCTGTTGGAGTCGGGATGATCTGCGTGTAACGGTCTATCCGTGTAGGCACGGTGCTTGGCAGGAGTACTTCGCAGCCGTCGTCACCAATAATTGCTGTAGTCTGTGTTCCAAAAGAATTGGGTGACACTTTCCAATCCGCCGCGGTGGGATTTGGTACGGAAGGGAACATTCCTAGCGGAAGCCTAGCGGGAAGCGACGCCACATTGATCTTCAGAGGAATCAGAACGCCACCGTCTCGCTCGCTGACATTCGATAAAATATCGACGGCCTGAGATTCGTCAAAGAGAGGATAGAGCCACACAGCTTGTACTGAAACCTGGTGCCTTTCAAGCTCCGCTGGGTAGCTGGACACATCATAGGACAGGTAACCTGCATGGTCCGATTGCAGTATTCCGACTCTATGTCGAACAGTCTGCTGCTTATCGTCTGAATTGTCTGTAGCATCGTTGCGGTAGTCAACGACTTCAAGTTCAAGGGACACAGGCACACTTGGCACCGCCTGCCCCGTAGCACGATCTAAAACGAATATTTGCAGTTTGGATACCATGGCTTCTCCTGTCGGTGTAAGGATGGCATGTCTACGGTTGTCAGCCGCCTAACGTCAAGCTAACCGGCGCGGCGCGAAGCAACGCGTCCGGTTGAGCGCTGGGTTAGCACTTTCTTCAAGCTCGAACCGTTTATAAATACCCAAGCTCGCGTTCGATTCACAAACTACACACATTTTCCAAACCTGTATTGTAACTACTCACACGTCACTGGCGTATAATTCGCCGGACAAAGCGATCTGAAT
>CAYRGG010000111.1:0-8340 GCA_964423745.1 uncultured Candidatus Competibacteraceae bacterium | reverse complement strand
GCCATCTCATACAGGGTGAGGGCGGTGGCAAAGCGTTCCGCGTAATCATCCCACCGGCGCCGGCCGGCATCGCGGATAAACGGGTCCCTATAAGCCAGGGTGCCCGCGGTGAAATTCTCGGCGCTAACGTTGGACAGGGAAAAGTCAAACAACACCAGGTGTAACTGACGTCCCTGCTTCATCAGGCCGATGTTCTCCGGTTTGATGTCCCGGTGAGGGATGCCTTTTTCTTCGAGATGGCAGACGGCGCTGAGCAAATCGTCGCCGAACCGCTCCAGTAGTTCCAGTTGCACGGCCCCCTGCTCCCGCAAGCGGCGGGCTAGGGTGCCTTCGCTGGCATAATCCAGTAACAGGCCGGTGTGGCCAAGGATTTCCCGGGTTTCGTGGTGGGCGATGATGGCCTGATGGCGCAGCTTGTGCAAAGCCTCTCCCTCGCTCCTCAAGCGCTGATTGTGTTCCACGTCCGCAGCCAATTTCAGTACCCACTCTTGATCTGCATGTTCCACCACAAAGGCCACCGCGCTGGCGCCACGGCCAAGCCGCTTTTTGATGCGAACACCCCCTTCAAAAAATTCGCCGGGCAGGGCTTCAGTGGGGTTGCTCTGGCGTTGGTTTTCCGGTCGGGTAATGTCATCTTCAACCAGGTTGAGATACTCCATGAACTCATCCACGGAACCCATGCGGCTGCCCACGTCGGGATGGGTGGCGTATTGAATAAGATCCTGTAGGTCTTGCCCCGCGCCATTGAGTTCATCGGTGATCTGTAAACCTTTGCCACGACTGAGCTTGTCTTGCAGTTCCAGTTCGTTTTGGGCGGGGGGGTTGCCGGAGAAGAGCAAGTAGGCAATGGCGCCCAGGGAGAATATATCTAGATAGACCGCATCGGTAAGCGTCGCGGCGTGCGCCTCCAGGGCCACGTAGGCGGCTACTTCCTCGTGCACCACATCACTGATGTGGCTTAGTAGGGATAACGATTGGTTTTCTGCTGCAAAGGCGCGATCAGCGGTAGACCAGTTGCCAATCTTAACGGCGAAACCATCAGGTTCTTCTGTCACCCAGATGCTCTGGGGACTGAGGGCGCGGTGGTAGAGGCGTTGCCCGTGGGCAAACCGCACCGCCTCGGCGATTTGACGCACCAGATTCACCGCCTTCAAGGTATCCAGCCGCTGGTTCGCCCCGAGGCCGGTGATCCAATGGTCTAAACGCACTGCCGCCGGATCGTGCTCAAAAACCAGCGCCGGTCCCTGGTCGTGGTGTTGATACTCCCACGCCCGGAGGATGCCGGGGTGTTCAATGCCTTCCAGCAGCCGGAATTCGCGCTTGGCGGCTTTTTGCAGGGTTTGCGCCTGTGCCGCGGGTTTACCCGCCGTGAGATAAATGCGAATACGCCGCTTAATACCGGTTTCTCGATGGGTGGCCCGCCAATCCTGGCAGTGATCCGTTTCGTCCAGCAGTTCAGTGAGATCATAGGGGCCTACCCGGCGGGCGCGCAGCGACTCCTTGATGCCAGCCTCTTCCAGGGCCCGCGAGATGGTCTTAGAGGTAGGGCGATCCAGCTTTTTATGGGTCCAATAAGCGTCCATGTGACGCAATTCATCCAGCACCGTGCTGCGGGTACACACCTGCTGCCGGGCCGGACCTTGCAGTTTATTCACCACCTGCTCGGCGGACAGGAACACCAGCGTATTGATAAAAGGAATCGTGCCATTGCGCGCCGCGCGCTGGCTGCGCAGCAGCGAGGCAAGTTTTTTTGCCTTGCGGTCAGCCAATAGGCGAGGATTATCAAAGGCTTTGCGACGCTTCTCGTGGGTCCACAGCCAAGTTCCGGCGTCGCCACTGATTTCCCCTGGATGGGACTTGATCTCCACCAGGAACAGTCCCTTGGGAGTAACCACCAGGACATCGACTTCGTTGATAGAACCATCCTGGGCGATGAACTCGAAGTTAGCCCAGGCGCGATAAGGCTCATGATCCGGGAGTTCGGTGCGCAGAAAGGCCAGCGCCTCGCGCTCCCAGGCGTAGTCTGAAGGAGTGATTTGTTTCCAGAGTTTATCCATGACTCGTCATCATTTCACGGCCAATTAAGCTGACATTGTCAGTCCGGTTCAAACGATTCGATACACTGCACCGGAATGCCCATCGCGGTACAGGTCCACCCGGGTTCCATCGTTTTAAAACGGTGAGTCTCGTCAGTTTTTGAGGGCCTTTATCTTCAATATCTGACGCGATCTTCAATATGGCAGCATTCTCTAAATTTGAAGACAACTGCTCTCCCCAAAAGCCTGAAAATAATGACAATCGTTATGTAGATTTGGGGTTGCACGCCGCCCACTCACGCACGCGCTGTAACCATGCGCCACGTTTTAAGGTTTGACCCACGGCAATCAACTCAGCTAACGCCTCGACGCTCACTCCTGGCAGCACAAAGCTTTTCGATTGAGCGCTGAAATAACCATTTTGTAAACTTAATAAAGTGATTTGCTGCCCGTCATACCGCCAGACCTCCGCAACGCCAAGACTGGCAAAGATCGGCAGTTTATCCAAAGAGACATGGCTAATATCGATTTCTATCACTAAATCAGGCGGTGGATCGACTGTCAGGTCGATATGTTCTTTACTACGTATGTGTTCAGCATTCTGGATGTAGAAACAGGCATCTGGTTCAAAGCCACGCAATAAGTCTTCACGGCGAAAGGTGGTGGAGCCCGCGCCCTCGATATCGATGGCCAATTCTCCAGCAAGCAATTCAACCAGGGTTGCAATCATGTGTTTGAGTCTTTCATGTTTAAGAGAAAGAATCATGATTTCCAGCATGCCCTGATCGTAGTTTAAACGTGTATTGCGATTCGCTGGCTGTTCATGGAGAAGCCGTTCGTAGGTTTGCCAACTGACGTTATGGAGAATGACTTTCTGCTCGAAAGCAGATTCAGCCCCATCGATAACTGCTGCCATCATGTAATCGTGCCGTAGAATAAAGATTTGAGATATAAGTCTAGCATGGGGTAGTGCTAAGGTAGGGTGAAGCGATTGCAAAACGGCGTTGTTGCCTTTATAACTCCGCATGAGTTTGACTTGCGGCAGGTCAGCCACATCCTGTAATTAACGTAGCGCTACCATAGGCGAGTAAATTCCACAGTGCAACCATGAGTGTCAGAAATCTTGAATACCTTTTTCGCCCCAAGTCTGTAGCGGTTATCGGCGCGTCTACTAGGCCCCGCAGTGTGGGTGTCACGGTAATGCACAATCTATTGGAAGGAGGCTTTGCTGGCCCTATCATGCCCGTCAATCCGCGCTATGATGCTGTGGTTGGTGTATTGGCCTATCCTGATGTGAGTAGTTTACCCAAAGCACCGGAATTGGCTATTATCTGCACGCCGCCGCTAACCATTCCAAAGCTGATTGATGATCTCGGTAGGCGAGGTACGAAAGCCGCCATTGTACTGACGGCAGGCTTAGGGGCGGCGCAGGGATCGCAAGGTAAAAGTCTCCAAGAGGAAATTCTAGTAGCGGCAAAAACCCATCAGCTCCGTATCTTAGGTCCCAATTGTGTCGGTTTGATGGTGCCCCCAATTGGGTTGAACGCCAGTTTTGCCCATACCCATGCGCTTCCTGGCAAGATTGCCTTTGTCTCCCAATCTGGTGCGTTAACCACCGCCGTTTTGGACTGGGCGAAATCCCAGAATATCGGTTTTTCTCACTTTATCTCCCTGGGGGATAGTATCGATGTGGATTTCGGCGATGTGCTGGACTATCTTGCTAGCGATACCGACACTCAAGCTATCTTGCTCTATATCGAAGCCATCAAAGCCACCCGCAAATTCATGTCAGCGGCCCGGGCCGCCGCACGCAATAAACAGGTGCTTGCTGTTAAGGCAGGGCGGGCCCCGGAAGGCGCGCAAGCAGCGGCTTCCCACACAGGGGCCCTAGCAGGTGCGGACAGCGTCTACGATGCGGCAATCCGCCGAGCGGGTATGTTACGGGTGTTTACCATAGAAGATCTCTTCAATGCCGTGGAGACCCTGGCCAAAGTCAAGCCAAAACAGGGTAAGCGATTAACCATATTAACCAATGGCGGAGGCGCCGGCGTCATGGCCGCTGATGAGCTGGCCCTGAGTGGTGGCCGATTAGCGGTACTCACGGAAACGACTTTAGATAAACTCAACGGTGTGCTACCGGTCACTTGGTCCCACGGTAACCCGGTGGACATCATTGGCGATGCGTCCGTGGAGCGCTATCGGGAGACGCTAGAAATACTCCTCCAGGATGCCCAGACGGATACCATTCTTTTTATTCATGCGCCGACGGCCATTGTGCCTAGCGATGAGATTGCCAGTGCTATCGTAGAGGTCATCAAACAGGGATCTCGCACTGTATTGACCTGCTGGTTGGGCGGCGACGGCGTTGCCGAAGCGCGACGGATTGTCGGTGACAGTGGTATATCCACCTATGACACCCCAGAGCGGGCCGTGAAAGCGTTTTTGCAAATGGTGGAATATCGCCGCAATCAAGAACTGTTGATGGAAACGCCGGTTTCCATCCCAACCTTGTTTAAACCCGACACGGATAAAGCCAAGTCCGTTGTCCAGACAGTTGTTGCCGATCGCCGCAATATGCTCACTGAGCCAGAGGCTAAAGCCGTGCTGGCCGCTTACGGAATACCGGTGGTTGAAACCCGCACTGCCCACACCCCGGAAGAAGCTGGCGCCATTGCCCAGGCGATAGGATTTCCTGTGGCCATAAAGATTTTTTCGCCGGATGTGACGCATAAATCCGATGTGGGTGGCGTCGTTTTGGATCTAGATTCCGTCGATGAGGTAACAGGGGCAGCTAGGGCGATGGCTGATCGGCTACGGAAGCTTAACCCTAAGGCTACCTTAAAGGGCTTCAGTGTGGAAGCGATGGCACGCAGACCCCATGCCTTTGAGCTGATTATTGGCGCAACCACTGATCCCGTGTTCGGTCCAGTCATTGTTTTTGGGCAGGGCGGAACTGCCGTCGAAGTGATTGGGGATCGCACCATTGGCTTACCGCCCCTTAATACCACCTTAGCCTGGGAGCTTATCGGGCGTACCAACATTGCCAAACTCTTGGCCGGTTATCGAAATCAGCCGCCGGCAAACCGAGACGCTCTGGTATTGGCGCTTATTCAAATCACACAGCTTGTTATAGACCTTCCGGAAATTGCGGAACTGGATATCAATCCATTGTTGGCCGATGAGCATGGAGTGCTTGCTCTGGATGCGCGGATACGTATCACACCACCTTCTAAAGAGGGACAACAACGGCTGGCAATTCGCCCTTATCCTCAGGATTTGGAAGAGTGGATTAGCCTAGATGGCCAGCCTGTATTGCTGCGACCCATACGTCCCGAAGATGAACCTCAGCACAGTGCTTTTTTCAAGGCGGTGGGACCTGACGATGTGCGTTTTCGCTTTTTTGGTTTGGTGAGGGAGTTCCCCCATTCGCAACTGGCCCGTTATACCCAAATCGATTATGACCGGGAAATGGCCTTTATCGCTACCGCCGAAGACGAGCGGGGTCATACCGAGACGTTTGGTGAAGTGCGCGCCATTATGGACCCGGACAATACACGGGCGGAGATCGCTATCGTGGTACGTGCTGATCTTAAAGGCAAAGGGCTTGGCTCAAGGCTGCTTAAAAAAATGATTGACTACTGTCGTCGTCGTGGCCTTAAAGAGGTGTTGGGTGAAGCCTCCATCAGCAACCAAGCTTTACTAAAGGTAGCCACGGAGCTGGGTTTTGATGCTAGTCCAATGGGTCATGACGATACCGTCCCGCTAAAGCTTATGCTTTAATGCTAGCCTAATAACCTTTTGACAGCTCCATGATGCCATTTACCGCTGCCGCTGACGGTGGGTACGCTGTCTTTATTAAGTTTTTTGGCAATCGCAGATAATGACATACCTCTATCCCTGAGCGCTTTGATTTGAGTTTTAAGGGTTTCGGTATCGGCCGCGGGTGCTGGCGGTGTTGTCAACTCGGTTTGCGTTAAGGCCGATTGAACCTTTTCACAAGACCAATCCAGTTCGGCGGCAATGTCCTCTATATACATGCCTCTTGCATGAAATGTTTGAGCTTTTTTACATTTATCTCTGTCTAGTGTATCGTTATCAATTCCCTTGTTTTGAACAATTGGGTTAACTTCAGTAGCCTCTAAAGGAGCTGTTACAACAGGGGGATAGTGATGTTCCCACAGTAACATTACCGCCTCGTTAAGGACGGTGTTTACCGTGCTTTCTTCACTGAGTATACGCAATCTCCGCAGAGCATGAGCGTCTAGATTGATGACCAATCGCCGCGATTTTGCTTGCTTCCTGGCTGTTTTATCTTGTTCGGAAATTTTTCGCTTTTGGGTTTTTGCTTTTCCCATAATGGTTCACCCTTTTTGTTATTACATAAAAGCTTTTTATTACTAAATATTTAGCTACAATATTGTAAACTTATATTTAAAATAATTGTCACATGAAATTATTCTAGTGATAAAATCTATCCACATTTTAATTACTATGGATCAGTTATTATGTTAAATAAACAACCTAGTGAAGTAAGTCCAGTGCTTGGACGAGAACTTGTCGTGTCGTGTGGTTGCTTTAACCTACGCAAAGCCTCTCGTTTAGTGACTCAACTGTACGATGATATGCTGCAGCCTACTGGTTTACGTTCAACGCAAGTTGTCATTTTAGGGATGTTGGCCGTGGAACAAGAAATCAGTCTAACCCGTTTAGCGCGGGAATTGGTGCTTTCTCCATCAACATTACATCGCAATCTATTGCCGTTGGAACGAGATGGTCTTGTCGAGTCTTCGACAATAAACAATCGTGGTCGTATGGTAAAGCTGTCCGAAGCTGGGCAAGAAGCCTTATTCGCGGCATTACCGTATTGGCATAAAGCCCAAGAAAAATTTGTCGGACTTGTGGGTGTCGAGGCATGGAATGAGCTAGTCGGAAGGCTGAGTAATACTGTTAGTGCAGTACGTAGCTAGGTATTCTCTAGCAACACTTCAGCGGTTTTTAAGGCAATCGAGTTAGTTCTACTCGCGTCATATTACAGGCGTATCCTAGGAGTTGACGGCGGATAAATCGCCGTCAACGATATATTTATCTTACCCCGTAAAGAACTCGTAATATCGCAGCAAATAATTTGTGCGCCGTTAGCTTTTCCATCATCATGGTAACCGCCGTTGGCAATGGAAAGTGAAGTCGTTACCGGTAACTTTTTGCTGCGCATATTATGGCTTGCAATCCCCATACGCCAAACATAGTTAATAGTAACGTATTTTGATATTTAACGAGATACCCCTTAACTCAAGAGGGAGTGGGCGATTAAGTAGCCTGTGCGTTACTGTTATCGCCACCAAATCAAAGCATAGATAAGTTTATTGTTTAGCCGCTAATCCTTATGATTTTAAACTCCTAATCCCGTAGACTAATGATCGACCAGCCCTGTTCTTCAGCATGTCTATTGAGTATAGGGTCTGGGTCCACGGCGACGGGATAAGTAACCCGGCTAAGTAAAGGAATATCGTTGTGAGAGTCGCTGTAAAACCAACTGTCTTGTAAAGAATAGCCTGTTTGTTCCAGCCATGTTTCTAGCCGCTTGACTTTACCCTCTTGAAAACAGGGTATACCCCTAGTCTTTCCCGTATAACATCCATTTATCATTTCTACTTCTGTGGCCAACAACTGAGAAACACCCAACAGAGCGGCGATGGGTTGGGTCACAAAGCGGTTGGTCGCCGTGATAATGAGTCGTTTATGGCCGACACGCTGATGGTGATTTAGGAGGTCTACCGCTTTAGGCAGAATGCGCGGACGAATCCATTCCTGGGCAAATTGTTCTCGCCAGGCTTGTAAATCAGCAGGGTCATGAGCCGCTAGGGGGGCCAAGGCAAACTCTAAGTATGCATAAATATCCAGTGTGCCAGCTTGATAGTCAGCGTAAAAGCGTTGATTTTCCTGTTCATACTGGGCACCATCGACAAGGCTGTTTTGTATTAAGAATTGTCCCCACAGAAAGTCGCTGTCACCGCCAAGCAGGGTATTGTCTAAATCGAAAATCGCTAATTTCACAAAGGGCTCCTAAGGTTTTCAAAAAAAAGTAAAAAGGGGGGCAATAAACTTACCGAGATCATTCCTCCTGGCTTAACACGCTATTAGGTCAAAAACGTTTGCTTATCCTATTGATATTTTTATTCTTTACCATGCAAACATGGCGAAAACCTACTTAATATGAAAAAATTAAAGAATACTTGATACTTTAAGAGATTATTTAAAACGTGATTGATTCGGAGGGTTATCGACCTAACGTCGGCATTATTTT
>CAYRGG010000110.1:0-8596 GCA_964423745.1 uncultured Candidatus Competibacteraceae bacterium | reverse complement strand
TCGCATCCAGCCTTGGGTTGATGTTATGGTCCGGCATATCCAGTTAACTCCTTGAATCTTAAATGTCTGTACTCACGCCGTACAGCATTTCGCCAAACTCGTTTTTAGTGAACACGATGAGATGGGTAGCGCCGGCGGGTATCACGGTATTTGGGGCAAAGCGGTGGGCCAGGTCTGTGCCTTTTTCCAATTCAGCAATGGCCGGTAAGTCGTAGGTCACGCGCAGGGGTGCGCCTTCCATGAGGGCATTTAGCGTCGTCACCGTGGCGTTTTCTAGGGTGTAATCCTGTTCTTGCAAGAAAATCGTTTTGCCATCAAGACTGGTGATTGACAGATTGATGGCATTGTCGTGATCGAGGATTATTTCTTTACCCGAGGACACATAGATTTTGGTACCTAAAGGCAATTTTTGTGCATTGTTGCCGCCCCAATAGATGGCATAATGGGTGATGTCTTGATCATCCACGGCGGGGGTAATGGAAACGGTTCCCGCAATCTCACCGGCGACGTCGCTTTGATTAGTAAAGGTAATCCCGGCGGCCATATTGACCGGGACGGATGTGGGGTGCTCCGCGGAATCAATGCTACCAATCCTGCCGAAGGGCGCTTCGCTCTGCTCAATCAGCATATCTGCACTCGGCTCGCGCAAGACGATGTTTTGCACACCCGGATGGTAGAGGGCGGAGAACAGCGCAGCGCGGGTAATGTCGCTACCCAGTTTATGATGTTTGTCGATAAAGGCTTGCGCGGCCCCTCGGGCAGACGCGAGCACTTCTTGGGAACCGACGCCAGGAGACAGTATTAAGGTTGCATTGATAGTGTAAGGCACAATATCAGCGGAGTTGACCTTAACCAGATCGGTGATGGGACGAATCTCATCGGCGTTTAATACGTTTGCCACCTGTGTTAATAAATCATTGGAGGCGGCTCCATTGTCTTCACTACTCAATACCCGTACTTCCACCTCACCCGGAAAATCAGAATACACCGCCACGTCTTTCACCAAAGCAGAAGCCGATAGGGCATGAAACAAATAAGCACCTCTCGGTCCGGCGGTGGAAAAACCCTCGAAAGCCAATTGCGTGCGCCCCCGCAAACGCGCGTCATCCTCATAGACCGGATCAATCGACGCATCGGGATCGCCTGGATCAATCACTAAGCGTTTAATGTTAACCAGGGCTGCGAGATTATCCAGGTTCGCGCCTGTCGCCGTGGCCAACATGACCCCTTGGGCAGATTCGTTAATACGCTGGCGCAGATGCATTTCCCGATAGGCCATCACTTGCAGCAGCTTGCTGACGGGATCGCTTTCCAACAGATTGTCCACATCTATCTCTGGGGCTAATGTTTGCAGTTCATTTTTTGTCGCTGCCAATATGACTTCATAATCCAACGCCTCCACAATACTGGGTGGTGGCAGTTCAGAGAGATCGATGCTGGTAAATAAGCTCATAAATCAACCTTAAGTGGTTATCGTTTCGCAAAAACCGGGGCGATCAGTGTTGAAACAGCTTCTAAGCCGTTTTTAAAATGTCTTGACTCGTCTTCACAATAATTTTATTGCCCGGATCCATCGTGCCGGTTGCCTCATCACCCTCAACGAGAACATTTCGATTAGCGTCTGTCAGCTTCGTCGGACCGGCTGTCAACGTTGCGGTATCTTGAAACGGACCAATGGGAGTGTTACTCGCGGCGCCACCTATATATGTCCATGTCATCTCGGCGCTTAATTCAACTTTTTTATCTTTCACAGAAATTGTCTCACCAAGGGTCACAACTGGCTCACCCACCGGCTGCCAAAATCCCTTTTGGTCGGTATCTGCTGGAAGTTTTGCGGTACTGGTCTCGAACTGAGTATCACCGTCTACTGCGACTGATTTTGACATACGCTTCTCTCACGTTTTGTTGCTATTACAGGTAATGCAGGAAACTGGCGTTAACTCACATCCATGGTTCCAGTCACCTTCACATTGCCAGAAATCGTAATGTCATTGCCCTGGGCAGCAATATCGACTGCGCCATCTTGGTTGATGGTGATTCGCGTGGTGCCGGCCGTTAACACAATGGACTCATCGGCCGTAATGGTGGCTGATATTTCCTTGGCGGCGTCAGGCGCGCTTTTTACGACCATGGACAAGTTGTGACTATTACGGTCGTAAGTGACACTTGAACCGTCTTTATAGATGCGCCTATGGATTTCTTTGTCGCTGGGTATGGGGTCTCGTGGAGCGATATCGTCCGCTGCGGCGTCAAAGGTGAGGGAACCACGATACAATGAGCCGACAATAACACCCTGGGACAGATTACCCGACGGTGCGATAACAAGGACCTGTTCATCCACTTCTGGCGCCCACCATTCCCCATCAAAACCCGCTCGGGTTGTGGTCCACGGCATCCAATTACGGATATAGCTACCTTGACTGGCGCCACCTATCTGCACCAACACCCTGGGAATATCGCCGGGGTCTTTGGGGTCGCCTTTGGCAAATTCAACAACGCGTCCAATCCGCGCCATACCACCTAATATAGCCGTATGATGGTCGAGTTTTGCTTGAACTCTTACACCATCTGATTGCATGTCAGAATAATAATTAACTTCATTCTCAAAATTATTTTCAGGCATAGTTTATGGTCCGAAAAAATAATCGCTTGCTGTCAGCTCAGGACTATGGCTACTCGTTCCAGAAGACGCTGTGAATACGTCCCTGTAAGCTTGATGACGGCCCTCCAGGCCGCCAACACTTCTTTAACGAGCAGCCATAATCCTGTTTTGCATATGTTTTGAGGCTAACTTTTCGCTATTGAATCGAAATGTTTTCCAGCCGAATCGCCCGGCTGTCGGGTACGTAAAACCCTTCGATGGTGATACTCAACTTGCCGCTATCCGCGCCATTGACGATGACTCGACTGAGTTTGACTCTGGGCTCGTAATTGGTCAACGCTTCAACAACCGCAGCCTGTAGTGACGCGATGAGAAACTCATTCATGGGTTGATCGAGTAGATACATTAACCGCGACCCGTAGTTGCGCCGCATAATCCGCGTACCTATGGGTGTTAATAAAATATCGCGAATGGACTGCTCTAAGTGCGCCATTTCGTCCATCGCCTTACCGGTTTCAGCATTCATTCGTAACATATCAATCTGTTCCAAGGCTAAGTATTCGACTACATTTCGTCGTGGAAAGCGTCTTCTTCTGTTGCGCTATTGAGGGCCGAGTCAACATAATACGGATCGACCATCATATCGGCGGCAATTTGGGCAACGGCCAGCACCGAAACGTGCGTAGGCACACTGGGAATCGTGGGAAAGACGGAGGCGTCCACAACACGCAAATTGTCGAACCCATGCACACGCAACTCAGGATCCACGACGCTCCCCTTGTCCCGGCCCATGGCGCATGTGCCGCAGTAGTGAAAAAATGTGCTGGCGCTTTGCTGCAAAAATGGGAGCTTTTCACGAGGGCGGAGCTCACACGGAGACACTTCAGTAGCGAGAAAACCTGACAAGACGCTGGAGTGACCGAGATCCTGCGCCCAATCCAAACCTTGAATGAGCGCCCGCCTATCGGCTTCCGCTTGCAGGTAGTTGGGGTTGATGATAGGCGGATCGTTGGGATTATCGCTCGCCAGTTTGAGTTCCCCTCGACTCTCGGGCTTGACCAGAGCTGGGGCCACGCCATAGCCCTCGTTGGGCGGGAGGCCGGGAATGCCGAAAGCGAAATTCGATGTACCCAAAAACACGTTCGGGGCTTCACGTCGCGAGTTCGTGCGCAAGTGTAAGGATGTTGAGACGTTGGTGAAAGGGCCAGGCAGAGCCTCCTTCGTCGCGAAAGCAATGCCGAAGACAAGCAGATGGTCCATCAGGTTTTGTCCAACACCTGGGAGATCAATATGCACTGGAATTCCCAACGAGTGAAGATGATCGGCAGGTCCCACACCGGAGAGCATGAGAAGCTGCGGCGACCCCAGCGCACCTGAGCAAAGCAGCACCTCACGTTGCGCATAAAACGTTTGGTCCTCCCCAGCAACGGTGGCGTCGACCCCTTCGCAGATGTATCCGGATAACAGAAGGCGCTTAACGGTAGCAGAGGTCAAGACGGTCAGGTTACTGCGGTCAAGGATGGGTAAGAGCAACGCCTCGGCCGGTCCCCTGCGAAGGCCGTCTTCGCTGTTGACATTCATGGCACCAACGCCGCGGAACAGGAACTGACTGTTGAGGTCCACTTCGGGTACGCCGAATTCCTGTCTGGCCGCTTCGATAAAAACCGGTGTCAGCGGATGCGCTTGCGACGGTGCTTCGACTGGAAAGGGTCCGCTGTCACCGCGCCACCGATCCAGCGGGTCCTCAAATGTCTCCAGCTGCTGGAAAGCACGTTTGATGGTGCGGTATCCCCACCGCCTGCCGGCGGCCTTGCGCCAGTCACGATAATCTCGAATCTCGCCGCGTAGCCACAGCGCGGCGTTAATGCTTCCCGAACCGCCCAGAACCTTGCCGCTGGACATGAGGATCGATCGATTAGCGAGGCCGGGTTGGGGTGTCGACAATCGTGCGAAGTCCGTTGCTGTCCCAAGATTTGTGAACCAGAGTAATGGATTGGCGATGTTGGGCTCATTCAATGCATCGTCGTTGTCACCCGCTTCCAGCAACAGAACGGACACACTCGGGTCGGCGGACAGACGGTTGGCCAAGAGACAACCCGCAGACCCACCGCCGACAATAATGTAATCGAAAGAATTTGGGAGACGGGCACTTTTGGCAGCTTGGGATGCGACTGCGGCGGCCGCGTGCTCGGCCCAGGTATTCGCCAGCGGGAACGCTACACCGGCTGCCAGAAGCCGCTTGAGAAACTGCCGGCGATCAAGCCGTCCAGCATACGCAGCTGCTTCTAAGGCTTGAAGAACCGCTGGTTTGCGGGTTGATTTGTTCATTAGGCTAGGTCTCCCTCGCTGTACATAAAATCATTGCAAAAAAGCCAATGACGGTCTTATGCTCGAGTGGACTCATTGCCGCGTTCTAATAACGCCACCTTCATAAGAGGAAGGATGAGCAATGAGAAACAAAATCGGTTGTCGTCTTAAGTAACGTTGTCAGCGACGATAAGATTAAGCCGTTTGTGTTTCAGGTCTATATCGGCTCGTCATGCTTAATGTTTCAAATGTTTCAGGTAGATTTCACGAAAATTACAAACGGGTGGGGTAGTTGACTGGATATCGAAAGGAGGTCATTGTTTGATTGCGACAGCGTCTTTGGGAACTGCTAATTGGAACAAAGATTTACATGGCGCACATGAGGATTAATTATTCAAGCGTCAGGACTCACGTAAAAAGGACTTACGTAGCTCGTAAAAGCGGTGTTGACGGCCTGGAAGGCCGTCACCAAGCCCACAGGGACGTGTTCACGGCGTCCGCTGGAACGAGCTGCGTTAGTCCTGTTATGTCAAATTTAATTCTGTTAAAAACAAAACATCTGACCCCATACTCACTTGAGCAAGGGGTCAGCGAACTGGAATGTTACGGTAGCCAATAGTCGGCTAGCTGGTCGACCTTCGGTGCAACCTTCTGCCGATGTTGTTTCTCTTGGTCGAGCATAGTACCTTGTTCTATAGCCTTAAGATAGTTCATATAAACACGCCAGCGATCATATCTTTCTTCAGGAATTGCCTTCATCTGTTCAGACGCTAATCTGGCAGCAGTTAATTTGGCGTTCATGTTTTCACTCCCAGCCTCTTGGATTTTTGCACAAAAACTGGTGACAGTGTTTGCACTGTTGAAATGCCAACACCTTAAAGGGCACGTTATGCGGTACAAAAAATAGTGATTTCAGAACCAATAGCTAAAATCCATGACCGCAAATTACCCACTTCTATTAGTAACATCTGCATAAACAGGACCACGTTCACCAATTTAACTATTTTAAATGGATAATCAATAAGATAACTAAGCATAAAGATCGCAAAGACCCTGTATGATATTGCGACAAATGTCTGAGGCATTGAGTCTGAGGAATAACTCTAGGTCTGTTCTTTGATATAGGAAATATGCTTAGACAGGGGCTTGATAAGGGGGCTTTAGAGTGAAGATCAATCGATTCTAGTCGCGCTCTGATGACATTAAAGTAGCGCCGAGTCAAAGGTTGGCTAAGAAGAAATGCTCAGCCCCCATCTTCTATAGGCGGAATGGAATAGGTACTGGTGACATGAGCCACCGGCATTTCCATCCCTTCGGAATGCAAGGTCACCTCACCCACCGCCAACCGTCGTCCCAATTTGAGCAACCGGGCTTCGGCAATCAGATCGGCGCCCGGCTTTGGTCGTTGCAAGAAATTAATATTGAGATTAGTGGTAACCGCTAGGGGTACTGGACCGATCTCACTCAATACGGCCACGTATAGGGTTACATCGGCCAACGCCATCATCACAGGCCCGGACACGGTGCCGCCAGGCCGTAGGTGCGCCTGCAGGGGCGTCAACCGCAAGCGCGCACCCTGATGGAACAACGCTTCCACAACGCCATATTCCATTCCTTGGGGAAAATGCTCCACTAAAAAGTGATTGATCTCTTCAAGGGTCATCCGCGCCATTTAAACCAGCACCTTCATGACTTACGCAAAAAAGGACTTGGGTAACTCTTTACTTCTGCACCACATACCAATTGTTCTGAATATCGTGATCCAACCGATGAACCGCGATGGAGCCAAAACCCGCCTGGGTAAGATAATCCACGGTTTTTTCTTCACCCCACATGGCGCCCAGACCTTCGCCGTCCTGGGCCAAGGATACGGACATACAGTGCATACAGGAAATGGTGTATAAAAGCGTACCCAAGGGATGATCCATATTCTTATGAACATGGCTCGATCCTCGAATATCCTGCATCAGATAAACACCATCAGCCTTTAATGAGCGGTGAATGCCTTTTAACACATTAAGGGGTTTAGCCTGGTCATGCACAGCGTCAAAGGTGGTGATCAGGTCAAAGCTATCGGCTTGTGCCGTCTCGTGGAAGCGACTTAAATCAACGGCGAAAAATCCTACATTGCGCAATTTTTTATCTTTGGCTTCGGCGCGGGCGTAATCTATCGCCTCCTGAGAGAGATCCACACCCACAAAATCGCTGTGCGGATAAAGCTCTGCTAAACGATTGACAATACGACCACGGCCACAGCCTGCGTCAAGGACATGAATACCTCGGCTAAGCCGATCGGCTAATTTTGGCACCAGAGGAATGATATGTGACTCCAAAGACGAAAGCACGGATTGACCGCTATCTTCAGCCATCACCGCATGAAAGCGGGGATAATTTTCATAGGGTACGCCACCACCCTGTCTAAAGCAGGCGACGATGTCATCCTCCACACTACCCAACAATCCAATGTATTGAGCGAACACGGCCATATTATCAGCGGCAGCTACGCGACTTAAGGACGCTGCGTACTCGGCGGGTAATGAAAAACGCTTGGTGGTTGGATCAACCTCCACCACACCGCCCGTTACCATGGCGCCAAGCCACTCGCGCACATAGCGTTCTTGCAAGCCTGCCTCAATCGCGATTTGTTCAGAGGTGGCTGGTCGCAACTCCCGTAATGTATCGAAAAGCCCGGTACGATGACCGATGGATACCATCAAACAGAGGGCGCCATGGTTCAGCGCGTTCAGAAAGGTTTCCGCAAAAGCATCCGCTTTTCCAGTATCGAAGTCGAGGGATAAAATAGTAGCTGACATGAAGGTTGACCTCCGAATATGTGATCTATTCTTAGAAACAGCAGCATGATGAATAAGCTATTATTCTGCCCTTGTGTTTCTGATGAACGTCACACCGGCCTCATTTTTGTATCAATGGTTTCAACAGGTCCGTCCCATGGCAGCATCATTTGCCCTCAGACTAAGTGGGATTTAATATAGGCATATTCTGAATCCATGGCTTTTTTGGTGTCACCTGCAACGAATTCCGCCAATTTTTTACCCACCAAAGGTATTCCACAGGTAACCTTCATACGCACATCGTTGACGCAACCATCTCCCTGAGATTGCAACGCCATGGTGCCGGTTACGGTAACCGGGACACCGGCAATATCCACATTAAGGTTACAGTTACGTCCTCCATCGGCTGTAGTTTGCCAATGTTCGGTTTGAATGACTTTATTCCAAGCGCCGAGGAATTTCTGCAAAATACCGGGCACATCGGCTGGCACCTCACGCTGTATTTTGATGGTGAAGGCGCTACCGTCTTCTGACGTGTCCAGGATTTCCACATTTCTGGCACCAATGGTTTCATATTTGGTTTTGACCGTCGCTGGATCGTGAAAAAATCGAAACACGCTGTTTACATCGTGGTCGTAGTGATGGATGTCTTTGACTTCCATAATTTTTATCCTCTTTGTGATATTTGGGGAAACTGTAGCGCGTAGAGTCGCATGGGTTATCAATTATCCGCCCTACCCCATTTAGATTTCTATACACCCTTGTAAACTACTCGCTACTTTGTTATAAAAATCCATTGTTTTTTGTATCATCCAAAGGTTATTAACTAGGGGTTCATCCCGATGGCTAAAGTTTGTCAAATAACGGGCAAGCGCCCTATTAGCGGAAACAACGT
>CAYRGG010000109.1:0-8627 GCA_964423745.1 uncultured Candidatus Competibacteraceae bacterium | reverse complement strand
CCTCGATATCCGCCACCGTCAGTTGCCGAGCAGCCAGGGCCTTACGATCCAGCCAAATACGCATGGCATAGCGCTGGGCGCCGCCAATACGCACCCGAGCGACGCCATCGATGACGGCAAGCTGATCGACGATATAGCGATCTGCGTAGTCGGTGAGTTGCAGCAGATCCATGGTGGAGCTAGATAGGTTATACCAGACAATCACATCGGCGTCGGCGTCTACTTTGCTGATTTCTGGGGCATCTGCCTCATCGGGCAGTTGATCCACAACCCGTGATACCCCATCGCGCACATCGTTGGCAGCCACATCCACGTCGCGGTCCAAGGTGAACTCGATGGTAATCTCAGAAAGTCCATTACGGCTTACAGATTCAATAGTTTTTACCCCTTCGATACCGCTCACTTGGTCTTCAATCAGCTGTGTGATACGGGTTTCCACCACAGCGGCTGAAGCACCGGAGTAACCGGTTTCGATGGAAACTATCGGGGGATCAATATCGGGAAGTTCCCGTAACGGTAAGCGTAAAAATGACAATACACCAAAGGCGATCAACAATAAGCTGATCACAGCTGCAAACACAGGCCGTTTGACGGCAAGATCAGACAGGGTCATTGGTCGCTCTGCTCCCGAATCTCTTGAATGGTCACTGGACTTCCCGGACCTATTCGGTTGGTGCCTTCAATAACCACCTGTTGCTGTTCGGAAAGACCACTCAACACTTCAACGCTACCCGGACGGCGACGGCCAATATCAACCTCCACTCTATCCACCGTGTCACCATCATTGACCACAAACACAAATTGCTGGTCCCGTAAGGGTACTAATGCTTCTTCGGGGATCATCAAAGACTGACGCCGATCCTTTATGAGTTCAACGGTGAGTAGCTTACCCGGTTTGAGTAATCGGTCTGGGTTAGGTATTACAGCCCGCACAGTAACAGCCCGGGTCACAGGGTCAACCCGGGAGTCTATACCGGTGACTCGTCCCTGAAAGGTACGGCCTGGATAAGTGACGCTATGGGCAATGACTTCCTGACCCATCTCCAAGGTGGCTAGAAAAGCTTCCGGAATAGGAAAATCCAATTTAATAACGCGGGTATCATCCAGCGTGGTAATCGTATCGCCAGGAGTGATTAGAGCCCCTGGACTCACCTCACGAAAACCGAGAACACCACTGAAGGGCGCACGAATAAGCCGGTCTGCGAGGCGTGCGTTGATAACTTCAACTTGCGCTTGCAAGCGATCCCGTTCGGCCCGCTGTTCATCTAATTGTGCCTGGGTTGTCAGATCCCTTTGCACCAGATTGGCTACCCGGCGCAACTGTTTTTCCGCTTCATCCAAGGCAATCTGTGCTTCGCGCAGCTCGGCATTTTCTTCCGCATCAGTGAGTTCCACCAAGACATCACCCTGGTCAACCAGCATGCCGTCTTCAAAATTTACCCGCCGCACGGTTTCAGTGACTTGAGCCGTAATGGTAATGGATTCATTAGCCTGGGCAGTGCCAATGGCTTCTAACCGTTCTGCAAACTCCGCTTGCCTTACAAACGCGACAACGACAGGGGTAACTGCTGTCGGAGGAGAAACGGCAGCTTGGGAATTAGCTGTAAAGTTACTGTAGGTGGCAAGACCAATCAATGCTATAACAACAGTGATTGCAACAATAGCAAAAATATATTTGCTCATAACCTCATATAAAGGTCCATGCAGGAAATAGGTGGATTTATCATTTAAGCAATGATCTTAATGGTTATCCAAACAAAAGAAAGTTTGGCAATTCAGGCGGGCTGCTTTATCTGACCGCTTATCTTGATTTGAGACAGCCAATGCCTTAGAAAAGTTTGGATCAGTGATATAAAGCCGGTGCCACAAGGATGCTAGGTTGCCAGCGCGATCATATCTTACAACCTGGATAATTGAATGAGCCTGTTGATCGTATATAGCATCAAGCAGTGGCCTATTTTCACTAATACCGTTGATAGGCACAGCGATTGCTGCATAACTTGAGATACAAATGGCGCAAATGCTTATTATTAGGGTTAAATTGTTTTTCACGCGAGCGCTCCCGGTAAGTCTTTTTGATAACCAACAGTCTAGGATTAACCCTGTGAAAAGTATGTTAAGAAGATGTCAAAAAAAAGTGAAACCAGGAACGTCAATAATGACTTTTGACATACATATCCTGCATATAATTGAGAATATTTTTTTAAATGTGCGGGATAGTAAATCTGCATAAGTGTAGCGGGCAAGCTAGTGTTACCAATACTTACCCTAATTGGGAAGTCTGTGCATAAGTATTGACATATAGTAATAAATGTCAATACTTATGCACATGCAAAATGAGCTAACAACGACAGAGGAGATCCTGAAACTGGTCAGGCAGATGGGCATGTTGCGAGTCCGCGACCTGACTTGCCGCGGTATCCACCCGGAATATCTGCGCCGACTCTGCAAAAAGGGGCTGCTCACGCGCACCGGCCGCGGACTCTATATTGCAGCCAATGCTGAGATCTCAGTCCACCACGGCTTAGCCCAGGCTGGCAAGCGGGTGCCCCATGGGGTAATCTGCTTGCTGTCCGCGCTCCAGTTCCATGAGCTAGGAACCCAAGGCCCCTTCCAGGTATGGATAGCACTGGATCGCAAAGTTGCCCGCCCGCACATGGATTACCCGCCGCTGCGCGTTGTGTGGTTTTCTGGCAAGGCGCTGACAGAAGGTGTAGAAGTCCATGTAATTGAGGGTGTTCAGGTCAGAATATACAATTCGGCAAAAACCGTGGTGGACTGCTTCAAGTACCGTAATAAAACTGGGCTTGATGTCGCCCTGGAAGCACTGCGGGATTGCCGTGAGCAGAAGAAATGCAGCAACGACGATCTATGGCGTTACGCTAAGATTTGTCGCGTCGCAAACGTCATGCGGCCGTATCTGGAGGCAACGGCATGAACCGGTCCCAGTCTACCAATCTTGCCGCTTCCGTACGCCAACGGCTCCTAAATTTGAGCATGAGTCATGGTGAGGATGCGAACCTCATCTTGACGCGCTACGGACTGGAACGGTTTCTGTATCGGCTTGCGCACTCTGAATATGTGGGGCAATTTGTCCTCAAGGGCGCCATGCTGTTTGCACTGTGGATGGAATCGGGGCACAGACCGACACGCGATCTGGATTTGCTTAGCTTTGGTGAGGCGTCCAACGAAAGACTGACCAAAATTTTTCAACAACTTTGCGACGTGGAGGTGGAGTCCGATGGCCTGACGTTCGACGCTCGCAGCGTTCGAGCGGTAGAGATACGTGAAGGTCAAGCATACCAGGGGCAGCGGATAAAACTGCTCGGGCTGCTGGGTAAAGCCAGAATCCCCCTGCAGATCGATATAGGTTTTGGCGACGCGATAACGCCCGAGGCAAAAGAGATCGATTATCCAACGTTGCTCGATCTGCCAGCGCCGCGAATTCGAGCCTATCCACCTGAGACCGTCGTTGCCGAGAAACTACAGGCGATGGTGGCACTGGGGATGCAAAACAGCCGTATGAAGGACTTCTACGATCTTTGGATAATCGCAAGGCAGTTCTCGTTTGAAGGCACAACGTTAATGACAGCCATTGAGGTGACCTTCAACCGTCGGCGTACGGTCATACCGCAAACCGTGCCAACCGGGTTGAGCGACGAGTTTGCAACAGATAAACATAAGATAAGGCAATGGAAAGCATTCCTGACGCGCAGCCAGCTGGGTTGGACAGGGATTGCATTCGCGCAAGTCATTAACGAGCTAGGGACTTTCCTTATGCCTGTGCTGGATGCTGCGGCAAATTCAGGTGATTTTGCCTACTCATGGGCAAACGGCGGCCCTTGGGCTGCCAATCGATAAGATATGAGCGCAAATTGTTTTTTCTGATGAACAGTCAAAGCCAAAAAAAAGGAATATTTTCCTGTGTCGTAATCGATATGTAGCTCAAGGACGTCGGCTAAAATATAAAATGTCAAAACGATGAATACACAACGCAATCTGGGAACCGGTAATGGCTAAGAAGGATAAAGACGGCAAGGCAAGCCGCGGCGCACTCAATCTCACGGAACAGGAAAAGCAGGACATCATTCGCTTTCTGGAGGCGGACCAGCCGTTGCCGGAGAAATACCGCTTTTTGTTGTTTGAGCATAAGCGCGAGGTGGAGCTGGTGTGGAACGGCAAAACCAACGAAGTTTGCAACATCGTATTGCCGTTTCAGACTATCGAGCAGGTGGACGAGCCGCGAGCCGAACGACCTGAGGATGCCGCCGCACAGCCTGATCTGTTTGCCATGGACAACCGGGGTCGTCAGCTCCAGGGTTAAACAAACAAGCTTATCTGGGGTGACAACAAGCTGATTCTGTCTTCGCTCAAGAACGGCCCGCTGGGCGAGAAGATCGAAAAGCAAGGTGGCATAAAGTTGATCTACATCGATCCGCCCTTCGACGTAGGCGCAGATTTTTCCATGGACATCGAGATTGGTGGCGGCACCTTCACTAAAAAACCCAATATCCTCGAAGAAATTGCCTACCGTGACACTTGGGGCAGGGGCGCGGATTCCTTTATTAGCATGATCTACGAGCGGTTGGTGCTAATGCGGGATTTGCTAGCGGAGGACGGGAGTATTTATGTGCACTGTGATTGGCGGGTGAACCCGTCACTTAGGTTTGTGCTAGACGAGGTTTTTAGTGCATCGAATTTCGTCAATGAAATTATTTGGCGACGTAAACAAGCACAGGCATGGTCAAGTGATCAGTTTGGCGTTACCAATGACACACTGCTTTTCTATGGAAAATCCATAGAGCGAATATTCAACCCAACTTATTCAAAGAGTGATGATAATACCAAAAAATACATAAGAGAGCGTTTCAAATTTGATGATGGTGATGGTCGGAAATACATGAAGTCGCCATTAATAAACCCCTTGGTTAGACCAAATTTGCAATATGAATTCCGGGGAATCAAGTCTCCTAACACTGGGTGGTTATATAAGAAAGAGCGCATGGAAGAAATGTACTATAACAACGAATTAGTGATGCCTGACAATCCTAACGCACGAATTTACCGAAAAATCTATGTTGATACCTATCCTGGACAAATGGTACAAAACGTCTGGGTTGATATTCCGATTGTAAACCCGATGGCAGAGGAGCGGGTAGATTACCCAACCCAAAAACCCGAAGCCTTGCTTGAACGTATCATTAAAGCCTCATCTAACAAAGGCGACCTGGTCGCCGATTTCTTCTGCGGCTCCGGCACAACCGCTGCCGTGGCCGAAAAACTTGGCCGCAAGTGGATCGCCACCGATCTAGGCAAGTTCGCAATTCATACCACCCGCAAACGCATGATTGGCGTGCAGCGGGCCTTAAAGGCCGAGGGCAAGGATTACCGCGCCTTTGAAATCCTTAACCTAGGCAAATACGAGCGCCAGCACTACATCGGCGTCAATCCTGATCTGCGTGAGGAACAGAAACAGCAGCAGCTTGTAGCCAAGGAAGCGGCTTTCCTCGACCTGATCTTGCGTGCCTATCGTGCGGAAAAGGTGAAACAATTCGAGTGCTTCCACGGCAAGCGTGCCGGGCGGCTGGTAGCGGTGGGGCCGGTGAACCTGCCGGTGACCCGGTTGTTTGTGGAAGAAATCATTCTGGAGTGTCGCAAGAAACACATTACCAAGGTAGACATCCTCGGCTTCGAGTTCTAGATGGGGCTGTTCCCCAATGTGCTGGACGAGGCGCGGGCCAAGGGTATTGACATTGCACCCAAGTACATCCCTGCCGAGGTGTTCGACAAGCGGGCGGTGGAGAAGAACCAGGTGGTATTTCACGATGTCTCCTTCATCGAGGTCAAGTCTCATGTAAAGAAGAACACGGTGGCGATGGAGCTGACGGACTTCTCGGTGTTCTATTCGCAGGACTCGATCGCCAGCGCCGAAGCAACCCTAAAGAATAAGAGTAACAAGATCGTGGTGGAGAAGGGTCAGATCGTGAAGGTGAGCAAAGACAAGGACGGTATTATCACCCGTGAACAGATTACCCAGCAATGGACCGACTGGATCGACTACTGGTCAGTGGACTTCGACTTCGAGAGCAAACGCGAAATCATCCGTGTACAGAATGATGAAACCGGTGAGACCGAAGAACTGTGGACCGGCGACTATGTCTTTGAGAACGAATGGCAGAGCTTTCGTACTAAGAAGGACCGTTCACTGGAACTGACCAGCGTCGCCCTTGAATGTGCCCCCGGACAGCGCAAAGTGGCGGTGAAGGTAGTGGACATCTTCGGCAATGACACCATGATTATTATCGAGGTGAGGGTGTGAAAAAACCAGTAATACCAAAATACTACCGACAAAGATTCTTACTCACGCTTCTAGAAATGGCGGGCGGCAAGTTGTCGAAGATGGATTTGCAGAAGCTGCTATTCCTGGCCGGACAGGAAGCCGATTTCAATTATTTTGATTTCGTGCCTTATCATTACGGTTGTTACTCCTTTCAGGCGCAATCCGACGTGGAATTGATGGCAAGCTGGGGCTGGCTGCATGAAACCGAAAAAGGTGTTCAGTTAAAGTTCAAAGCCGGTGCCTGCTTGGGTTCTGACAAGTTGAGAGAGTTGGGTATTTTTCTGTCCAGGTACCGATCTTTACGAGGTACTAAACTGCTGACGTATGTGTATGAGCGTTATCCTTACTATGCTATCCGCAGTCGCATCGTTGATGAGGTTTTGGGTCAATCGTCATCGAATCGTGTGAAAAAGGAAAAGCGTGCGCTCACTAGAACAAACACTATGCTTTATACCATTGGTTACGAGGGGCTTTCGTTTGAGAGCTATGCCAATCAGTTAATTCAGAATGATGTGCGTTTGCTTTGCGATGTGCGTAAAAATCCATTAAGCAGAAAGTTTGGTTTTTCCAAAGGAACGCTTAGCCAATTACTGCCAAAATTAGATATCGTCTATTTGCATATACCTGAACTGGGTATTGATGCTGATCTGCGTCAAAAACTCGAAACCGAGGATGACTACAAAAAATTGTTCGCGGATTATCGAAAACAGCTACCCGAGCGGATGGATAGTCTTACAGAGCTGGAAAGGTTACTTGAGCAATACAAACGTATTGCACTCACTTGTTTTGAAAAGGAACACACGTCGTGTCACAGGCATTGTGTA
This sequence comes from uncultured Candidatus Competibacteraceae bacterium, assembly GCA_964423745.1. GTDB lineage: Bacteria > Pseudomonadota > Gammaproteobacteria > Competibacterales > Competibacteraceae > CAYRGG01. The sequence continues at coordinate 1,463 of CAYRGG010000109.1, read as the reverse complement.
AGTGACTATCTGGAGAAACAAAAAAGTCTTAAGGTATGTCATCTGTAGGTGAAAGGCGGCAAGTATTTATCATCGTAAAAACATATCCAACCTTGTCAAAAAAATACGATGAATTGGTATGCACAGCAGGGATTCTGGATAATGGAAGCTGGGTGCGAGTCTATCCCTTGCCGTTCAGAAAACTGGATTACGAGAACAGGTACAAGAAATTTCAGTGGATGGAACTGGAGCTTGTCAAAAACACGGATGATCCGCGACCGGAAAGTTATAGGGTCGTAAATATTGAGAACGTGAAGCTTGTCGGTAAGCCCGTCGGTACAGCACACGGTTGGTTGCAACGCAAAGAAATTATTTTTGGTTCAAACCAAATATATGACGATTTGGCTGATTTAATTAAAAGGGCCAATGAAAACGAATTGTCGATAGCGGTGTTTAAGCCAACATTAATACATGACTTGATTATTCAGCGTGTTGATAGAGAATGGAACGCGAAAAATATAGCTTTATTGGAGGCCAAGGCAAAACAGATGTCGTTGTTCCAGAGCGAGGATGAACTGAAACGAGAGTTTATGATAGTAGACAAACTGCCGTATAAATTTTCCTATAAGTTCAGTGACAGCAAAAATAAGCAAAGTAGGCTAATGATTGAAGATTGGGAAATCGGTATGTTGTACTGGAACTGTTTGAGACAGGCTGATGGAAACAAGCGAGCTGCCTTGGCAATGGTTCGCAAGAAATATATTGATGAATTTATGCAGAGAGATTTATATTTTTTTTTAGGAACTACAAGGCAATATCACGGCTGGGCAAAAAATCCGTTTGTTATCATAGGTGTGTTTTATCCACCTAAAGATAATCAGTTGCCACTGATATAAAATAGAAAGAGAAAATAATGGCCCTGCATCCCGACTTCCCCGACTCTCCCCACGCCATTCTCGATCCCGAGATTCGCTGGTTCCCGGCGGATGAAGCCTTACGCGAAACCAGCATGGACAAACTGATGCCGCCTTTAGTGGCAACTTTGCGCAAGAAGGTCAAAAAGTTCCGCGACGATGACTATGTGGGCGCGTCCGATACTAGCAAAAGCCTGCTCAACTGGTGGTTCATGGAGCCACACTTGCAGGTGCAGGCGGATGGCGTCACCACCCAGTTTCAATACTTCTTTGCCCAGCGCGAGGCGCTAGAGACGATTATTTATTTATATGATGTGGTGGACGCGAAGGATAAGTTTGACTTGATGCGTTTTGACAGCAGTGGGGCGGTATCGGCGCAGATGTTCGAAGAGACTTGGCGGCGCTATGTCATCAAGATGGCTACAGGCAGCGGCAAAACCAAGGTGATGAGCTTGGCGCTGGCGTGGAGTTTTTTTCACAAGCTGTATGAGCCGGACTCCGAGCTTTCCCAAAATGTAACCGTTCACGGGTAGAAATTTGTAGTGCGTGAGTTTTTCAAATTATGTATGA
>CAYRGG010000108.1:0-8789 GCA_964423745.1 uncultured Candidatus Competibacteraceae bacterium | reverse complement strand
CCGACAAACTTAGGGAGTTTCAGTGGTTGCTGAGATTTTTGTCGTGTACATAGGGCTTCGACATTAAAAAGCTCATTCCCTTTCGACGCAAAATGCAATTGAAAGAAAGTGATGGGTTGATCTTCTCGAGTGGTTTTTTTGGGAATATAAGTACTAAAACCAATCCATCGTTCTTTCCCAGGGGGAACTGCACCACCTCCATAAAGTTCAGTTCGAACCTTACTTCTTCCATTACATGTTAGCGGCCGATCGTCGCGCCGTGAGGTGCTTTTAAGAATGTATTTACCACTGCGGGCTTGCGGAGCACCTGATTTGCCGCCCTTAACCACTACAAGACCATCTCGCTTGCAAGTTTGTTTTCGCCAGCCATCTTCTTTACTGGTATTGAAATTAATCTTGCGCGTCTCGAAATCACTTTTAAAAATTACACCAGCGTTTACCGTGATGCTTATCAAAAATAACACAGTTACCGTGCAACACATGACGAGCAAACGAACTGGCGTTGAACTCGATAAAGAAAGAGAATTATTACTTGAACTTTTTTTTACCATGTTTACCATAAAAACACCTTAAATAAATTACCTGCATTGCAAGTAAATAGGAACTGCAAGTTTACAAAACGGAGTACTGCAAAGGCTCAATATAGATTCCAGTTAGTCACGCCAACACCGCACTGAGCAATGGTGTTAAGTAAAACGCCCTAAGTTATCCGGTGTTATTGAAGGGCCTTCGCCGTTGGGAGACGGCGATGGAGCGTACACGGATGTATTCACAGCGTTCCTGAGATAATGCCGGATAACTTACAGGCAGGTACTTAACAACCCTTTACCGCGTTGCCGGACGTTATGAACAAAAAGCCTAGATACAACGGTAGTTTATCCTGGGTAATCTCCTGGTTAGACAGATTCAACCCCATTAAAGACAGGCACCCTATCCACATCGGCGGCGGTTGACGATGACCGGCGAAGACCGTTGCCGTCAAATCACCACTGTTGGTAAAACCTCCTCTAAGGTTAATAACTAAAAAAGTGAGTTCTTTTTACACAATGGTTCGGACGGCTTCGAATCGCCAACTTGCGTGAAAGCGACTATTTGGAAACAGACCATTTCATTAATGATCATACCGAGATCTTTTTCTAAATTTAAAGTTAAAAAAGGATCATTTAAATCAATGGTCCTGGTATGCAATTCTGAGAGTTTTTTTGAGATATTCACAGAGCTGGGTCCGTAATAGACTTTATAGCCGAGGGCTTCGTCCTGGCTTGGTTCCCACTCCAGTGTGATTTTAGTGATGTTTTCGGATGAGGGTTCGCCTACATTAATTTTCGCAGTGGCGACATGGATAATATCATTCTCAGTTTCTATTACCACCAACGCTTTATCGGATCCAACATACCCTCGATTCGGCGTGTATTTGATGACATTATCGGTTGGTAAAGATGCTTTGCCGTTTACAGGATTGCTGGCAATTATTGTATTTATTGGCCCCTTTATATAGTTACTAATATCGATTCGGACAGAAGCATTCATGCTTGTAAATGCATAAATTGGCCTAGAGTGGTGCGAACTGTAACTCTCTGTTACTGGGATAGCGATAAGGCAGATACCGATAATTAGCTCTGACTTAAAAGTCCGCATTTTCACCTCTCATTTTGTTTGGTTGATGGGACTGTAAACGAGAGTGCTATCAGCGATCTACTGTAATACTAAATAAAATTGATTCCTGTCAGGGTTTTGCTTTTGAAGGTGACTGGGAACCATCCGCCATGCTGCACGGGGCAAGAAAAAAACTACTGTTACTTGACGCTAACGCCATAAACCGTATGATTACCGAGGACGGTTTCCTTTTGGGAATGAAAAGGGAACACGGTGAAAACCGTGGCTGCCCCCGCAACTGTAGGCGGTGAGCGAACATCCAAAGCATGTCACTGGCGATGGCCGGGAAGGTTAGACGTTCTGCTAATTATGCGCATTATTGCTCTAGGTCGGTTCACTCCCTTTCGAATTAATCGCAAAACGTCTAGTATCCACTTCTAACCAACCGTATTCTCCACAATGTACGCGATCGTTGACTGTGGATCAGAGGCGTAGGGTGGACAACCGTTGCCTACCCAGAAAACTTAGGAAACTCAATAACCGTCATCGGCGATATCCCGACAGATCCGGGCGTCACGCCGAGTAATATAACCGTCGCCGTTCGCGTCATAGGGATCGTAGGCACTCCTGGCGAGTGCTTCTCCATGAGCATATTCGCTATCGTTCGCTGCTTGTCTGATCTTCATCACATCGTCATCGGTTACCTGCCCGTCAACGTTGACGTCACAGGTTTTCGGGGTGATTGCAAAGGCGATGACTTGGGTGTCGACGGTGCTATCGTTGTCTTCAACGAAGATGAGGCTGTGTCTGCCATCCCCAAGCGTAGGTCCAAAAACCATCGCTTCAAAACTACCGACCCGCTCGACGAGGCCATCCTGGCGCAGTTCATCAAAATCAAGAACCAAGTGCTTAGCGACGGGCGTCTCGTCGCCGCTCAAGCTGTCCACATTGATGACGTTCTCGGCTTCACCCGTATGGATTTCATATAACCCGATGGGTCGGGTATTGGTGCGGGGTTCGCCACCGACCCACTCCCTTTCAAGGGCCAGTAAGGACTGCTTATTGATTGGCAGTAGGTCTACCATGCTGCGGTCGCCACCTGTGCCGAAATCACCGGGGTTCAAGATAGAGCCATTCTTTTTGGATAGCGGATAGACATACTCAGCCACCGCTTGAGGATGCAAAGGGTCAGTGGCATCGAATTCCATCAGCCGGACTGCTGCACCGGCTTCGGGGGTTGGTTTGGGACCATCCTGTTGCAACGCGGTTTCGGGCGCAGCCCATAGGGTTTTGAAATTTCTACTGTAAACCAACGATTCGAAGCCGCCGCTGCTGTAAACCCCACCCTCACCATCGGTCTGATCTAATTTATCGAGATCGATTTGCAATTCGTTGATGTATTGTCCAAACCGCGAGTTGCGTTTGATGAACGGAGCATAACCTTCAGGTCCTTCACCAACCCCTTCGGAGGCGAACAGCAACGTGATGTTGCCAGGGTCCAAGGCAATGCCTTCTAAGTCATAGGTGCTAGGTACGAGGAGGCCGCTTTCGTCGGCGAGAAACTTTACGTCCACCACTTCCACATCCCCATCGTCGAGCATGCCGTCGCTAAGATCAATTTCAAGCTCGTAAAATCGGGCCGGACTTTCATCAGTCACATCACAAATTGCAAGATAGCGGTCAGTATGCCCAATGCGGGTCAGACCAGATAAACCCTCGACGGTGGTTCCCTCTACGTGCAAGCCAAAGGGTATGAAGGTCTCTCCTATGAACTCTATCTCAGCGAACGCAGGCGAATCATCCGCGATAGCGGTTAGAAGTAGGGCGGGTGCACAGATGATGGCGATAAGAAATTTACATGGTTTGGAATTCATGGGTTGACTTCTTATGTAGTTACAGACCCCCAGCACCCTATAAGATCTTTGTTAAATTTATGTTATAGACCTCCAGCCTGATAGGGTGCATTCTATGCACCTTGAAAATCAGATTCGCTATATAAGTCTGGTAGGAGGTTGACAACTGGTTGCCCATGCGGTTGTTTGAATGGGTAGGTTAAGCTAGACAAGGTATTATTCACCTGTTGACTTGAACTCCTCTAACCTTTACGGCATAACATAGCAGTTAATGGTAACTTACCACTACTCTTCCACTGTTGATCCTTGCAGCAAAAACGATAAGCTAAGGAACGCCTATGACCCACATCGCCCTCTCTCCTGAATTTGGCCTTGGGGCCGATGACTTTATTGCCACCTGGAACGCCCGTCCAGATTGTTGCAAGCACGGCAAAGCGGCTGTAGAGTCCTCAGCCTCGCCTCAGTTCGAAGTCTTCAGCACCAGTGCCGTGTTGATCAGCATCGGCGTTGGGCTTGTTACCAGTGCCCTTTACGATTTAATCAAACGGGCCTTGCGTGACAAAGGTATCGAACCCGCCAGCGTCGAGATCATCGAGATCAGCCAGCCAGACGGTACTCCACTGCTGGTGGTAAAGCGCACTATTTAAGGCAGGACTGACGATGACCATCATTCGTATCCATGAACGACTAGGTTTGGGACAGGATGCCAATGCCGAGCTAAGTTTCGATGCCACCGACACCTATCCAGTCCAGGTAACTAATCCCTTCTCAGAGGCTGAAGAACAACGGCTGGAATGGTATTTTGAGCAGTGGTTGCGGTTTCCCTTCATCGACGAAGTCAAAGCTCGCGACGCCGAAGCCAGCATCACCCGCTACGGTGAAACCCTCTTTCAATAGGTATTTGCCGATCGTCACGCCTATGCACGTTTTAAGTCCCTCGACCCCCACAACGTCACCCTTGAAATCTCCGGTTCACCGTCCTTTCAAGGGTTACACTGGGAAGCATTGAAAGATCCTGATCTGCCTTTTCCCTTAAGCCTACGCGCCCCCGTGGTGCGCAAAAACCTTACTCCTCCGGTGATGGCAGCGGCCAGCCAAGCGGCACCCACCATTCATCTGTTGTTGGTGACTGCTCGACCCCAGCGCGAACAGGACGTCGGCTATCGCACCATCTCGCGGCCCCTGGTGGAAGCGCTACGCCAAGCCGAGCTGCGGGTGCAAATCGACATTGTTCGTCCCGGCACCTATGAAGACTTTCTTCACCATTTAGATGTCACCACCCAGCAGCACGGCAGTGGTTTCTATCACCTGGTGCATTTTGATCTCCATGGCGGTTTGCTCACCTATGAGGAATTTCAAAAAGGGGTTGAGAACAACCGTTATCTGTACCAAGCCCGCTATGGCCGCGACGACATCACTCCCTACTATGGCCAAAAAGCGTTTTTATTTTTTGAAAATGCGGCGTTTCCTGGCAGGGACGACGATCCCCAAGCCGATCCTGTCGAAGCCCAGGAACTGGCTGAGCGGCTGCTTGCGCATCGGATTCCCGTGGTCATCCTCAATGCCTGCCAATCCGCCAAACAGGTAGGCGCGAGCGAAACCAGTCTCGCCCACCATCTACTGCAAGCTGGGGTCCAGACTGCCTTAGCCATGGGCTATTCGGTGACGGTGAGCGCCGCCGAGCGGCTCATGACCACGCTCTATCAGCAGCTGTTTGCCGGGCAACCCCTCAAAGCCGCCATTCGCGCTGCCCGTCAGGCGCTCCACGACCAACGTAGCCGGCAGGCGTACTTCAAGCACCAGATCGACCTGCACGATTGGCTGTTACCGGTGGTCTATGAAAACCGCGACCAGCCGCTGCCATTGCGCGATCCTACTCCAGAAGAAACCCAAGCTTGGTACGCACACCAAGCCGCCCGCTATCCCACGCCTAACACCACCTATGGCTTCTATGGCCGGGATTTGGACGTGTTACATATCGAAAAAAGGCTGCTCTACCATAATGTGCTCCTCGTCCGCGGAATGGGCGGTGCCGGTAAGACCACGCTGCTGCGCCATCTGGGCCATTGGTGGCAGACCACGCGGTTTATCGAGCGGGTGTTTGAGTTTGGCTACGACACCAAAGCCTGGTCCTGCGACCAGATTGTGCAATCCGTTGCCAAAGACTTGCTGGGACCCGGTGACTATCACGGCACGTTTTTACCCATGAACGTTGAAGCCCAGCAGCAGCTGGTAGCAGACCGCCTCAACAGCTGCCGCCATCTCATCATCCTCGATAACTTGGAATCCATCACTGGCCATCGCGGCGCGATCCGCCATACCTTGTCCCGAAAAAAGCAAGGGGCGCTAAAAGCGTTTCTGGCGTTGCTCGCAGGGGGCAAGACCCTGCTGCTGCTGGGGTCGCGGGCTAGTGAAGACTGGTTAGCCGATGTCACCTTCAAGGACAACCGCTATGAACTGGCTGGTTTAGACCCGGAAGCGGCCTCGGACTTGGCCGAAGCCATCCTAGTGCGCCATCGTGTTGCCGTGGAGCGCCAAAACCGTGACTTCCAAGCATTGCTGAAGCTGCTCAACGGCTATCCGCTGCCCCTAGAGGTGGTGCTTGCTAATCTGGCCACACAAACACCGGCAGCGGTGTTGGAAGCCCTCAAGGTGGGCAATGTAGACCTTGATAAGGGTGATGCCAAGACGAAAACCGAGAGTATTCTGCGCTGCATCGAATACTCTCACAGCAACTTGTCACCGGATGCCCAAGGGCTGTTACAGTGTTTCGCGCCTTTTACGGGGGTGGTTTGCAAGTTGTTCTTGCCACAGTATATGGACCAGCTCAAGCAACAACCGGTATTGGAAAAGTTGCCCTTTGACCGCTGGGAGGCGATTTTGCAAGAAGCGGTGAACTGGGGCTTGCTGAGTCCGCATGCTGACGTACCCACATTTTTGCAACTGCAACCCATCTTTCCCTATTTCTTGCGGACCCGGTTGCAGGCGCACGAGGACATGGATGAGGCCATCCGGACAGCGTTTCGGGCCCATTACGACGGCTTAGCAGGGGTAATTGACGATTTACTTGAAGACAAGGACCAACAACAGCGCCAAATAGGTAACGTGATCGCCCCCTTGGAATATGAAAACTTGGTTACGGCCTTGAGATTTGCCTTGGATGCTCAAGAGTCAATCTGGAAGCTCTATGGTGCTCTGTCTAGCTATCTCGATCTTACCCATGAAGAGGACCGGGGCCTAACGTTAGGTGAGGCTGTGCTGAAACGATTGGAGTCCTATCCTGAGGCCCAACTCACGGGTCAACTGGGATCAGAATTAGTAGGGGTTATTGGCGACATCGCTAAACGCCGTCTATTACTCAAACAGTACCCGGCGGCGGAGCAAGCCTATCAGCGGGCTCTGACAATTTGGTTAAATAATCATGCGTTCGACGCGGACCAGCGAAAGAAAGGAAGTGCCTCCATCTACCACCAGCTGGGGAGTGTGGCAGAAGAACAGCGCCAGTGGGGGCAGGCCGAAGACTATTACCAGAAGGCGCTGGAGATCAAGATTGCGTATGAGGATCGCTATAGCCAGGCCAGCACCTACCACCAGCTGGGGAGTGTGGCGCAAGCACAGCGCCAGTGGGGGCAGGCCGAAGACTATTACCAGAAGGCGCTGGAGATCTGCATCGCGTATGAGGATCGCTATAGCCAGGCTAACACCTACCACCAGCTGGGGAGGGTGGCAGAAGAACAGCGCCAGTGGGGGCAGGCACTGGATTATTTTCTAAAGGATTTGGCCATCAGCGTTGAATTTGAAGATCAAGAAGGCAGCGCTACCCCGCTTCGTAGTTTGACGCGACTGTGGCGGGAAAGTGGAGATGAAAACGTACCAGTTGCTGTCGCGGCTGAATTAAAGATATCAGCGGATGAAGTCGTCAAATTGCTAGCGGGATATCAAGAATCTACTGAGCCGCCCTGGCAGCATCCTAGACCAGATACGGCAATGCTTTCAGACTGGCAGGCGCGGCTTTCTCACATCGTCAGCCTGACACCCGCTCCTTGGCCCTGGCCGCCGTTGATACTTGGTGCTTGGCAGACGGATATGTCGCTGGCAATGACTATGCTGCCTGTTGGGATTACAAGCTCCAAGGTCCTCAGTCAAGCACTCACTGGCGATGCTTGCCGAATCGTCGGATTTCGTCACCTGGACGTGGATTTCTACCCGGGCTGGAAGCTGTGGGAAGCGCATCTGCAATGTAATGGACAATCTGCTCTGTTTGCTGGTTTCTGGGGACCTGAAGAGGCGGTGGTGCTGCTGACATGGAAGAGCACTATCGTCCATCAACTGAACCAGCATGTTCCGATTCGGTTGTCCACAGAAGCCCACTATCGCTCTTATACCCGCTTTTTCTCTGCCACAATTGCGGCTGAAGAAGGTCGCTTTTGTATCATCGACACCGATGAGGGATTGCCTTGGTTACCCCATGTATCATCCGATGTGCCTCAGGCTCTTGAAATACAGGTCCAACCGTTTCAGCTTCTTGAGCTAACAGAAGGGGTGGGCCGCTTTCAGGGAACATGTCTTTATGGAAACCACCTGTTTCAGATCACCCTCGCCACCCAACCGAATGGTGTTGTAGAGATGTCTGAGGATAATCCTTTAGCATCTGACCTGCCCGTATTGCAGGAGCGGTTTGAGGGACCACTGCGCTGGATTTATGCACCGGATGCCGAGCAAGGGAATGAAGAGGGTTAAGGACAACGGTACAGGTAATTGCTGCGCGAAGCATGCTACGCGCAATTTGTCTATTCGTTTATTGAAAACATATCCAAGATTAACACAAGAGCGTATATAGGCTGCTTTGGCATTTGCAGCTCAAAAGTCGATCACCACAGATGCATCCAGTACCAACATCATCGAGCTTCTCTTTCCGCTCGGACGGCGTCAACTGAATTTTCCTGAACATTTGTCGGTTCGCGTGCTTCAATACGTTCCAGTATTTCCTCTAAGGTAGGACGCTTGACGATCTTGACCAATTCGCTCAATAAATAGTCAGATAAGCTCATGCCTTTCTTGGTTGCTCTTATTTTCAAATTCTTATGAATTTCATCAGGTACATGACGTATTTGAATCATCACACTTATGTTGCACACACCAATACATGTTAAAAACATGCAACACCATAGCAAGACATAATCCGGAAATCATCCGCCATGCTGCACGGGGCAAGAAAAAATCTACTGATTGTTACTTGACGCTAACGTCATAAACCGTATGATGACGAATGACGGTTTCCCCTTGGGAATGAAAAGGGAACACGGTAAAAACCGTGGCTGCCCCCGCAACTGTAGGCGG
>CAYRGG010000107.1:0-8873 GCA_964423745.1 uncultured Candidatus Competibacteraceae bacterium | reverse complement strand
TTTCTATTGATCCCATCGCCCACCGACCATAGCCAAAGGGGAAGATATAGACGGGTTTTTGGGTGGCGCAAGCTTCGGTGAGCATAGAAACACTCTCGCCGGTGACGACAAAGGCCTCAGCCAGGGCCAAAAAGCCGTAGTAAGGATTCGTGTCCGTGTCCGGCGACCAGCGGTACACATAGGCCGGGGCGCTTAACCCAGCGACTAGAGCGTCCGTGGCCGCCGGTGGGGTGCGGGCGCTGGTGGTGACCAGCAGGGTAGCGCCCTGCTGGCGAGCCAGGGTGCTGACCTGCTGGGCAAGGCGCGTGGCGGTGGGGGCGTCCAGGGTGTAGGGGCCACTGTGGCCACCCACCAGCAGCGCGATATAGGGGCGGGGTAAGTGACCCAAGCGTTCTGTCCAGGTCTGAGCTGCGCTAGCTAACCGTTGTGGAGTTACTCGGTGCAAGGTGGTGTGGTTATGCAGCACATTGGCCCGCTGGGGCAGGCGGTATTGGGGGGTGGTGATGATGAGATCGAAGTGCTGCAGCGCCGCCCAGGGACGGCCGATATGTACCAAGCGCACCTGCCCCCCCGCCTGACGACGAATCCAGCGGGCGACCGGTTCATTGCGCAGCCCTGCAGAGATGACTAAATCTGGCCAAGGTGGTCGCAATGGACTGGATCGTTGGATATGGATGCCACTTAAACTGACAAGGCGCGGTAAATCGATTAAAAATCCCTTTTTTCGATAAACCAGTCGCTTGATTTCATAAGGCCAACCCAACGCCTCCGCCAATGCCATGAGTTGTCCGCTTTCACCCGCTCGGTAACCCATCAAAAGCCAGACTCGAGGTGTTTTAGCTCGATTTTCAGAGGGTGTTGATAACATGCAGGTGTTATTTTATAAAGGCCCTATAACTGAAATCCATTAACGACAATAAGTGAATTTTTAGCTACAAGGTAGAGTGATGCGTTTTGTTCAATGTTTATCGCAACTGCGGCGTCGTTATGTCAAAAAATACGGTAGGTATACCCTCCAAGCCTTAGATCGTTTTATCGCTCGGCAATCGTTGATTGGCGATTTGCCTGTGTTTGATGCCCAGCAGTTTACCTGGGTGGATACCTTGGAAGCGAACTGGAAACCTATTCGAGCAGAGCTAGAGACCATTCTTAAAGCTCGCGAGCATGTGCCGTCTTTTCAGCAGCTCTCTCCCGACCAGCAACGCATTGCAAAAGGTGATAATTGGAAAACCTTTGTGCTCTACGGATTTGGCCGACAAGCAGCGCGTAATTGTCGTTATTGTCCCGAGACTGTGCGTGTGTTGGAGGCCATCTCCGGTTTACGCAACGCCTGGTTTTCCATTCTAGCGCCAGGTTATCACATTCCGCCCCATCGGGGTGTAAGCAAAGGATTGCTGCGTTGTCATCTGGCATTGACGGTGCCCCGGCAACGGGAGCACTGTGTGATTCGCGTGGATGATCAACGCCTGCAATGGCAGCAAGGTAAATGCTTAGTATTTGACGATACCTATGAACATGAGGTGTGGAATAACACCGACGAAGAACGGGTGGTGCTATTTATAGATATCGATAGACCCCTTAAACCACTGGGCCGTTTAATGAATAAGAGTCTCCTAAACATCATCCAGTGGACCGCTTATGTGAAAGATGCCCGACACAATCTCGTACATTGGGAAGATCGTTTTGAAACCGCCATGCAACGCGCAGAAACCTTTAATTATCATGATGAAGCTGATAAACGTTTAACGGAAAATACGCCGCCGGTATAGTTGCCACAGCAACCCCCATCCGAATAGCAAGGGGTAGCGTCTAATCTTCGGTGTTACCTTGATGGTGGTCCCCGAATGACGCTCCAGCTTCCAGACGATATAATCTACCCCGCCTTGAAAAGTCAGTAGGGATTTTATCAGACGTAGCAACGAAAGCCCTTTGCCTTGGAGCCGGCGTAGTTGCCAAGCCCGTTGGCTAGAGCGGCGCACCCGGGGCGCTATAGCGCTTCGATAGCGAGCCGGGTTAGCGTGAGCATGTGGGTGGATGGGATACGGTATTGCCTCCAAGGCAGCCTGAGTAACCTGTGTGTAGTAATCCCTGTAGGACGCTACCAATTGCGCCGCCCGATCTGGCGGTTCTGCCCGTAACTCAGCGGTGTAACTCAGGGCGAGAGCGGTCTGCCAGAGTTCAACGGCACTAAAGGAGGGTGGCAGACAGGGCAGGGCGCGAGTCAACAGTGTAACCACGGCTTGCGCCAAATCGGTAAAAACTTGTCTGGCAACGGTGTCGTTACGGGCATAGATTAAGGCGGTGGGTTGAGCAAAACGCCCCCACAGGTAGGGATGAAACCACTGCATGGAGGTGCCACGCTGCAAATCTTGCAACGACAACACCGCGTATTTGGCCCGTAGGGTGCGCCCCTGAAAGGGTGCTTCCAAATAGAAGACGTTGGGAGGGAGTTTCTTATTGAGTACCCGTAACAACTGACTAGAGTAAGCATGCTGATAATCGTCCACTACCACATAGAGATCCACGAGACCATCCCAAGGGTCCCCGTGACGCAGACAGGATCCGTAAAAGAGTACCGCTAATACGGCGTCACCAAAACGTTCACAGAGTATCTGCTGAAGATGTATCACACCAGCCGGTAGCGCTGCTTGGCTATGGCGTTCAACACAGTGTATCAGTGAGCTAGGGGGTAGTGGCATAAAATCATTAAAACTGGATAAAGGACAACTGTTCACCTGGACTAATTTGTACCCAACCATCAGGGCTGCTATAGAGTTCTCCATCCAAGGTGAAACGACTATCTAGTCTCAGGTGAATATCATTAACCTTGTGACTGTGATAGCCATTTTCAGGCGTACCAAAGCGATTGGGTCGGCCCCAAAATAAAGGTGGTAACGCCCATAAAGGGTGTTTTGGATGAGCGCGAATCCCTGTGTAAAAAAGAGCCCCCTCTTTGTGACCCCAATAGGGTCGCAAACCCAAGAAGAGACGTTCCAAACTGCTCACCAAAATGGCCAGATAGTCTTGAGTAGAATATGATACCTGTTGGTCAAGGCCAACGCCCACTGGGACCGGTGTGATGTAGGCGGGATCACGTCGAGCGATGGCCGCCAGAATCCGTAATGTGGCTAAACCTGGCGCCCATTCATTGCGCAATCCCAAGGTGTAAAGCCGCTGGTGACAAAGCTCAATACCTCGTATGATAGCACCGGCGCCGAAAAACATTCCGAACCGACAAGCGTCTGCGGTTTGGACTTGCAAGACATGGCGTTGTATAAAATGCACGGGCTTTCGCGGTTGATGGGACCAGGCTAACAACTTAGCTAAGGCCCGTTGCGGACTTCCCCGTAGGCCCACATCACCGGCTGTCATATTGGTGGTGCCGCTGGGTAGAATTGCCAGCATTGGCAGCACTGAAAAATAGGATTGTTGAAGCAGCGCTGTAAAGACCGCTTGTACCGTTCCATCGCCGCCATTGATGACCAGGACTTGAACCCTCTGCTGGGCAAAATGCTGAAGTGTTTGGGTAATCTCAGCCGGTGTTGCGGTTTCATAATGAATAACATCGGGGTGGTTTGCTAAGACCTTACCAATTTTTCTAAAGTGTCGGCGGTTTCGTCCACTCTGGCGATTACTCACTAAACCTACGCGGAGGGGTTTTTCAAGACCAGCGTCGAGAACCTGGGATGCTAGCGAAGGGGGCAGAGGTTGCACAGGGTTAACCGTATGGGAAAAGCATGGACATGGCACCATTAAATCTAGACGTGTCGGAGAACAGCTCGGATTGGCATGCTTGCGCAGTGGATGATTCCCTGACGTTTGCTCACCTTTCGGATCCCCATTTATCTTCTCTAGAAAATATAAAGCTATACACGCTTTTCAACAAACGTCTGTTTGGTTATCTCTCTTGGCGCTCCCATCGGCGCGGTGAACATCGTGGTTCAGTACTGGATGCTCTGGTGCGGGATCTCCAGCAAAGACAACTAGAACACTTGGTTATTACCGGTGATTTAACCCACTTAGGTCTTCCCAGTGAATTTCAGGAGACCACCCAATGGCTGCAAGCGTTGGGGTCTGCCACCCAGGTTACCGTAGTGCCCGGAAACCATGATGTTTATGTGCGTACTCCTTGGGGCGATACTTTGGCTGCATGGGAACCTTATATGGTTTCCGACAGTGTCGGCTCCATTGCGCAAGAGACGGATTCTAACAGCTTGTTTCCCAGCTTGCGAGTGCGCGGACCTGTGGCGTTTATTGGATTGTCTAGTGCATGTCCTTCAGCGCCCTTCCTCGCCACGGGTCGCTTAGGGCAAAGGCAGTTGCATGAATTAGAATCTCTCTTGCTAAAAACAGGGCGACAAAATCTCTTCCGGGTTTTACTCATCCATCATCCTCCCTTAAAATCCGCCGTTGCTTGGCGTAAACGTCTCATGGATAGTTCTGCTTTGCGGGATATTTTAGTGCGGGATGGTGTCGAGTTAGTGCTGCATGGTCATGCCCACCGAGCCACCTGGGACAGGTTGCCCACCCGTTTTGCCAACTGTCCCGTGGTAGGGGTGCCTGCGGCGTCGGCCTCGGGTCAGCGGTCAGGTCGTCCATCCCAATATTGCTTGTACCGGGTGCAGCGCTGCGCCCACGGTTGGACACTGCAAACCTGGGTAAGAAGCTATTCAGCAACGCAACAGGGTTTTTGCGATGGTATACATCATGAGTGGCGTTTACCTATGAACTATAGTGACCCCAACGATAACTAACTCTATTAATGGCAGCCATTTACATTTACATTAACGTAAAAGCAAAGTTATAACGGCAATGACGCCGGATGCGAACGACAACGCGTTTGAGAAGGTGGTAGATTTCGTTAAAAAAACTGCCCGGTTTCTGAAGTGTTGAACGTGAATTTGAAATGCGCGACGCACATCTGGATAACGGATGATAAACCGTAACTCTATGATTGGAGAAAACTTATGGCAGACGATAAACGATCTAATCTGAACCAGACCAAGGCGCATTTTGCCGATCAGGAAATCGCTTTCGGACAAGGCGGCGATACCCACCAAACCACTGGCGACGGTGGCCAGACCATGACCACCAACCAAGGTATGCCCATCGCGGATGATCAAAATTCCTTGAAAGCGGGCGCCCGCGGTCCCACCCTATTGGAAGATTTTACTTTACGGGAAAAAATCTTTCATTTCGACCATGAACGCATCCCTGAGCGTGTCGTTCACGCCCGGGGTATCGGCGCCCATGGCTATTTTGAAAACTACCAGTCCTTGGCCGATATCACCTGTGCCGATCTGTTTCAGCGGGCTGGCCAGAAAACTCCGGCTTTTGCACGTTTTTCCACGGTGGCGGGTAATAGAGGATCGGCTGACCTACCCCGGGATGTGCGAGGTTTTGCGGTGAAACTCTATACCCAAGAAGGCAACTGGGACATCGTCGGCAATAATATTCCAGTATTCTTTATCCAGGATGCCATCAAATTCCCCGATTTAATCCATGCTGCTAAGCAAGAACCCGACCGTGCTTTTCCCCAAGCCCAGACCGCCCACGATAATTTTTGGGATTTTATCTCCCTGACGCCTGAAAGTATGCATATGGTCATGTGGATTATGTCGGACCGCACTATTCCCCGTTCCGTTCGCATGATGGAGGGCTTTGGTGTCCATACGTTCCGCATGATCAATGCCGAGGGTAAATCCACCTTTGTCAAGTTCCATTGGAAACCGAAACCCGGTATGCAATCCGTGGTTTGGAATGAAGCGTTGAAGATTAACGGTGCTGACCCTGATTTTCACCGGCGCGACTTATGGGACGCCATCGGCAACGGCGATTTTCCAGAATGGGAATTGGGTTTGCAGCTTTTTGATGAACAACAGGCCGAGCAATTTCCCTTTGATGTATTGGACGCCACCAAGCTCATACCTGAAGAAGATATACCGGTGCGTCCGGTGGGGCGGTTGGTGCTAGACCGCCGGGTGGATAATTTCTTTGCTGAAACCGAGCAGGTAGCGTTTTGTACCCAGAACATCGTGCCGGGCATCGACTTTAGCGATGATCCCCTGTTGCAGGGCCGTAACTTTTCTTATCTGGATACCCAACTAAAACGGCTTGGTAGCCCAAACTTTAATCAGTTGCCCATCAATGCCCCCAAGTGTCCCTTCCACAACCTACAGCAGGACGGTCACATGGCCATGGTCACTCCAAAAGGCCGCGCCAATTACGAGCCAAACTCCTGGAGCGATAACAATGGTCCCCGGGAAAATCCTGCTCAGGGCTTCCACAGCTATCCCGCTCAGGTGGACGGGCCAAAACAACGGGTGCGCTCGGAGACCTTCGCCGACCATTATTCCCAAGCCCGTCAATTCTATATCAGTCAAACCGAAGTGGAACAAGGTCATATCGTCTCGGCGTTGACTTTTGAGCTGAGTAAAGTGGAAACTTTGGCGATTCGTGAACGGATGGTTTCCCACCTATTGAATATTGACGACGATCTGGCCAACAAAGTCGCCCAGGGGTTGCGGCTTAAAAAAATGCCGCAAAAAGCCGATGCCGCAAAACCAACCCGTATGGACCTTAAACCGTCACCGGCATTGAGTATTCTTAAAAATCAACAGCCTACTCTGAAAGGACGTAAAGTGGGTTGTCTGGTCAGCGATGGTGTTGACGGTAACTTAATCAATGCCTTACGTAGCGCCATTGTAGCCGAAGGCGGCATGTTTAAACTGGTGGCGCCTCGGGTGGGTGGCGTTGAGACCAGCCAAGGTGAATGGCTTGCAGGCGATGAAAAAATAGACGGTGGTCCATCGGTATTATTCGATGTTGTAGTGCTTGCAGTATCCGAGCAAGTGGCCACGCAATTGGCTAATGAAGCCACCGCCCGGGACTTTGTCGCCGATGCCTATGCCCATGTGAAATACATCGGTTATGTGCCGGAAGCTAAACCTCTCTTGGATAAAGCCGGGGTGTCTGAAGACGGTGACGAGGGTATTATCCGACTATCAGCAACGGACAGCGACGTTGCCAATTTTATAACGGCGGCGAAAAATCTTCGTTACTGGCAGCGGGAAGCTAAGGTTAAACAGTTTTAATTTTTTTTAGTCAGTTTGGCGGCAGTTTTTTTGCTGCCGCCATTGTTTTTTGCGTAGGCTTGCTTGTAACCTCGACTAAGCATCCGTAACGCAACCTTGAGAGGCATCTTTCACTGTTTTGATATATTTATACAAGACACCCCGGTTAACTTTGTAGGGAGGCATTTGCCATTGGCTTTGGCGCTCTGCCAGCTCGGCATCGCTTAAAGCGACGCTCAGGGTATTATGAGTGACATCGATGGTAATGCGGTCGCCGTTACGAAGCAGGGCGATAGGTCCACCTTCCTGGGCCTCGGGCACGATATGACCGATGATAAAACCGTGGGAACCCCCGGAAAAACGGCCATCGGTGAGCAACGCCACATCGTTGCCAAGCCCCGCCCCCATGATGGCGGAGGTGGGTGTGAGCATTTCCGGCATACCAGGACCGCCCTTAGGACCTTCGTAACGAATCACAACTACATCCCCCTTTTGGATCTTATCGTGCTCTAAGGCATGCAGCATGTCTTCCTCAGAGTCATATACCTTCGCGGGACCTTCAAAATAAACCCCTTCTTTCCCGGTGATTTTGGCCACCGAACCACCTGGTGCTAAATTACCCTCCAGCACTTGAATATGACCGCTAGTCTTTATGGGTCGATTGATGGGTTGGATGATATCCTGACCCCGGCTCAAAGCCGGTAGATCCTTTAGATTATCGCTGATGGAGCGGCCCGTGACGGTGAGGCAGTCACCGTGCAAAAGGCCGTTTTCCAGTAAATATTTCATCACAGCCGGGGTGCCCCCCACCCTATGGAGATCCTCCATGACATATTTGCCGCTGGGTTTAAGATCCGCCAGTAAGGGGACCCGGTCGCTAATGGCTTGAAAATCCTCCAGGCTTAACGGCACTTCCACCGCCCGGGCCATGGCCAGCAAATGCAGCGCTGCATTGGTGGAACCCCCCAAGGCGATTACCATGGCGATGGCGTTCTCGAAGGCTTCCCGGGTCATGATGTCGCGGGGTTTTATATCTTGCTCCAGCAAATGACGAATGGCTTGACCTGCCTCTATACACTCATCCAGCTTAGCTGGGTCAGTAGCCGGTGTAGAGGCGCTATAGGGAAGGGCCATGCCCAACGCTTCGATGGCGGACGCCATGGTATTAGCCGTATACATGCCGCCACAGGCGCCGGCTCCTGGACAAGCCCGTCTAACGATATCCTGACGGGTGGCGTCATCGATGGTGTGGGCTAAAAACTCTCCATAGCTTTGAAAAGCGGAGATGATATCCAGGGTCTGTTCTCCTTGTGGGGTTTGCCGATGGCCGGGTTTAATGGTGCCACCGTAGACCATGAGCCCCGGACGGTTAAGTCTACCCAAAGCTATCATAACCCCCGGCATATTTTTATCGCAGCCGGGAATGCCGATACAGGCATCGTACCATTGCGCCCCCATGATGGTCTCGATGGAATCGGCGATAATATCCCGAGAGGGTAGGGAATAGCTCATCCCCTCGGTGCCCATGGAGATACCATCCGAAACGCCGATAGTATTGAACCGCATGGCCACTAGGTCAGCGGCTACCACCCCTTCTTTCACTTGAGCAGCTAAGTCGTTCAGATGCATATTGCAGGTATTGCCTTCATACCAGACGCTGGCAATACCCACCTGGGCTTTATTCATATCGTCGTCACTGAGACCTGTGCCGTAGAGCATGGCCTGGGAGGCGCCCTGGGACTTAGGCTGAGTGATGCGGGCACTGTAACGGTTTAACGGCTCGGGCATGGCGTTCTCCTG
>CAYRGG010000106.1:0-9057 GCA_964423745.1 uncultured Candidatus Competibacteraceae bacterium | reverse complement strand
CGTGATAAGCTTTTTTATTGCTGGCGATTTGATTATCACTACGCTGTTTTGCCATTGGTCTATTGTAGGGAAATTACGTGGGATTTGTTACCCTAGATTGGAAAAGCCATCCCCCCGTGAAACGAGGTTTTTAAAAAGTGCCGACATTCAATAAGAGCGCTCTACTGTTGTATTCCACGGCAGACATGTATGCGCTTATCAGCGATATTGAATCCTATCCTGAGTTTTTACCCTGGTGCCAGTCGACACGTATTTTAAGCCGAAACGGTGACAAACTCCATGTGCATATTGAGCTGTCAAAAGGGGGTATCCGTAAATCCTTTACCACCTGGAACCGGCTGCAGGAAAATCACATGATCGAGATGCATCTTCTAGAAGGACCGTTTGAGCGCTTGGAGGGGGTTTGGCGTTTTCAGCCGTTACGCCCTGATGCGTGTAAAGTGTCTTTGACCATGGACTTTGAATTCTCTAATAGTCTGCTCCACACGGCTATTGTTCCTGTTTTCTCGCAAATTAGTGAATCCTTGATGGATTCATTTTGTAACCGAGCGGTGGAAATTTATGGTCCACGGTAAATTAATTGACGTGGAAGTTGCCTACGCTCGCCCTGAAGAACAAGCTATTATTTCAGTTAGAGTGCCGGAAAACACCACTCTAGTAGAGGCTATTCAAATCTCGCGCATTTGCCAGCGCTTTCCAGAAATTGACCTAGCCAAGGCCAAAGTGGGCATTTTTAGTAAAATCAGCGCACCTTCCACCACCCTCAAACCTGGCGACCGCGTTGAAATCTATCGTCCCCTCATGGCTGACCCAAAGGCTGCCCGTAAGCAACGGGCCAAGCAGGAACAGCGCCCTGGCAAAAAAACTGCAGATCACAGCGTCATGCCTCAAGATAACAATGATTAGCGCGGCCATAGCGGGGCGCTTTGAATAGAGTGGGAACATCCTAGGGCGATGCCGCGCTGTCCTCGATTCGGCTTAATAACTCGCCCTCAAAAAACAAGCTAATATGACGGTTAGTGACTAAATCGCCGTCGCGCTCAAAACGGTAGACGTAGTCCCAACGATTAGGATGAAACGGATCAGACAGTAAAGGTTGACCCAGCAAAATCTGTACTTGCCGTTTGCTCATACCCCTTTGCAGCTGATTGATCTTTTCTTGATCTAAATAATGGCCCTGCCGCACATCCACTTCATAAAAACTTGGCACAAATGGGGAGCAGCCTAGACTTTGCAATAGAGTTGAGAAAAAAATGGTGCGCCATAAACTTTTTAACATGATTATTGCTCAATACCTACATTAGATAACAAAGATAATCCATCATCCTGTAATAACATTAATTTTCTAGAACCGTAGAGAGTAAATTATCTTGAACTCAAAAGAACTCAAGCAAGCGGGTCTCAAAGTCACATTGCCCCGGATGAAAATTTTAGAGATGCTACAAGACCATGAACACCAACATGTCACCGCGGAAGACCTCTATAAGCGTTTGCTGGACGCGGGCGAAGAAATCGGTCTGGCTACCGTTTATCGCGTGTTGACCCAGTTTGAATCAGCAGGTCTTATAAAGCGTCATCATTTTGAAGGCACACAATCGTGTTTCGAGCTGGACCAAGGCACTCATCATGATCATATCGTTTGCTTAAAATGTGGCAAAATCGAAGAGTTCTTTGATGAGGTTATCGAACAACGACAACGCCTTATCGCTAAACAACTGGGTTTTGAACTGGCTGATCATTGTCTTATTCTCTATGGTCAATGTAATACGCCGGGTTGTTCTCAAGGCTCTCGTTAATACCCCGCTTATCCCATTAGGCTAGTCAATGCCCGTTAGCCTTTGTGTGCTTGGGTTTTCGACCTAGCAGTGACGATCATCTCTTCGGCATGGGCCCAGGTATTAGCGGTTAATTCCACCCCACCCAACATTCGGGCGATTTCTTCCACGCGGGCCTGGGGTTCTAAGGGGTCGATCACTGTATAGGTGGATTGCCCATCCGTGTGCTTACTGACTTTTAGGTGGTGATGGGCCTGGGCCGCCACCTGGGGCAAGTGCGTGACACAGAGTACCTGACGGGTTTCTCCCAAAGCCCGTAACTGACGCCCCACTACTTCCGCCACCCCGCCGCCAATACCCACATCCACCTCATCAAAGATCAGCGTAGGGATACGCGCACTACGGGCAGCAATAACTTGGATAGCTAGGCTAATCCGGGAAAGCTCGCCGCCGGAAGCCACCTTAGCTAAGGGCTTTGACGACTGACCCGGATTGGCACTGACTAAAAACTCCACCGTTTCCAGTCCCTGCAGAGTGGGACGATCCTGGTGGATAAGAGAAATCTCGAAACGCCCCCCTTGCATCCCCAAATCTTGCATGGCTTCACTGACCCGTTCGGCCAATTCCACTGCATGTTTT
This sequence comes from uncultured Candidatus Competibacteraceae bacterium, assembly GCA_964423745.1. Classification (GTDB taxonomy): domain Bacteria; phylum Pseudomonadota; class Gammaproteobacteria; order Competibacterales; family Competibacteraceae; genus CAYRGG01. The sequence goes on along the minus strand of CAYRGG010000106.1, from coordinate 6,643 downwards.
GTGCGCCGCTTGGAAAGGGTATGGGCAGTGTTTTGATAGTCTTGCCAAGCTTCTTCAAAACGTTTCTGCAAGGCTTCTTCGTGATATTCCACATTGTCTAGCTCATCCAACTCATTCTGCAGACGTTTTGACAAATCCGGTAGCGCCTGGGGATCTACACGGTGTTTGCGGGCCAAGGTTTGAATATCGGCTAAACGCTCTTCCACCCAGGTAAGTCGTCCTGGATCTAACTCGATGCGTTGTAGATAACGACGCAATTCATCACTGGCCTCACTCACCTGAATCAGCGCCCCGTTCAGCAGTTCACCTGTGCTGGTCAGTTGAGGATCCAAATCCCTGAGGCTGGTTATCTCATCGAGCACCTGGCCCAGCAGTTTTTGCACAGAGAACTCATCGCTCTCATAAAGTTGTGTCACCGCCCGCTGACAAGATTCCAACAAACGACCCGCGTTAGCCAAACGCACATGTTCTGCCTCTAACTCGGGAAGTTCACCCGCGCCTAAGTTTAAGGCTTGCAATTCACTGACTTGATAGTGCAACAAATCCCGTTGGGCGGCTTTTTCATCACTGTTTTTACGCAGGTTTTGCAAATGTTGGCCTATGTCGCACCATTGCCGATATTTGTGAGCAAGTTCTGCCAATAGGGCCTGATTACCCCCATAATCGTCTAATAATTGCCGCTGCATATCGCGTTTGAAAAGGGATTGATGCTCATGCTGGCCGTGAATATCCACGAGCCGCTCCCCAAAATCTCTGAGCAACTGTACCGGCTGTGGCGAACCATCGATATAAGCTCGAGAACGACCATTTTGGCTAACAACCCGGCGCAAATGGCATTCTTCATCGGCGCCTAACTCCCGTTCAGCCAGCCAGTTCTGCAGGGATGGCAAATCCCTAAGATCAAATGTTGCACTGATATCAGCCCGCTCGGCGCCCTGCCGTATTACCGTGCTATCGGCTCGATCACCCAGCAACAAACCCAAAGCATCAACCATAATGGACTTACCTGCTCCTGTTTCCCCTGTCACGGCGCTCATACCTGGGGTTAAGTCCAATTCTAAATTGACAACAATAGCAAAGTCGCGGATTTGTAAATGGGTCAACATGGCGATTCTAATCGACGTCTTTTAGGGCGTTAGCTATTGGCGCTACGAATAAAATGATGACTTTAAAAAATTGTTTTATGATTCGCTGGAAAACCTTCTGGGTGAGCACCCCAGCTTAGCTTGGCGCGTAACAACTGGAAATAATTGTGATTATTAGGGTGAATGAGCCTTAGCTTAAACGGCTTTTTACCGATAACAACCCTATCCCCTGGTTCCAGTGGCAAACTGATTTGCCCATCACAGGTGACTTGGGTTGAGGTGGTATTAGAGACATTCAACATGACTGTGATTTCGCTATCCGCCCCTAAAACGATAGGACGATGGGTAAGGCTATGGGGACAGATGGGCACCAACACCACCGTCTCAAGGGCTGGATGGACAATGGGACCACCTCCAGACAAGGCATAAGCGGTGGAACCCGTGGGCGTGGCGATGATAAGACCATCAGCGCGATAAACATTTAAAAATTGTCCATTCACATAGGTATCAACTTCTACCATACGCGCCACATCACGTTTATGCACCACCACATCGTTGAGGGCATCGGACTGAGCAATGGTCTGATGATCACGAATGATTTCCACATGAAGGAGCGAGCGGGTTTCTTCACGAAACGCACCGCACAAAATTTCTTCCAGGCTATGGGGAATTTCGCTGGGAGAAACCGCCGCTAAAAAACCCAAGCGGCCCAAATTAATACCTAGCAGTGGCACTTGGAAATCCACCAGAGAACGGGCCGCGTTTAAAAGCGTACCATCACCGCCCAAGACAATGGCTAAATCGCATTCCTGGCCCATGATGTCTCGACTTACCACCTCAAAACTATTGGATGGCGTCAACTGCGCCAAAGAATCATCCAGCAGGACACGCAAATGCCGACGTCGCAAACACATGGCAATTTGCTCAGTCAACGCACCGGCTTGAGTAGGATTGCCGTATTTTCCAATCAAGCCAATTGTATTAAAGATATAAGGCATTTTTATAACAACATAGCCTTGAATGAGGACCGCAAAGTTACCATTTCCTAAACAAACCGCCAACCACCTTATTCCTTGACAGGTAACTAAGCACTTGCTAGGTTGAAGGTTTTTAGCACTCTCAAAAAAGAGTGCTAAAAATAGCCTAGTATGCTAGGGCATTTTCGTGTTAACCGTAGACCAGTATGGCTTCGGGAGGCCCTGTGCGCCAAATGTATAACATACAAGGGTACGCTGCCAACGGATGCTGACCAAGTAGATACGGCTAACCGAGAAATGCGCTAATCCTCATTATGTTGAGAGGTTATGGCCATTATGTATAGCAGTGAAGAACACTGTGAACTGCCTGAAGCGGAACTCAATGAACGTGCTCAGCACCTTCTCAAGGTGCTTATTGAACGTCATATCCGTACTGGGCAGCCTATTGGATCGCGCACGTTAGCCCGGGACACGGGGCTCGGACTCAGTTCGGCAACGGTGCGTAATGTTATGGCTGATCTTGAAGAACTGGGTTATGTGCAATCCCCTCACACTTCGGCAGGACGCATACCTACCGCTCGGGGTTATCGCTTTTTCGTCGATTCCTTGCTGCATTCAAGGCTTTCTTACCAGCATGAAGTGGCAAAAATGTGGCAACAATTAAATCCAGATCAGTCCACAGATGAATTACTGCAATCCGCCTCTTCGCTCTTGTCGAGTATTACCCATATGGCCGGGGTGGTCACGGTGCCTCGGCGACGTATTTTAAAACTTCGTCATGTAGAGTTTTTAGCCCTCTCGGATAATCGCGTATTGGCCATCTTGGTGGTTAATGAGCGGGAGGTACAAAACCGCATTATCTCCACAGGCCGTAGCTATACACGAAATGAGCTAGAACAGGCGGCTAACTATGTCAATATGGAATGCGCGGGCAAAGATATTCGCACCGTGCGAAAGGAGCTTTTGCAAGATCTCCGCTTGACCCAGCAGACCATGAATCGGTTGATGCAAACCATAGTGGAAATTGCCGACAAAACCTTTGGTTCAGAATCAGAAGAAGCTCAAGAAGATTATGTGTTGGCAGGCCAGACTAATTTAATGTCTTTTGAAGAATTGGCCGATTTAGGAAAGTTGAAACAGTTATTTGAAGCTTTCAACCACAAACATGTTATTTTTAATTTACTGGATCAATGTTTAAGCGCAGAGCGGATGCAAATTTTTATTGGCCAGGAGTCTGGTTTTGATGTCTTAGACATGTGTAGTGTGGTAACTGCCCCCTACGCCGTGGGTGGCAGGGCGCTAGGTGTCTTAGGCGTCATTGGACCCACCCGTATGGCCTATGAACGGGTTATTCCCATCGTTGAAGTCACTGCGAAATTGCTTGCCTCAGCCTTGAATTCTCGGCATTAATCCCCAGGTAACGATAAAAGTTTTATTTATTCATATCTTCCCTTGATAAAAATTAGGGGAAATTAAATTTTTATTATTCAAGAGTTTTTATGGAGGGCGCGGATGAGCCAAGATCCCAAAAATGCCGATTTTAGTGCCGATACCGGCGTACCAGACCAACCTGAAGCTAGCAATGGCTTTGCCGAATCGGCTAGCCCAGCAGAGCCAATCCATGGGGCTGAGACTGATAGTGCCCAGGAAGCAGGGTTCATCGATCACGATCAACTAGCCCACGTTCAGGATGAGCTGGAGAAGGCGTTAGCGAAAGCGGAAGAAAATTGGAACCTTTACTTAGGCGCTCGCGCTGAAGCAGACAATATCCGTAAACGCGGTGAGCGGGACTTACAAAACGCCCACAAATTTGCCCTAAAAGATTTTGTGGATGCCTTACTACCCGTTAAGGACAGCCTTGAGATGGGTATTACGGCAGCGGCTGATGAAACCGTGGATGTCAATAAACTTCGCGAAGGCTCAGAACTGACTTTGAAGATGTTGATGTCAGCCTTAGAAAAGTTTGGCGTACAGGAGATCGATCCCCTAGGGACCCGGTTTAACCCTGAACTTCATGAAGCCATGGCTATGCAACCGTCAGCCACGGCTGAATCCAATACTGTACTGCAAGTGATTCAAAAAGGCTATATGCTCAACGAACGGTTAATCCGGCCAGCCATGGTGATTGTAGCCCAGGCCGCGCAAACCCAAGACCCACAAAAACCGGATTCCGAAGCGGTTTCAGATCGGTAAGATTTTTAGTGACTCAGCCGTTTGTTTTTGCTGCGCCGCCACCGATTGGCGCAAAGTCATTACATCAAAGGGAAGCTAGGCAGTGACCCAGCGGTAGGTCATAAGCAGTCTTTCGCGACGCTTTAAAACCAGTTCGCTTTGCTTATAAATACAGAAGCTTACACATCAAGTAAGTGGAAGGTAATCTATAGCATTGAAAATGTCTGGTTCGACCCCACATAGAAAACACAGTTATGTTTAACACTACGCAAATGCAATAAACTTTTGAGAAGAGGGCAGTCAATGAGCAAAATTATTGGAATCGATTTAGGCACCACTAATTCTTGTGTGGCCATTATGGAGGCAGGTAGTGCCCGGGTTATCGAGAACAGTGAAGGTGATCGCACAACACCCTCCATTGTTGCTTTTACGGACGATAATGAAGTCATCGTGGGACAATCGGCTAAACGTCAGGCGGTTACTAATCCTAACAATACCCTATTCGCCATCAAACGACTGATTGGTCGACGTTTTGAAGAGAACGAAGTTCAAAAAGACATCAAATTGGTGCCTTACAAGATCGTCAAAGCAGACAACGGTGACGCTTGGGTGGAAGCCCAGGGCAAAAAGATGGCGCCGCCAGAGATTGCCGCACGGGTCTTGCAAAAAATGAAAAAGACCGCAGAGGATTATCTCGGCGAAACGCTGACTGAAGCGGTTATCACGGTACCCGCTTATTTTAACGATTCGCAACGACAAGCCACCAAAGATGCTGGCCGTATTGCGGGACTCGATGTGCGTCGTATCATCAATGAGCCCACCGCGGCAGCCTTGGCCTATGGCATGGACAAGAAGCGGGGCGACACCAAAATTGCGGTGTATGACTTAGGTGGCGGCACCTTTGATATTTCTATCATTGAAATTGCCGATGTGGATGGCGAACATCAGTTCGAGGTGTTATCCACCAACGGCGATACGTTTTTAGGCGGCGAAGACTTTGATAAACGCATTATCGATTATCTAGCGCAAGAATTTAAGAAAGAAACCGGCATCGATCTACAAAACGATCCTTTAGCGTTACAGCGTTTAAAAGAGGCTGGGGAAAAGGCCAAAATTGAACTTTCCTCTAGCCAACAAACCGAAGTTAACTTGCCTTACATTACGGCCGATGCCAGTGGGCCTAAGCACATGAATATTAAGCTGACTCGGGCTAAGCTGGAATCCTTGGTGGAAGACCTAGTGGAGCGCACCATCGAACCCTGTAGGATTGCCTTAAAAGATGCCGGTTTGAGCATCGGCGATATCAACGATGTTATCCTGGTGGGCGGTCAAACCCGGATGCCTAAAGTTCAGGAAACGGTACAGAACTTTTTCGGCAAAGCACCCCGCAAAGACGTCAACCCCGATGAGGCTGTAGCAGTGGGTGCGGCCATTCAAGCCGGTGTGTTGGGCGGTCAGGTCAAAGATGTATTGCTGTTGGATGTGACGCCGCTATCCTTGGGTATCGAAACCCTAGGCGGCGTGATGACTAAGTTGATTGAGAAAAACACCACTATTCCTACCAAGGCTAATCAGACCTTCTCCACAGCCGATGATAGTCAAACGGCTGTTACGGTCCATGTACTGCAAGGGGAACGGGAACGGGCTGGCGCTAACAAATCTTTGGGTCGTTTTGATCTTTCGGATATTCCGCCGGCACCCCGGGGTGTGCCGCAAATTGACGTCACCTTTGATATCGACGCCAACGGCATTTTGCATGTGTCTGCGAAAGACAAGGCCACCGGCAAAGAACAGTCCATCGTCATTAAGGCATCTTCTGGCCTTAAAGATGATGAGATCGAACGGATGGTCAAGGACGCCGAGGCCCATGCCGAAGAGGACCGTAAGTTCCATGAGTTGGTGGATGTGCGTAACCAAGCGGAGAATTTGATTCATGCCACGGAAAAAACCCTCAAGGATTTGGGCGAGAAAGTGGAAGCCTCGGAGCGCCACGATATTGAGAATGCCATCTCTGACTTGAGGGAAGCCGCCAAAGGCGACAATAAAGACGTCATCAGTACTAAGACCCAACGGCTCGGGGAACTCTCTAGCAAGTTAGCTGAGCGGGTTTATGCGCAAACGGGCGCACAAGGCGAACCGGGTGCTTCTACGGAACAAGAAAGCGGCGGCGAGCAAAAAGCGGACGAAAGCGTCGTGGATGCGGAATTTGAGGAAGTCAAGGATAAATAGCGGCGTTATGCACGTATAACTGGCGATCCGGGAAGGGTTTTGAATATCCTTTCCGGATTTATGTTTTTTGTTCGATAAAAACTGACCTATAACAAACATGGCGAAACGCGACTATTACGAAATCCTGGATGTGGCCCGCAACGCCAGCGAAGCGGAATTAAAAAAAGCCTACCGGCGCTT
>CAYRGG010000105.1:0-9084 GCA_964423745.1 uncultured Candidatus Competibacteraceae bacterium | reverse complement strand
AGCTCATACCTGAAGTGTTGAGGGTTCATTGCCACTTTTTCAAGTGGTCTATTATCGTATCAAGGCCAGCACACCAGGATTTTTGCACTAATGGATCAAATATTTATAGTTGTTTTAACCCTTACATAATGCTCTAAGTCGCTGTTTCAATGTGCTGTTAGTACTCGATACACTAGCTCTGTTTATCATATCGATGTTAGGACGAGATAAGTGAGTCATTGTGAATTAGTAAAATTTAACAAACACACTGTTTAATTCTTTTTATTTTATTGAATAATAATAGAAAACATCTAAAAAACATAGCAACATGAGCGGAGATAGACTATTAATGAATAATGGTGGTTTTAAAGTTCGGGATGTTGGTTCTGAAAGTGCACCACAATGGAAACGTTACGCAACTTTAATGGTGGGTAAAGATAGTTTGTGGGAATTACTCAAGTATGAGCTTATTACTTTTGTATGTGGCAGCCTTGGTGGAGCTTTGGGTTTGTTTTTGCGAAAAAAACTGTATCCCTATCTATTGGGAAAATCTGGTAAAAATCTAATCATTGGTAAAAATGTAACCCTGCGACATGCCCATAAGATTCACCTAGGTGATAATATTATTATTGATGATAATTGTGTACTAGATGCAAAGGGCACGTCGAATAAAGGAATCTTTATCGGTAACAATGTCTTTATCGGTAGAAACACCATCATCTATACTAAAGATGGTGACATATATATTGATGATGCCGTAAATATTAGCGTAAACTGCGATATCTATTCAAAAAAAATGGTAAAAATTGGCAAAAACACCATGATAGCCGCCTATACCTATATCATGTGTGGAGGTCAATATAATTATCATGATAGGAAACCTTTTGCAGAACAGAGTAGTCAATCAAAAGGACCCACTATTATTGGTGAAAACTGCTGGTTAGGTACCAAATGCGTTGTTACAGACAATGTAGAAATTGAAACAGGGGCAATTATTGGAGCTGGTGGATTAGTTAATTCCCATATACCAACTAATGTTATAGCAGTAGGTACACCGGCACGAATTTTAAAAAATCGTTTTGATGATTAAGCACTACGATTATAAATAATTTAACCGTTCTCTAAAGCTTAATACAATAAAACTTTAAGCCATACTAATCATCTAAATCAATCATGTTTTGGCCATCACGGAGACAATAAAATTCAGCTGCTTTCGCTAATAAAACATTTAAACACCCTCAGAAAACCCGATTTTATTTAACTTTTATTACACAGGGACACCGATTCAAATGGTAACGATGAAGAGAGATACTCTTGTACTGTCAGAACAGGAATTCGACTTACTTATTATTGGCGGAGGTATTTATGGACTTGCGTGCGCGAGAGACGCCGCATCTCGTGGTTTAAAAGTAGCGCTTATTGAAAAAAATGATTTTGGAGGCCAAACATCAGCTAATAGCGCAAAAATTGCCCATTGTGGTATGCGTTATCTCCAGCATCTGGATTTTAAACGCATACGGGCCTCCGTCAGAGAACGTAATGCATTACATCAGCAGGCACCTCATTTAGTCGAATCACAACCTTTTTTAATGCCTATTTATGGTCATGGTATCAAAGGAAAAGAAACCATGACCATTTATCTAAAAATGTATGATTGGTTGAGTCCAGAAAGACATCAGTTTGAAGATGACTATCGTCGAGTACCTAACTCAAGCGTTGTATCAAAACAAGAAGTCTTGAAAATCGCGCCCTATACAAATCCAAGAGGGCTGACAGGTGGTGCAATATGGTACGAAGGAATGATGCAAAACACTGAACGCTTGTCATTATCAGTGTTGAAGTCTGCTGCAGAAATGGGGGCTAAATTTACAAACTATACTGAGTTGGTACGCCTACATAATGAGGGGAATCGAATAACCGGCGCAGAAGTCAAAGACCTCTTATCAGGAAATCGTCTCAATATACATGCTAAGTATGTATTAAATGCTGCTGGTCCATGGACTAATAAGATTTTTGAATTATCCGATTTAAAGTTTAAGGATCACCCTATTTATGCCTCTAAAGCTTTTAGCCTGATTACAAAATCATTCTCAGATGACTATGCAATTACTTTCCCAATCCGTCCCATGTACAAAGACAAAAGCTCTGTGGTAGACAAAACGTCGAGCTTGCAATTTGCAATACCCTGGCGGGGAAAAACCATGTTTGCATCACTTCATCTAGCTTGTGATGAAAACCCTGAAAACATAACAATTACTAAAGAAGAAATACAAACGTATATTGATAGAATCAATGAAGGCTTTCCTACCGCCAATCTTACCTACGAAGATATAGATCATGTGCTTTGGGGAATAATTCCTGCCGAAAATAAGGGTGAAGCTGCACCTTTAAAACACCATAAAATAATTGATCATGAAAAAGAAGAAAACATAGTTGGATTTGGCACCGTTGTTGGGGTTAAATACACCACATCAAGAGAGGTAGCTGAGCAAACTATTGATATGGTGGCAAAAAAATTACAATCATCACCGATATCCTCAAAAACCATGGAAACAGCCCTATGGGGTGGTGATATTGACTATTATGAAAAATTTGTTGAAAGCATCATTAGCAAATACAGTAAAAAACTACCAGAAAATATTATTATAAATCTTATCAAAACTTACGGTTCAAAATGCGAAGAGATTATCGCGCTTATAGATAAATCTCCAGAACTCGGTAAAGTCATACCCAACAGTCCTGTTATAGCTGCTCAAATCATCTATGCTATTAGAGAAGAACTCGCGGAAACTTTGGCTGACGTTATTCTCCGTCGTACTGGCTTAGGTAGTATGGGTTATACAAATGATGAAACAATTCAAGCCTGTGCAGATCTTATGGCAGCTGAAAAAAATTGGGACGATGAGAAGATACAACAGGAGATAGATGCTCTTAGAGGTAATTACCTGGTTTTACCAGAGCTTTCCTACGCATAACCGATACACGCTCTAGGTAGTGACGGTATATCGATACTGTCACTACCTATTTTGTTATGTGTCATACATCAGAGCCATTTACTAGAAGAATCGAGTTATAGCAAACAAGAAATACGATAACTCATTCGCTATAAATCCATTACTTATTAGAAATAGTTTATTATGACCGGTATACGTCATTTATTCATTCTTCTTGCCGTGCCTTTTTTTCTCTTTACAAGTTGTAAAAATGGCGTCTTGTATGAAACCCTAGATCATGATTCAGTCTTAAATGCCAAATATGATGAATCTTGTCTTAGTATTAATGACGAATACCGACCCGTATGGGAATGTTATGAAATTATATTAGGGCCGAAATCCACTAAAACCACAGTTTATATAACTCATTCTAGTGGTGATAGACACCATGTAGTAAGTTTTAATAAAGATAACCGACACCGGTTTCGTTTTACCCCGACAAAACAGGGAAGATGGTGTTTTAGCAAAACAGAAAAGACTCAAAATAAACGCGATCAAGATTGTATCGATATCAATGCGCCAAAACCAGCTTACGCCAATGGTTTTGTTGCTACTGATGGCAATAAATGGATAAGAACAGCGACAGGAAAAGCGTTTATCCCCCAGTATGTCATGTACGATAAACCAACCATAGAAGCCGGTGTTGATGAATTCGTCGTCGGTCATGGATTCACCGGTTTTCATATTGTTCATTTACGAGATTTTTTAAAAAATCCTGAATATTTTGAAGCTGCGGTCTTAAAAACCTACAGAGCGGGGGGCGTAACACACTTTTGGCTTTGGGGTGATGCTACTCGCCAACAAACACCTGATACATATGATGTAGATGTTGACCAGTTGTACTATGAAATCATTGCCAGATTAGCACCTATTCCTGGGTGGACATTGGGTTATGGTTTTGATCTATTTGAATGGGTTACTGAGGATGAAATATCCAAATTTCGCGAGATGATGAATAAAGAAACGAGTTACCGACACCTTATAGGCGGGAGAGGTCATAAAAACCAGTATCGGGAAGTCGATAAGAATTTGGATTACGCCTCTTGGGAATGGCATCGTCCCACTTATTCAGATTATCGTCAACATATAGAAAAGGCAAACGGTCGACCTGTATTTTCTGAAGACAGATTTCGTATCAGGTCATCACTTAGACATGCTTATAAAGACTATGACTTTGAGATGACCCGTCGTGGTTTGTGGCATTCCTTGTTTGCCGGGGGTGTCGCCAACATTTGGGGATATCAGAAAGGCGATCAAGCATTTTCCTCACCCTACCCTAACAAGGATCAACTTCTGATCTATCGACAGTTTGCCGATACATTTTTTACCCGCCAGAGCAAAGTGATTGCCCCTTACTTTGAAGACGCAGTCTGTTTAAGCGTGAACACAAATAATGTGTCGGATGCTTGCTATATTGAAGATGTGGATGAAATTACTTTTAACCAAAAAGTCCCTGATGAACCGCAGCTATCGGTTATCGATGTCAAAAAATCAGCCCAAGAATCATCCGTATCGTTAGATAATGAATCGCGTTTGCGTTTGCCGAGAAAGTCCGATTGGGTGGTGTTGATTCGCTAGATGTTGCATTGCGCCACACTCAATTCGTTTCGCTCAAAACCTGCTGCAGCTTGTCCATTGCCCAGTGAAAACCGATATATTCTTGCTCCAAACGCAGATGCTTACGGATGCGATTGTCCCGTAGATCATCAAATAGCTTTCTCTCCTCCACCGTAAGATGGGGCAAATCCTGCAGGGTTTGGTTGATCTCCTCACCCCAGTAAGTCTCGTGGGCCATCAAGGTTTCACGATCCATCAGAAAAGACAATACATGCTCAATGCGGTTTCGGAGTTGATTGAGGATGGCGAAACCGTGGGTGTCGATGTCGCCCCAATAGTGGATAGTGCAGCGGGTCAGCCAAGCAGCTCGCGCCAGAGTTTCCCAGCCATAGCCTGCGCCGAAGATCACAATGGCCTCGGTTGTCGGCGGAAATGCCAAAAAGTTGGTTTCGTTCTCGGTGATAAAGACACGTCGCAAGGGCATTTCTAATTTGCAGAAACTATCGGCGTCCAAGGTAACGTCAGGCATGACTGCACCGGGCAATAGAGGAATTTGCTCATCAAGGACCCGTAAGCGAATGCGCACGGGTTTGGTTAGGAAACCATAGCGTGCAGCAAAATGACTTACGCCAGACTGTTCTGCCGCTATCGCCTCCGCAGGTAGCGCCAGATCAAACAATTCAGATAAAACCCTTTGATGCGCTTCGATAAACTTGCTATGTACGCCGGGAATGTCTACCTGACGCAGATAGATCCCTGGGTGCGGGTGATCCATCAGCCAACGCACTACGGCCAGGATATTTAACCACTGATCTGCTAGACCCATGGCCTGCAAGGGTCGTCGGGCAAGCCAAGGCAGTAGCAGCGGCAACCTGCTCCGGGTCACATCAATTATCTGCATAAAGCGCTGGGCATCCCGCTGCTTTCTAAGGAGTTGCAAAGCGTCATCGAGGGTATCCACCCAGATGGATTGAGGCAGCCGTTGCATACCTTGAACCCGATGATTAACCTCACGCCATTCGATGCGAATGTGGGGCACAGCCAACAGCGCGGCTGCCCAGGTCCGCACTACCTCGAAACGCTCTGTCACATGGGTGGAGCTAGGACCTTTCAACCTGAGACGCAGAGGAAACAGGTCATCAGCAGTGACCAGGGGACGCAATAACCTGCCTCGGTCCCACAGCCGGGAAAGCTGGGTCTTGATGTCCTGGGGCGAGGTCCAACTCATATCACCTCATTGGCCATGGTCTGAACCTTCTGCACCCGGTATTCTTGAATAGACAGGTTACGCAATTTGGAGGTTTGACCACCCTCGTTATGAACAAAACCTACGCTGGCCACGAACGGCTCAATGATATGAATCTTTTGCAGTGGTGTAACAATGAGTAATTGCAAGTTGAGCTTTTGGAAAAGCTTGAGACCATACTGGGTGGAATCGTCAGAGCCTCGCCCAAAAGCCTCGTCGATGACCACGAAGCGGAAGGAGCGCGAACGCGCCTCACCCCACTTTAAACCAAACTGATAAGCTAAGCTAGCCGCCAAGACCGTGTAGGCCAGTTTCTCCTTCTGCCCTCCCGATTTACCACCGGAGTCCGCATAGTGCTCGTATTCGGAGTCGTCCTCCCGCCAACGCTCGCTGGCGGCAAACAAAAACCAGTTACGCACATCGGTGACTTTAGCAGTCCAACGCCGATCCTGGTCAGTCAGTCCTTCGCGACCACGAAAGCGGTCAATGATGGCTTTAACCTGCAGAAACTTAGCCTCGGAATACTGGGTATCGTCTGAACCCGTCACAGCGTCATCGGTGCAGGCCCGGAGCTGCGCCCGAAAATCACGGATCTCTGCGTCTGGACTCGCCTGTGATTCCAGCACGATGTAGCGTCCGGTAACGTAGTCGATTTGCGTGAGTGACTCATTGATGCGGGTAATGCGCTCCTTGATGGTCTCCTGCTCCCGAGCCAGTTGGCCGTTGAAGTTGGCAATTTCGTTGATGGTGTTGACGTTTAGCAGTTCTTTGAAGCGCGCCAAAAACCGGGGCAGATCATCCCGGTTGAGTTGCTCGAGCAGGTTCTGATACTCAAAGGCAGCCTCGGTATTGGCATCGAACTCAGCGGTTTCCAGCTTAAATTGTTCCTTAAAATCCATCATCGAACGGATGATCTTATCCCGCAGACGGTTGATCTTTTGATCCTCTCCATCGATCCGCCCTTGCAGCCAACCACGCACATCCTGCTCCCGATTGTCACAGGACTCCACCGTCAATTGATGATCTCCCAATGCTTCTGCGCATAGGGCTATAAGGCGTTGCGACAGGGCATCATCGCTTGGTACCTCTGCCGCCAAGCGAGTTTGTGTCTGTTGCTGCAAAGCTTCCGTATCGCTGCGACGCTGTTCCACCTTAGAACGTTTATCCTTGCGGGTTTCCAGTGCCTTTTCAAGCTCGCTCAAGGCCCGATGCATGTCTTGTAGTCGTTCACCCAACTGTTTTAGCACGTCTGATGTGGACTCTAATCGCTGGCGTTCGTCGCTCAGTGCAGCGATTTCGCTGGCTACGGTAGCCCAGTCCAACTCCTCGAAATGGGTGAACTCCTCTAGGCGAGCTAGGGCATCGAGTCGACTGGTCAAACTCTCCCGCTCGGACTGTATCTTACTGATCTGGCTACCCACTTCCCCCAATTTTATTTCCAGCTGCCGGCGCTTTTCTTCCAGGGCGGCAATCTTAGCCGCATTGGACCAACCCAACACGTAGCGACTACGGTCGTCGATACGGTAGCGGTCGTCTTTCTCATGGCGTCCCGTGGGATCTTTGATCTGGCCGGCACGGGTGATAGCCCGCATCTCACGGCGAAATTGCTCTTGCGTGGCGCAGCAAGCCACATCAAAGCGGTGCGCCAGCTCCCGTTCCAGCCAGTCGTAGAAGGATGAATCGGGCTTGATGGCTAACTTTCTGACCAGTGAATCGGGATGCAGGTCTGGCCTATCTGCTTGCCGACGAGGACGGACGTGAAAGTAAACCAACCGGCCCCGTAGGTGGCTTTGCTCCACCCAGGCAACCACCTCCCGGTAATGGACATCCGGCACCAACAAGGAAAGACCAAAACTGTGCAACAGACGTTCGGCAGCACCCTCCCAATCCTGCTCCTCATCCCGCACCTGTAGCAATTCCCCGGCGAAGGGCATGATTTCCTCGGTCACGCCCAGGGCATCACATAAGGCTGCGCGAATCTGGATTTGATGGTGGTTGATGTTGCTGCGGCGGCGTTTTAGGCTATCGATCTCTACTTGCAGGCTATCGTGCTCCTGCTTACCCTGGCGCAACGTCACAGCGTATTCAGTCAAAGCATTCTGCAGATCAGCATCATAGCCCCGCAAATCATCCCGCAGAGTCTTGAAACGGTGACGCTGGGCCACGAAGGATGTTTCGTCCGGGGCTGCCGACTCATCCAATACCGAGGTCAACTGGCTGTAACGTTGGGCTTTGCTCTGCCGAGCATCCCGTAGTGTTTCTTTTTTCTTGATCTCCGCAGCAAGCCTTTCTAAACGGTCGCCGCCGTTATCGTTGATGGCCTGCTTAAGCTCATCCACTTGCAAACGTTGCTCCTCCCGCCGGGCATCCAAACCCTTAACCTGGCCATCGAGGCGCTGCCATTCATCGTGCAGGGTCGCCAAGCGCTTATCCAGTAAGCCCAGCTTCAAGCTGCTGAAGTAGCCACGCAGGGCTTCGCGGCAACGCCGCAGCTCATCCACGCCGGTCATCAGCTCAGTGTGTCGTCGGCAGTCTGCCACCAGAGGGATGAGCATCTCCACTTGACGCTGCGCCTTCAGTACCGCCTGATGGGCACGGTTTAAATCATCAAAGTGGCTGATGAGGGCTTGAATGCGAGGCGCCACATTAAAAGGCTCCAGCATGTGATTACGCACAAAATCCGTGAGATTACCTACCGATTTCATGGAGACAGTTTGATGAAACAATTCCAGCGCCTGGTCATTGTCGATACCCAGACGGCGACGGAACCAGGCACTGTGTTTACGGAAACTATCCTCGATCTCAACCCCCGAGCCGCGCAACTTCTTGCGTAGCTGGGTCATATCGGAGCCAAAGTGCGCAAAGTCTTCGGCGATGGAGAGAGGGTGCTCGGCGCCCACGAAGAAACGGGCAGGCTGACCTTGTGCCTCTTTTATCCAAAATACCTGAGCCAGGGTAACCGTTTGATCGTAGCCAGCGTTGTGGAAGACCCCCAAAATGACAGAATAGCTGTTATGGTCGCGCAAGCTAACCGGCTTGGCAACGCCAGTGACTTCGTTACGTTCCGATTTGTAGTAGCCAAGCACGTAGGAGCGTAGCGTTCGCTCCTTGCTGTCAGCGCCAGCAGCCTTGTTATAGGCGACCCGGTGAGCAGGCATCAACAAGGTGGTCACCGCGTCCACCAGAGTCGATTTACCCGAGCCGATGTCCCCGGTAAGCAGTCCGTTCCGGCCGTCCAGCTGTAGCGTCCAAATCCGACCGTCGAAGGTGCCCCAGTTAAACACTTCTAACCGTTTTAGCCGAAAACCC
>CAYRGG010000104.1:0-9110 GCA_964423745.1 uncultured Candidatus Competibacteraceae bacterium | reverse complement strand
AACTGTCTCCCTTGGGTCATTTCTCGGTGGCGGCGTCTTTTGGTAACGTTCATGGGGTCTATAAGCCCGGTAATGTACAACTGCGGCCAGAGATTTTGAAAAACTCCCAAAAGCTCATCCAAGAGCGTCGTAGCACCGGGGAAAAACCCCTCAACTTAGTGTTCCACGGCGGGTCAGGTTCGGAAAAAGAGAAAATCTCCGAAGCTGTGAGCTATGGCGTTTTCAAAATGAATATCGATACTGACACACAGTTTGTGTATTCCAACGCCATCGGTGATTTTGTCAAAGCAAACCCTAGAGCATTCGAATACCAAATCGATCCTGACGATGGTACGCCGTTTAAGAAGTTTTATGATCCGCGTAAATATATACGGGTTGCCGAAGAGGCTATTGTCGAACGCCTTACGGAAGCCTTTGAAGACCTTGGGTCCAAGGGTAAGTCTATAGCTCAGCGGTAAGTGTCCGGGTTAGCTGTTGCGGGTTAGGTTATAACTTCCATAAGCACCTTTCGTGTTCGTCTAGAAAGGTAAGATAGTTGTGAGCGATATTCAATCGCTCACAACGAGCAATCTTAACGCAGCTGTTCCCGTTTGAAAGAAAGACTCTATGTTCAGGATGTGGTAGCGGTTTTAGCAAGATTGTCCAAGGCTTGACTTATCTTTTCAATCACCTCATCGCACCCCTTAATGTCATGGCGGTGGGCAAGATAGCCTGGGTCGTTATAACTCAACCAAACCTGACCGTCAGCGTCCTTCCAGACAAGCATTTTTTGTGGCAGATCGATAGCTACCTGTTGCTGACATTGCATAAGTGGCGTACCCGCCTTAGGATTACCGAAAATGAGAAGTTCCGTAGGACGCAGTTCCTGACCCGTCTGCTGAGCTCCTTGCGCATGATCGATACGCACGAATACCCGCATACCTTTCTCCTGCACACTGGATTCTAATCGGTCCATGGTTTGCGTAACGCTATGGGGGCTTTTTATGGTGGTTAGACTAGCTTTTCCATAGGCTGCATTTATCATACTCAACAATATAGCAATGATGACAACCAAACGGTGCATGTTTAATCCTCTCGTTTAATTTAAGCTAACCACCGTCTCAAAAATTCTTATGGTTATTGAACAAAGTCATCATACCGCTTTGATCGGTCCCGTATACCGCATTACCTTTTCATCGACCGTCAACAATAAAAAACCTTCGTATTCTGCTTGGGCGACCAATATTCTGTCGAAGGGATCTTTATGCAGCTTCGGAAGGTGTGATACAGCCAAGGCATGTTGCGAGCTGATCGGTAGTTCTAAATAACCGTTTTCTACTAGCCCACGTCTCAGTAAATGAGGATCGACCTGGAAATCCTCCCGACCCAGGTCGTTTTTGATCGTCACTTCCCAAATACTTGCCGCACTAAAATATAGCACATGTTCTGGCGACTCGATAAAACTGACTGCTTCAGCGGATAGGCGCTGTGGTTTTCCTGCTGCCCACAGCAGAACATGGGTATCCAGTAATACCTGCATATTAACCACCAAACAGCTTGGCGATCTCCTGCTCTGCCATGCGGTCAAAGTCCTCTGGTACAGTAACCTGACCCTGCAAAAAGCCTAACCGACGCTGTTTCCCGGAGACGGGGCTATCCACCGCAACTACCCGAGCCATCGGCTTTCCCGCCTTAGCAATAACAAAGGGTTCGCCGTTGGCAGCCTTCTCCACTAATTGGGAAAGGCGGGTTTTAGCGTCATGCATGTTGACAATTTTCATAAAATGGCCTTAGTTTAGTTAGTCTAGTCAACTATTCAGCCATTGTAGGAAGTTTCACTATCGTGTGCAACGACTCATTTTAATAATTGTAAGTCGTTTTGTTCAATTTTTAACTTGCATCATTAAACCGATTTGATTTACCGTCCATTTGCTCGTTTAAAGTTTCGTCTAGCACTTTCTTGAGTGACGTCAAACAGCCTTGGCAACGGCTACCTGCCATCAACCGATCCCTTAGCTGCTCCACCGTATGCAGATTATATTGACGAATCGCATTAACAACCACATCATGCTTGATGCAAAAGCAATAACATAAAAGCGCTGCGTTTTCAGGTCGGCGTCGTTTCAATGTGCCTGCCAACAAGCGCCGACAGTCTCCTTGACTTAGTTGGTCATCCTCAAAGAAAGCAGCAATGCGCGAACGGGAAGGCAAATTGCCATTCATGGAAACGAAGACACAGCTCTGTAACCGGTTGGCGAAGAGCCTGGCAAAGTAATAATGACCCACCTCTGCATCCACATACGACAACCAATCTGGATGTGGACCAAAGTTTGTTTGTAGCCATTCGAACCAATTTGCAGGCTGTTCTGTACCGGCCAACTCATAACGCAAGTAACTATTTTGTTTTATTTTGTACCAGTAAATGGCACACGAGGGTGGGCCTTCAAAGGGTTGCCGAGTAATGATAAAGCCTTGCCAAGCAGGACGCTGGGGTGTCCATTGTTTGTTATGCTTGTTTTTTCCAATATAAGTGTGTCTTGAGTAACTGATCTGGTTGGTGTTGCTGTTGCTGTTGCTGTTGCTGTTGCTGTTGCTGTTAGGATGATCTGTACTCACGTTGAGACTCCCAAATAGAGAATAGGGTATGGCAAACCCTTCGCTGAACCATGCCATCTAGGCTATCGTCTGGACTCGCTCCATGTTAGAACTCATTGTCGGCGCCATTATCATCAGCTTTTCAGCGGTATTCGTAAAGTTGACCACCGTTGAGCCGACAGTTTCAGCTTTTTATCGAATGTTTTTCGGCGCTCTTGTGCTGGTGGTCATTGTATTTATTAAGCGTGAGCCTATTTGGTTTGGATGGCGGACTGCTAGTGTTATTGTTTTTGCGGCCCTCTGCTTCGCAGGCGATTTATTCTTTTGGCACCGCAGTATTGTGTTTGTTGGTCCAGGGCTTGCGACTTTGTTGGCAAACTTTCAAGTTTTTCTGCTGGCTTTGGCTGGGTTGTTTTGGTTTCGCGACCCTCTGCGCTGGGAAATTGCGCTTTCCATTCCTCTGGCCATATTAGGGCTTGGCTTGCTAATCGGTGTGGATTGGTCTTCTTTACCAAAAGATTACCGCACGGGCATTGTGCTGGGATTGCTCACTGCGTTTTGCTACGCAGCGTATATTCTTTCTTTACGTGCTTCTCGGGTGAGCGAAATTGGGCCATCGTCTTTGGGCATTATGGCTTTGATTTCATTTTATTGCGCTCTCCTATTAGCCGGATTGGCTAGTTTGGAAAAGCAAAGTTTAGCCATCCCTACTTGGCAGGATGCCGGTATTCTAATCGCCTACGGCATCGTCGCCCAGGTGTTAGGTTGGATGATGATCTCCCGGGGTATCACTAAGGTAGGTGCTGCACAAACAGGGTTAATTCTATTGTTACAGCCCACGTTTTCATTCGTTTGGGATATCGCTTTCTTCGCGAGGCGTTTTACCCTTCTCGAAGGGAGTGGGGCTGTGTTGGCTTTGCTGGCCATTTATATGGGTTCACTGCGGCGCTAGTGAACTAAGGTAACGACTGTTATGATTATGCCGTCAGGACTCTCACCAGGGAATGACTCCTAACCCTACGGCATTAACCGAGACCTCTGAGAAATCTATGACCATTAAAACGATTCCTACGCAACCCTTTGAGGGGCAAAAACCGGGCACCTCGGGCCTGCGTAAAAAAGTGCGGGTTTTTCAACAAGCGCATTATTTAGAAAACTTCGTCCAGTCCATCTTCGATACCTTAGAAAACTACCAAGGTCAAACCTTGGTGGTGGGTGGGGATGGTCGCTTCTACAACCGTGACGCCTTGCAGATTATCCTAAAAATGGCGGCGGCAAACGGCTTTGGCCGCGTCTTGGTGGGACAGGGCGGGTTGTTGTCGACTCCCGCGGCGTCTTCTGTCATCCGTAAACACAAAGCCTTCGGTGGCATCATTTTGTCGGCAAGCCATAACCCCGGTGGGCCGGAAGAAGATTTCGGTATCAAATACAATACTGGCAATGGGGGTCCAGCGCCGGAAACACTCACAAATGCCATCTATGCACGAAGCCAGCAAATTCATGAATACAAGATTCTGGTGGCAGATGATATTGATCTTGATCGCTTAGGAGAGACGCAGCTCGGTGCGCTGACCATAGAAGTCATCGATCCGGTGGCCGAATACGCCGAGTTAATGAGTCATCTATTCGATTTTGATCAATTGCATGCTTTTCTCACCGACGGTCGGTTCACCATGCGCTTCGATGCCATGAACGCCATAACGGGTCCCTATGCCCGCGTTATCCTAGAGGATCGTTTAGGCGCCTTACCAGGCACAGTGATGCGGGGCGAGCCACTCCCCGATTTTGGCGGTGCTCATCCAGACCCGAATCTAGTCCATGCCCACGACTTGGTGGAGTTGCTATATGGCAACAACGCCCCGGATTTTGGCGCTGCTTCCGACGGCGATGGCGATCGCAATATGGTGTTGGGTTCCCACTTTTATGTAACCCCCAGCGATAGCCTAGCGATATTGGCGGCGAATGCCCATTTGGTTCCCGGTTATGCGCAAGGCTTGAATGGCGTAGCGCGTTCCATGCCCACCAGCCAAGCGGTGGATCGGGTGGCTGAAGCCCAGGGCATTCCCTGTTTTGAAACGCCCACCGGATGGAAGTTCTTTGGCAATCTGCTCGATACGGATCAAATTACCTTATGCGGTGAAGAAAGCTTCGGCACAGGCTCCAATCATGTCCGGGAGAAAGATGGTCTCTGGGCAGTTCTGTTTTGGCTAAATATTTTGGCGGTACGCAATGAATCGGTGGCCTCCATTGTCACCAGCCATTGGCAACGCTTTGGTCGCAATTTTTACACGCGCCATGACTACGAAGGCGTAGATGCAGACCACGCGGCTGAGTTGATGGAAAACCTACGGCGTACCGTGGGAACCCTAGCCGGGCGGCGGTTTGGTGGTTTTCAAGTGGAAAAGGGAGACGATTTCAGCTATACAGATTCTGTAGACAATAGCGTAAGTCACCAGCAGGGTATTCGAGTGTTTTTCCAAGGGGGCGGACGTATTGTTTACCGACTGTCCGGTACCGGTACCCAGGGCGCCACCTTACGGGTGTATGTAGAAAATCATGAATCCAACCCCGAGCTTCACCATCAAGATCCGCAAACAGCCCTGGCGGAGCTTATTCAGATTGCCGATAGCATTGCTGACATTCGCGGATGCACCGGTCGCACGGCGCCCAGCGTCATTACTTGATAGGATTAAGATTAAAAACTCATGTCCAGTGATAGCCCGCGCCTAATTGCCGATATTGGCGGTACTAATGCCCGCTTTGCTTTGGTTCGAGAAGATAGTCGACCTTATGCAGAACAGGTATTGTCGTGCGCTGACTATCCTAAGCTGAGGACCGCCATCGCAGCCTATTTGCAAGACGTCCCGGAACCGCGTCCGCAACAAGCCGCCTTAGCGGTGGCCATGCCCATCACCGGCGATGAAGTGACGTTTACCAATAATCCCCGGTGGTCCTTTTCCATTAGAGAGCTTCGAGAAGCCCTAGGTCTGGAACGGCTTTTGTTGGTCAATGACTTCACTGCTCTGGCCTTGGTGTTACCTCATCTAGAAGCGCAAGAAATTCGCCAGACGGGGGGTGGCGCCGCGGTGGCTGATGCAGCTATCGGTTTGCTGGGTCCTGGTACGGGATTGGGCGTTTCAGGTCTTGTTTGGTCAGACGTTCGCTGGATTCCGCTGCAAAGCGAGGGGGGACATGTCACCTTTGCACCAACCACCGAACGGGAATGGAAAATTATTGGTTTGTTGCGCGAGCAATTTGGCCATGTCTCTGCAGAACGGCTGTTTTCCGGGCCGGGTTTAGTTAATATTTATCGCGCCTTAGCGGTCTTGGAAGGGATAGTGGCCCAGGATTTATCGCCGGCTCAAATCACGGGGCGTGCGCTAGCCCGCAGTTGCCCCCTGTGTGTAGAGACCCTAGACATTTTTTGCGCAGGCTTAGGTTCAGTGGCGGGTAACTTGGCGATTACCCTGGGCGCCAAGGGGGGTATTTACATCGGGGGTGGTATTGTGCCCCAGCTGGGTGATTTTTTCGAACAATCCGCATTTCGCGCCCGTTTTGAAGCTATGGGCCGGTTTAAATCCTATATGGCTGCAATCCCTACCTATGTGATTACGGCTGTCAATCCAGCCCTGCGCGGTGTGGCAATGGCTTTTTAGATGCCTGGTCGTTACATCGTTATTAACGAATAGGTAGCAAAGGGAAGCAGCTTTTCGCGTCCTTTAAGGGCCATCAGTTCTAATAAAAACACGCAACCTACCACAGGGGCGCCGTTATCTTCCACTAAGCGTGCGCAGGCGGCCATGGTGCCGCCTGTAGCCAATAAATCATCCACCAGCATCACCCGCTGACCCGGTGTAATGGCATCTTTATGCATTTCCACGGCATCGCTGCCGTACTCCAGGTCATATTCCACCCGCGCTTTATGATGGGGTAATTTATTGGGTTTTCTAATGGGTACAAAACCTACCCCAAGCCGATAAGCGAGCGCCGCGCCAAAGATGAAACCCCGCGCCTCGGGACAGGCCAACACATCCGCTTGTAGTCCTTCATGCTCGCACAATTCGGCCATGTAATTAACGATACTATGAAAATGTGCGCCGCTACTCAAAAGCGGGGTAATATCCTTGAATACGATACCCGGTTTTGGGAAATCGTGGATATTGCGGATGCGTGCAATACATGCTTCTAGGGACATGGAGTTCGTTGCAGTCATAAAATAATCCAAGGATGGAAGTGTCTCTTTATGAAGCTTTTCTAAAACGATCGCTAACTATAATGGAGGGATGACTGATCGTCACGTATAAATATGGACTACGCAGCACCATTGTCTCAGTTTATTAACTGTCTCGATGGTAGGACTTAAAGGATTTTTGAGATCCTAAAACCTTTGGAACCTTATGGATTATCTAGAGTCCACAAACCACTATACTAGCAAAGTGCTGTTAGTGATTTTATGAAGAGGAGGTGAGCGCATGTCCGCAAAGCAAATTCTTATGTTGGTCGGGGACTTTGGGGAAGACTATGAAATCATGGTGCCTTTCCAGGCTCTTCAAATGGTGGGTCATAACGTAGATGTGGTATGTCCTGATAAAAAGGCAAACGAAACCGTAAAAACCGCTATCCACGATTTCGAAGGCGATCAAACCTATTCTGAAAAGCCAGGTCATCGTTTTACCCTTAATGCCAGTTTCGATGAGGTAGATGCCTCGGATTATGATGCTTTGGTCATCGCTGGGGGACGAGCGCCGGAATATTTGCGGTTAAACGAACAGGTGATTCAGATTGTCCGCTACTTTGCTGAGGTGAATAAACCCATTGCCGCCATCTGTCACGGGGCGCAATTGTTGGCGGCAGCTGATGTTATCCGGGGTAGACGGGTCTCTGCCTATCCAGCCTGTGCCCCAGAAGTACGTTTGGCGGGAGGCGAATATGCCGACATTCCCGTCGATAGCGCCGTGACCGACGGTAACTTAGTAACTGCACCCGCTTGGCCTGCCCATCCCCGTTGGTTGGGGGAATTTTTGAAAGTTTTGGGTACGGAAATTAGTATTTAAAATAAGCAGGACTTACCTAGCTCATTCCAGAGGACGCGGTAAATACGTCCTGCTTCGCAGGCTTGACTGCGGCCATCCAGGCCGCAGTCACCTCTTTCACGAGCTACGAAAGTCCTGCTTGTGGGTAAGTTGTGCGTAAGCTCAATAAATGAAACTTCCACGAGACGTGGCAATTTGGAAAACCTTAAACTAATAGATGAATCTGGGCTGTGTATAAGCCGAAAGAAATACGGCAAAGGTTTTCAATATTATGATGAACAAGACCAAAAAATTACTGATCCTAGACTACTACGCCGGTTAAAGTCGCTCGTTATCCCACTCATGTGGAATGAGGTTATGATCTGCAAATGGGAGGATGGCCACATCCAAGCCATAGGGCGGGATCAAAAGGGGCGCAAGCAATACATCTATCACTCGGAATGGGAACGCCAACGCCAACGTGAGAAATTTGCTCGCATGGTAGATTTTGGCAGACAACTACCCCGTATTCGCCAAGCTTGTCATAGACAAGTGGTTAAGGGAGGATGGCGTAAAGAAAAGATATTGGCTTTAATGGTTTTGATCCTGGATGAAACCGGTATCCGTATCGGTAACGCCCGCTATGCGAAAGAAAATAAATCCTATGGACTCTCCACCCTACGGCGCAAACATTTAGTGGTGGAGGATGAAGCGTTACTGTTTCACTTTAAAGGCAAGAGCCATCAAGAACGTCATGTCATGATTGAAGATGATGAGCTGGTTAAACTGATTAAACGCAGTGCGGAACATCCCGGCTATGAGCTTTTTCGCTATCAAGCTAAGGCGGGTAGCTGGCGCAACATAGATAGTGAAGATATTAATGGATATATCCAAGACGTGATGCAGGCTGAATTTACCAGCAAAGATTTTAGAACCTGGGTAGCCACCCGCTTAGCAGTGGAGTGTTATCCCGATGCCCTTGAGCAAAAGTCCCAGACGCCAAAAAAGAAATTTACGAATATATTGATCCGGTTAGTAGCCGATGAATTGGGTAATACACCTGCTATCTGCAGGAATTACTATGTGCATCCTGAAGTAATGCGTTTGATTGACCAACAAACCCTGCCGGAGTTGGCAAATTATAGGGATGCCAAATCTCGCCATGGTCATTCGGCGGCGGAAAAATTAGTGCTGGATGTGATTAACTGATTTATGGAGCTATGTATGGCAAAACAAGTGGGTGATAAAGTCAGTTGGAATTGGGGCAACGGTACTGCTGAAGGTGTGATTAAACAGATTTACACTAAGAAAGTGAGCAAAACTATTAAAGGTAGTGAGATAGTGCGGAATGCCGATAACGATAATCCCGCTTATCTCATAGAGCAGGATGATGGTAATCGGGTTCTTAAATCTAACTCTGAATTAAACTAATATTTTGTCTGAATAATTTAAAGATACAGTTTTTAAGAACTAATACCAATCCTAATTTTTAGGATTCCAATGATGAAGCTACTGAGGTATGCT
>CAYRGG010000103.1:0-9723 GCA_964423745.1 uncultured Candidatus Competibacteraceae bacterium | reverse complement strand
TGGATGTGGCCCGCAACGCCAGCGAAGCGGAATTAAAAAAAGCCTACCGGCGCTTGGCCATGAAACACCACCCAGATCGCAATCCTGATGATAAGGTGGCGGAAGAAGCCTTTAAAGAGGCTAAAGAAGCCTATGAAGTTCTTAACGATCCTCGCAAGCGCGCCGCCTACGACCAGTTTGGCCATGCCGGCGTGGAGTCCCAGGTAGGAGGCGCACCCGGTGGCTTTGGTGGCGGTGGTGGTTTTGGGGATATTTTTGGCGATGTTTTTGGGGATATTTTTGGGGGTATGCGGGGCGGCGGACGCACTGGCCAAGGCGGTTATCGTGGCGCTGATCTACGCTACAATTTGGAATTAACCCTAGAGGAAGCGGTATTTGGCACCACCGCTAAAATCCGTATTCCAACTCAAGTCACCTGTGAGACTTGTAATGGCAGCGGCGCTAAAGCCGGTACTAAACCAACCACCTGCCCTACCTGTAGTGGTACAGGACAAGTCCGTATACAGCAAGGTTTTTTTTCTATTCAACAAACCTGCCCCCGTTGTTACGGGCGGGGTACGGTTATTGCCGATCCTTGTAAAACCTGTGGTGGGGATGGCCGAGTCGAGAAGCAAAAAACCCTCTCGGTCAAAGTGCCTGCCGGGGTTGACACCGGCGATCGTATTCGCCTTACCGGTGAAGGCGAGGCAGGAGAAGTGGGCGGTGCCGCCGGTGATTTGTATGTGCAGATTCGTGTCAAAGCCCATCCCATTTTTACCCGTGAAGACAATATGTTGTATTGTGAAGTCCCCATCAGCTTCACGACAGCAGCTTTGGGAGGTGAATTAGAAGTACCCACGTTAGACGGACGGGTCAATTTAAAAATACCCACTGAAACCCAAACCGGAAAAGTTTTTCGCGTACGCGGCAAAGGGGTTAAACCGGTACGCGGCGGTATGACCGGGGATCTGCTTTGCCGAGTTATTGTAGAAACACCGGTCAATCTGACCAAAGAACAAAAAGAATTGCTGCAAAAACTCGCCGAAACCATGGAACAAGGGGGTCGACACCATGCCCCTCAAGAACGCGGTTGGTTAGATGGTGTAAAGAAATTTTTTGAAGATATGAAACCTTCAAGGTAAATAGAGTTTACCTTTGCAACAACAGCTCCAAAACCATTTTGCTGCCGAAGTAAGCTAATACGAGGGCCGTAAACCCCCCCAAAGTCCAACGTATGGCGATTTGTCCGCGCCACCCGAAGCGCCATCGTCCCCACAACAAAATGCCAAACAATAACCAGGCTGTAAAAGATAGCACGGTTTTATGCACCATATGTTGATCAAATACGTCCTCCAAAAAGAGCATTCCGCTGATAAGGGCAAGGCTCAACAGCACGAAACCGATGCAAATCATTTGAAATAACAGCTGTTCCATGGTAATAAGAGGCGGAATAGACCGGACAAAACCCCCTGGATGATGGTTATGCAAGCGACGATCCTGAATAGCGAGAAGGATAGCCTGCAGTGCCGCTAGCGCTAACATGGAGTAAGCCAAAATAGAAATAAAAATGTGCACTTCCACTGGCCAGCCTTGATAATCGGCGGCTACAATGCGTTGTGACGGAAAGATTAATGCCAATATGACTGTCAAGGCACTGAATGGTAAAAGAAGGATACCAAGGCTTTCCACCGGCCAAAATAGCGTTGCTAACAGGAGCACAGTGGCGCTTAACCATCCTGTGAAAGACAGCGCGTTGAAAAAACCGAGATTCATACCTTCGGGTTGGAGTACGAGGAGGTAAAGGATAATACCGTGAAGAAATACGGCGCCCCATCCAAGTATTAGCAATCTAGATGTATTGAATGTTTTTCCGACAACAGCGCGAGACAGCTTCATGCCTAGCAAGCCGCCGGTCATAATATAAAGAATCGCGGCTAAACCGCCTAATGCAGTGCTGTACATGGCGTTTACTCAGTTTTCTGCTGTAAAACGTGTTTTGCTATAGCTTTAAAAACATAATGGCATAGTCCAAGTTCTGCTTGAAGACTACTTGTCTATAAAATGGCTTAAAAAGCTTGCCGATTCATAGGCAGCGTTATCGTTGATTTTACCTATTTACTTTTTAAAAATTGATTTTTTTAGCGACGGTACATTTTATGTTTGAGAATCTGAGTGAACGCCTTCAACAAACCATCAAAAACCTACGTGGTCAAGGCCGCCTCACTGAAGAAAACATTAAAGATGCGCTTCGCGAAGTACGTATGGCGCTGTTGGAGGCGGATGTTGCGCTAGCGGTGATACGGGAGTTCATCGATCGGGTCAGAGAACGCGCTGTTGGGCAGGAGGTCACCCAGAGTTTAACCCCCGGCCAAGTATTTATTAAAATTGTCAACGACGAATTAATCCATGTCATGGGAGAGGCCAATGAGGCATTAACCCTAAAAGGTTCACCCCCAGCGGTTATACTTATGGCGGGTCTACAGGGCTCTGGAAAGACCACCAGCGTGGCCAAACTCGCTCGCTGGTTAAAAGAACGCAACCATAAAAAAGTCATGGTCACCAGCTGTGACGTCTACCGTCCAGCAGCCATTGAACAACTTGAGATTCTTGCCAAAGAAGTGGATGTGACCTGCTTTCCTAGCACGGCACAACAGCAACCTGCAGCCATTGCCACCGCGGCTTTGGACACCGCCCGCCGCCAATTTATGGACGTGCTTATCGTCGATACCGCTGGGCGACTTCATGTAGACGAACAGATGATGGGTGAGGTCAAAGCACTCCATGCAGCCGTCAAACCTGTGGAGACGCTGTTTGTGGTGGACAGTATGACTGGCCAAGACGCCGCTAATACGGCGTACGCTTTTAACGAGGCATTACCCCTTACTGGCGTTGTTCTGACTAAAACCGATGGCGATGCCCGGGGCGGGGCAGCGCTGTCCATTCGTCATCTTACCGGAAAACCCATCAAGTTCCTCGGCGTTGGCGAAAAAACCACCGCCTTAGAACCCTTTTATCCGGACCGAGTCGCTTCGCGTATCCTCGGTATGGGAGATGTACTGAGTCTAGTGGAGGAAATCGAGCAAAAAATCGATCGCAAAAAAGCCGAAAAATTAGCCCGTAAAGTTAAAAAGGGCAAAGGCTTTGATCTTGCGGATTTCCGTGAGCAGATGGACCAAATGATGAACATGGGGGGGTTAACCAGTTTATTGGAAAAAATGCCCGGTATGGGTAATTTGCCCCAAGCGGTTAAAGATCAAGCTAACGACAAGCAGGTAAAGCGGTTGATCGCCATCATCGACTCCATGACACCCCAGGAAAGACGTTTCCCCAATATTATTAAAGGTTCTCGCAAAAGACGCATTGCAACGGGTTCTGGAACCCAGATCCAAGAAGTCAACAAGCTCTTAAAACAATTTACCCAGGCTCAAAAAATGATGAGAAAAGGCGGGCTTTCTAAAATGATGCGGGGTATGCAGGGCAGGTTCCCAGGTGGCATGCCGCCCTTTTAAGTAAGTGGTTAACGCAGCTCCGCAAGCGCCCCGGGTGTGGCTGATACTAGGAGACAAACTGGGTGATAATGCGCAAGCTCATATCATCGCCGAGGGGTTAAGTTGGCCTTTTGAGGTTAAACAGTTGCGTTTTCGTGAACCCTACGTGGTGGGCAAACCTCCCTTTAAAGCCTCTCTTTATCATATTGATCAAGAACGCTCGGCGACCCTTCAACCCCCATGGCCGGACTTGATTATTACTGTCGGACGCCGGCCTTGCATGGCAGCCCTGTGGGTTCATGAGCAATCTGCCAGGTCTGTCAAATTAGTGCTTTTAGGCCGTCCAAAACGGTGGCTGGAGCGGTTTGATTTGGTGATCGCACCTGTGCAATACCGGCTTCCGCAACGCAGCAATGTACTCCATATCGATTTACCGCTGATGCGGGTGGATATGGAGTCCATTGCTACAGCGGCCGCAGCATGGTCAACACGGTTTGCCCAGTTACCGCGGCCTTTGCTGGCGCTCCTCATCGGCGGGCCCACCAAACCCTTTGTACTGAACAAAAAAATAGCCATGCAATTGCTCCACCGCAGCGCACAAATCGCTGGCGATAGGGGAGGAACATTGTATGTGACCACCAGCCGACGTACGCCAAAAAACGTGGTAGAGACATTACAAGAAAATCTCCCTCCAGGCGCGGTATTTTACCATTGGACGCCGCATAATATTGATAACCCCTATCGCGCCCTGTTGGGCGCGGCTGATGGGTTTATCGTGACCGGCGACAGTGTGTCTATGCTGGTTGAAGTGGTGCGCTTGGGCAAACCCTTGGCCATCTTTCCATTACCCTATCGTATGGGGTTGTTGGATCGTGCTCGGGATCAGTTTACAGGTTTGCTGCATAAACCGTTGGAGGGGAGATTCAAACAAATCTTTCGCCGCTCAGGTGATATGCTTTACAAGCTGGGTGTGGAGGGATACTCACGGGATTTAACGGCTTTGCATCGGTTGCTTATCGAAAGGAACTTTGCCGTATGGTTGGGTGACCAATTCTTACCACCAGGCCCTAAAGCGCCTGATGAATTGCCCCGCGTTATCAAACATATTAGAACCTTAATGGATTAAGGTCTTTTGTGTATGTTTAATTATGCTAATTATGTTTGCATAGGCGTGGAAATAAATCAGCCTTAAAAGGATGAAAATCATGAGCACCATGCAAGGGCTATTGCAGACTTGGGTATTGCTTTTGACCCTGTTGTTTATGATGAGTTTTGCTGGTGTTACCCAAGCCAAGGAAATAACTCAGTTAAAGGTAAATCACGCTGACGGTCATTTTATTATTCATGCCAATATCCTTATTGCAGCCCCACTTTCCCAAGTCAAAGCTGTTCTCACTGATTTTAAAAATCTATCTGATCTCAACCCAAATATTAAAACAGTAGAGATTTTAAAGAGTAACAGCGCTGATCAAATACGCATGCAAATTCAATCTCGAACATG
Organism: uncultured Candidatus Competibacteraceae bacterium; assembly: GCA_964423745.1. Taxonomy (GTDB): domain Bacteria; phylum Pseudomonadota; class Gammaproteobacteria; order Competibacterales; family Competibacteraceae; genus CAYRGG01. The sequence goes on along the minus strand of CAYRGG010000103.1, from coordinate 4,755 downwards.
CGTTGTGTTTTTTTGTTTAGATTACCAATGGGTTCAGGAAACCCACGTATTGGCTTCCAACGATATCATCACGCACTTCGATCCCAGTTTGAGCGATTTTGATAAAGGTTGGGTACGCTATCGTTTGTTGGCGGAGGGAGACCAAACTCGCTTGGTTACCGATGCTAACTTAGTACCCAGCTTTTGGATTCCACCCATTTTAGGTCCAGCCTTGATCAAAAATACCCTTCGGCAAGAATCTTTGGCAATAGCTTTACGCATTAAACAACTCACCCAATCTCAATTCCCATCAGGTACAGTTACTATGCCTGCCGATAATTCTGTTTCTATTCAGTAAAGGATCAAGTTAAGCGTTAGACGGTTGCAAAAAGCCCATACCCAAGTTTGTTAAAACCAATATTTGCTATACTCCTAACCCTATAGTTTGTAATGCGGCTGGACTCAAGGTATAGCTCTGTGCAAAACCACCCACGAAGCGTACCCGTAATGGCTGGAACCGCATGAGTATAAAATCGCTAAATCCAAAAAGACGCTTGGACATGGGTAATGCTGCTTGATAACGCTCCACGGCAATTTCATAATCAGCCGCTGTTCTAGGGATAACCGTTACACCCCCATCCATCATTAAACGGGCTAATTGCTGTGGATCACACCCTGCCCTCTCGGTCTCAGTCACGGCGAGAGAGGCCCGTGGATCATGCAAAAGGTTGCGGGTATGGGCTGCGAGTTGACTAATGTTAAGGAGAAGCCCTGACCAATCGGATTCGGCTACGTAAGCAACCCAAGATACTTCAGGGCCACTCTTGCCAAGTGTTGCTAAAGCAGCCCAGCGGTGGTTGTCAATAAGGGTTTTAATGCGTACTTGAGTTTGTTTATCAATGGCTTTGTTTTCACCAGTCATCAAAAACCTTAAGCCGATGATTTAAATGACTGCAGATTCCTCAGACACACGGTTCCGTTGATGCAGGGCATCTTGCTTTTTAGCCACTTCTTGCACCGAAGACCGCTCCACAAATTGTGCTAGGGTAATACCCGAGAGAAACGTAAAGATTTGCTGGCTAAGATCGCTCCACAATTCATGGGTCAAACAACGGCGACCACTTTGGCAGTTTTCTTTTCCAGAACAACGGGTAGCATCCACCTTTTCATCGACAGCACTGATAATATCGGCAACCGTTACATGGGAAGCGGGCCGAGCAAGGCGATAACCACCACCTGGACCCCTTACCCCCTCTACTAACCCTCTTTTACGGAGTTTAGCGAATAATTGCTCTAAATATGATAAGGAAATACCCTGACATTTGGAGATGTCCGCCAGCGTAACTGGACCAAATCCATCGTGAATAGCAAGATCCATCATTGCAGTAACTGCATAACGACCTTTCGTAGAAAGTTTCATGGTACCGTCCTCATTTGCATTAGCAGAGCATCTAGTGACTCGATAAAAAATATAATAACCTAGTAAAATAGTCAACTAATACCTGCGCTACTCTCAGCGAGTAAGGGACGAATGCTCATAGGTAAACCGCCGATATTTGTATTTGATGCTTATTATTAAACTAAAAGGGGTTTGCTTGAATGTCTATTCGGCTAGCTAGGATAGCTAAAATAAAGCGGGTTTGCTTGAATGTCTATTCGGCTAGCTAGGATGGCTAAAATAAAGCGGGTTTGCTTGAATGTCTATTCGGCTAGCTAGGATGGCTAAAACGATGACCTTGATGGAGACAATAATTTAACCACTTAAAAAGAAATCGATTGACATGCCAGCGAGCAACTAACTGCATGTTGGGCTGATCTTCTTGGTCAGCTTGAAACTTTGGCCAATTGCGCAGCGTTGCTCCGGTTACTTCAGCTAAACGGGCGTCATGATAGACGCGAACACGCAAATCCGGCTCTATAACAACGCCAGATTCACGACAAAAATGATAGGTTAAGGATATTTCGCTGGTATAGGGAAAACGCTCTACCACTGTCATATAAAAACTGAGTCCATCCGGTACATGGGATGCCAAACACGTCTGCGTCGGCGGCATAGTAGGAATTAAGCGCCGGATGTTAATGTAGTTGCGCTCATAAAGATCCATCAAACCGGCGAAAGTGCGAGGTAGAGGCTGTAGTCCGGCGCGGGCGAGATCAGGATGGGTAACGATCATAATACAGTTTCATCGATCCAAGTTAATCAACCGAAAGAGGCGTAGGGTTATAACGTTTAGTCTTTAATTTGGAAGTTAGCCTATAGGCAATTGGCAATTATCACTTTGTCATGCAAACATGTTTGTTTTAGCCTCATTTTGAGCTTGCCAAGCAGGCTGCAAAAAAACAATAACTTACTTTGTGTGAAAACGCTGAAGTTTACCCTATCGAGGACGATCATTAATAGGGTTAGATCGAGTTCAGCTCGAATATCCCCTTTTGGGTTGAAAAAGCAATCCCATTAAAGTTTTGAAGAATCAGGGACGCGCTTAAGATACTATGATAGCCTATTGTTAAAGTTAATTAATTTAAAACCTTAAACATGTCTGGCAATACGTTTGGTAAATTATTTTCCGTTACGAGTTTTGGCGAAAGTCATGGCCCTGCCCTAGGCGCTGTTGTCGATGGCTGTCCGCCAGGACTGTCTTTATCTGAAGCCGATTTACAAGCGCAATTAGAACGACGCCGTCCGGGCAAAAGCCGCCATACGACGCAACGTCGTGAACCCGATGAAGTCAAGATTCTGTCAGGGATTTTTGAAGGCAAAACCACCGGCGCACCCATCGGCCTGTTGATTGAAAACGTGGATCAACGCCCTAAGGATTATGGCAATATTATGGACCGTTTCCGACCTGGCCATGCGGACTACACCTATCAGCAAAAATACGGTCTGCGAGACTACCGAGGTGGAGGGCGTGCGTCAGCCCGGGAAACCGCCATACGGGTTGCCGCGGGAGCAATTGCTAGAAAGTATCTCAAAGAACGCTACGGCATCGAAATCCATGGTTATCTGGCGCAACTCGGTCCTATTCGTCCACAAACGTTAAATTTAGAGGAGGTGGATAATAATCCTTTTTTCTGCCCCGACCCCGACAAGGTAGCTGAGTTGGAAAGCTTTATGGATAGGTTACGCAAATCCGGCGACTCCATCGGTGCTCGAGTGACGGTGGTGGCTAGCGGTGTGCCACCCGGCTGGGGTGAACCCGTCTTTGATCGCCTGGACGCGGATTTAGCCCACGGATTAATGAGTATCAACGCCGTCAAAGGCGTAGAAATTGGCGCCGGCTTTGCCAGCGTGGAACAGCGCGGTACCGAACATCGTGATGAAATCACCCCTACGGGATTCCTCAGCAATCAGGCCGGTGGAACCTTGGGCGGTATCTCAACGGGGCAAGATATTCTGGTGAGCATTGCCCTGAAACCCACCTCAAGTATTCGTCTGCCAGGCCGTAGCATCAACATACGCGGCGAAGCGGTGGAGGTGATCACCAAGGGACGCCACGATCCCTGTGTGGGTATTCGAGCAACACCCATCGCTGAAGCCATGGTGGCTTTGGTGTTGATGGATCATGCGCTACGCCACCGGGCACAAAACCTAGACGTGGTTACGGAAATCCCTATTGTCCCAAATGCTAGCCCCTCGCCAAAAGATGAGGAGAGGTTGCCCTAAACACCCTAGGAAAATCTAAATAAATTTAGCGGAATTTTATAGATGCGTTACATCCTTAAGAGAATAGTACGATCCCTGGTATTGGGGCTGGTTTTTTTTCTACCTAAAGATAAAAAAATCACCATTGAACGATGGCTCCGGGGTCGTGAAGAATTTTCTAAGCTGAGCGAGGCAGATTGTGTTGTTGTATCCTTTGGAAAAAGCGGCCGCACTTGGTTGCGTATGATGATTTCTCGCTTTTATCAAGTAAAACATGGCTTATCCGAACGTCATTTGATGGGTTTTGATAATTTGCATCGCAAATGTTCAGAGATTCCAAAGATCTTCTTTACCCACGATAATTACCTACGGGACTATACCGGCAACCGAGAATCAAGAGCAGATTTTTATCAAAAAAAGGTCGTTTTATTGGTGAGGGACCCGCGGGATATTGCCGTGTCGCAATATTTTCAGTGGAAACACCGTATGCGACCGGCAAAAAAGCGTTTGAATAACTACCCCCTACATGGGGACCCTATTTCTGTTTACGACTTTGTCATGGAACCCGACGCAGGTTTACCTAAGATTATTGGGTTTTTGAATCAATGGGCTAGGGAGATGCCCCGTATGCAGGGCATTTTGGTGATTCGCTATGAAGATATGCGCACCCACCCTGAGGAAAATCTAAAACGGATTGTCGATTTTATAGGCACTCCAGGTTCAGCAGAAGATATTAAAGCGGCGGTTACCTTTTCATCCTATGAAAACATGAAAAAGCTAGAAGAAAAGAAAGTTTTCTGGCTCAATGGTGGACGTTTAATTCCCAAAGATCGCAGTAACCCTAATTCCTATAAAGTGCGGCGGGCTAAGGTAGGCGGTTATCAAGACTATTTCGACGATCAACAACTCGCTGAGATCGACCATATTGTCGAGTCTACACTGGCGTCCATCTATGGCTATGGAAAAAAAGACAACGATTTGCAGTGTGACCTTGCATAAAACAAATTCAACTGTCATCGGTTGAATGAGAAATAAAACCTAATTTGGCAACTCAGCTTGTCATAACAAACGGGACTTTGCTATAAGGTTGCCCTGATAAGTACTTACCTATAAATTATCCGGTGTTATATCAG
>CAYRGG010000102.1:0-9970 GCA_964423745.1 uncultured Candidatus Competibacteraceae bacterium | reverse complement strand
AAGCTTTACGACATGGTTTTGCCGTGCTTACTGGCAATCAACGGGAGTTTAATCGGGTGGCTGGTCTAGAGGTATTAGACGTTAACCATTAAAATTACCGGGACCAGATATAATTTTTTACCCTATAACGAAGTAAAATCCGGGATGAAATAAATTAGTTTACCCGGATTTCGTTTGCACTCCATCCGGGCTACTTGCTACTTGCTACTTGCTACTTGCTACTTGCTTTTCTGTGATCCTGTTCCTGTGGTTTTCGCGTGGGCAACAAGTTGCCCACCTTACTTGGCTACTTGGCTACTTGGCTACTTGGCTCAAAGTTCGTTAGCACAACTGGTTCCTTGCCCAAAGGGGCTCGGTGACCCAGGAGGCCGCACATCTTCCTGATTAAGATCATCGGATAAAACCGGCAAGGTAAATCTTGTTATCTCTTCAGCCTCGGTTCCGGTAACCCTAGCTTCAGCCACTAATCTAACATCAACCCAGTTGCCAAATTCCTGAGCATATAAAACATCAAATAATGCAAATCCGTCTTCTCCAGTGATGGCCGAAGGCGGAGAAAGTGTCGCTAAATTACCGGGATCCAAACGATTGTTGCCATTGAGATCTTCGCCGGGATCTAAAATGCCATCTCCATCTATATCCTCATTCGGGCAAGGTCCAGCCGTGATCTCTTGTATCCAAACGTTGTCAAATCTTGGGTAGTTACCTTTGTAATAAGCGTCTGGAATAATGTCTAAGGTTACCCGGGCACCAGCTACAGGTCCGCCGACCGCGTCGGTTACTAATACACTATAAGGTAACTGATAACGGGTAGCATCAGGTTCTGAAATTTGATTACCAGTACCCAAGGTGATAAATAGCTCTCTTCTCGCCACCGTCAGATTGACAGTATCCCTAACCGCTGGAGTATCCGCCACTAATGCGTTAACGGTCACAGCGTTTTCGGCGCTAGGCACACTACCTGAGGTATAAACCGTGCTAGCCCGTCCAAATTCATCTGTCACAGCCGAAGATGGGAAAATTGATCCGCCGGTGACATCTTCTAAACTGAAGTTGACAATCTTACCTTTGACCGGATTATCATTGGGATCACGCACGATAGCCGTGATCGTGCTTTGTTCGCCATCGGAACCTGGCGGATTGGTGCCAAGGGTGGCGGGGCTTGCCTGTAGATTAAGTTCACTGGCCACTGTCGCCACAAACAGTATTTCAATTTGAGCACTAGGACCGCCGCCCACATCCGCCGCTGTGATAATAGAAGGTCCGGCGCTATTGGCTTGAATATTAACAGTGGCTTGCCCCTGAGCATTAGTCAAGGCAAGGCTAGGAGATAATACGCCTCTCGTTGCGGAAAAGTTAACGGGTTGGCCTACGACAGGCACTCCCGATGAAGTCCACCGTACTGTGATAGGAAACGACGTATTTAAGGGGATTTCTCTGATCTCTGCTGGGGGTGGGGCAGGTTGAACGAATACAAAGTTATCTGGCGAGACTTCTAATTGTTGGCTAGCCGTGGCATTGGCTCCCGTAACAGTAATTGTGTCTGTGCCAGGCGTAGTGGGTATGACAGTGGCTGTAGCTTGTCCGCTTTCGTCTGTAACCGGAGTAGAGGGGTTGATATTAGCGCCTAGCGCAGAGGTGACTTCTAAAGTTTCTCCTGCAATGCCCTCACCAGCGGAATCCTGAAGAGTAAAGGTATAGGTGATCCTATCGTTCAACACCGCTGAACTAGGTCCAGAAACAGCCACGCTCGTACCTACAACCTCAATGGTCACGCTGTCTTCAAGGCCAGAAGCATTGGCGGTAACGGTGGCGGTGCGGTTAGCTTGATTAGCGCCCACTTCGAAAATAGCTTCCGCGGTGCCGGTCTCGTCGGTGACTGCTTGGGTAACGCGAATGTTGCCATCATCAGTGGAAAATCCTACAGATACGTCAGGCACCACTACATTGTTCTCATCGCGGACGACGGCGGTTAATGTCACTGTATCATTACCGGCCGATTGCAATTGCGGGCTGCTGGTGAGCAGTTGAATGTCGCTCACCGTAGGAACGGTAGGATCAGTAGGATCGGTAGGAGTCTCGCCTGGATCGGAATCTCCAGGTCCTTCAAAGCCGTCGCTGTTACTGCCGCCGCCGCAGCTAGCCAACAGTAACACAACAAAACTTATGCAAAAAAACTTGATGATTCCATAAATAAGTGAATGCACAGAGGCCTCCCTAACTCGCTTAGGCTGTTCTAAGTATTAAATTGATAAAAGGTGCAACCATCGAGGTGGAATCAGCGGGTGGAGGTTCCCGTTTCCCGCACGATTTGCGGCGTCACAAATATCAACAATTCGCGTTTTATATTGCTATTAGTACGGCGCTGGAAGAGACGGCCTACCCCTGGAATATCCCCCAATAGCGGCACCTTGTCGGTGGTATTATTGGAGGTTTGTTCAAACACACCGCCCAGCACCACGGTTTGGCCGTTGTCTACCAAAACTTGGGTGGCGATTTCGCGGGTATCGATGGCGGGAATGGCAGCCCCTGTGCTGGTGGTGACCGTTGCGCCCTGTTCGTTTTTTTTCACGACAAGATCCATAATAACGCGGTTATCGGGGGTAATTTGTGGTACCACAGTCAATTCCAATTCAGCTTTTTTAAATTCAATATTGACACCTTCCTCGCTGATGGTTTGATAGGGAATCTCACGACCCTGACGAATACTGGCTTCAGCACCGTCGGCGGTAACCACCCGGGGGTTCGATAAGATTTCACCCCGTCCTTCCGCTTGCAACGCGGAAAGCTCTAAATCCACCAGATAGTCTTTGCCGAGAATGGCTAGGGCTATGCTGCCAAAGGGGTCGCTGGCGCCTAGATTAACGCCTAGGCGTTGATTAAGACTGGGTAGATTCACCGGGAAGGGTTGACCGGAATCCTGTAGATTGCCCACCGCATCGTCCACAATGCCCCCCGTACCTTCCAAAGTGCCCGTGGTGGTGATGATGCCGTTATCGCCATTATCGTCGACGCCAGTAAAACCCCAGCGCACGCCGATTTCCTTGCGGAAATCGTCGTTGGCAATCACCACTCTAGAATCGATCAGCACCTGTTGTACTGGGCGGTCTAAACGGGTTATTAAATTGCGCACTTCGGTGATCTTATCGGGAATATCCTGGATCAACAGGGTATTGGTGCGAGGATCTACCGTGACTTGACCGCGGGGCGAAAGCAACGAGGCTTCATCACCTTCACCAGCGCTTTTTAGGAGGGCGGCAAATTCAGAAGCCTTGGCGTAATTGATTTGAATAAGTTCAGAACGCAGTGGGACCAGTTCGGTCACTGTTTTACGGGCTTCCAGCTCTAGTCTTTCCCGCGCTGCTACTTCTTCAGTGGGGGCGATGTACATGACATTGCCGTTTTGCCGCATGGTCAGCCCTTTAGTACGCAGAATAATATCTAAGGCTTGATCCCAAGGAACATTTTGCAAACGCAGGGTTAGGTTGCCCTGTACTGTGTCGCTGACCACTACGTTTTGACCAGTGAAATCGGCAATGATCTGTAATACCGCACGCACTTCGATGTCTTGAAAGTTAAGGGAGAGTAATTCCCCTGAAAAGGTGCGGCGGCGTGGATCCACTTCATCATCGATGGGTTGTTCTTCAACGGGTTTGACTTCGATGGTGAATTGCTCATCGGCTTGATAAGCCAAATATTCAAAGGGTGGCGTCGGTTGAATGGTGATGCGGGCGTTTTCGCCTTGGTTTAGGGCATCTATTTGGTCCACAGGGGTGGCGAAATCGGTGACGTCCAAACGGCGTTGCTGGCCTCGACCCAGGTTAGCGCCGCGGACTTCAGCTATAATTTGATTACCTTCTTGCCGAACATCTACGGGGATGTTGGGGTCGGAAAGGGTCATGGTAATCAAACCGCCACCCGCGGGACCGCGCCGAAAATCCACATTAGAGACAGTTCCAGCCACTGGGCTCGCTGAACCGGCGCCCACATTAGGCGCCGCTGAGGCAGCCCCCGCTTCCATGGTAAGTAGCACAGAATCGCCTTCGCTACGAATTGTATAAGGCACTAGCCGCGCCAGCCGGATGGAAGCGCGGGTGCGATCACCCCCTTCCAGTACGTTGATGCTCTCCGCGACACCACTGCTGTCAATGGTGCGGTTACGGGTGCGCAGACCATTGCGGGTGTTGGGAAAGTCCAGCACGATGCGGGCTGGATCGTTAATGGTAAAACTATTCGGTGGCGCCGGAAGCGGTTCCGAAAGCTGAAAGCGGAGTTGTACACCGCCCCCCGCCAAGTTATTGATATCCACTGTTTCCAGAACGGTTTCCTGAGCAAAGCTCACGGAACAGCTAAACAGCATTGCTCCAAGCACCATCAGATGTGTTCGCAGCCGCGCAACAAACCTACGCTGCTGGCGCTTGTTTAAGGGCATGCCCATTACAATTCCCTCCCTTTAGTCTTATTCTTCGGCAAGCGACAGAAAAGCGTCGCGATAGCGCCAACCCGCCTCACCGTCCGGAATGATTTCCGTTAAATCAATACGTTGTTCAGTAATATTAACTACTTGGCCATGATCGGAGCCTAAGTAGTTGCCTTCTTGGACCCGGTAGATCAGTCCATCGGGTGCCTTGACTAAAGCCCACAGCTCACCCTGGGCATTACTGAACGTTCCCATCATTTGCAAAGAACCCAACGAATATTTCTCTAATTCTTCCCGCGGTCGGTTTGGATCGGGACGTATGCCTGAATCAATGGTCTCTACGGAAGACAGGTCTTCTTCAGGAAATGTTTGCGGTTGCGCAAACCGAGAAACCACAAACGGGTCTTTGAGCCCCTGAGCCGTATAGGTAAAGGGACGATAGGGATCAATCTCAGGAGGGGGTTCTAGTTTTTTTCCCATTGAAGAATCCTTTGCATCGGCGACATATTCCTGTAAGTCTTCAAGCTCTGGGTCTCCACACCCAGCCAACAAAAAAGTCACCAGCAACAGCGTTACTGCCTGTGGCCGGATTAAGGGGTTTTGCAGATAAAATCTCCCTCGGTTCATAATTGCTAGGTTCCTTTTCTTACTTGTCAACCACCACTTGCGCTATTGGTGGCATCCTCTTCAGTGTCTTCGTCTAGGTAACGGTAAGTCTGTAGCGTAGCTTCGATAACAAGCGGTTTGCTGCTAGCTGCACTCGCGCTAGCTGTTGTGTTGCGGTTATTACCGGTTTGTTCAGGATCTACGAGGGTGGCGTTTTCTAGGGTTACAATCCGGGACAAGGCGGCAACGCTACTCACAAAGGCGCCGAACTGGTGATAGTTAGCCCGGGCGCGAATAGAGATGGGTTTTGCGGAATAAAATTCTCGAGGTTGTTCGTCTTCCGGTTTGAACAACTCAAACTGGAGACCATTTTGTTTGCCGGTATTAGAAACGTCTTCTAATAAATCTGGCATCTCAGTACGGGTGGGTAGTTGCCGCAACATATCGTCTAGGGTGATTTGCATTTCTTCGATCTGCGCACGATAGGCATCGATATTCGCCATCACCCGTTGCTTAGCCATAAACTCGTCGCGTAATTGCTGTTCGGTACTGCGAACCGTATTGAGAGACTCCAATTGATGACGGGTAAAAAACCAATACCCAAGTCCAGTCACCACAACGATCACTAAGACGGCGGCCACTGCTTTGGCCAGGGGTGGCCAGCTGGCTACATTGCTGAAATCTAAGTCTTTAAATTCAGAAAGGTTCATGATTGTTCCTCACCGTCTTCCGTGCCCTGAGGTTGCGCTTTGATATTGACCACTAATTCAAAGTCGCTGACCTGTTTGTCATTCAATTCTCGGGTTTCGACAACGCGTAACACGGGTTCGCCAAACTCGGCGGACTCAGACAGATTACGCATAAAGTTAGAAATCACGTTATTAGAACTAGCGACGCCTTTGATGGTCAGGCGATTTCCCTCATTTTTTACCGAAGAAAGATAGACGGCTTCTGGCAACAAGCGCGGCAGTGCATCAAATACCTTGACCATGCCAGGGCGGCTAGCCTGCAGGTTTTGAATAATTTCAAGTCGGCTTAGTAAGCGTGATTTGACCTTATCTAGTTCTTTAATTTCTGCTTCCGCTTTCTTTAAGCGGGCAATTTCACCGCGTAAATAGGTATTGCGAGCTTGTTGATTGTCAATTTGATTTTGGATTTGCAAGTGGGCTAGAAAAAGTCCCAACACGGCAACCAACGCGGCTACTGATAATAGGATTATAAAATCACGTTTTTGCTGTTGACGGTATGCTTCTCGCCAGGGTAGCAGATTGATCCGCGTAGCCATGTTACTCGTAACTCCTTAAAGCAAGGCCGCAGGAAATAGTGAACAAAGGTGCGTCGCGCGTTAGGCTGACCCGATTAATACGAGGGGCGCTACCCATTTGGGCGAAGGGATTGCCTACGGTGGTCGGGATACTCAGATGTTCTCTCACAATCTCGTCAAGACCAGGGGTCATGGCGCCGCCACCCACTAAAATAAGATTTTCTATATTTAATTGACCGCTGCTGTATTGATCGGAGGAAAAGAAAAACTGTAACGCTTGCTCGACTTGGAGTGCTGTAGATTTCAAGAAGGGATCTAGAATATCCGTCTGATAGCCATCAGGCAATTCATTGGAACGTTTTGCCAACTCCGCTCTTTCCCGAGGTAGATCATAGTTAGTCATGATCGTCATAGTGAGTTGGTCAGTGCCAAAATTTTGCTCACGGGTAAAGATCACCTTATCGCCCCGCAATATATAAAGTGTACTCAGGGTACCGCCGATATCCACCAGTGCAGTTAAATTATTAGCTTCAGCGCCGCTTGTTTGTTTGGGAAGCGCTGTCTCCAAAAAGCGGAAGGCGTTTTCCAGCGCATAAGCTTCCACATCAACGATGGCCGCCTTGAGGCCCGCTTCTTCAAGGGCTTCCTGACGCAAATCCACATTCTCTTGACGAGAAGCCACTATCATTACATTTTGAGTGCCAGGGGTTTCTTTTTGGGATTCCGGCAGAACTTGAAAATCTAGATGAATTTCTTCTAAAGGAAAAGGAATGTATTGTGAGGCGTCTAGTTGAATATTACCTTCAATCTCAGCTTCGTTGAACTCCGCTGGCATGGGAATCGTGCGAGTTATAACACTTGATGTGGGAACTGCAACAGCAGCTTTTCGTAAGCGCGTTCCAGAAGTTTTAACAGCACGCTTAATGGCACTCCCCACTTTCTCCGTGTCAGTTGGGTTACGGTCATGTAGGGCACCCTCAGGTAGGGGTTCCACGGCCATGGCTTCCACGGTGTAACGTATTCCACTGCGGCTGAGTTCTATGACCTTCACTGCGGAAGGACTAATATCAATGCCCAGTACCCTATCTTTCGTCTTGAAAAAGGCCAAACTAGCGATCCCTCAATCCAGATTTGATTAAAAATCAATCGAGACTAAATGCTCGATGAGTTATTGTTAATAACAGTTAGGTGCTGACTACTGTTTGTTTACAGCTTTTATCTTTATAAAATTCACCAACTTATAACATATATGTTCGAAAGCGAGTTTTTGGCATAACAAAGCCTGTACGCAGATTCTGTAAATTTGGTGATCTGTTAATAATGAGAAAAAGAAAGATTAAGTACATAGAGAACTTGGCGAATCGGCAATTCCGTCATTACAGAGTTTGTAAGTATATTTAGATGTTGATTCAGAATTACCACCTCTTGGTGTTGTCAACTTTAATTACAACTTTCACTATTAAAGTTATAAGGTGTCTTAAGTATAGAATTGCCATATATGATGCTACTGACGCTCTTTAAGCTAGCACAAGTTTAACTGTCTGCAAAGAGTTTCTCTGTATATATATAATGTTGCATCTTTGTTTTTAAACGTCCCTAGTGCTGTTGATAAAGCACGGGGGCGTTGCTTGTTGCAGCAAATTTTGAATGACTGATCGAAATTGTCAAGTGCGGAGTTTCCTCATGCCTAATCGTCAACGTGACGCTAATAGAACTAGAATCCTTATTACTCAAGAGAGTGCGCGCATCATGGCGGAAGAGGGCGTAAAAGATTTTTTTGTGGCGAAGCGTAAGGCAGCTACCCGACTTGGGGTATCCAATAAAGCTTTGCTACCCGGTAATGCGGAAATAGAGCAGGCATTACTTGAATATCAACGTCTTTTTAAATCGGCGCAACAAACCGCTCAGTTACGTCTACTAAGGGAATCTGCTATCCAAGCTATGACGTTTTTGGCCCGGTTTCACCCGCGTTTGGTAGGTTCGGTGCTTTCCGGAACCGCAGGGCCTCATGCTGACGTGAATCTGCATGTGTTCGCTGATACGCCAGAAGACGTCATTTTTTTTCTTATGGAGCATAATATTCCTTTTGAAACGGGCGAGCGACGCTTACGTTTAGGACAGGACGACTATGCTTTTTTACCCATGTTTAGCTTTGTGATGGATGGTGTAAACATAGATTTAACCGTCTTTACACCGGCTCAGGCTTTTAAACTACCCCGTAGTCCGGTAGATAACCGACCGATGGAGCGAGCTAGCGTGAAAGAAGTACAAGCATTGCTTGTTTAAAAAACTGACAGTTTCTATGGTTTATCGCCATCCAAGCTATTTCAGCAAGGATGGCAACTTTTTTTGAAAAATAACTTATGAGGCTAGGTTGCGCCTAGCGCTCCTCTAAGGCAGGCACATCACGTTTGGTTTCTCCTTTGTACAATTGGCGAGGACGGCCAATTTTTTGTTTGGGGTCACCAATCATTTCCATCCAGTGACTGATCCAACCCACAGTGCGAGCCACCGCAAACATAACAGTGAACATATTCACGGGGATGTTCAGCGCCTTATAAATAATACCGGAATAGAAATCCACATTGGGATAAAGCTTACGCTCGATAAAAAATTCATCTTTAAGGGCAATCTCTTCTAAGCGCATGGCCAGTTCCATAAGAGGATCATCGCCATACTTGGAAAGCACTTCATGACAGACTTCTTTGACGAGTTTAGCGCGGGGATCGAAATTACGATAAACCCGATGCCCAAAACCCATCAGCCTAAAGGGATCGTTGCGATCTTTGGCTTTGACAATGTATTTATCGATTTCCGATACATTACCGATTTCTGTTAACTGTTTAAGCACGGCTTCATTAGCGCCGCCGTGGGCAGGACCCCACAGACAAGCCACCCCCGCCGCCACTGCCGCATAGGGGTTGGCACCTGTAGAGCCGGCCAGTCGCACCGTTGAGGTAGAAGCGTTTTGTTCGTGGTCGGCATGGAGTATAAACAGGATATCCAAGGCTTTTTCAGCCACCGGATCCACATGGTATTCCTCACAGGGAACGGCAAACATCATATGCAGTAGGTTCGCGCAGTAACTTAAATCATTGCGCGGATACATAATAGCTTGACCGACATTGTGTTTATAGCAGGCTGCCGCAATAGTCGGCATCTTAGCGATGAGCCGATGGGCCGTAATCATCCGATGAATGGGGTCTTGAATATCCAATTTATCGTGATAAAAAGCCGCGAGTGATCCCACCACGCCTGTCATCATAGCCATGGGATGGGCATCGTAGTTAAATCCGTCGAAAAAATTACGAAGATTTTCGTTAAGCATAGTATGCATGGTGATCATATGCTTAAACTCTTGTAATTCTTCCGTATTTGGCAATTTATTATTTAATAATAAGTGACAAATTTCGATGAAACTACATTTATTAGCCAGCTGTTCGATGGGGTAGCCGCGATACATAAGTTCGCCTTTAGGGCCATCTAAAAAGGTAACCGTACTATCGCAGCTGGCAGTGGACATATAGCCAGGATCATAGGTGAAATAGCCCAACTCCTTGCGCAGATTACCAATATCGATAACCGATTCATCGCCATGGGTTGGTTCGTAAACAGGCATTTCTATGCTTTTGCCGGAGCGGTTATCCGTGAGGGTTACAGTCGCTTCAGACATTCGGCAA
>CAYRGG010000101.1:0-10725 GCA_964423745.1 uncultured Candidatus Competibacteraceae bacterium | reverse complement strand
AATCCCTTCACTTAACTAAATTCTTTATTCTTTATCAACAGGTGCGGAAAGCCAGTTAAAGCCAAAGAGTTACGACTGTGCAGAGTAATTCGAGCGACGCTGCCGTAGCGCTTCGAAAAGAAAAATTCCTGTTGCAACAGATACATTAAGACTTTCTACATGGCCAGACATGGGAATTCGAACCAAAAAATCGCAACTCTGCCGAGTCAAATGACGTAAACCCTTTTGTTCTGCGCCCAGTACAATGGCTATTGGTCCGGTAAAGTCTAGCTCATAGAAATCAGTATTAGCACTTCCATCAGCACCGACAATCCAAAGACCGCTAGTCTGAAGCATCCGCAAAGAGCGGGCTAGATTAGTCACCTTAAAAAGAGGTACTGTTTCCGCAGCACCACAAGCTACCTTACGCACGGTTGCTGTTAGGTTAACGGCTCGATCTGTAGGAACCAGTACACCATGAACCCCAGCAGCATCAGCACAACGCAGACAAGCCCCGAGATTATGAGGATCTTGAATACCATCTAAAACCAACAATAAAGGAGCTTGAACTGCAGCAAGGATGTTAGTTAGATCCTCTTCATTTTTTTCTAGCGCGTTGTCCTTATACTGGGCAATAACCCCTTGATGACGTGCGCCACCACTTAGCCTATTAAGTTTCGATGAAGCTTCTGGAAATATAGGAATACCTCGCTGTGTTGCGGTTTCCATTAAACTTCGCAAACGCCCATCGTGTCGACTCCGTGCTACCCAAATCTGCTGAATGTTATGGGAGTCATGGGCCAAAAGCGCAGTTACAGCATGTATACCAAAAATGAGTTGATTTTGTACCGCCACCGTTTTTACGTCAGACACCCTTTAACATTAAAAGATTTAGTCGCTTTATCATTCTATAAATTAGAATTTGACGCACTGCAACAATTTCTTTATACTGCATTGCAGCATCCTCATGAGGATGTATTTCTCTATACCCTCCTTTAGTGGTTTTTACCGGGGCATTATGCCTCGGTTTTTTTATATTTCTTATAATTTAGGCATGTCATATCTTTAGTTATAGTTTGCAATAGCAAACAAAACCATATTCAACCTCGATGAAATGGACAATCAAGATTCAAAAGGTCTAGTCACAACGACTGGACAATTATCAATAAGACGCGCTGATCCTAACCAGGCCGCTGCAAGAATACGTAAATTGGTGTCCTCTGGGTTTGGCTTTTGAAGATCGTCAGCACGGCGTATAGCCACATAGTCGGGACGCAAACCTGCGTCTTTTAATGCTTTAAAAGTCTCCTTTTCGATAGCAGCATAGTTTCCTTCACCAGACCTCAAACCCTCGGCTGCTTTTTGTAGAGTTGCAAAAAGCGTTGGCGCAATCCCTCGTTCAGAAATGGACAAGTAGCGGTTCCGGGAACTCATGGCCAAACCATCGGTTTCTCTGACAGTTGGCACACCTATAATCTCTAACGGCATATTTAAATCAGCGACTAAACGACGAATCACGACAAGTTGCTGCCAATCTTTCTCGCCAAACAAAGCAATATCTGGCTGCACAATATTGAGAAGTTTAGTCACTACAGTGGCTACTCCCGTAAAGTGTAAGGGGCGAGAGGCTCCGCACAATATATGCGAAAGATCTGATACTTCTACACGGGTCCCAGAATCCACACCCTGCGGGTACATTTCCGCCACAGTAGGCACAAATAAAAGATCAAGGCGGGTTTTTGCTAGCTGGCGGCAGTCTTCCGCCAAAGTGCGAGGGTAACTGTGGAGATCTTCATTAGGACCAAACTGCATTGGGTTTACAAAAATACTAACCACCGAGCGTTGTGCTATGGATTTAGCTACTTCCACTAAATGCAGATGTCCGAGATGCAAATTACCCATAGTCGGTATTAAAGCAATACGCTCACCTACTTTGCGCATCGCAGCGACTTGCTTACGCAATAAGTTAATATTATGAACGGTTTCCATGACGCAGCTTCATTACATTTAAGCCAAACAGTGTTCAGGTTCAGGAAACTTTCCATTTTTTACCGCTTGCACATAAGCCTCCACCGCACCTTGCACACTGTTTTGGCCTGTCATAAAATCTTTGGCAAAGCGGGGACGCCGTCCAGGCGTAATATTTAACATGTCGTAAAGCACCAGAACTTGAGCGTCGCAAGCAGGACCTGCACCGATACCGATCACCGGAATTTCTAAAGATTCAGAGAGGCGAGCCGCCAGTTCAGCAGGTATACATTCTACGAGTAAAACATCGGCTCCTGCCTCTTGAAGCACAAGCGCTTCTTCAAGAATTTTTTGAGCAGCAGGCGCTTCTCGTCCTTGTACGCGATAACCACCAAGTTTGTGTACCGATTGCGGCAACAACCCTAAATGCATACACACCGGAATTCCATTACGGCTAAGCTGACGCACCGTTTCGGCCTGGGAACCGTCACCTTCTAACTTCACCATCTGAGCTTGCCCCTCCTGCATTAGACGGGCGCTATTGCTTAAAGCATGTTCTAAAGTGGCATAACTCATAAAAGGCATATCAGCCATCAATAGCGGATAACGACAACCTCTGGCCACCATTTGGCAATGATATACCATGTGATCCATGGTAACCGGTACAGTAGTTTTTTGACCTTGAACCACCATTCCTAAAGTATCACCCACCAAAATAACATCGACGCCCGCCGACTCAAGGACAGCAGCAAAACTCGCGTCATAAGCTGTTAAGACAGCAATCTTTTCGCCTTCCCGCTTCATCCTTGCTAATGTTTTGACTGTAATTGGCTTACGTTGCATTTTTTAACCTTTTTAAATCAGTAACTTAAATTAAATTAAATCAGAGGTTTGTCCCGACTTTTATCCTCTCGCCTATTTTTTCTAAACCATGGTGGGAACACTGCTGCAAGAGTGTTTGTAATTCCCCTAATCCGGGCACCATAAGGTTTGGTGCAACATCCCGCAATGGAAAAAGCACAAAAGGGCGTTTTGTAAGTTGGGGATGGGGAAGAGTCAGAAAGGTTTCATCCTGGATTAAATTTCCAAAAAGCAAAATGTCGAGATCTAATGTGCGCGGTCCCCAACGCACCTTACGGCGTCGACCATGGGTATCTTCAATAGCATGTAAGGCAATGAGCAGAGCTTCTGGAGACAACCGCGTTGCTAAAGCGGTTACCGCATTAATGTAGTCTGGTTGAGGAGGGCCAACAGGTTTGCTTTGATACAGGGGGGAATGGCTGATACACTCTGTTTGCGGAATTGCTTCAAGATCTTGAAATGCCTTATACACTCTGGCGATGGGATTATCTAAATTGCTACCGATACCGATATACGCTACAACCATACTCATGGTATGACATCAAGCGTTGGTCAAGCTTCGTGTACTTCCAAAAAAAAACTTTGTTTGCGGGGTGTACGGCGACGACGTGACTTTGTTTTGTTTCCAACGCTGATAAGTTTTGCCCGTGCAGCCTCATCCATTTCTAAAAACTGTGTCCACCACTGACAGACATCGGATAGTTCTTTATCGTCTTCAGCGCGCAATATCAAGAAATCATAAGCCGCTCGAAACCGCGGATGACCAACCAGACGCAGAGCACGCTTTCCAGAAGTCACCATAAGTCGTTTTTGCAACATCCATACCTCTCGCATTGGAATACTAAAACGGCGAGGCAAAGCAATACGCTTGACCTGATTTTGCAAAACAATATCAGCTGCTACTTGCATAGCCTCTGCCTCATCCAGACCTGTTTTTAGTAACTGAGTCATATTTTCCTGGAGTGGCTCCCATAATAAAGCCGCAAACAAAAACGCTGGCGTGACAGGCTTGTCTTCGCATAATCGAACGTCTGTATTAGCCAGCACCCGACCTAGCAAAGTCTTAGGATAATGCTCATACTGGCGACTTAGGCACCGTTCCGTAGCAGGAAATAAATGACCGAATAATCGATAATGACGAAGTAGCTCAAACGCCTGTGAAGCACAACCGCCCAAAAACAACTTAAGCACCTCATCAAATAAACGGGCTGGCGGCACATCTTCTAGTAAGCGACCTAGACGATAAAGAGATCTTTCCGAACTAGGATGAATATGGAAATCCAACTTGGCGGCAAAGCGTACCGCCCGCAACATGCGTACAGGATCTTCTCGGTAGCGCTGCTCAGGGTCTCCAATTAGACGGATGACGCCAGCATTTAAATCTATTAAACCGCCAGCATAATCGAGCACTGCAAAATTATCGATATCGTAATAAAGAGCGTTGATTGTGAAGTCTCGTCGCCATGCATCATCTTCGATGGACCCGTAAACATTATCCCGGATAATACGGCCTCCATGACTAACCCGTATTTCAGAATCACCTGCCGACTGAGCATCATTAGTTGCTGCACGAAAAGTAGCTACTTCGATAATCTCCCGACCAAACTGCACATGGGCAAGGCGAAACCGACGTCCAATCAAGCGACAGTTACGAAAAAGCTTATAGACGATGTCCGGATGGGCGTCGGTAACAACATCAAAGTCTTTTGGTTCGCGACCAAGCAACAAATCTCGCACGCCACCCCCAACCAAGCATGCCCGATATCCCGAACTGCGCAGTCGGTATAAAACCTTGAGAGCGTTTGAACTAATGTTAGCTCGCGAAATACAGTGTTCTGTACGTGGAATAACGGTGGGTTGATTGATCATGAGTCCCAAAGGGAGGTTCCTGAAAGCACTTGTGTACTATCGAAGTGCCAGTATAATACCATGCTGCTTTCAAATCGACAGTGTCATTCTGCTTTTACTATGCTCCCTTCGTCTAGTGGCCTAGGACTCCGCCCTCTCACGGCGGCAACAGGGGTTCGAGTCCCCTAGGGAGCGCCATTTAAAATTTTAAATAAGCCCCTCGAAAGGTTGTACATCAACATTTGAACCGGGTTCAACGTTTCCACACTCTTCGGGCAGAACAATAAAGCAGTTGGCTCGACTCATAGTGCTAAGAATACCTGAACCCTGATCACTTGTACCGCGCACCTGTAAAGTACCGTCGGCTCTATATTCTAGAATACCGCGCTGAAACTCCCGACGTCCAGGTCGTTTCCTCAAAGGTGTCGTACAAGCAATTTTTATGTAAATGGGCATCGCTTGCTTTTGCCCCATCATACGCTTTAGGGCAGGTAATACAAATTCGTAAAAAGTCACCATTACTGAAACAGGATTCCCAGGCAATCCAAAAAAAACAGCATCTTTAATACGCCCAAAAGCCATGGGACGTCCCGGCTTCATGGCAATTTTCCAAAAGTTAACCTCTCCCAAAGAGGTCAAAATCGTTTTAACAAAGTCGGCTTCTCCCACCGACACACCACCTGAAGTTATGACTGCATCTGCGTTACAGGCTGCTTCTTGAAATGCACTTGTTAAATCATCTTGTTGATCCCGAACGACACCCATATCGATAATATCAACCCCGAGACGGGTTAACATGCCATAAAGTGTGTAACGATTACTATCGTAGATTTGGCCTTCAGTAAGAGGTTCTCCAATAGAGCAAAGTTCATCACCGGTAGAGAAAAACGCAACCCGCAACCGCCGAAAAACTCGCAATTCAGCGATGCCCAGTGAGGCCAGCAAACCTAGATCCGCAGGGGTCAATAGTCTACCGGACTCCAAAACCATCGCACCCGTCGCTAAATCTTCACCGGCCTTACGGATGTTTTGATTGGCCTTATTACCGGTACCTATAAAAACCCACTCAGTCTCGCGCTTTGCACGCTCTTGCATCACAACGCAATCAGCTCCTTTGGGTACAACGGCGCCCGTCATAATGCGCACAGCAGTACCGGGTTTTACCATACCCTGGAACGGTGCACCCGCTAGAGCAGTTCCTATAACGGTAAGTTTACTTGTTTCCGTTTCCGGCAAATCCGCGCTTCGTATTGCATAACCATCCATAGCTGCATTGGTATGGGCCGGCACGTCGAGGGGGGATGTAATGGTTTCAGCTAGGACGCGGCCAAGAGCACTGCGCAATGCCACCTGCTCGAAACCTGTTACAGGCGCTGTAATCATATCAATTCGCCCTAGCGCTTGAGCCACCGATAATGATTCAGGATCATAGTCGTCGGCGCAACTAGGTTGAAAAATAATATCGTTCATGTCAGTAGATTACCCACCATAATTCCAAATTATCTCACCATTTGCTTATTCAGCATAGCGTATGTCTATATGCGTATCATGTTTTTTGCTATGAACAGCCGGGGAGCCGTTTATAAAAAGTAGGTAGCCCCAAACAATTGCTTAAAAAGCTTGGATTGTATACATCCCTGTGAACTGCCTACTTTAAATACTTCGTCCTAACCTACTCCTACAGCTGCTTGAGCCGGGGGCAACATCATAGAATAATCGTGTTGATGAGTCCAATTGCACGGTAAATAAATAATTCCAAAGTTGCTAGTCATTTGCCGACCAGCCTTATAAACATCCGCAGCTTCAATATCAAGAGCAGCACAATGTTCTAAACGGTCATAACATTCGCGACCTACGCCGGTCAACCAAAGAGATAAATAGTAACGGTCCGGTATAAAATTTAGAGAATCGATACGAACATCGACAAAGCCTTCACCTTTATCAATGGCTTCAAGATTAAAACCAGTAGTCCAAGTATTAACGGAAGTTACTAATGTTCCCATATTAGTATGAATATCGATACCAAACTGTGGATATTTGATTGGTTTAAAGGCTTCGTAGTGGAGTCTAAAAATTAATGCGTCGCCGCTACGTACAACGTCGATGGGATTTTCAAAACTATCAAGTAATTCAATGCGCGTAAATTGAATATCACCCGTTCCTCTACGGTCATCAAGCTGACGCAGATCCACGACAGATTGATCTACTTGAGCAAACGTTGAAAGATAAGATTGAATCACCGAGCGAGCATCCCCATCCTCACGTACGCACCCTCGATCAATCCAGATAGCCCGTGGACAAAGGTTTTCTACAGCAGCCAAATTATGGGACACAAACAAAACAGTCCTTCCTCCACTTTGCAGGTCACTCATAGTATCCAGACATTTTTTTTGGAAACCAACATCCCCAACAGCAAGGACTTCATCTACCAACAAAATCTCAGGTTCGAGATGAGCGGCTACGGCAAAACCTAACCTCAAGCGCATTCCCGATGAATAACGTTTGATAGGCGTATCGAGAAATCGCTCTACCTCAGAGAAAGCAACAATTTCATCCAATCGCGTATTGATTTCGTGCTTCTTCATACCAAGGATCGAGCCATTCAAATAAATATTTTCTCGACCTGTCAACTCTTCATGAAAACCTGTTCCCACTTCCAGCAAAGCCGCTAAACGGCCTTTTACCTTGATATTTCCTGAAGTAGGAGAGGTAATTCTTGAAAGTACTTTTAATAATGTACTCTTACCGGCCCCATTGCGGCCGATGATACCGACAACCTCACCCGGCTGTATTGCAAAGGAAATGTCGCTAAGCGCTTCTAGTATTTCCCTATTTGACTGTCTTGCACCAAAAGGGTTTTTCATAAAATTCATGACTGCTTCTCGCAGCATTTCATTGCCTTTGAACTGGCCAAGTTTGTACTGTTTTGTGATTTTATCTGCAATAATAGCTGCTTTCATAAGAGCACCAATCCCTTTAAATGACGTCCGCAAAATCCCGCGCTGTTTTTCTAAAATAAAATGTACCAAAAACAAATATAAACAGCGTAGTTATTAAAGAAATACCAAATAACTGCCAATCGATCTGAGCCGAAGGCACTAGACACACTCGTAACGTCTCAATAATTCCACTTATTGGATTCAAAGCTAAAATCATTTGCCATTTTTCTGGTAAGGAATCGAGGGAATAAATAACAGGAGAAACAAAAAGACCCAATTGCACAAAAAATGGCAAAGCGTATTGTACATCGCGATATCTAACGTTGGTTGCGGCAAATATCATACCAAAACCTAAAGATAACATTAATAATAGAATCATTAAAACCGGCCAAAACAATAAACCCCACGTAATAGACACATCGTGGTACAGCATTAATAACATAAAAAACACAGTTGCTATGGCGAAATCGAACAGCCCACGGATTGTAGTGGCAGCGGGAATAATAATTCGAGGGAAATAGACCTTAGTGATTAGGTCTCGATTATTTACTAGACTTTGTCCAGCGTGTGAAATTGCACTAGAAAAGTAGGTCCACGCAAGGAGACCACAATACGAGAAAATTTCGTAAGGCAAACCTAAACTTGGTTCGAATTTCGCAACCCTGTGAAATACTAAAGTGAATATAAGCATCGTTAAAAAAGGTTGAATAATAGCCCATAACACTCCTAGCATTGATTGTTTATAACGTATCTTAATATCACGCCATACCATGAAAAAGAAAAGTTCACGGTAGTGCCATAATTCTTTTAAAGATTCTATTGTGGTTGGCATATTTATTCTACTCCATCTAAACCACGTTCCAGTAAATGAGCTATCAAATAAATGTACAATGATCACCCAAAAAAAGTATTTAAGAAATTCAAACATAAATATTTTATAAGTTTATTAAACTCCACAATATAAGCTAATGTTAAAAAAACAAAAATAAATCTATTTGAACAAAATATCTTTATAAAATTAACCATTTAGATCAAAACTAAACTTCATGGTTTGCGTAAGTTCTTCCAGATTGGGCCACATCACTCTTTTTTTGCTTGGTAATAGCAAAATGCAACGCATCTTCAAAAAGATCAGTAGCGTCATCCCATGAATAACGGGTTGCTGAAAGGTAAGCTGCTTCTGACATGGTTTGCCAGCGGGACTCGGAATATGAGAGAACTTCAATCAACCGTCTAGCGAGTTCATCAACGTTACCTGGTGGAACAAGATAACCTTCTTGGCCGTTACTAACAAAATCACTAAGACCACCCACATCGGTAGACACGACAGGACAATGGCAAGCCATAGCCTCTAAAGGAGGAAGACAAAAACCCTCGCTCCAGCTGCTAGATAACCAGACATCGCATTGTGCATAAATATTTCTAATAAAGCTTTGGTCCGGTCGCTGGAAATAGTTGTTACTGTCTAGTATTGAGAGATGAGTTAACAACTTTTCCTCTCCAAAAGCGATTAAGCGCAAATTAGGGATTTCCTGAGCGACTTTGGTATAAGCCTTAAGAGCTATGTCGGAACCTTTCCACTTTTTAGACGAATAGAGCATACCTACTGTAGGAAAAGGCTGTTTGCCCCGAGAGGGCGCATAGAATTGATCCGTATCCACACTATTGAGAACAAGGGAAACATGTTGATCACCAAACCTCTTAGTGGCCAAATCCGCAAGCCACCTGGAAATCGTAATCTTGTGCAAAGGCAATGTCCATGTGGCATCTACACGTTGCTTAGGCTGTCCATCATGGGCTTCGTAATGCTGTATGAAATAGGCTTTGGCGCCTTTAGATTCTGAGAGACTGGCAACCCATTCCGCTGTTTCCCACCAGGTTGCAACAACAACGTCTGCGTCTGGCACATCGGCATCAACCACGGGTCGCCACTTATCGAGTACTTTACAAGGAATGTTTAAGCCATCCAGGTGAGAGTCGGAAGACATTTTCTCAGGCCAGCCTTCACCTTTTAGGAAACGTTTAACTTTGTGTCGAAAAGGCATCTCCGGCCATGGCATCGAAACGATAAAAACTTGATGCCCACGTTGCCGAAGACGTTCCGCATAAATCGCTACCACACGGATACCACCAGCCAAACCTGCATAGGGTAAAACAAAGGTAATTTTCATCGTATCAATTCTTATCCCTAAACTTAGATCCGAATGCCATTCATATAAAACTGAGGATTAAACGTAATCGAAAAGTGACTAAATTTAAAGTCAAGCCACTACAACTTCTTCCTCAGAAAAAGCATTATTTGTACAACCATTCCAATTCAATGAGTTTTCCGATACGACCGATTTGAAGTTTTCGCAGTTAAGATCAGCCTTTAACCAACTTCCTAATACTGCCAAATCTTTATCAAAGGCATCTGTTAAAATAGTTTGAGTCTGACTTTGCAAAACAGGTCGGTTTTTAATTTGCCAAAAGCTTTTAATCCAATTTCGAGTCGACTGGGGAATGATTTCAGTCCTTACCCAAGTGACTCCTGGGAGGTTTACCAGAACGTCTCGTAGCTCACTCTTTCTTAGGCGATCACTAGATATATTGCGATTTTGGATATCTTTTTTCCAAGTTACGCGGTCCTTATATCCTAGAAAATCACAAACACGCTGTAATTCAGCTTCAGGGCATGTCATCAAACGCTCGGTAAAGACGGGCAAAATCCTGTCTTTACCAAAAACATCTATGTAGGGTTTCAGCTGTGTACTGTATAATCCGTACTCAATCAATCGAGAATAATTTTTAATTGCTGTTTCAATAGGAGTATCGATAGTGCGTTCTGTCCACTCGTGCATATACTGGGATATCAGCCGATCCAAAGGATGACGCATAACATAAATTAATTTAATGCTAGGCAAATGCCGATGCATGCGTTCCAAGGTTTTTGGATAGTCAGGGAGTTTAGTATAGTGAGTACTGGATTCGCCGCAGATATCGTGTTCTTTAGCATTTCTAAACAATGAACCATACCACTGAGTACCTTTATTCCATTGTTCGTCATCGCTAAAAAAATTAGGCTCTTTTGGGGTAGACATAAAAATACCGCTTTGCGCGGCAAGCTGATCGTGCAATGTACTTGTTGCGC
>CAYRGG010000100.1:0-10868 GCA_964423745.1 uncultured Candidatus Competibacteraceae bacterium | reverse complement strand
GATCTTTTGCAGGGCTGTGCTGCTGTGTATTGCCAAGCGGTGGGTGGTTCCGCCATTCGCCAGCTGATCGCACGGGGCATTCAACCGATTCGGGTTGATGAGAATACGCCTATCGAGCAACTGCTGCGGGATTTTAAAGGTGAGCTGGAAAGCGGGTCTGCGTCCTGGATAACAAAGGCAAGTAGACGCCAAGACTCGCCCAGTGCGGAACGGTTCGACGCCATGGAAGCCGAAGGTTGGCAGGAATAAAATTAACAGAAACAATAACTTATTGATATGATACTATGACAGATTCTGTATTGACCGATAATGAGCCTTTGCTAGAAACGGAGTTTATGAAGGCGATGGTCAAACAAGTGCGCGCCCTAGATAGCTACGGACAGTATGATCACTATTCTGCAGCACAAATCCTCGACCCCTTTATTCTCACCAAAGAACGCAAGCGTGAAATTCCTATCATAGGCGACCCCGATGAAGAAGTCATTTCCCGGTTAAAGGCATTTTACAATGCCATTGCAACCCTTATCGAGCAAAGCTCTGGTTTGCTGGCCGTACCCCTGATCAATCTTACCTACGAGGGGTTTGGCCGTGTTGTCATTACGGTGGGCCGATTGGTTGTGCTGGATCGTAACCTGCGGGATGTGCATCGGTTTGGTTTTAAGAGTCTCGAAAAGCTGCAAGAAGAGGGTGAAAAGAAGGTGAATACTGCCCTTACACTCATCAAAGAATATCCCCATGTAGCCGAATTGTAGTCAAGTTCCGTTCGCAGTTTGCAAAGAACGGAATTCAATGCAATGTATCTTTAACGGCAACCAAAGAGGTAAAAAAAATGGATATGGAAAATGCAATCACCGGCGTTACCCGTGGTGGTACGAAATGGGTACCCCAGTTTGTGATTGAATTGAAAGAAGACAAATGTATCGGTTGTGGTCGTTGTTTTAAGGTCTGTCCCCGTGATGTCTTTGAAATGGTGCAGCGGGCCGTGGATGAAGTGGATTTAGATGACGACGACGATTACGACGACGATTACGATGACGACGATGATAGCGACAATTCTTACATGAAACTGAGTAATGCCATGGATTGTGTCGGGTGTGAAGCCTGCGCCCGGGTCTGTCCCAAGAAATGTTTCGTCCATTCTCCTCAGCCCTTAGCTGCTTAGGAAGTTCCTTTAGGACTATTGCTGCTCGTTTCAGAGGGGGCTGTAAATACGTCATTCTCGGAAGGTTTGACGATGGCCGTCCAGGCCATCGTCACTTCCCTCATGAATCACTCAAAGTCCTCTTCCGCGCAAGTCTTATCTCATTAGCGCATAATCATCTAACGATTTTGATCAGACGGTTTCCAGGTAGTGTCGTTATCGTCAATTTCTTTCCAAACCTGACGCCAGCGTTTCCAGGGCATGAAATAGGTTCTTGTCCAAGTTGCAGTTCCGATAATCACTGCACCAAGAACGATCTCGTCAGAATCGATTGCTAGCGCATTCCAGTACTCGGTCAGAAACCCCGCTTGTGGACACAGGGGGAAAAAAAAGATGAACGGAACTAATAAAAAGGGTCTCAAAATCAACCAAAACATTGTTATTTCTAGAATAATTGCCCAAAGAGGCCATGCTACTGACGGTGGTGTCTGATAGCCATGTGACCACAGCCATTCGTCAACGATATTTGTTCTTTTAAGCTTACCTTCAGAAAGTATTTTTTCAAAAAATTGGTTTACCCTTTTCTGGTGGTTCATTGGGAATCCAACCCTTTATTACTCTCGGGCTGAAGAGGATTCTCGCTAAAATGGTGGGCTGGATTAATGCTTGTGGTATTGTCCGGATCGGTAACTGCTTGTCCGAAACCTACCGCTGCTCCCACAGCTGCACCCATAACAGCACTCACAGGGATTGCTGAAGCTGTCGCTGCAGTCACCGCTCCTGCGGAGACACCACCCCAAAAGGCTCCGTGGGCAACCGCCACCGCGTCCATCATAGTACAGGGCTCATCCCAATCCCGCTGATTACGTCCGCGTTTGGCGGCGTTACTCTCAACACAATTTAATGCTTGCTCAAAGGCTTCCTGTGCTCGCTGTTGTTCAGCACTGCATTGGCTCCAAGATTCGCGGGTCGTGTGTATGTCTTCAACAGTAATGTTAGCAATAGGGCGGCGTACATTTAAATTGTTGTTGATGTTTGACATAACATGCTCTCTTATTAATAGGTATGTGGCTATAACAGCCGTTTGAAAAGCGCTTAAATAGCTTATGTCATTACATTAATATTGCCTATCCAACAGAAGTCTTAAGCCGAATGTCATAGACCGCAGCACTCTTTATAAAAGTCACCATCAAAGATGATTTTATGGAGTCAGCTTTTGCTGCGCTTTACCAGTAAGAAATTAAGGTTCAGTTTTTGGGGACAGCGTCTCGGGTGCCGCTTTCATATGCAGCACCAGTTCACGCACCAGTGGATTCGGAAACCGCCGACTCGGAGTAATCGCATAAAAACTTTCCTCGATCTGTGTGATGCGGTGGCGTTCAACCAATACACCCGCTTGTAACTCGTCCTGCACAACCACCCGCGGAACCAGGGTCACACCCTCCGATTCCCGCGCTAGCAGTCTCAACATAGCCATGTCGTCGACCTCAGCGGCAATGATTGGGCGGATGCCCGCCTGATCCAGCAGCAGATCAAAAGCTGCTCGAATATCGCTTTCCAATGTCGGCAGCAACAAGGGTGTGGTCTGCAGATCCTCGGGGAAGCGAAAACGTTCCTGCCCCGCCTTCCGCTGGCCTACCAGGCTAACCGGCTGAACGTCGAGCAAATGGCTGTGCCAGCCGGTTTCGGCATCCCGGCGCACGGGAAAATTGGACAGCACGAGATCGATGGTGTGTGCCTGCAACTGCGTCAGTAGCTCAGCCAAGCTTCCCGAACGCACAATAAGATCCAGGCCGGGTCGGCCGATGAGGGGCTGTAGCAATTGCAATTGGAAGTTGCGCGACAGGGTGGCGACCGCACCGATTCTGACCGCCTGACGGTTACCGGAAGGCCGATTTTTGAGGGTGTTCAGTAGTTCGTCACCCGCCTGGAAGATGGTTTGCGCATAATCCAGCGCGATACGTCCGGCCTCGGTCAAGACCAGCCGCCTGTTCTCACGATCAAACAGCCGTTGCCCTAGGCTGTCCTCCAGTTTGCGCACCTGGATGCTCAGCGCGGATTGCGAGACGTGCAGACGCTCGGCAGCCTGCGTAAGGCTGTTTTCGTTAGCGATAACCCAAAAATACCGCAGATGATGGTAGTTAATATGTGCCATGCTTGAATACTTTTAAAAAAAGAAACGATTTATTAAAATACATATATTTGATCAAATCAAATGAGATTGGTAGATTTGCTGCAGTGTAGTACTTAACTGCCTGCAAAAACTCTACTTAAAGCGAGGTAACAATCAATGGTTCAGAGAAACTTGCAAAGCCACACTGGGCAGCAAGGGACAACCATCGGCAACGGAGGAGCCAAGCCATGAAACCGATTATCCCTTACATTGTTGCATTTGGCCCCGCACTCTTGCTGTCGATACTCTTTATCCCCCGCGATGGGGCCAATGCCAACCCTAGAGTAATGACCAAACTGACTGGCGGCTTGACCTGGATTGCCCTTGGCGCGGCTATTCTCGCGACGCTCGGCTTCTTAAGTTACGGTCGCATCACACTAAATTTTTTTACCATTGGTTCTACTGAGGGCTTTCATTTCTCGGTCGGCGTGTTCTTCGATGCCCTGTCAGCAATCATGCTACTACTGGTGTCATTCATGGGTGCAGTGGTGACCCGTTATGCGGAAAACTATTTGGACGGGGATGCCGAACAAGGCTATTTTATGAAATGGCTGGCAGTGACTGTCGGTTCTGTGCTCACGTTGATCGTGTCGGGCAATCTGGTAATGTTCGTCTTAGCTTGGGTGGCCACCAGTATGAGCCTGCACAAGTTATTACTGTTTTATCCCGAACGGCCAGCAGCCCAATTGGCGGCGCGCAAGAAGTTTGTCATCAGCCGCACCGGTGACCTATGCCTGATTGGGGCTATGACACTCATTTATACCTCCTTTAACAATCTTGATTTTGGGCAAATCTTTGCCGCCGCGGATGCGCTGCGTGCTGCGGGGTCAGAGGATGTGGGTGCGTTTACCTGGATTGCTTTGCTGCTGGCGCTGGGCGCCCTGCTCAAGTCCGCTCAGTTCCCCTTTCACAGTTGGTTGCCCGAGGTCATGGAAACACCGACTCCAGTGTCGGCGCTGTTGCATGCGGGCATTATTAATGCCGGTGGTTTCTTAATCGTACGCATGAGCCCGGTATTCTCCCTGTCACCCATAGCCCTCGATTTTCTGGCTGTGGTGGGGGCATTCACGGCTCTGTTCGCTTCCGTGGTGATGCTCACCCAAACCAGTATCAAGACCTCACTGGCCTACTCCACGGTAGCGCAAATGGGTTTTATGATGCTGCAATGCGGTCTGGGCGCTTACGCCGCCGCGGTACTGCATATCATCGCCCATTCCATGTATAAAGCCCATGCCTTCCTGTCTTCAGGCAGCATTATTGACATTGCCCGGTCATCTTGGGTGCCAACCCGACGAGAAAAACCTCAGGTGTTGCAACTTATCGCTGCACTATTCATAGCGCTGGGACTGACCCTGGCGATGGCTTGGGTCTTTGGCGTCACACCGGATAAAGAGCCGGGGGTCGTGGTGCTGGGTGCTGTCCTGATGATGGCGGTGACGCACCTGATTTGGAATTCCTTTGGTGATGAGTACACACTGCCGGTGGCAATGCGCGGAATCGTTATGGCCATCGGGGTATGCTTCGTATTCTTCACCCTACAATCAATCTTTGCCTTTATGCTGGCGGGCGCCTTGCCCGAACTGCACCCACTTCGCACAGCTTTCGACCTGTGGCTGATGGGAGGAGTGATCATTCTGTTCATGGCGGTGTTGGTCTTTCAAACCCAACTGCCTTATCGCGCTGACAATCCAACGTGGCAAAAAATGTATGTCTATGCCTTCAACGGCCTCTATGTCAACACCTACGCTAACAAGTTAGTGGAGCGATTCTGGCCCATTGACACTGACACCAAACAAGCCGCGTGAGCGAGAGGAGTACCCCAATGAGTAAAAAAACTGCTGTTTTAAAGGAACCCGTCGAACTGAACGACGATATTGAACAAGTTGAGTCTATAACTGGGGAAATGGTCGCCTTGACTGGGCAAATCAGTCAAGCCTGTAAGCGGGTTCCACCCCTGTGGCCCCTAAAGAACTTTGTCGCTGTTAACCCTTTCATGGGTTTGGCTGACCAAAGTTTCGCGACGGCCTGTGCCGCGATGCGCCGGGTTGCCCATGCGGATATCCTGAGTCCACTCAGCTTTTACCGCCAACATCTGGAATCTCTGCGCATTATTGACGTCGACTTGCAAGCCGCCATTGATGAAAGCCGCGAGCTGTTAATCGCTTCGCTAGGAGAACCCGTAGCACATACCTTTACCATAGCGTATCTCAAGGATGCGGTGCGCTCGGCAACGGCGGATACCCGTGATCGGCTACCTGAAGATGCCATGCTGAGTGTCAGTGAAGTATTTGACAGCGTGCGTGACACCCATTGGAGTCGCTTCGTCGTCGAGGAATGCTCGAAATGGTGCGGTGCCTACTACGACCAAGGGCAATCCGCTTGGCGGATGCCATGGCGCTCGCTGCCACCTTATGCCGCCTGGAAACAAGCGGCGCTACTTGACCAAAATCCTGAGATCATGGGTTTACCCGGCTTTCGCGACAAAATCGCCGAACTGCCTGCCGAGCCCCTGCCAGCCATCGAAATGGTACTCAACCGGCTCGAAGTGCCCGCTGATAAAGTCGAGGAATTCCTGCATCACGAGCTGATGACCCTCAGCGGTTGGAGCGCCTACGTGCAGTACCTGGCCCGCGAGAAAGGTCTGTATGGTACGGAAGACGACTCACTGGTGCAATTGCTGGCGATTCGCCTGGCTTACGACTACGCCCTATATACCTTGCATCCCGATCCGCAGTTCCGCGACGCCTGGCAAACCAAAGTGCTGGCCCGCAGCGATAAGCCCATGGGCGCGAGGGATAATGCAGTCACCCTCGACCTGATGACCCGGTATGTGTTGCAACAAGCGTTTGAACGGGGTTTTCAACGGGATCTGGTCAATCGTCTGGCCGTGTCGAATCAATTGACGATACCCGGCCGCAAAGACGAGCCGCGCAAGGCTGTGCAAGCCGCCTTCTGTATTGATGTCCGCTCGGAGATTTACCGGCGCAATCTGGAGGTCGTATCCCCCGCTATTGAGACCATCGGCTTTGCAGGCTTTTTCGCCTTTTTCATTGAGTACATTCAGATTGGCCATCAACACGGCTCGGCCCAGTGCCCGGTGTTATTTACGCCTAAGTTTCGGGTACGGGAGACGGTCAAGAACGCCAGCCCCACAGAGGTGGATAACATTCTATCCCTGCGCATCCGCCGTAAGCTGGTGGACAAAGCCTGGCGTTCCTTCAAGACGTCGGCGGTGTCTTGCTTTCCGTTCGTGGAAACCACAGGCTTAATGTACGGCATCAAGCTTATCACTGACACATTTGGGATCACTCGCACCGTGGTCAAGCCTAGCGTGGATGGTTTAGATGAAGGAGTTGCCAAACGCACCGCACCGCAAATCAATTTCGAGAAGCGCAGTTTGGGTATGGGCGCCGATCCAACAGAGACCGGTATCGTCACCACAGCTCAGGTGGATGCTGCCGCCACTGCATTGGGTGCCATGGCCTTGACCTCGAACTTTGCGCGTCTGGTTGCACTTTGCGGTCATGGCAGCACCACCGTCAATAATCCTTATGCCTCTGGCCTGGATTGTGGCGCTTGTGGGGGACATACCGGCGAAGCCAATGTGCGGGTAGGGGCAGCGATTTTTAATCATCCTGATATCCGGGCTGGCTTGGCAGAGCGGGGTATCGTTATCCCGGAAGATACCTGGTTTATTGGCGTCTTGCATGACACCTGCACCGATGATCTGCGCATCTACGATGAGGATTTAATTCCATCCAGCCATCAGAAAGACGTCGAGCAATTACGCATTTGGTTGGAAAAAGCCTCTCACGCCACCCGTAAAGAACGCTCGGACACTTTGGGTATTGGCACCAAGACTCCCGGCATCATGGACGAGCAGGTTCGCGAGCGGAGCCGCGATTGGGCGCAGGTTCGTCCGGAATGGGCATTGGCCAATAACGCAGCGTTTATCGCCGCCCCTCGCGAACGTACCAAAAATCTGAACTTAGGTGGACGCTCGTTCCTGCATAATTATCACTTCGAGGCCGACCCGGAAAAAGCGGTGCTGGAATTGATCATGATCGCACCTATGGTGGTGGCGAACTGGATCAACCTGCAATATTACGCCTCAACGGTTAATAATGAGCGATTCGGCAGTGGCAACAAAGTGCTGCATAACGTAACCGGCACCATCGGTGTGTTGCAAGGTAATGGCGGTGACTTACAGGTGGGATTGCCGATACAGTCAGTGCATGATGGCCAGCGGGCCATGCATGAGCCATTACGATTGAATGTGTTCATTGAGGCGCCCCAGGACGAGATGAATCGCATCATCGAAAAGCACGAAAATGTTCGCCAACTGCTGGATAACCAGTGGCTGCACTTGTTCCAGATAGCCGATGAAGGCAAGCATTATTTCCGTTACAACGGCAATCTCAGCTGGCAGGCAGTGAATTAGATTAGCTTGCACGGGCAGCGTAGCCAACATTTGGCTGCGCTGCCCTCATTACCATTTCCGCCATCAGATTTTGGACGCTTCTGCGGATGGCTCTTTGACCAGTTGGTTTTTTTATTCCGCAAGTTTTTTCTGCTTTCGTTCCAATTCTTGTTGTTTCATTCCATACCGTGCGCAACGACTCTTCCAGCCGTTATGGTTTTGCCGTGTCTAATACCAATCCTGGTAAATATGGCTCTACCTCTTATCATGTACAAGCCACTAACATGACAAGGTTTGATAGAACCTTAATTTGAAAGATTGGTATAACTCAGTGAACTATATACTTGTAAACATTTAATCTGGTAGTCAGTGGTTATGCCCAAGTAACCAGCACCTTTCCAATTTCTAGAACCTTGACGATTACCTGATTTTCTCTACAATGGATACACAAATGTGTATCCAATGTGCATCCAATGAACAAGTCTTCAAATTACCGAATTAGGGTTGATCCTGAACTACACCAGAAATTCTTAGATGCCTGTAAGTCTGAAGACAAGCCAGCGGCGCAAGTAATTAGAGAGTTTATGAGAGCATATGTTGAGAAAAGTCACGCCATGAAGCAAGCAGACTTGTTTATAGCGGAACCCCATAAAAACTATAAGAGACAGGGGAAATAAAAATGGAAGGTAACATTGCAATAGATTCCGTGAATGTATCTAATAAACCTCGCTTAGTCGCAAACAAAAACTCCTCAGTAGACATCTTCAACCTGCAAAAAAATATCAGCGTAGTCTCTCTATTTTCAGGTTGTGGTGGAATGGATTTGGGTTTTCAAGGAGGTTTTTCGTTTCTGGGTCGCTGTTACAAACGCCATCCCTTTCAAATAACGTGGGCTTGCGAGATAAACGAAGCAGCGTGCAGGACTTATCGCCAGAACGTTAGCAAACATATTCGTAATGGCGATATCTGGGATTTAATCGATGATCTGCCGTCGAAGGCAGATGTGGTAATAGGCGGTTTTCCATGCCAAGATATTTCTGTGAACGGGAAAGGCGCAGGCATCGCGGGGAAGCGTAGCGGCTTGTATCATGCGATGGTGAAAGCCATTGATCGAACTAAGCCGAAGATATTCGTTGCCGAAAATGTTAAAGGTCTCCTCATGCGCCATCATGCCGATGCGCTCCAAAAGGTATTGGCAGACTTTTGCGCAATCGGTTATGACGTAACATACCAACTCTATCACGCTGCTGATTTTGGCGTTCCGCAAACCCGCGAGCGCGTCATCATCGTTGGAACGCTTCCAGGCGTGAAACCCTTTGAGCATCCTAAGCCGATTTTGAATGCAAATAGTTATGTGACTGCCATGGATGCTATCCATGACTTGATCGACTTACCCGAAAATAGTTCATTCAATCACATCTGGAGCCGTGCAAACCGGAGTCCTGACCAAGGCGATAGAAGACTGATCGCTGATCGAGCTGGTTATACTATACGAGCCGAATGCCATGGAAATATCCAGTGGCATTATGAACTTCCACGGCGAATTTCTATGCGCGAAGCAGCTCGCATTCAGTCATTTCCAGACAATTTTATCTTCGACGCAAAACTTCGAGAAACTGAGCGTCAAATCGGGAACGCTGTCCCTCCGGTGATGGCTTGGCATATTGCTGAAGCCGTCCATGCTTCGCTAAAGCCATGAGCCAACCAGAATGGTAAAGGATGAATTTGAAAAAATACTGACCTCAATTGCCGAACAACTTACGCAAGAAGCTAGAGTCACGCCTTTTAAATTCGCAAAGGAATTTGAAGGTCGCGTCAGAGAAGTGGTTTGTGATCACATCAGTGATACTGAAATAGAAATCGATTTTAATCCTCATCCACAGGCTTTTCCTGATATAGCAGTTGGAGATTTTGGAATCGAAGTAAAGTTCACTGCCGGCGATACATGGCGAAGCGTTGCAAACAGTATTCTTGAAACCAATAGAATTGACTCAGTTCAATTCGTCTACATCATGTTTGGCAAGATGGGCGGTACTTCAAGCGTAAGGTGGGGCGAATATGAAAAGTCTGTAATACATGTTCGCACTTCACATGTTCCAAGGTTTGAAGTGGAAATAGGAGCTGAGCAATCACTTTTTGAGCAGATGGGAATCTCCTACGATGACTTTCGAGCTTCCGAAATGCATGAAAAGATGGAGTACATCCGGAGTTACGCCCGTGGACGATTAAAATCAGGCGAACGATTGTGGTGGCTGGAAGACCGGCCAGGCGAAGAGCACACCCTCCCTATACAAGCTCGCCTATACACGAAACTGCCTATTGGGGAAAAGAAAAGATTACGCGCGGAAGCTGTCTTGCTTTGTCCTGAAATCGTTTCTTCGGGGCGTTCACGAAACAAATATGACGATGTTGTACTGTACCTATTAACTTACCACGGCGTTTTGGCCCACCAAACACGCGATATGTTTTCTGCTGGAAGCGTGGCAAATCCGACCAATGACAACAAAGGCGGAATCTATATCCAACGAGCTATAAAATTACTTGAAAGCGAAATACGAGAAGCCGCAATACGCATGGATGAGGCGCTATTCGTTGAATATTGGGGTGTCTCAGTCCCTCCAAAACTACGCATTAAGGAATGGCTTCGTCGCGCTGATGATTATGCGAAGGATTGGACGCCATCGGAAGTCTTGTTTATCGACGAAAGCCGATGACTGACACGCTTTCGCCATCTGCGTGTAGCGGTAGAATGCGGCTGATGATTTAGTCAAAGGATACTAGAGCTTTTTCGCTTCAGTTGTAAACAAGGCAGCCGAGGCGAGGGGCGCGGAGTGTACATGCCAGTACATGAGCACACCGAGACCAAAGGCTAACGCCGTGTACAGTTAAATGGGAAATGCTCTAGGCGTAAACATCTTTTGCGCAGGACATTATAGGAGGTCAAGTTTCCAGGTTACCGTCTCCATCGGGCTGAGTTGCCAGTAAAGCCTAATATTGCCTTTATCAGTAAGGAAAAGACAATCTGATTTTCTCCATACGATAAAGAGATCAAATGGTGGGTGTGAGTAAGATTTACGTGGCGCTGGCGGCGCTCTGCTGGGGATTGTCGGGGGGGGTCGGCGGTATTCTTATGG
>CAYRGG010000099.1:5743-10993 GCA_964423745.1 uncultured Candidatus Competibacteraceae bacterium | reverse complement strand
GCCATTCATAACTTTGAAATTGACCTAGCAAAGTGACTTTTTCAAGAGGTCTAGTCACAATTGCTGGCGCTAATGTCGGTAAATGTGGATTTGTTAAGCCTTCCGATGTCCCTGCAAATACTAATCAAGCTGTTGGTATAGTGCGGGTTAAAAAGGAGGAGGCCAATCCACGCTTTATTTATTACCATTTTAAAAACCCTAGCACCTTTGCAATGTGTCAGGGAATTGGTGGAGGTCAAGCTGCACAGCCAAATATAAATCTGACGATGCTTAAGAGCTTCAAAGTAAACATGCCCGATTTAGAAAGCCAGAATCGAATTGTTGACGTTATTGGAGCTTACGACAACCTCATCGAAAACAACAAGCGCCGGATTGAATTGCTAGAGGAATCTGCGCGGCAGCTTTACAAAGAGTGGTTTGTGCGTTTCCGTTTCCCCGGTCATGAGCATGTCAAAAGCATTGATGGTGTGCCTGCGAGGTGGGAGAAGAAGCCGATATCTCAATTATGCTCATTTTTGGCTAGAGGCATGACCCCCAAATATGATGACGAAGGTAAGTTTATTGTCATTAATGCCATGCTTACGAAAAAAACCTCGCCGATTACAAAGACACCATTCCCCATCTGTTTCACCACAACGCTTTTGTGATTTTGGGCAATGGCGTGGATGCCAAGATTGGCTCCATCTCCAGCAAGTTCGAGCACTTCAATGACTGGAAGCGTTTAGCCGAAGACGACCCCGGCGTGGTGGATATGGAGACCTTGCTAAAAGGTGTCTGTAATAAACGGGATTTTCTCGATCTCTTTGAAAATTACATAGTATTTGATGACAGCCAAGGCAAGCTGGTTAAAATCGTCGCTCGAAACCACCAGTTCTTGGGCGTCAACCGCGCCATCGAAGCGGTTAAAAACCGCAAAGTGCGCAACGGCAAGCTGGGTGTATTCTGGCACACACAAGGTTCCGGTAAATCCTATTCCATTGCGTGCTTCACCCGTAAGATTCACCGCAAGCTAGGGGGTAACTTTACCTTTTTGATTTGTACCGACCAGGAGGATTTGGATAAGCAAATCTATAACACCTTTGCCGGGTGCGGCCTTGTGGATAACGACCAAGACCCCTGCCGCGCAGGGTCAGGAGATCATTTGCAGCAGCTTCTTAATCAGCACAAAGCCTATATCTTCACCCTGGTACAAAAGTTTAATAAGGATGTTGACCCCAACGACCCGTATTCAGATCGGAATGACATTATCGTCATCACCGATGAGGCGCACCGCACCCAATATGGCCGCCTGTCCCTTAATCTCCGCAATGCACTGCCCAATGCCAGCTATATCGGCTTTACCAGGACGCCGCTGTTTAAAGATGATGAAATCACCCGCCGCGTGTTCGGAGATTATATTTCTACCTATGACTTCCAACGAGCTGTGGACGATAAAGCCACCGTGCCCCTGTACTACGATGCTAGGGGTGAAAAGCTTGGCATTGTCACCAATGATCTTAATGAGAAGATAGCCGCCAAGCTGGAAGAGATCGAGATTGACGATCAAGATGTGACCGAGCGCTTGGAGCGAAAGTTAAAACGCGATTACCACATCATTACGTCTCAACCTCGGTTGGAACAGATCGCCGAAGACTTTGTGGAGCATTACAGCATCGGCGGTCAAAAGGGCAAGGCGATGTTGGTCTGTATCGACAAAATCACCTGCGTTCGGATGCAGGAGATCATTCTCGAAAAATGGCAAGCCAAAATTAAAGGGCTAGAAAAGGAACTCACTAAGCTGGCCGACCAGCAAGCCAGCATGGTTATGGAACGCAAGCTTGCTTGGATGCGTGAAACCATCATGGCGGTGGTGGTCAGTGAAGAACAAGGCGAGGTGGAGAAGTTTCGCAAGTGGAGTTTGGATATAACCCCCACCGTAGACTCATCAAAGAAGGCTTTGAAACCCCCGATGGCAAGCGCATGGATATGGAAAGCGCCTTCAAAAAGGCAGAACATCCTTTCCGCGTCGCCATGGTTTGCGCCATGTGGCGTCAATTCCGCAGGTCTAATCAGAAAATTTTTTTGTCAGCATAGATAGTAGGGGCGGTTCGCGAACCGTCCCCAATTTCTTAGTTGTGTTGGATATGTGGATTGTTGCCAACTATCCGGGCACCTAGGTTTAAGAGGATAAGTATTTTAAACGCCCTTTTTCATCGTTCCCTTCGCCGCTCACTAGAACATTTTCGCAACGTTGTTAGCTGTGAACTATTACCTAAATAATTGTGAGATATTGCCGCCTAACAAGGTTGTGTAGAGGTAAGCATCTTTCACTTGCTGCTAGACCTGACGGTAAACCGCCTCCACCGATCACGGCGAATTGCTCATGAAGTGTTGGATACTTTGACTGTCAACACCCACCTTTTGCGATGCCGCTGTAGTACCGATTCCCGTCCATACTCAGCAGTTTGCTCAGATAATGCTGTGCATACATAGACGCTGCGGTTTTTATTAAATACATAACCTTTGATACTATTCACATCAGTCTTATGGTTTGTTTGGTTTTTAGATTCAGTCACAATCTTCCGCAGTAAGGCCCTGGTAAGTCTTTATCTCACGACCATACTGCTGGTATGCCCATGCCGGCAAACCGCGCTTTAGGTTGGTAATTCTGCCTCGCTCTAGCGTCATCAGATGACGATGGGATTTGCCGAGTTCTGAATTGTCAAACACCATCGTGCGATCAGCCATCTGCACAGCTTTCTGGAGGTGCGTGAGAGTGCGCGAAAAACGGGAAACTATTTTGTCCTCGGGGACATCGTGGCCGCCCATTTCTTTGCGAGTTTCTACACGCTTTTTTGCCAGCTCGGGCGTGGCTATATGGATGTGATACAGCGCCACCATAAAGCCGCTTTGCTGCGCATTTCGAATCAATTCCAACTTGGAAGGGTGGGAAAAAACAGTTTCTGCCGCAAAGGATTTCCCTTGCTTGATGTGCTCCGCTCGCTGTTTTTCGGCGATGTTTGCCGCCTCGTAGGAACGCTGCGGATTATTGGTCTCATGCGGCCAATGCTGCTTCTGTATTTCGTCAGCGTTGATAAAAGACACCTTAGCGCGAGGTTTGATCTGGTGATAGTAAAACGTCGTCTTGCCAGCGCCGTTGACGCCCACCAGGAGGTGCAAGACAGGAGGATTGCGTTTATCCACCCTTAGCTGTGGTCTGCTTCCTTAAGGTTGCCTTGCTCATCCAATCCATAAGCGGTTGCCCCAACCAGCTCGATCTCGCGCAGAATCCTGTCGTCTGATCCGTCCAGCGCCTCTAGGGTCTGCCATAACATTTGGGCGTGGACGTGCTGTTCCTCGGCGCCTAGCTCCTCCACCGGAATCTTACCCTGAAAAGCCAGGTTCACCTTATGTAGATCGAAGAGACCAGACTCCTCCACAAACCGGCCTAGCCGTGCCCAGTACTCGATTTGGCCATTCAGCGACCGAGAGAAGTGATCCTTCTTCGTCTTAGCAGCTTCCAGAAGTTCATCGTCATTGAGTTTAACTGTCTGTGCCATGTTTTCAGCCCTCCCCCAGCAATTATCACATTGTGATATATCATAAACCAAGAGGTTCCATAATGGAACCTGCCATACCCTACCATTCAAGGACGAAGGAAAATCGAAAGCAAGCCGCAAAGTGTGACGGTGCTGCGAGCGCCAGCGCCTACAATGACCACTACGAATTTCTACATGCTCTAAAAAAGCAAATTTTTAGCAAAACCACACGTTTTAGCTGTGGTGAGTTAAACTAGGCACCTCTTTGGGTGTTTATTGTCAATAAGGTAGCGGAAGATTTTTACAGATTCTTATTTTGATTGTTACTGGAGCGTCCATGAGTTTCTCCAGTTGGTCTGATTTCTGGCATATGGGCGGTTATGCCTTTTATGTATGGATTTCCTATGGTTTAACGCTGGTGGTTTTTGGCAGCCTTATTTTTGTGATTACACGACGACACCGTCAACTGCGGCGGGATATAGCGCGTCGCCAACGGCGCCATCAACGTCAGCAGGAGGTAGATAAAGTATGAATCCGGTACGGCGCAGGCGCTTAGCTTTCGTGCTGTTTATTGTCTTTGGCGTGGGTGTCGCAGTGAGTCTGACGCTCTATGCCCTGCAACAAAATATCAGTCTATTTTACGCTCCCAGCCAGATTAGTGCTGGTGATGCCCCGATAGGTCGTAGTATTCGAGTGGGTGGTTTGGTGGTTGATGGCAGTGTACAGCGTGACCCTGAAACACTATCGGTCACTTTTGTCTTGACCGATAATGCAGCCCAGCTTCCAGTCCGTTTTGAAGGGATTCTTCCCGATTTGTTTCGCGAAGGACAAGGCATTGTCGCACGGGGTATATTAACGGAAGATGGCTCACTACAAGCCGAAGAAGTGCTCGCCAAACACGACGAAAATTACATGCCGCCGGAAGTGGCCGATAGTCTTAAGCAAGCCGGCACCTGGCAACACATGCAACGAAAGCCTTAGAGGAACTTAAACTATGCTACCGGAACTGGGTCATCTAGCGCTGATCTTGGCCTTGATCATGGCCTCATTACAAACTGCCTTGCCTTTGCTGGGGGCGGTGCGCAATGAACCCCGTTTGATGGCGGTGGCCCGGCCCGCCGCCTATGGCCAGTTCGGGTTTCTTCTGTTGAGCTTCCTCTGTCTCGCTGTTTCTTTTGTCAATAATGACTTTTCTGTCGCTTACGTGGCCCAGAATTCCAACAGTCAATTGCCCGTATGGTATCGCATTTCAGCCGTTTGGGGCGGACACGAGGGGTCGCTGCTGTTGTGGGTGCTTATCTTAGGCGGCTGGACAGGGGCAGTGGCGCTGTTTAGTCACAGCTTACCCCAGGCGCTGCTAGCCCGGGTCATCGGCGTCATGGGTATCATCAGCGTTGGCTTTTTGCTGTTTATGCAGCTCACCTCCAATCCCTTTGAGCGCATCCTGCCCTTCTTTCCTTTAGATGGTCGCGATTTAAATCCGCTGTTGCAGGATTTTGGTCTTATCGTTCATCCACCCATGCTCTACATGGGTTATGTGGGCTTTGCCGTGGCTTTTGCTTTTGTAGTGGCCGCCCTGCTCAGTG
This sequence comes from uncultured Candidatus Competibacteraceae bacterium, assembly GCA_964423745.1. GTDB lineage: Bacteria > Pseudomonadota > Gammaproteobacteria > Competibacterales > Competibacteraceae > CAYRGG01. The sequence goes on along the minus strand of CAYRGG010000099.1, from coordinate 5,889 downwards.
GCCGTTTAGACAGCGCTTGGGCCCGTTGGTCTCGACCCTGGACGACAGTAGCCTGGTGTTTTCTTACTCTAGGTATAGCCTTGGGAAGCTGGTGGGCTTACTACGAACTGGGTTGGGGCGGCTGGTGGTTTTGGGACCCGGTGGAA
>CAYRGG010000099.1:0-5733 GCA_964423745.1 uncultured Candidatus Competibacteraceae bacterium | reverse complement strand
TCAAATTACGAGATTAATTGGTTCTTCGGATCGGGTGGAAAATGCTTCTTTTATGCCCTGGTTGGTGGGTACCGCGTTGATTCACTCCCTGGCGGCCACGGAAAAACGGGGCGTGTTTCGGGCCTGGACGGTGTTGCTAGCCATCGCAGCTTTCTCCCTCAGCTTGTTGGGCACCTTTTTGGTACGCTCTGGGGTTTTAACCTCCGTCCATGCCTTTGCCAATGATCCCTCGAGGGGACTGTTTATCCTCGGACTGTTGACCGTTATCACTGGCGGCGCTTTGGTTCTTTTAGTGCTCCGCGCCAACGCCATTTCCAGCGAGGGACGTTTCGCAACGGTCTCCCGAGAATCTTCTTTATTACTTAACAATCTGTTTTTGGTGGGTGCGTGCGGTGTAGTGTTTATGGGCACCCTATTCCCATTGCTGGCGGATGTGCTGAATCTAGGCAAGATCTCCGTAGGTCCTCCCTATTTCAACACCCTTTTCGTGCCCCTTACCTTGGCGCTGCTACTCACTTTAGGGATAGGTCCCCTGTTACGTTGGAAAAAACACGACGCCGCTACCTTAGCGCGTGAAGTGGGACCTTTATTATTATTTAGCCTAGGGCTAGGTGTTGTATTGGTATTGTTGTTTGCCAGCGAATTTCGGTTTCTGGTGGCCATTTCCTTGAGCTTAGTCATTTGGGTCTTGTTGACCAGTGTTTACGATGTGCGTCATAAAGTGGACCACAAAGCAAATCGGCTAACCGCACTAGTACGCCTACCACGCAGTTATAAAGGTATGCTTTTGGCCCATTTCGGTTTGGTGGTTTGTGTCACAGGCGTCGCCATTACCAGCGCCTACAGTGTAGAGCGGGATGTGCGTTTGCAAGTAGGAGAACAGGTGCAGATGGGTCCCTACGGATTCCGTCTTAAGGATCTGCGTCAGGTGCGGGGTCCCAATTATGTGGCTACTCAGGCCCATATCGAGGTGTTACAGAAAACCGGCCTGGTAAAAGACGTGTTGATGCCTGAAAAACGCCTTTACACGGTACAGCAAATGCCCATGACGGAAGCGGCTATTCAGCCTGGCCTTACAGAAGATTTGTACGTAGCCCTGGGTGAACCCTTGGGCGATGACGGTTGGGCGGTGCGCATTCATTATAAGCCCTTTGTGCGCTGGCTTTGGCTAGGTGCCCTATTGATGGCCTGGGGCGGTTTCCTAGCCATCAGTGATCCCCGCTACCGCCTGGCGCGGCGGCGTTCAACAGCAAAACAGTCTACACCCATTAAGACAGGAGTTAGCCATGTCGCCAAGGCTTAGATTAACCCTTATGCTGTCTCTTCCTCTTGGTATTTTTTTGATCTTGCTGTGGTTTCTCTGGCAGGGTTTAGGCCGTGACCCCACCTTGTTACCCTCGGCCCTTATCAATCAGCCGCTACCGCCGTTTAAAGCTATTACCCTTAATGATCCAAAACAAATAGTGACGTCGGTAAACCTAAAAGGCAAGACGGCATTGCTCAATGTCTGGGCCACCTGGTGTCCCTCCTGTCAAGCCGAACACGAAATGCTCAGAAAATTGGCTGACCAGGGAATAGCCATCTACGGCGTCAACTACAAAGACGATCCTGCTAAAGCCGTAAGCTGGCTGGAAAGTTTAGGCAATCCTTACCGTTTCAATATCAATGATCAAGCAGGCCAGTTGGGTATCGATTTAGGTGTGTACGGCGCTCCCGAAACGTTTCTGTTGGACAAACAGGGGGTGATTCGCCATCGCCATGTGGGTGTCCTGGATGATTGGGTGTGGAAAAACGATTTTCTTCCTCGAATTCGGATGATCGAAGGCGAGAGTTGATGAAACAACGGTATGCTTGCTGGGTTTGTCACTGGCTTAAAGTTTGGCTATGGGCAGGTATTTTAGCCTTATCAAGTACACCTGCTTATGCGGCTATCTCCGCCTATGAATTTCAAGAGCCCGCTCAAGAACAACAATTTCGTAGCCTGGTGGCGGAACTGCGTTGTCCTAAGTGTCAAAATCAAAACATTGCTGACTCCAATGCGCCGTTGGCGCAGGATTTACGCCAACGGGTCTTTGAGATGGTCAAAGCAGGCCAGAGTAATGACGAGATCACCCAGTTTATGGTTGCCCGCTATGGAGATTTCATCACCTATCGTCCTCCCGTGAAACCGACAACCTGGGTGCTTTGGTTTGGTCCTTTTGTCATCATGGGTATTGTCGCATTGTTATTAGCTTTATGGATTCGACGCCGGGGACGACAACCGGCAACGGAGTTGACGGAACAAGAGCGGCAACGGCTCAAGGATATTCTGGCGTCTGGTGAGGACAATAGTCGATGACGGCATTTTGGCTATGGGCCACAGGGATGGTGCTGTTTGCCATAGCCCTGGTCACCATTCCCATTTGGCGTCATAGATCAAGTTCAGATATCTCTCGACAGACCGTTAATACCGACATCTTTCGCGAACGCTTGGCAGAACTGGAGACGGAACAGCGGGAAGGCCGTTTAGACCGGGAGCAATACCAGCAATTACGTGCCGAGCTAGAGCGCACCCTTTTGCTAGACGCGGGAGAAAACGACGCCCATTCATCGCAAAACAATCGACTTATCGTTCGGGTTGCAAGTTTGGCTGCGTTGTTATTGCCCATACTCGGCTTGAGTTATTACTATCTGGCCTCCTATCGCGGTGAAGCAGAAGATTGGATTGCTTTGCAAAATCAGTTAGGTCCTATCGCCGAGCGACTTATTTACGAACCCTCTACCGTATCAGAGCAAGACCTCCCTACTGATCTCCCTAACCTTACCCGAGTTCTTCAGGCCCGTGTGCTAAAAGGCGGTATGCAAGACCCCGAGGGACTTTATCTGTTAGGCGCCAGCTATATGCAGCTGCAGCAGGCGGAACTGGCTGCAGTCGCTTTAAAACGCGCCTACGAGCTGGCGCCTGACCAGCCCAATATTGCGTTGGCCTATGCCGAAGCCATGCTGTTTGCCAATGAGGGTAAATTGAATAATGAGAGCAACCAATTGCTGCGCGGTTTGTTGCAGGCAAATCCACAAAGTGAACGTGTTCTGTTTTTGCTGGGTTGGGGTTCATTTAACGGCAATGCTTTTAAAGAGGCGATTCAATACTGGCAGACCCTGCTAGCATTACGCGACCCTGACAGCGAAGGCGCTCAAGTATTGCGCAACAGTATTGCCGAAGCCCAGACCCGCCAAGCCGAGTTGGACAAACCGACTGTTGCGCAAAAGCAGACACCCCCTTCGGAGGGGCCCAGCATTGCTGTCACAGTGGATGTGTCGCCAGACTTACTCTCAAAGCTTAGCGCCAATGCCACTTTGTTTATCTTTGCCAAAGCAGCGACCGGGCCGCCCATGCCTCTGGCGGCGGTTCGCCAACCGGCCCGGGACTTTCCGGTACAGGTGGTGTTGGACGATAAACAAGCCATGATGCCATCCATGAAATTGTCTCAATTTGAACAGGTCGTGGTGGGCGCTCGCATCTCCAAAAGTGGCGACGTGGCTGCTCAATCGGGGGACTTACAGAGTCTTTCCGATCCCCTTGATCTGACAAATGGCGCACAGTCCGTAGCGCTGGTCATCGATCAGATTGTGCCGTAGATGTTAGAGGGCCGTCGTCTAACCTCGGTGCGGGATGGACGCACCTTGTTTAAAGAACTTGATTTACGCTTGGAGCCGGGTCAGGCGCTGCATTTGCAAGGCGCCAACGGGGCTGGTAAAACAACTCTGCTCCGTATCCTCTGTGGACTTACCGAACCGCGAGATGGCACAGTGACTTGGCAAGGCAACGACATTTTCGAAAACCGTTTCGCCTATCACAAGGAACTGCTTTATATTGGTCACAGCGCGGCCATCAAACAGGAACTGACAGCCTTGGAAAACCTGCGTTTTCTCAACGCTATCAGCGGTCGCCGGGTTAACCCATCGATTTTGGAACAGTCTCTTCAACAGGTGGGGCTTTATGGCTATGAGGACGTACAGGTTCGCGCCTTGTCCGCCGGGCAACGGCGTCGTGTCGCCTTGGCGCGCTTGTGGTCCAGTGACGCCAAGGTCTGGGTGCTGGATGAACCCTTTACCGCTGTCGACCGGGACGGCATTGGCCATCTCGAAATGCGGCTATCCCAGCATCTTCAGGAGGGCGGCATAGCCGTTGTAACCAGTCATCAGTCCTTGAATCTAGGCCAGCAACCTGTTCACTCACTACGTCTTTAATGAACAGGACTATTGCTGCTCGTTCCAGAAGACGCCGTAAACACCTCCCTGTGGGCTTGACGACGACCATCCAGGCCGCCGACACTTCTTGCACGAGCAACGATAGTCCTGTTTTTGCGTAAGTCATGATGAATTAATGCAAAGCGCCTTCACTTCCTTTGTCGCCTTTCGCGGCGTGCTACACCGTGATCTGCAACTTGCCATCCGCAGTCGTAGTGAATTAGTCAATCCTATTTTGTTCTTTGTTTTGGTGGTGAGTTTATTTCCTTTGGGTATCGGCCCTGGACCAAAGCTGTTGGCGGAGATTGCTCCCGGCGTGATATGGGTGGCCGCTCTATTGGCCACCTTGTTATCCATGGAACGCTTATTTCGCACTGATTTTGAAGACGGCACCTTAGAACACCTATTGCTCAGTCCCCATGGATTATCCTTTCTGGTCTTGGCCAAGGTACTGGCCCATTGGCTGGTAACCGGACTTCCTCTGATTTTGCTTTCCCCTTTGCTAGGCGTGCTTTTGCAATTACCCGGCGGAGCACTGCCTATGCTAGCCCTCACCCTGTTGTTGGGTACACCGATATTAAGTTTGTTAGGTGCCATTGGCGTGGCGTTAACCGCGGGTCTGCACCGTGGCGGCGTATTGTTGACGTTACTAGTATTGCCGCTCTACATACCCGTGCTTATTTTCGGCACCTCAGCGGTAGCAGCCGCCGCCGCTGGCTTACCTGCCTCTGGTCAACTGGCGCTGTTGGGCGCTTTGCTTGTGCTTGCCTTTACTCTAGCCCCCTTCGCTACCGCAGCTGGACTAAGGATTAGTGTAGACTAAAAGTTTATGATAATGACCTTAGTCCTTTATATCATGCTCAGGTGGTCCCTTCAGTTAGAACCGCTTTATGATTGCAATCTACCCCTATCACGAGAACGACTGGCCCCAACTCTGGCCAATTATTGAAAAGGTGTTTCGCAGCGGTGAAACCTATGCTTTTTCGCCAGATATCACGGAGACTGAAGCCCATAACGTATGGATCAAGATGCCTACCACAACTTATGTGGCGGTTACTGAAAGCAATGACATGGTGGGCACGTACTATCTAAAACCTAATCAGCCAGGACTAGGTTCCCATGTGTGCAACTGCGGCTATATCGTGTCTGAAAAGGCTCGGGGAAAAGGGATTGCCGCTGCGCTGTGTGAACACTCTCAACAGGTAGCCATCACTTTGGGCTTTAAAGCCATGCAATTCAATCTTGTGGTTTCCACCAACCACGGTGCAATTCGACTTTGGAAAAAACTCGGTTTTAAGACAATTGGAATATTACCAAAAGCTTTTGATCATCGCCGACTTGGTCTTACAGATGCGCTCATCATGTATAAACAGTTAAAAATACGAATACCGCGCAGTCATCTCAGATAAAACCTAACAAACAAGCTAACCGGCGCGGCGCGAAGCAAGCGGTCGGGTTGAGCGCTGGGTTAGGGCCGATTTTGAATTAGAATGCCTTCAGTTC
>CAYRGG010000098.1:9761-11215 GCA_964423745.1 uncultured Candidatus Competibacteraceae bacterium | reverse complement strand
TCTGCTCAAAAACATTCTCAAGTTTAGCTTTTTGCTGCTTAGCCAGTTTGACCTCACGGAACTTGCCCTGTCGAAACAAAGCGATTTCCCGAGCTTTACGTTCGTCACTGACGGCAATGACTTCGTCACCGGCATTAGGAGCGCCGGAAAGGCCCAGGACTTCCACGGGAGTCGAGGGACCAGCCTCAGAGGCTTGTTCACCCGCTTCGTTGAGCATCGCACGTACTCGCCCATACTCAAGACCACTCAAAATCGTATCGCCTTTATGGAGAGTGCCATCCTGCACTAACACAGTGGCAACTGGACCCCGTCCTTTATCCAGACGAGACTCCACAACCACCCCTCTTGCAGGACCCTCTGCGACGGCTTCAAGCTCAAGCACTTCTGCCTGTACTAATATCTGATCCAACAGATCATCAATACCCTCACCGGATTTAGCAGAAACATGAGCAAATAGCGTATCTCCACCCCATTCTTCAGGGATCACATCCCGGCTTGCTAACTCACCTTTTATTCGGTCGATATCAGCTTCCGGTTTATCAATCTTGTTAATAGCTACCACAATGGGCACATCGGCAGCTTTCGCATGTTGAACAGCTTCAACGGTTTGAGGCATAACACCGTCATCGGCTGCCACCACCAAAATCACAATATCTGTTACTTTTGCGCCACGGGCGCGCATGGCTGTAAAAGCCGCATGACCCGGCGTATCCAGAAAGGTAATAGTGCCCTTTTCAGTCTTAACGTTGTAAGCACCAATGTGTTGAGTAATGCCTCCCGCTTCGCCAGCGGCCACTCGAGTGCGGCGGATGTAATCCAACAAAGACGTTTTTCCATGGTCAACATGTCCCATAATAGTCACGACCGGTGCCCTCGATGTAGATTTCCCCTGTGCGTCTGACTGGGCCACCAATTCTTCCTCAAGGGCATTTTCTTTTAAAAGCTTGTAATTATGCCCAAGCTCTTCAACCACAATGGCAGCTGTCTCTTGGTCTAGCACTTGGTTAATGGTCACCATGGAACCTAACTTCATTAGCGCTCTAATAACCTCTGTCGCCTTGACAGACATCTTCTGAGCCAGATCAGCCACGCTGATAGTTTCGGGAATAGTAACATCCCGAATAATCGGTGCTGTCGGTTTAGCAAATCCATGACGCCTGGGTGTTGAAGACACTTCTTTTTTTTCAACTTTAGATTTTTTAACTTTACGGCGACTAGGCTTATCACCCGTGACCTCTGCACGACCTTTTGCGCCACGCTCTCCTTCGCTAACCCGTTTCTTTGCCTGAACTACTGTAGCAGCTGCACTCCTTTCTTCAGGGTTTGCATGGGCTTTTGCTACATCTTTAGACTCCAAAATTTCCTGGGCTTTATCCTTGTCAACCTGCGTGGCAACTTGAGGACGACGTGGTTTTTGCTCCTCGTTTTGCACTGCTCGTCGAGTCTCTTCAGCC
>CAYRGG010000098.1:0-9661 GCA_964423745.1 uncultured Candidatus Competibacteraceae bacterium | reverse complement strand
TGACGACTCGCCTCTTTCTCAGCTTGACGACGTGCTTCTTCCTCGGCCTGACGACTCGCCTCTTTCTCAGCTTGACGACGTGCTTCTTCCTCGGCCTGACGACGCACCTCCTCTTCAGCAGCCTGACGGTTTGCTTCTTCCTCGGCCTGACGGCGTTCTTCTTCCTCTGCTTGATGGTGTGCTTCTTCTTCGATCTTTGCTTCTGCTTCTATGGTTGGCTGCGGTTGCGCTTGATCAAGGTAGCCTCCTGACTCTTCTAGACGCTCGAGACGTTTACTCTCTTCCTCGATAACTACACGACGTTTAACATAAGTGCGTTTTTTACGTACCTCAACACTCACTGTTTTTACTTGACCCGCTCCACTAGACATTCTTATTTCACTGTGGGTTTTACGCTTGAGCGTAATTTTTTTTGGCTCGGAAATTCCAAGCCGCTCCTTTTTTCCATGGCTCTTGCGCAAATGGGCCAACAAGTCTTTCTTCTGCGCATCAGTAATGGTAGCGTCAGCATTAGAAACCTTAATGCCAGCCTCTTCAAACTGCACTAACAATCGGTTCACTGGAATACCAACTACCGTTGCAAACTGTCTCACCGTTACATCTGACATCTAGTTACCTCCAGAACGGCTTAACCTTGTTGGCCATTCGAAAACCAGGGTGCTCGCGCAGTCATAATCAACTGGGCAGCACGCTCTTCATCTAAATTCGCTAATTCTGTTAAATCGTCTACGGACAATTCCGCAAGCCCTTCTCGTGTTAATACACCTTGTCCAGCTAATGAATAAGCCAAATCTTCGTCCATGCCTTCAAGGCTTAGAAGATCTTCTGCAGGTTCTGCATCACCCAGTTTTTCCTCTGCGGCAATCGCCCGCGTTAGTAATGCATCGCGAGCTCGGTTACGTAGCTCTTCAACAATTTCCGTATCGAATTCATGTACTTCCAACATCTCGTGGGCAGGAACATAAGCAACCTCTTCAAGACTAGCAAAACCTTCTCGCACTAGGACTCCTGCAATTTCAGTATCAACGTCAAGGACGTCCATGAACATATCTTGTAGAGCAGTCTCCTCAATACCTGACTTTGCTTCTGCCTGAGTTTCAGTCATAACATTGAGTTCCCATCCCGTTAATTCGCTAGCAAGGCGTACGTTTTGACCGCCTCGGCCAATAGCTTGAGAAAGTTTATCTTCCGCAACAATAATATCCATACTGTGGGAATCTTCATCCACAACAATGGCAATGACTTCAGCAGGTGACATGGCGTTGATCACATATTGAGCAGGATTTTCGTTCCACAAGACGATGTCTACTCGCTCGCCAGCTAACTCATTAGAAACGCTTTGCACCCGGGAACCACGCATACCAACACAGGCGCCGACCGGATCAATGCGAGAATCGTTACTTTTCACAGCCAGCTTTGCACGAGCACCTGGATCACGAGCAGCGCCTTTAAGCTCAATAACGCCTTGGCTGATTTCTGGTACTTCAAGGGTAAACAAAGCAATCAACAATTCAGGTACAACCCGGCTTATAAATAGCTGTGGTCCACGGGGTTCAGACCGCACGTCTTTTAAATAACCGCGAATCCGGTCCCCCACGCGCACAGGCTCGCGAGGAATCAAATCTTCGCGAGCGACAAAAGCCTCTACGTTCCCACCTAAATCCATAAAAACGTTGCCGCGTTCAATACGTTTGACAACGCCGCTGATAAGTTCCCCTTTTCGATGCAGAAAAGCTTCGATAATCTGTGCACGTTCCGCTTCCCGCACTTTCTGCACGATAACTTGTTTAGCAGTCTGAGCTGCAATTCGACCAAAAGCAGGGTTTTCAAGAGGCTCTTCAAGATACTGCCCAACTTCTATATCAGGCTGTTTTTTACGAGCTTCAGGCAAAATCATTTGCTGTGCTGGAAACTCTAGCGTGTTTTCGTCTTCGACAACTGACCAGCGCCGAAACGTACTGTACTCTCCAGAACGACGATCAATGGTAACCCGTGCATCCACGTCTTCTTCGTAACGCTTTTTTGCCGCCGATGCTAACGCCGCCTCTAAAGCTTCAAATATAACGTCTTTACTGACACCTTTTTCGTTAGAAACGGCATCCACAACCAACAAAATCTCTTTACTCATGGTGTTTATCTCCCGACTACCATTACCCTAAAGTTCAGGGATCAATCGGGCTTTTTTAATGTTTTCCAAAGGTACTGAGAATGCTTCGCCATCGCTATCGATAACGACTTCGTCGTTTTCCGTACCCATAAGACAACCGACGAGGTTGCGCCGACCTTTGCAGGGTGCGACAAGCTGGACTCGAACCCTATGACCCCTAAAACGCACAAAATGCTCTGTCTCAAATAGGGGCCGATCTAACCCAGGTGAAGACACCTCTAAGACATAGTGAGTGGGAATTACATCTTCAACGTTTAGCAAACCACTAACCTGACGACTTACCCGCTCACAGTCCGCTATACTGATACCAGAAGGCTGATCAATATAAATACGTAGCAAGACATCTGTGCCGCGTGGTGAAAATTCAATACCAAACAGTTCATACCCCATAGATTCCACAACAGGAGCGATAATGCGTCTAAATTTAGTGGCAACTTGGCGCATTTTAACTACCCGGAAACGAAAAGTGGGCCATAGGCCCACTTTTTAAAAAACACAATGACTACACTTAAAATCTGCTCGAACTAACCGCAATTGCAAAAAAAGCCTACCTTAAGGCTTTTATCACAACTGGTAGCGGGGGCAGGATTTGAACCTACGACCTTCGGGTTATGAGCCCGACGAGCTACCGGACTGCTCCACCCCGCATCAGGAACACGAATATTAACAAGTATTATGCACTTGTTCAAGGGAGATCTAATATTGCCAAAACGGGGTCATGATCGCTGACTCGTTCTACATCATTAGAACAACTGTTTACATGAGGAATTTCGACCCTGGCATTTTTCCGTATAGCACAGCTGAGCAGAATATGGTCTAGCACTTGTGGTTTTCCTCCTCGACGATGGGTATAGCATAGCTTCTTAGGTAATTTCTCAAGCACATTCTCTAGATGATTTCCCTTAAGCAATTTAAGTGTTTTTGAACCACAACTATCGTTTATATCTCCTAACACCACGATGCATGCCTGAGGGTTACAAGCCAACCAGCTAGTCACAAATTGATTAACAACCTTGGCTTGAGCATGGCGTTGTTTCTTTGCATAGGCTTGCTCTCGCCGGGTTGCGGCTTGACTGGATTTAAAGTGACATACCGCCACTAGAAGGGGCATGTTTCCTATGCAAAATTCTCCTACCAAAACCTTGCGACTAGGTAACCAATGGTGCTGTCTGTCGCCGCTAAAAGCAGGATGTTGAGGTGCTATATTTCCAGGGCTTAAACTGAGAGAAGGGCGACCGTCGAGCAGACGAATATGGGTATCTGTTCCTGAACTTGTCAAACCCGCATCGACAAATTGAACACGATCTGGATTAAACATAAGCCCAGCACGAATATTGAAATGTGGGTGTCCACCTTCTTGATGAGGCCGTGGAGGCACCTCACGAAAAGCATAACCAGGTCCACCGGCAGCTATTATAGCTGTATTCAAACGTTGATAGGCGGCATCAGCAGGTACAACTTCATTATGGGAAAGTGCGTAAGCTTTGACTTCTTGCAACGCCAAAATATCGGGTGCCGTCAAATCATGCACGATAATGGTCGCTAACCGCTCAAGGCGCTCTGTAGAGACATCTGCCCCGAAATTAAACAAATTAAAAGTTGCGATGGTTAAAGACATGGAGACTATTTAAACTCAACTGGCCTATGATCCATACTCACTATCTGCATCTGCAAGATAAACTTGTACGCAGGTCCAGGTGGGTAGTTATTAATTAACTTGACTAATCGTCGTATTTATCTATTTATCAATTGCAGCCACACGACAAAATTTAAACCGTAATTAATGATGGAATTTTATACATGGCTATTTTATCGACTTGGTGCTATTCAATGGCCGCTGTTTTTAACGCTGACCTTTTTGGCGGCCTTATTCCTGGCATGGCAGGCACTCGTCAAAGTGAATTTTTTATACCCTGCCTGGTATGAAGTGCTGCATATTGACCAGGTTATTGCTACTTATGGTCCCCAAAATCGCTATCGTACTGGTTTTGAAACAACTACTAAAACGGAACGGATACGTCTCTTCGCCGCCCTTGTAAAGGCAGTTCATCAGCAGGGGCAAGGTTTAGAGACGCTTGCCTATCATGAACCTGGTGGACATCCCATTGCCCCTTTATTGACAACACCTGAAATCATCCATTTGCAAGATGTATCTAATCTGATAGATAAACTGTCACTTATAGGTCAGATTGCAATCTTGGGTTTACTTTTATTAATAGGTTTATTGCTTTTACAACCCTATAGCAAACTTCCTATTAAAAAACTTTTGCTTGGAACCATTGTGGGTTTGATGGTTGGGACAGGAATAATACTTCTCATGGGACCTGTTAACGTTTTCTATGGACTACACGAGCTGTTATTTCCAAAAGATCATAGCTGGTTTTTTTACTACCAAGACTCGTTAATGACCACCCTTATGAAGGCGCCAGTCATTTTTGGGTATATTGCCATTACTCTAGGTGTATTGACGCTACTCATCCTAACTAGCATCATATTTTTTGTCCAATATCTACGTCGGTTGTTACACCCTGATGCTCGAAAAGCCCCCGGGTTGCGTTAAAAATCATAGCTAAAACGATTATGTATCTCATGACTTTGTGTAGTGTTGCAATGGCCGTAGCCGACGCCAAAAACGCCACAAATTATTATAGGAAACACTGTATTCATGACCATTACAGGGATACAAGATGAGTTTATCGAGTTCCTTGTTTCTCAATAGGGTTAGACAGGGTGCAAACCAATCCCTTTCCAAACTATCCACATGGTTTCGCCATGTATCGATGCTGTTATCGATCACATCATAGCGGGTCGCCTCTAATACGATCAGTGCCTGTCTATCCTCAAGAGATTCATTGTGCCAAGCGAAGGCTGTATCCGGCACAGACTTAGTCTTTGCACGGGATAATAGAGCAAGACCATGGGTTACAGGATCAGTGGCATAGATAACACCGCTCATGGTATGTGCAGGTTCAGGTAACACACCGCCGCCCCAAAACCAGAGTCCATTGATAGGCTTATGCCCTTTCGTTTGTCGCTCCTGGTTAACCATACTGCTATGAAATAGCATCTGGACTTCTGTAAAAAGTCTGCACCAGTCACGAGCGTTCACACCCTGAGGCAAATACGCTGTTATGTCACGCCCGACGACTTGTGATAAAGGCGTTGTACGAATACCCGGTTCTGCTGTTAGATGCAGATACCAGCGACTTGGATGCAGGGCTTTTAGCCGCAAGTCTTCCCTATCAAAGGTTTGATTGAATTCCGCCACCAGTGAATCAGCTTCCACAGGGCTAATATCCAAACTACGCCCATGGAACAATAAAACTTGATGCATATCGGCGTGTAGGTGAACAGGATCGGCTCGCAACCACCACCCGTTACCTGACATACCCTCATCAGCTAAATGGGTTAGCGCTGCAATAGGCAAATCTTTGTCGGGGGCAAGGGGAAATCCAAAGAGTTTATATAACAAAGCATCCGCATCAGTTACAGTCAGGGAGTTTACTGTTGCACGACTTAATAAATACGCTAAAGCTTTGGCTTGGGGATAGGAAAAACCAGATTCAATTTGCCAGGGTCCTAATAAACCTGGCACAACTAGACGTAACGTTTTTGTCAACGACACATGCTTGGCAATTGTTTTAGATAAAACTTGTCTCGTAAGCGTTGGTTATTACTCATTTTAGGTCACTCTTCCTTTGGCCGTTCTAAGCATTGGGATCAAGATGCTCCAAGCGCAGGCGAACGACTTTATCTTTGATGCTATCGAGAGCCTCTATTTCCGCAATCGCCGCATTCATCTGTTGTTCTCGCACTGCATGGGTCAATAGTATTATCGGCACATGGACAGCGTCAGCAACGGGTTCTTTTTGTAAAATCGCTTCGATGCTGATATCTAAATCGCCCAAGATTCGGGTTACATGGGCTAGGACGCCGGGCCGGTCCACAGCCAACAAACGAAGATAGTAGGCCGTTTTTACTTGATCCATACTAACGACTGGCAGATCCGACAGGGCATCGGGCTGAAACGCAAGATGGGGCACCCGATTCTCTGGATCTGCCGTTAAGGTACGCACCACATCGATGACATCTGCTACTACCGCTGAGGCAGTGGGTTCGGCGCCAGCACCGGGACCATAATAAAGGGTGGGACCCACAGCATCTCCTTTTACTAATACCGCATTCATGACGCCATTGACGTTAGCCAGTAAGCTGCGCTCGGGAATCAAGGTGGGATGCACCCGCAACTCGATACCTAATCCGTTGCGGCGGGCGATACCCAAATGTTTGATACGGTAGCCTAACTGTTCCGCGTAAGCCACATCAACTCGGGTAATTCGCGAGATTCCTTCGGTGTAGGCTTTATCGAACTGCAGTGGGACACCAAAGGCTATGGAAGCCAAAATGGTGAGTTTGTGAGCCGCATCGATGCCTTCCACATCAAAGGTGGGATCCGCCTCGGCATACCCTAACGTTTGGGCTTCTTTTAGGACATCGGAAAATTCACGGCCCTTATCCCGCATCTCTGTCAAGATAAAGTTACCCGTCCCGTTGATGATACCTGCCAACCAATCGATACGATTAGCCGCTAAACCCTCACGAATGGCTTTGATGATAGGAATGCCACCGGAAACAGCCGCTTCAAAGGCAACCATCACACCGGCTTTGTGAGCCGCTGAGAAGATCTCGTTGCCATAAAGAGCGATCAATGCCTTATTGGCGGTAACGACATGTTTACCCTTAGCAATAGCCTGCAACACGAGAGTACGGGCTGGTTCATAACCGCCAATCAGTTCCACCACCACCGCCACTTCTGGATCTTCGATCACTTCTAGAGGGTTGTTGGTGAGTTTTATATCCCTCACATCAGGACGATTGAGGTTACGCACTGCAGCATGGGTCACAACGATACCCCGTCCAGCGCGTCGAGTTATTTCCTCCCCATTGCGCAGCAGCACCCGGTGAGTGCCGTCTCCCACCGTCCCCAAACCCAGCAAACCGATCTTAACGGGATTCACGAATCGAGTCCTTCGTTCATGACTGTGAGCTTAGCGTCTTGTCGCAGCATATCGCGAATCCCGCGAATAGCCTGGCGTGTGCGATGTACGTTCTCAATCAAAGCAAAACGGACATGATCGTCACCGTAGTCACCAAAACCAACGCCCGGTGATACAGCCACCTTAGCCTCGATAAGTAGTTTTTTTGAAAATTCCAACGAACCCATAGCGCGGTACGGTTCAGGAATTGGCACCCAAACAAACATGGTCGCTTTAGGTTTTTCTACCTGCCAACCAAGCCCATTAAGTCCTTCACAGAGCACATCACGACGGAGCCTATAAGTGTCGCAAATTTCTGTAACGCATTCTTGGGGACCCTCCAGAGCACTGATTGCGGCTACTTGAATAGGCGTAAAAAGGCCGTAGTCTAAATAGGATTTAATACGCGCCAGCGCTGCGATCAGGGTTGTATTACCACACATAAAACCCACCCGCCAACCTGGCATATTATAACTTTTAGATAGGGAAAAGGATTCCACGGCCACCTCCTTTGCCCCTGGCACCTGCAGGATAGATGGCGCTTGATAGCCATCAAAGACGATATCCGCATAGGCCAAATCGTGAATCACCCAAACTTGGTGCTCTCTTGCAATGGCTACAAGTTTGCTGAAGAAATCCAACTCAACGCATTGCGTGGTGGGGTTTGCGGGAAAATTGAGCACCAGCATCTTAGGTTTTGGCCATGAATTTCTGATGGCTTCTTCTAGCTTGGCAAAAAAATCGACACCTGGCACCAACGGTACATGCAAAATGTCAGCCCCTGATATGACGAAACCATACGGATGAATCGGATACGCCGGATTAGGCACCAGTACGGTATCGCCAGGTCCCATTGTCGCAAGGGCTAAATGGGCAAGTCCCTCTTTGGAACCAATAGTGACAATCGCCTCCGTGTCAAAATCGAGCTCTACGTTATAACGCTGACCATACCAATTACAAATCGCTTTACGTAGACGCGGAATACCCCGGGACATAGAGTAGCGATGGGTGTCACCCCGCTGAGCAACTTCCACCAACTTATTGACGACATGCTCGGGTGTAGGGCGTTCTGGATTACCCATACCAAAGTCAATAATATCCTCGCCACGGGCTCGGGCTTCGGCTTTCAAATCATTGACGATGTTAAAAACATAAGGTGGTAAGCGATTGATTCTTTGAAACTCGGCGTTCAAGGCAATCCCTATGATTCTTAAAAACTATAAAAAATATTTTACAAGCACATTGCTCATAGAGGAAAAGTACTGGGGAACAGATTCTCTGTCAATCTAATCTAGTTAGTCTAAATTTTTATAGTTTTAGCTGGCGTATAAGCAAAGAGTTTTGCGCTTAAGGCAATTGCTTTGAGTCAGCTTTGCTAAACACTTATGGTTTTTTGGGAACTTAATTTGCCAAATATTCACTCTATAATCAGAAAGCAAGTTCTTAATTTTTTTGCAACTCAACAGGTGGATTTAATGCCATGCGCATCAGTCTTGATGGCCAGGGATCTGTTAACACGATCCAAGCCTATGGTCAAGGTTTGGTTACGATCAATAATCAGCATTTCTATCGTAGCGTTGTCATTACCCGAGATCAAATTATTGCTGATTGGCCACCTCAACGTTTCACAGATCTACAACCGTCTCATTTAGGATCATTGACCATGCTTAATCCGCAAATCTTACTACTAGGCACAGGTGACAATCAGCAATTTCCTCATCCAGAAGTGCTTAAACCCTTGGTTGACCAGCGTATTGGCTTTGAGATCATGGACACCGCTGCCGCCTGTCGCACTTACAACATCATTTTGGCAGAAGGCCGCCAAGTAGCAGCGGCTCTAATGCTATTAGAAAAACGTGCCTAGCTAGCTAGTAGTAAACAAATACTTATTCGTACAAAACCTCTTCGTAGAAACCTTCGTTTTCCAAAATTTTACGCAATCTCTTCAAGGCATCAATTTGGATCTGACGGACCCTTTCTCGGGTAACACCAATTTCATTGCCCACCTGTTCCAGTGTGGTGCGTTCCTGGCCATTTAAACCAAACCGTCGCTCTACTACAATACGCTGTTTTTCGCTTAACTGATTTAACCAAAGATCAAGTTTTTCATTAAGATCTTCATCTTGAAGTAATTGAGAGGGATCCGCGTTGTTATCGTCTGGAATAGCATCTAGCAGAGAACGGTCTTCATCTTTACCGATCGGTGTGTCTACAGAGGCGACGCGCTCGTTTAAACTGAGCATACGTTTGACTTCACTAACCGGTTTGTCCATCGCTTGCGCGATTTCTTCGGCAGAGGGTTCATGATCAAGGGTCTGGGCGAGGCGACGAGCGGTGCGTAAGTAAAGATTTATTTCTTTAATAATATGGATTGGTAAGCGAATAGTTCGCGTTTGATTCATGATAGCGCGTTCGATGGTCTGGCGAATCCACCACGTCGCATAGGTGGAAAAGCGAA
>CAYRGG010000097.1:0-11248 GCA_964423745.1 uncultured Candidatus Competibacteraceae bacterium | reverse complement strand
AAAAAAGCCGAGGCAGGGGGAAGAAGCCTCGGCAAAATCCAATCACCATAAGGAGTTTGCACACAGATGAAAAACGATAATCGCTAACATCCATGGGCATCTTTATTATGAGCAAGGAAAATGCCAGTTGCGCAATGACTCCATTACCCTTGTAAAAAAAACTAAGTTTTTGATTTCATAATCTTTTATTAAACCACAAAAAATCATTTGCCATAACAAAAAAGTGACTCCTCAAAAAGATGTCCAATTTTTGTCTGTTTGTGCCGCAATTTGCCATTTCTGACCTAAATAAACCGGGCAGGTTTTGGGGAATTGCAAACCGCTGAATCCTTTAGCCTAGGGCTGATGCGTCTACACCTGCGTCGTAAGTGTGCATCTCAAAAAGCTAACGTGAACTTGAAATACACGGTACGCTCGATCTCTGTCAAAGGCGTTGGGTAAAAATTCGAGCGGAATTCCGCACGACGATTGTCCAAGAGGTTCTGCCCAACCAAGGACAGCTCAACGCCCGGCTGCGGTTGCCAAGCGATGCGACTAGCTAAGGCAATATAGCTATCTACATCCAGTTCCGGGAGATCATCCACATAACGCAACCACACATCGAACTCTGTTGTATGGGATAAATTTAGCGACGAAAGTACTGAAAACTGATGACGTGGATCTGAGCGTTCACCCATGGGTCTGGTGATGGAGTTGCCGCGAGAGCGCAAATTTACTTTTAAATAGGAATAAGCAGCTTGAAGGTCCCACCACCGAGTAGGCTCCCACTCTAGGGTTGTCTCCACACCAAAGGTTTCACCCTCGAGATCGTTGGCGGATATAATCGGCAGCAGGATATTGGAGGCTGTCAGAAAACACGGCGGAAAAGCCGTGATGGGAACACCGGAAGGTTCACAGACTAAGTTACCCTGTTCAGCGCTGCGCAATTCATGATAGTCGTTATAAAAACTGGCAAAATCCAAAATCAGATCTGAGGTAGCCTGAATACGGTAACCCAGCTCATAGGCGATCAGTTCCTCTGAGTTAAAGTCTTCATTATTGGCTATCCCCAATACTAAAGGCACTGGGAAAGGGTTGAGGGGTGCCCCAGGCGCAGCCGTACCGGGAGGCGACACTAGATTACCCACAAAGTCTCGTTCGAGCCGTGAAGGGGTGCGTACTGCCCGTGAAACAGAGGCCCAGACGGTATGTTGCTCATGGGGCGTCCACAGCAAGCGTAGATTGGGTTGAACCTCAAAGCCCTTATAACTGTTATGTTCAAATTTTGAACCCGCTGTCAACCGCAACTGATCTGGCAGCAAAGTAATTTCGTCTTGGACAAAGCCGCTCCACAGCAAGGTGTTTTTGTCGGCGCCAAAAGACAGGGTGAAGCTATTGCGCACCTCATCGGAATAATAACGAACGCCTAAACCCCAGAGAATCTCGTGGCTTTGGGCAAGGGGAAAACGGTGCTGAAAATCCAGATCAACCGTATGAAGTTCCACGTCGTAATTGACTGTTTCACGATTAGTATAGTCGTAATAAAGCTGCAGGGCTAAATCGGATTCCAGGGAGAACTGACGGCTCCAACGACCTAAAATGTGCCCTCCTTCCACGTCTTCACCCCTATCGGAAACAGTTACAAAGGGGGGTGTTAGAGCGTAGCCCGCTCGTTGCTCACCGGAATTACCGGTATATACCTCGCCTTGCACGGAGATCTCATCTTGCTCTGCGAGTTGCCAATCTAAACGAAAACCGCCCCGCCATTGTTGCCAATCATCTTCGGCATCTTGACCAGTAGCGGCCACGACGGCGGCGTCTCGGTCAAAGAACTTTCCATAAACTCGATAAAAGGCGTTATCACCCAAGCCACTACCATAACGCAAGGTTGCAAAACCCCGTTCTTCATCGCCAATGCCGGCGCTGATTAAGGTGCCTTGGGTGTCTTGAGCGCTTTTGGTAATCACATTAATAATGCCATTCACCGCATTGGCGCCCCATAGGGTAGCGCCTGGTCCACGGATCACCTCGATGCGGTCAATATCTTCTAAAACCGTATCTTGGACATCCCAGTACACTCCCGAAAAGAAGGGCGAGTACACGGTGCGTCCATCCACAAGCACCAGCAATTTGTTGGCAAATCGATTATTAAAACCACGAATACTGATGGCCCACCGGTTGGCATCGATACGCGCCACCTGGACCCCTGGCGCTAGCCGCAGCGCTTCCGGAATGCTGGTAACACCTGAGCGACGGATATCTTCGCTGGTAATGACATGTACCGCCGCTGCAGCATCGAAGCGCCGCTCTACTTTCCGGGATACTGACGTGACTTCCACATCCAACAGCTCTTCGAGACTGAGTTCTAGTAAGTCGGTTGTTTCTTTTATCTCCGGTGCTTGCTCCGCAGCGCGACTTATACCAGCCATTCCTAGATGAGTAATGACTTGAATTAAAAAAATATTTAAAGTTAAGCCCTTGTATCCCTTCATATCCACCAATCAATCTTTATTAAAAGTTTCCCATATAGCCCTTTGCACAGCTCGTAATAGAGACATCGGCAAGCCAAACGACCATGCTTGATCCACCGCCCCTATATTTCAGCCCCAGAACGTGACAGTGTTAATGACAATACACGCTAACGTCAGAATTTCCCAAGAACCTCTTTTAAGCCATCGATAAATAAACTGTTTTCCGACTCACTACCGACAGTAACCCGGAGATAGTTTGGCAATCCATAATTATCCACGGGCCGCACGATGATGCCTCGATGCAGCAATGCCTGAAACACGGACAAACCCGGCCGATCCATTTGGACACAGAGGAAATTGCCCATGGATGGTAGATACGATAAACCTAATCTATCGAAAGCCTGTTTTAGCTGCTCCATACCCTGTTGATTTAAGTGCCGGCTACGCTGCAGATGATCATCATCGTCCAGAGCAGCGAGAGCCGCCTCTTGGGCGGGAATATTCACATTAAACGGCTGTCGCACCCGGTTCAATAGATCCGCTATGGTAGGATGTGAGACTGCATAACCTACCCGCAACCCAGCGAGCCCATAAGCTTTGGAGAAGGTTCGCACCAAGATGAGATTGGGAAATCGGGAAAGCCATGCAACGGCGTCAGGATAGTCTTCGTCCTCCACATATTCTGCATAGGCTTCGTCCACCACCACCAACACCTGCTCAGGCACGCGGGTTATGAAGGCTTCCAATTCCGTCCGCCCTAACCAAGTCCCAGTAGGATTATTAGGATTAGCGATAAACACCAGCCGGGTCGTTGTGGTGATCTGTTCTGCCATGGCGGTCAAATCGTGACCATAGGGCATCGGGCGATCCGAACCATGGGCTTGGGCAACCCGGGATTGGGCGCCGATAGCCTGGGTCACCAGATAATAAACCGCAAAGGCATACTGGGAGAAGACGCTGCTCAAACCCGGCGCTAAAAAAGTCCGTGCAATGACCTCCAACACATCATTGGAGCCATTGCCCAAGGTGATGCACTCCATGGAAACACCCAGGTGGGCCGACAAGCTCGCCTTCAACGCGTAACCGTTGCCGTCAGGATAGCGAGCCAAATCCTGAATACAACCGGCTACGGCAGCCATGGCCTTAGGGCTCGGACCCAAGGGATTCTCGTTGGACGCCAGTTTGATAATATCAGTGAGTCCATAGGCGCGGCGAACTTCACTATCGGGTTTACCTGGCTGATACGGCTGCAGAGTTCGCACGCCGGGAACCGCTAAATCAACAAAATCACATGACATAGGACCTCCTTTCTTTATATGGAAAATCTGCACAGTTCATTAGAGTATAGGGGCCAAGCTTGTAACCGACCTATTGGATTAACGTTAAACCTTACAATGTCTGCACATGCACCATGAAACTACCTTCTCAGCAAGCTATCGACTGGCCCAAAGCCATCGCTTGGGCCAGCTATGATTGGGCAAACTCGGCTTACGCCACGACCGTCATCGCCGGTTTTTTTCCTCTTTTTTTTAAACAATATTGGAGCGCCGATGTTCCAGCCACAGAAAGCACCTTTTGGCTCGGCGCCGTCAACTCCCTGGCGAGTTTAGTCATCGTGATTCTCGCGCCCCTGTTAGGGGCTATTGCTGATCGGGGTAGCGCAAAGAAGCGTTTTCTGCTGTTTTTTGCCGCCATGGGTGTCATTATGACCAGTGGCCTTTATTGGGTTGCCCAGGGTGACTGGCAAATGGCGCTAATTTTGTACGGACTGGGGTTGCTGGGTTTTTCCGGTGGAAATATTTTCTACGACGCCCTTCTGGTGGGCGTCGCCAAACGTCAGCAACTGGATTTTGTCTCGGCGCTGGGTTTTGCTTTGGGTTATTTAGGGGGCGGCGTGTTATTTGCTTTCAACGTGCTTATGACACTGTATCCTCAGGCGTTTGGATTCCCCGACGCCACATCGGCGGTGCAAATTTCTTTTTTAACCGTGGCTTTGTGGTGGGCCGTGTTCTCTATACCGGTTTTGATTTGGGTGCCGGAACCTGCCATACCCAATCGAGTTAGTGGATGGCTAGCTATCAAGGCGGGTTTTCGCCAACTACGGGATACGTTTCAAGAAATCCGTCGTCTACGGATAGTGGGGACTTTTTTGCTGGCTTATTGGCTATACATCGATGGCGTGGATACCATCGTTCGCATGGCCGTGGATTATGGTTTAGCCTTGGGTTTTGCTGCCAACCAGCTTATTGTTGCGCTATTAATTACCCAGTTTGTCGGTTTTCCGGCTGCCATCGTCTTTGGCAAATTAGGCGAGCGCATTGGAGCTCGCAGCGGTATTTACCTTGCCATTGGCATCTACATGGCCATCACCCTGTGGGGTTATTTTATCCAGCAACCTTGGGAATTCTACGTCTTAGCAGGGGCTATCGGCTTGGTTCAAGGAGGTATACAATCGTTAAGCCGCTCCCTCTATGCCCGTTTGATTCCTGCTCAGAAAGCGGGTGAATTTTTTGGCTTTTACAATATGTTGGGTAAATTTGCCGCCGTGGTGGGTCCTGTCCTAATGGGATGGGTGAGTGTCGCAACGGGTAATCCGCGTTTGTCAATTTTGTCGCTATTGGTGCTATTTGCAGGTGGCGCACTACTCTTAATCGGGGTTGATGAAGCCAAAGGAGAGCAAATGGCCAAACATTTATGAGCAAGACTTATCCACAAAAGAATTATATATCTAAACCAACAGCATTTCTAAATAATGTTTAGGTGGCGCCATTTCATGACGAGGATAGACGACCAATGCCAATGCAAAGCGTCGTGCGCTTCCCATTTGCACTTCGTGAAAAGCAACTTCATCCCCATTACCGGATTTGTCCACTTTGATACCTAACCGATTTAGCTTTAAAGATACTTTTTCCAGCCGCAAATACTGCTCGGGTTGACTTAAAACCGCTCTAACCTGGGCGAGAGAATCGTCTAAGGTGCGCAGACTCACTTTCGTCTGGTGAAGCTGATGTTCTATTTCGCGTAACTGAAGCAATGTTTCGTCTTTATCATGATCATCGTCATCGTCACTGTTATCTTCCAAGACAGACTGTAATCCGTAGCGGCTTCTTTTTTGGGTGCTCAATTTCTCTTGTAATAAACGCCGTTGTTCTTCTAATTCGTGCTGATGTAAGCGAATATTTAAAATATTTGCAAGGGCACACTCCACCAACATATTAAAAGCAAGTTTGCGTAGTTTTTCTTTAATCGTTGTGGCATTTCGTGCCGGCGCCAGTAACCGATGATCGGAAAAAGCAACCGTCGTTTGGGGTACGTCCCTTTTGATCACTCCCCCCTCCATCTCGTAACCAAAGATTTTTCTCTCTTGTTTTTTCATGGCCAATAGTGCGCAGCCTTCCTTCTGATCCTGATTTTCAGGACGTGCGAAGAACGTCCGCATGTTTTTGTCTAAACTAAATAAGCGTTGCATTTCATTGGCCGAGGTAAAAAACGCATGTACCCGGGGATCGAGACTGTAGGCCTGGCGATTTATGGAGACGGGATGAGTAGATCGCGTGACCAACATATCCGTGTATTGCAGTGCGCTTTCCACGGGCTTTGCCAATTTCTTTTTATAATTATGCACTAACCGCAGGCGAGGATCAGTTCCTTCTACCGTCTTTTCGATGGCAGCAGCGAGTGTGTTTTGATCGTAAGCATTTGCATTGACCGCTGGGTCAAAAAAAGTTGTTAACCAATCCCACATAATCGCCCATTCTCTTAGTCTGCGCTAAAACTAAACCAATCAATTACAGGAGATATTATGGGATAAGCATAGGCTTTTGTCTGTTGCTGTAAATATCGTGGCTATTTTTTCAACAGGATGATACAACTCGCCGCTATCCTAGGGATAGGGACTCTAACCGACAGCCGCTAGCATCACAATACAGCACGCTACCTTGGTTATACCAATCCCCCAGCACGATACGCTGAGCCGGCTCTCCTCCCATAATCCATTGGTGGATAGCAGGCCGATGGGTATGACCATGGATCAGGCGGCGCACACCATAAGCTTCTAGGGTATCCATCACCGCCTGGGGATTTACGTCCATGATGGCAGCAGGTTTATCTTGCATTGCCTGTTGGCTACTATCCCGCAATTGCTGTGCTATAGCTTTGCGCTCGGCCAAAGGCCGAGCTAGCATATGAGTTTGCCATTCGGGGGAACGTACCTGTGTACGAAACTGCTGATAGGCGACATCGTCCGTACACAACGTATCACCATGCATCAGCAAGGTGGGCTTACCATATAAATCCACGAGCCAGGGATCTTTTAGCAAAGTGGCTCTGCTGGCCGCGGCAAACCTGTAACTTAACAAGAAATCTCGATTGCCCACCATCAGATAAACTGGCACCCGTTTCTCATCTAGCCTTTTCAGACTAACCGCCACTTGTTGACCTAAAGGGCTATCATCATCATCGCCAACCCAAGTTTCAAAAAGATCACCCAAAATATATAAACTTTCTGCATGGCTAGCTTCCTGGGTTAGAAAGCGCAGAAAGAGGTCGACAATGGCAGGACGCCTTGGGTCTAAGTGTAGATCCGAGATGAACAGGGTCGCCATAGCCTTGCTTTATTCGTTAGTGACCTCCACGGATTCGATGATGACATCATCCCGGGGCACATCCTGATGCCCCGCCTTAGAGGTGGTTGGCACTTTGACGATGGCGTTTACCACATCCATACCCTCCTCTACCTTGCCAAACACACAGTAACCCCACCCATCCTGCCCTGGGTAATCTAGGAATGTATTGTTGTTGACATTGATAAAAAACTGCGACGACGCTGAATGAGGATCAGAGGTGCGTGCCATGGCTACCGAACCCACTTCGTTTTTAAGCCCATTTTTAGCCTCGTTTTCAATGGGAGCACGCGTATCCTTGTGGTCCATTCCTGTGGTGAAACCGCCACCTTGAATCATAAAATTGGGAATGACTCGATGAAACAAGGTGCCGTCAAAAAATCCTTCTTTAGCATACTGCAAGAAATTAGCAGCGGATTTCGGGGCCTTTTCGTTATCAAGAACAATGCTAATGGTGCCTTTGTTGGTGTGCAATTTAACCATTTTTTCTCTCGCTCGTGGTGGTTAACGGTTTATTGGGAAATGACCTTCAGAAGCTGTTTCAAAAAGATGTTTATTCGGACATCACCGTGGCTTCATTGATAATGACCGGGGTCTCGGGAACATCGCTGGGAAAAGGGCCAGCGGAACCGGTGGGCAGCTTACGGATTTTATCCACCACATCCATACCGTCGATAACTTTGCCAAAGACAGCATAACCCCAACCGTCTTGACCCGGATAGTCTAAAAAATCGTTATCCGCCACATTGATAAAAAACTGCCCGGTGGCTGAATGGGGGTCGCCGGTCCGCGCCATGGCTACCGAACCCACCTGATTTTTAAGACCATTTTTAGCCTCGTTTTCGATGGGGGCTCGGGTGGGTTTTTGGTTGAACGATTCGTCAAAACCACCGCCTTGAACCATAAAACCATCGATAACCCGATGAAAAATGGTGCCATCGTAATAACCGTCGCGGACATACTGGAGGAAGTTTGCCACGCTTTTTGGGGCTTTTTCTGGGTATAACGTCAACACAATGTCACCCATGTTAGTGTCTAGTTTAACCTGCGGCTCAGCCATAGCCAGGGGTAGGGTCAAGAAAAATGCTAGACAGGCGAACCATATCTGTTTGAACATGCCAAATCCTTCCTTTAAATAAAGCGACTTGGCATGATAATAGGTGTTGCTCAACATCAGCAACTTTTATGGCACTGTTGACTTGGTTGAAATGTAATCGATTATGGATACTCACCCGGTAAAAACTCGTTTCGCGCCCAGCCCTACGGGTCATATGCATTTAGGAAATGCGCGCACGGCTTTGTTCAGTGCGTTATTAGCGCAAAAACATAACGGCGTTTTTCTTTTACGTGTCGAAGATACCGATAAAGAACGTAGCACCCTTGCTTATAGGGACGATCTTCTAGAGGACTTGAGCTGGTTAGGCTTGGATTGGCAAGAAGGCGTCAAGGTGGGAGGGTCCCTAGGACCCTACGCGCAATCTGAGCGGGAAGCCACTTATCGACACTATTACCAAATCCTTGAGGATAAAGAGCTAGTTTATCCGTGTTTTTGCTCGCCTACGGAACTGGCGCTGGTGCGTAAGGCGCAATTAGCCGCTGGTCAGCCACCTCGATATCCGGGCACCTGCGCCCGCCTCAATGAGGCCGAACGCCAAACCCGTTGGGCGCGAGGCGTAAAACCCACCCTGCGGTTTCGAATAGCCTCTGGAAAAACCGTCGCTTTTACCGACTTGGTGCGTGGCCCGCAACAGTTCAACAGCGATGATTTGGGAGATTTTATTATTCGTCGGGCCGACGGCAGTGCGCAATTCTTTTTTACCAATGCGGTGGACGATGCGCTTATGGCGGTAACCCATGTGCTGCGGGGTGAAGATCACCTCACCAACACGCCCCGGCAATTGCTGTTGTTAGAAGCGCTGGACTTAGCCGCCCCCCAGTATGGTCATATCACGTTGCTAGTGGGCGCGGACGGCAGTCCCCTCTCGAAACGTCATGGCAGCCGCAGTCTGCGGGATTTGCGACAGGCGGGATTTTTGCCCCAGGCACTCACTAATTATCTGGCCCGGCTTGGCCACAGTTACCAGCGGGATGATTGGATGACACTCAGCGAACTGGCGCAAAACTTTGCCATAGAACGCCTGGGCCGGGCTTCTGCCCGATTTGATGAAAACCAGCTTTTGCACTGGCAAACCGAAGCCATTGCCAGGACTGGCGCAGATGAACTGTGGAGCTGGCTGGGAACAGCTGTGCATAACCAAGTGCCTGAAAATCAGCGGTTGGATTTTATTGACACCGTGCGGCCCAATATACGCTTTCCAGAAGATGCGCAAAAGTGGGCGCAACAATTACTCCATGACACTCCCTTACCCCTGTCTGAAGCCGCTACCCACCATATCACCACTGCGGGACCGTCCTTCTTTGCCCAAGCGCTAGCGGCTTACGAGATTCATGGCAGTCATTATAAGGATTTAACAAACCAGATAAAATCTGCCACGGGTCAAAAAGGTAAAGGGCTGTTTATGCCCTTACGGGCAGCCCTGACCGGCGAAATACACGGACCGGAGCTGGCGCGAATCCTTACGCTTATGCCGCCTGCGTTGGTGCGCAAGCGTCTTTCGGCTTGGTGCGAATCTGATTAACCTAACAAATATCGTTAAATCATTTATTTTGGAAGTTCTCGCGTGCAGATTTACAACAGTCTAACTGGCAAGAAAGAGGCATTTGTTCCCCTGGAACCCGGCAAGGTACGCTTATACGTGTGCGGCATGACCGTCTATGACTATTGTCATATTGGTCATGCGCGGGTCATGGTGGTGTTCGATGTGGTGGTGCGTTATCTCCGCCACAAGGGGTATCAGGTCACTTATGTGCGCAATATCACCGATATCGATGACAAAATTATTCGTCGCGCCCAGGAAACCCAGCAAACCCTTCAAGAGTTGACAGAGACTTTTATCCAAGCCATGCACGACGATGCCCAAGCATTAGGTGTGCTGACGCCAGACCTCGAACCCCGAGCGACACAAACCATGGACGCCATACAAGCCATGATCCAACGGTTATTGGACAAGGATTTTGCTTATCGTGCTGATAACGGTGATGTGTACTACGATGTGAGCCGATTTACACGCTACGGCCGATTAGCCAATAAACGGTTGGAAGATCTACGCGCCGGCGCTCGGGTGGAGGTGGATGAGACGAAAGCGGACCCCTTGGATTTTGTCCTTTGGAAAGCCGCTAAAGCGGGGGAACCTAGCTGGCCGTCACCCTGGGGAACGGGTCGCCCGGGTTGGCATATCGAATGCTCAGCCATGTCCACCTTGCATTTAGGCAATCACTTTGACATTCACGGCGGTGGTATGGACCTTAAGTTTCCCCACCATGAAAATGAGATTGCACAATCTGAAGCAGCCCACCAGCAGACCTATGTAAATTATTGGATGCACAATGGCTTTGTGCAAATTAACGATGAAAAAATGTCTAAGTCGTTAGGCAATTTTTTTACGGTGCGGGATGTTTTAGAACGGTATCAACCGGAGGTGGTGCGTTTTTTTATCATCGCCAGTCACTATCGCAGCCCCCTGCACTACTCCGATGATAATTTAGAACATGCCAAAGCTTCATTGGCGCGGCTTTACACTGCTTTGCGAGGCTTGCCTGCAACTAACACACCCCTAGACGATGCTTACAAAACCCGCTTTCAGACAGCCATGGATGATGATTTTAACACCCCCGAAGCCTTGTCCATTCTGTTTGACTTGGCTCGGGAAACCAATCGTTTACGCAGTTCCCACCCCGAGAGCGCGGCTCATCTAGCAAGCAACCTGCGCCAGCTTGGAGCTGTATTAGGCTTATTACAGGATGATCCGGAAACGTTTTTACAAGGTCATCCCCAAGAAATGGCTGAGGGTTTGTCGGCCAGCGACATCGAAGCACTCATCGCGCAACGCAACGCGGCCCGTAAAGCTAAAAACTGGGCGGAGGCGGATCGCATCCGTGGGCAACTGGCGGCGGCGGATATTGTGTTGGAAGACGGTGCTGACGGGACCATTTGGCGGCGTAATTAAAATAAGCTATTGACGCCAAAAACACGAAAAAATAGTATAGTCAGAGTATGGATTTATTCGGGGTATAGCGCAGCCTGGTAGCGCACCTGCTTTGGGAGCAGGGTGTCGG
>CAYRGG010000096.1:0-11359 GCA_964423745.1 uncultured Candidatus Competibacteraceae bacterium | reverse complement strand
AAAAATACTTATCAACATTACACAGAGTCCATGCACCAGCATATGTTGGACCGTCTAAATCTTGAACGTGCACTGCGCAAAGCGGTTGAACGCAATGAGTTCGAATTGCACTATCAACCTCAGGTGGATATTCGTAACGGAAAAGTGCTTGGCGTGGAAGCGTTATTGCGCTGGCGGCAACCTGACAAAGGATTGCTTGTGCCCCATGCCTTTATTGGCCTAGCGGAACAGACGGGTCTCATCGAACCCATTGGTGAATGGGTGCTAAAAGAGGCGTGTCAGCAGGGGAGGATCTGGCAAGATTTAGGTTTCAGCACCATTCAAGTCGCTGTCAATATTGCTCTATGCCAATTTAGAAAAGGTAAGCTTGAAGATTTAATAAAACGGGTTTTAGCAGAGGCGGATTTGGCACCCCATCGATTGACTATAGAGTTAACAGAGACCAGTATCATTGACGTCCAGGCAAGTGCTCTAGAGACGTTAATCGCGCTAAAGGATCAAGGCGTACATATTTCCCTGGATAAATTTGGTAGCGGCTATTCGTCTCTCGGTGCATTGCGTTCGTTTCCCATCGATACTGTAAAAATTGACCGTCGATTTATCCAAGGTATTGACCAAAGCGAAGACGACGCGGCCATCATTATGGCTGTCATTGCTATGAGCTGCAGTTTAAACTTACGGGTTATTGCCGAAGGCGTTGAGACGGAGAATCAGCTTACCTGTCTCCGTAACAATGGTTGCACAGTGGTGCAAGGTTATCTCATCAGCAAACCACTTACTGCTGATGAAATGACTGCTTTTATGTTGAAATCAACCGATCCAGCAATTTACAGTTCTAAGGCAATCGCTGCTAAGAACTTTCATGCTTAATATTAAGAGAGTTGAAATTTTTTATCAGCAACTTTGAGTTTAGATGGCATTTAAGACGAACGAAGAGAGAATAAATAATTTTTCCATATCTATACGATTTATTGTCACGCTTGTTTGGCGTTATTTTAAGGGTTTTGATTCACTCTATTAATGAGCAAGCATTTCGCAAGCAATGGAATTAAAACCTATAATCGATAAATGTTTATGATCGGTAATGAAATATTAAACAGCTCAAATCATATAATATTATAATTCTAAAAGAACAATAGTTTACATAAAAAGATCTTCAACTTGATAACACTCATTCAACGTGAATTTTATAATATTTCGTTTGCGAGTTAGAGTGTAGTATTTCTTAATTTAAGTCATTGTTAGACCGTGCGCCTTGACCTCACTAGTGGCGATCCTTATCAGCTAAATACAGCTTCAGTGTCGACGAGTTTTTCTGCTAGATAGTTAACACATCCCTGTAAAGTCGACAGTTTCGGGAAATCGAGATCTGGAATTTCTACTTGTAACTCTTGTTCCAACGCCGTCATCAAACGCAGAAAATCGATAGAATCGATTTCTAGCTGATCGTGAAAACTCACATTGGGCTTTATGGTTTGTGTATCGGCATCAGGGGCTATTGACATCAACAGTCGTAAGACTGTCTCTCTAATTTGCTGTTTTTCCATCACTATGGCTCCATGGTATGTAAAGGTTATTCTAGAGACTCAGCATAACAGCAACCATTAGAATAAACACACTAACTATTTTGGTTTCTCTTGGGCAAATTTTTGATGTTTCTAGGGATAATCTAGGAAGGGTGACATAATACCCTTTACTCGGTGACTTATAACGCGACCGCTATTCGCAAAGGTATTGCCAATGACTATCCGCAACTTGGATTATATGTTTAAGCCTCGCTCCATCGCTGTCATTGGACAGGGCAAACAGGACGATAGTCTAAACGCTCTATTAGAAATGCATCTTATCGAGGCGGGATTCAAAGGACCGGTGATGCCTGTTAACCCTGACCGACGTGCTGTGGCGGGGGTGCTCACTTACAAAGATGTGGCCAGTTTACCGGAGGTGGCGGAGCTGGCTATTATCACTAGACCGCTACGGGAGTGTCCTGAACTTATCAGCGAACTGGGTGCGCGTGGTACGCGAGCCGTTTTGCTCATTACCGATGAAATTTTGAAGGTGCAACAGAGCGAAAACGAAGCGCTTATAAAGGCGATATTGGATGCGGCAAAACCCTATTTACTGCGCATTTTAGGACCAGACCGATTGGGTTTTGCAGTGCCGGGTAACGGCATCAATGCTACTCTAAGCCATACCCGGTTTATTCCAGGTAATATTGCGGTTATTACCCAATCTTCAGCGATTATGCGCGCCATTATTAACTGGACCCATCGGCGCAATATCGGTTTTTCCTATGTAATTTCTCTTGGCGCACGCATGGATGTGGACTTTAGCGATGTCTTGGATTATTTAGCCCAAGACCCCCATACTCGCTCGATTCTAATCCACTTGGAGCATATCCGTAAGCCGCGTAAGTTTATGTCGGCTGCACGCATCGCTGCTCGAATTAAACCTGTCATCGTTTTAAAACCTCGCAATCATGGCGATAGCGAAGTGGAGGACGCTATTTACGATGCCGGGTTTCGACGCGCAGGGCTATTGCGTGCGTACACTATTGAGCAACTTTTTAACGCTGTTGAAACCTTAGCAACGGCTAAACCGGTACGCCAAAATCGTCTAATTATTCTGGGTAACAGCCGCAGCATCGGTTTACTGGCAAACGACACCTTGCTTTGGTTAGGGGGCGAACTCGCCGTGATTGGAGAAGAGACCCAAACTGCCCTCAAGGGTCTGGTGCCGCCCAAATCCCATGTGGATAATCCCGTGGATTTGGGTGAACACGCGAGTTTCAAAGAGTACGATCAAGCGCTGGAATTGTTATTAAAAGAACCAGGGGCCGACGGTGTGCTCATTGTCCACGTACCTGACTCGCCCGACGCCGATGAAGAAAGCGCCAAAGCTATCGTGGCCCGAGCCACTAAAAGTCGTCGCTTGGTGATTACCAGCTGGGTGGGGGCACCGGCCGATGCGCCCGCTCGCAAGCGTTTGCGGGAAGCTAGCATTGCGACTTATACCACCCCTGATGAAGCGGCGCGGGCCTTCGCACGGGTGGCTATGTACAGCCATAACCAAGAACTTTTGATGGAGACGCCACCGTCGGTGCCCGAAGAATTTGCGCCGGACGTGGAAAAGGCTCGCTGGATCATTACAAAAGCATTAGATGCAAGTCGGGAAATCTTAAATCCTCGAGAGGTCAACGAATTATTGACCGCTTACGATATTCCTATGGCCACTACCCGGTATGCCTCGGGACCTCAAGATGCCGCTGAATTGGCGGCAGGACTCAACGGTCCTGTAGCCCTGAAAATCTTATCTTCTGATATTTTAGACCGCTCTGATGTTGGGGGTGTTGCCCTTGCTCTAGATACACCTGAAGAAGTGTTTGCTGCTGCTTCTGCCATTCTCAAGCGTGTACAAAGTCTAGTCCCTAACGCCACAATCAATGGTTTTGCTGTGCAGCCCATGTTATCCCGCCACGGAGCCTATGAACTGATTATTGGCGTGCGCACCGGTCAGCATTTCGGAGGTACACCGGTATTGCTGTTTGGTCAAGGGGGTACAGAAACTCAAGTTATCAATGACATTACCTATGCCATTCCACCTTTGAATATGCATTTGGCCCGGGAGCTTATGAGTCGTACTCGAATTTATTCCATGCTCAGCACCAGTCAAGGGCGACCCGCAGATCTGGATGCCATCGCACTCACGTTGCTCAAGGTTTCCCAAATGGTGATCGATCTTGGGGAAATCATGGAATTAACCATCAATCCCTTGTGGGCAGGTCCTGATGGTGTGCTCGCTTTAACTGCAACGGCGCGCGTCGCGCATGCTGAAAGTTCTGGAACCGATCGCTTGGCTATTCATCCTTACCCCAAAGAACTAGAGCAGGACTTTGCATTACCCGATGGTAGAAACTTTTGTCTGCGTCCCATCTTGCCGGAGGATGAGCCGCCCCTACAGGAGATGGTGCGGCGTATGCCGCCCGAGGACAGACGATTGCGTTTTTTCCAGCCCATTAAACAACTTACCCATGCCATGGCAGCCCGTCTCACACAGTTGGACTACGATCGCGAGATGGCCCTGGTGGTGACAGATCGGGGTATGCCAGGTAAAGCGGACATTTGGGGTGTCGTGCGCATGAATGCTGATCCTGATCTTGAAACGGCTGAATTTGCCATCGCCGTAGACCGCTCCATGACAGGTATGGGCATCGGACCCATGTTAATGCGGCGTATTGTTGAATACGCAAGAAAGCGGGGCATTCAAGAATTATACGGCTCAGTATTGGCGGAAAACGAACCTATGTTAAAGCTTAGCCGGGCGCTTGGCTTTTCCGTCAAACGGGATCTCGATGATCCTGGAACCTTGCATGTCAGTTTAGCTTTGCAAAAATAACGGGATTTTTGGTGCGGTGGGCGTCCTAGCCTAAGCGGCGGACGCTTCGCTAACAGTAGGAAGATCGATAGTATGGAGTCTCTACGATGACCGCTACGCAACAATTGGAACAGACTTTTAGTAAAACAGAATGCGATTTTTTTAGTTACACTATTCGCTGTTCTGGGTGGCTTTATAGACCGGCTGGCACCCATCAGCCGCCGCTAGTGATTATGGGGTCGTTTTTGGGCGGTGAAAAAACCTTTCGTTTACCGGCCTATGCGGAACGGTTTGCGCAACAGGGCTTAGCAGTATTTTTGTTTGATTATCGAAATTTTGGCGCAAGCGATGGTGAACCTCGCAATCTCATCGATCCCTGGCGTCACCTACAGGATTGGCGGGCAGCCATTCAGCATGTGCGTGGTTTATCTGACATTGCCAGTGACAGGCTTGCCCTCTGGGGTTCCTCCTTTGCTGGAGGACATGTTATTAAGCTCGCTGCTGAAAACCATGGTGTAAAAGCCATCGTCTGTCAGGTTCCTGCTGTGGATGGGTTAGCTTCGACGCTGACGAAAAGCCCTCGTTACCTTGCAACGGCAGTGTTCGCAGGGCTAAGGGATACAGTAACTACCCTGCTTTGGCATAAACCCTATTGGGTACCTATTGTGGCATCCCCAGACCGTTTTGGGATTTTAAATACAGCCGAATGTAAACCCGGTTATTTAGCCTTAGTAGACCCCGCTTCGACGTGGGAGAATCGAGCCCCGGCGCGACTTTTTCTGAAGTTTCCCTTTTATCGGCCCATTAGTGTAGCCCAACGGATTCACTGTCCTGTGTTGCTTTTAGGCGCGGAACAGGATTCTTTAGTACCTATGCGGGGCGTAGAAAAAACCGCTGTCAAGATCAAGAATGCTACCTTGATTCGATTGCCCTGCGACCATTTTGCACCGTATCAAGACAAGTTTTTTGAGCAGAATGTAAAAACCATGACAGAATTTTTGATCAAGCATTTGCTCGCTTAAAATACTGTGTTTGATTTATCCAAACTATTAGCTCGGGTTCGGTAGGATAATGGAGACTCAAAAAATCCTCACTATATTTAGTGACTCGAGTGTGGCAAACCGACTCTGACACCAGCGGCAATAATCCTAAATTTATAATGTTTATCCCATCAACATTTTAATACCGATGAGTGCCAAGAAAACCGCAAACCCTTTTTTTAAAGTATCCACCGGCAACGTATGGGCCAACTTGGCCCCCAGCGGTGCGCTTAGCATGCTTATCAAAGTAATTCCTAGTAGCGCTGGGCCATAGACGTAACCAACACTCCAGGGGGGTAGCTCTGTCTCATTCCACCCAGCGACCACAAATCCGGCCGCCCCGGCCACAGCGATGGGTAATCCACAGGCGGCGGAAGTGGCTACTGCGTAGCGAATCGAGGTGTTGCACCAGGTTAAAAACGGAACCGTCAATGCGCCGCCACCGATACCCACAATGGCCGACACAGTGCCAATAACGCCACCTGCCGTCAACATGCCGCCCGTGGCTGGCAAAACCCGATGAGGGGGTGGTTTTGCGCCAAAACCCATTTGCGCTGCCACGATTAGTTCAAAGACACCGAATATGATCCTTAATGCATCGCTGGGTAAGGTATCCGCTACCGCTGCCCCTGCCAATGCCCCTACAACAATACCTGGTGTCAAGCGCCAGAAAACTGGCCATAGCACGGCCCTATGACGATGATGAGCGCGCACGGATGAAATCGACGTTACAATAATAGTCGCCAAAGAAGTGCCGATAGCCACATGCATAATGGTATGACTTGGCAAATTTTGTAGATGAAAAATCCACACCAGAGCAGGTACAATGACGGCACCTCCGCCGACGCCCAAGAGTCCAGCAATAATTCCGGTTATTCCCCCAAGTACAAAGTAAAATAAAATGATTTGTGAAATTTCAAACAAGCTTATTTCTCCTTTTTGTTATCGTGAAGGGCCACATTAAGCACTATTGCCTTTTCCGGTCAGTTGTTATATTACGTGACCCCGCTTTATTGCGCGTTTTGAATTTACTCTAGCGGTTTTCTAGAGCGTTTTCGCTTCGATTGTACACAAGGCAGCCGAGGCGAGGCGCGTGGAGTGTACATGCTAGTACATGAGTACGCCGAGACCGAAGGCTAACGCCGTGTACAACTGAATGGGAAATGCTCTAGCTATCATTAACTGAGTTTTATTGATAAGTGAACTATGCCACCAAAAACCCTTTGTGTGCTCGGCGGTACAGGTTTTGTAGGCCATCATTTGTTGATGGATTTGGCCAATAAGGGCTACCGTATCAAGGTGATTACCCGTCGTCGAGAGCGTCATAAAGCACTGGCTTTGCTGCCAGGCGTGACTTTGATCGAGATGCACCCTGCAAATCAGCAGATGCTCATAAAGCACCTCAAAGGTTGTGATGCCTGCATCAATTTAGTGGGCATTCTCAACGGTACTCAAGAGCTGTTCCAGCAGGTTCATGTAAAGTTACCCCAGGACATCATTGCCGCCTGCCGTGCGGTGGGTGTTGGGCGTGTGCTCCACATGAGCGCCCTTAACGCGAACAGCCAGGGAGCTAGTCTATATTTGCGCAGCAAAGGAGAGGGTGAAAAGGTAGTTTCACAGGCAGAAAACATCGCCGCTACTCGTTTTTGTCCGTCTGTAATTTTTGGTCCCGGCGATCATTTTTTAAACCGCTTTCGCGATCTGCTTAGAATCACCCCTTGTTTGCCTCTAGCTTGCCCCCAAGCCCGTTTTGCCCCCGTGTATGTAGATGATGTAGTGCGCGCCTTTGAAATCGCCCTTACCGATGACTCTACCATTGGAAAACGTTTTGAGCTGTGTGGCCCAGAGAGCTACTCTTTGCATGACTTAGTAATCTATACGGCTGAGCTCATGGGTCGCTCAAAAACAGCTGTTTTACCGCTTTCCGATCGCCTCTCCCGTCTACAAGCAAAAATCTTTCAACACCTGCCTGGCCAACTGTTGACCATGGATAACTATTTTTCTATGCAAGTAAATAGCGTTTGTCAGCATGACGGCTTGAGTGCTTTGGGTATTTCGCGCCACTCCCTAGAGGCTATGGCCCCTTACTTTTTACAGGGTCAATATGCCCGTGACCGCTACCCAGCTTTACGCAGAGCAGCCCGTCGTAATTGACAATTAAGGCAAAGAAGAAGTTGCTTGCTGAAATAACGGCATGGATGGGTGACTCGCCGACAGCAAATCTTGAAGCGCGGCTCTGCGTTCGCTGAGTTTACGTTTACCCACTGCTTCGGCGGCGTGATAAAACGCTGCGAAATCGCCTTCCACCTGTTCAAAAATAGCTTCAAAGGCGGGTACCCAACGGGTATAAGTGCTGACAGACGCTAGTTTGGCGTTGTTCAATCCTTCTCTAAACCATGCGTCGTACCCTGGATCCTTGCCCAAGGATGCTGTAAGGGATTGATATCGGTTCTGCAGGGCTAATAGGGATTGTGTTTTAGCAGTCTGTTTTGCGGCGTCACTTGTTTTCGAAGCATAAATGGTTGCGAGTTCTTGACGCGTTTCTTCGATCAGGTCAATAAAATTTGCTTGCAAGCGTTTATAGGTTGCGTAGGTTTGCTGTTCTTGCGCCGTGCCATAACGTTCCAGCCAAAGACGTGCTCCTAAATTGCCCACCGTAGTGGCAAAAGATTCATTGAACTCGGTGTCACCGGCAATATAAAGACGTTGGTGGGCCAGCTCATGAAATATCAATTCAGCGAGTCGGCCTATAGGCCAGTAGATAAATGTATTGAGTAAAGGATCGTCAAACCAGCCTAAGGTGGAATAGGCGGGCACATTAGCCACATACACGTCATCACCTTGGGCTTTTAATTCATCGGCGAACTTTTGGGCAGCGGTTGCACTAAAATAGCCTCGGTAGCTGACGCAACCTGCAATGGGGAAACACCACTGTCGTAGCTGTAAAGACAGAGGCGCTGTGGCAAAAACGGTTCGTACTAAAAAAGGTCTTTGCAAGTCGGCGTAACTGCGATAGCTGCCATTGTCAGGAAGCTGCAGTTCTTGGTTTGCAAAATCCCGCAACCCTTGAGCGACTGTCAGTCGTTGTTGTAGCTGTGGTTGGCTATTCGGGTCTGCCATGACGACCTTGACAGGACGGCGTAAGCCTAACACATGCCAGTGACCCGCGATGGCTTGCCCATAATAAGCAGCCGTGGAACAACCTGCTAACAGCAGAGCTAATCCGGTAGCAAAAACTCGAACAATAGAATATGTGAAATTCTTAATCATAGAGTTTTGTGTCCAAAAGGTGCTCTAAATGTAATCTATTTATTTCAATATTATGAATGAACCAGAGAATATGTTTTATATCCTGAAACGATCTTATACTGATTTAGAGTGTGCTAGTTAAGGGTTTTGTTAGGATTGCCATGAAGACTTATTTAGTAGGTGGTGCAGTACGCGATGCGTTATTGGGTCTTCCTGTCAAAGAACGGGACTGGGTTGTTGTAGGCGCTACACCCGATGAGCTTCTGGCTCAGGGCTATAAACCTGTAGGGAAAGATTTCCCTGTTTTTTTGCATCCTGAAACCCATGAAGAATATGCTTTAGCGCGTACTGAGCGCAAGACAGCGTTGGGTTATCATGGGTTCCATGTACATGCTTCCCCCGAAGTGAGTCTCGCCGAAGATCTGGCTCGACGGGATCTTACTATCAATGCTATTGCTCAGGATAAAAAAGGTCATTTAATCGATCCCTATAATGGCCTTCAGGATTTGGAGACACGGAGTCTGCGTCACGTATCGTCAGCGTTTGTTGAGGACCCTGTACGCATTTTGCGTATTGCTCGTTTGACTGCACGTTTCGCCCATTTAGGGTTTTGCGTAGCGCCAGAAACCATGGCGCTTATGAAGACTATGGTGAGTAACGGCGAAGTTGATGCCCTAGTCCCTGAGCGGGTTTGGTCAGAGACCGTCAAAGCTTTAGGAGAACCCAATCCAGGACGGTTTATTCAGATCCTACGAGAATGTGGCGCGTTGAGCAGGCTTTTTCCCGAGATTGATCGGCTTTTTGGTGTGCCTCAAACCGCCTCTTATCATCCAGAGATCGATACTGGCGTCCATGTCTTGATGTGTCTTGAACAGGCTGTACGTCTTCAGGCGGATATAACAGTGCGCTTTGCTGTGTTGGTGCATGACCTGGGTAAA
The DNA here is from genome assembly GCA_964423745.1 of uncultured Candidatus Competibacteraceae bacterium. Classification (GTDB taxonomy): domain Bacteria; phylum Pseudomonadota; class Gammaproteobacteria; order Competibacterales; family Competibacteraceae; genus CAYRGG01. The sequence continues at coordinate 1,758 of CAYRGG010000096.1, read as the reverse complement.
GGGACAACACCACAAAAGGAATGGCCCCAGCATATTGGGCATGAAGCGCGGGGTGCGCATTTAGTACGGAAATTCTGTGAGCGTTTACGGGTTCCCAGGATTTACCGAGAGCTCAGCATACTCGTTGCTGAATATCACACACACTGTCATCAGGCTATGCAACTGCGTCCGGGTACGCTGCTCAAAACACTTGAAAAAGTGGATGCGTTTCGAAAACCTGAGCGTTTTGAGCAGTTTTTGTTAGCCTGCGAAGTGGACGCCCGAGGGCGCAAAGGATTGGAAGACCGAGATTATCCGCAAGCAGAGCGACTGCGAGTTTTATATCGTGCTGCTAAGAATGTCCCCGTACAATCACTTGTTCAAAAAGGATTTAAAGGGCCTGCATTAAATGCAGCTATTCGTGAAGCGCGTTTGTGTGCTATTACCAACGCACTTTAACTACTTTGATTTTGAGGTTATAAAATAAGTTAAGGTTTTTTATAAGCATCAAAATAGCGGTTTAGCTTAGTTAAATAATTGTTTTGACAATCGTTCACAGTTAAAAGCTAGGATAATTACAAGAATTTATCTAGCATGTGTTATCTGTAATTCAGCAAAAGTATTTATTGATTTTTTAATTCTGCTTTTGGCTAAAAAGTTATTTTTTATTAATCTTTTTTAACAGTTTTTATTAAAACTAAAATTTTATATATACAAATGTAATGAAACTTTTGATAATTATCATTAATTATCGCACTGCCAAGCTTACCATTGAATGCTTGCACAGTCTTTTTCACGAATTGGCGTCCCACAAAGATAGACAAGCCGTTGTGATAGACAACCTGAGTGAAGATGGTTCAGCAGACCTTATTGAAGAGGAGATTCGTCAACAGGGTTGGTCAAATTGGGTAGTTTGTGTCAGATCGAGCCGAAATGGTGGTTTCTCGGCCGGCAATAACCTCGGCATCAATAAAACCAAAGCTGATTTTTATTTGCTGCTCAACAGTGATACCCGAGTTCGCCCTGGAGCAATTGATGCTTTGCTAGGGGCAGCACATATTCACCCCCAAGCGGGGCTGATAGGTCCTCGACTTGAATCTCTCGATGGGACTCCACAGATCAGTACTTTTCGCTTTCACTCACCTATGAGTGAATTAATTCGTACCGCTCAGACAGGTCCTGTTACAACTTTATGCAAGCGCTGGGACGTTCCTATAGCGACTCATAAAGCAACTCAATCCCTGGATTGGATAAGCTTTGCGGCTGTATTGATTCGTCGCACAGTGGTTGAACAAATCGGTTTAATGGATGAAGGTTACTTTATGTACTTCGAGGATGCTGATTACTGTCATCGCGCAAAAAAAGCTGGTTGGAATATTCTATATTGGCCAGAAGCCCGGTTTATCCACTTACGCGGTGGTAGCAGCCCTGTAAAAACGTTAACTGCCAAGGCAAAGAGACTACCTCATTACTTTTATGCGTCCAGATCTCGATATTATGCCAAGTTCTATGGATTTTCAGGTTTTCTAATGGCTAATATCTTGTGGATATTTGGGCGCACCATTTCATTTGCAAGAGAGCTTATAGGAAACAAAAAACGTTCAGTTTGCGAGCGTGAATGGACAGATATTTGGACGAACGGGTCATCGCCCATTCGGGCAAATAACCAAAAGGATTAATCGTGAAGCGTCTACCTGATTTTATCATTATTGGCGCGATGAAATGCGCAACAAGTACATTGCACGATCAGCTTGCCGCGCAAAGCGGTATTTTTATGTC
>CAYRGG010000095.1:0-11671 GCA_964423745.1 uncultured Candidatus Competibacteraceae bacterium | reverse complement strand
GGGTCTTCGTAATAGGAAATGGCCTTCTGGATTTTTCCTTCCAGGCCATGCACCGCCAGGTTCATCTTGGCCAGGCGGATGATGGTTGGGTTTTTCTCCGCACCGTAGAAGGTGGCGACGTCTTGTGGGTTTTTGTTCCTTTTCTCGATGAAGTGGGCGCTTTGCACAAACATGCCACCGGAGCCACAGGCGGGGTCGATCACCGAGCCGTGATCGGGCTCTATGACGTTCACAATCATCTGCACCAGGGAAAGGGGGGTGAAGAACTCACCGCCATCGTGGGCGCTTTGGTTGGCAAACTGGGTTAGGAAATATTCGTACTTACTGGAAAAGTCTTCTTTAGTGAGGGGTCTTGTCACACCACCACGGGATGGTAGTGAAGCCTTAATTTCTGGTTTGACGGCCAGGTAGCGGCTGTAAGCGTGGCGCAGAAAGATGAGCCCCATCACCGGCATAAAGTATTCGTTGCTGGCGTAATTACTGTTAGCACGAAGGTTGTCGGCGCTGCCCCACAGTCTTTTTTCTATGGCTTCGATATTTTCTAGCTGAGTCATGCGATCTTTACTCCGTTTCTTGCTGCTTCCGCTCTGCAATCCAGCGGTCCATATCCTCCCCCTTGAATCGCCAGCCAGCCACTAACCACCTTAAAACCGGGCAATTTTTTCGGCAGCGGCCAATTTGTAGGCAGTCTTTTCAGAGAGGTTTAATTACGTCACGACCTCTTTCAAAAGCAAAATGAGCAATTCCTTTAGTGGATGCCGAAGATAACGACAATCTAACCCCCTGTGAGCGCAGCGTACGGTCAGGCTGAGCGCCTTGTTAGGCATTAAAGTTGTTCTGGTTTCAGTCCAGTGCGCTTTGCAATTCTCGTCAGCATTTTTGGACCTATTTCTTCACGGTCGTGGAAGGCGAATACAAAATCCGGATAACCTGGCTTTGCCAGTGTCCGATGAGACCCTGATGATCTTTTTAATGCCCAGCCATTACGAAGTAAAGCTGCAAGAACACGCTTTGCTTTAGTGCTAGGCCATTGATGACTCATGCCGCTGCGAAAGTGATGTGAATGGGTTCAACCGGTTGCTCACCGTTTTCTATTCGTTCTGCGATAACCCGAAGCACTAATGCTTCAGCATAGGCAACTGCCTTTTCGCGACTTTGGCCGTATTTCATCACGCCTGGAATTTCGATAACCTCTGCAATCCATCGCCCATCCACTTCCTGCTCAGTTTCAACAGTAAATTGCATTTTTCACCTATGTTTCTATTTTTTTGCCCAACGTGCCGACTAGTCGGCCCAATACAACGTTGGCATAGTCTTAAAATTTTTCACTAAACCTGATGCGCGGTATTAGGTCGGCGCTGAGCGAGCAGATAAATTGACCGATGTGTTTTGCAAGAAATCTATCCATATCATCTTAAAACCGACCCCACCTATCCACCTGTCTTGCCCGCTTTGCTAGCCAGTCGATGCCGCCACGCACGACGATTTTGCCGGCGCTTTTCGATTGGGTCCATAACTGTTTCCAATAATCCAGATCGTTGTAATCCCGCAGACAACGCAGGTACTTTAACCGTTGAGCATCGTCTAAGGTTTGCAGAATGGCCGGTATAAGCCCTTCCTGAATGTTGTATTCCTGACCCGGTTTTAGACAAACCGGTATCACCCGATCCAGGGCTATATCCAAATCGGTGGCGACGGTTTCCATAGTAGAACGAATCATACGCGCCTTGGGGTTGTCAGATTGGTTGACATCATAGGGTGGATTCCATTCTCGAAACGGGCGTAACTGATCGATATAGGTGAGCACCACGAGAATACTGGGCAGTGTTTCTTCCGTGTGTTGTTGAAATAAAAGGCGTAATTCCTGAAGTAGTAGGTGGTCGGCGTGACGGGCGGCGCTGCGAGCAGAACAGACCATCAGAATAAGATCGCTCCGCAGCACTTCTTTTCTGGCTTCGGTCAGGGGTCGCTTTGGGTTATCGCTGTCTTGATAGCCCGCCGTGTCAAGGATAATGGCCGTTTCCAAACCCTGCCGCTCTAATAGGTAAGGGTAGACAGTGCTAGTGGTGGGCACCACATCCACCAACGCTTTCACTTCGCCAAAGAGGGCATTGATTAAACTGGATTTACCCGCTTTAACCTGGCCTAAAACCAAGATACGCAGGGGTTCTTCAGCGAGCTTTTCTTCACGGTTTTGGAAACGTTCTAGGTCGTCGCGAGAAGCTGTGGTCACATGCTGCTTGAAAGCGTCCTCGTCGAGGACAATATGACCACTGTAGAGTTGGATAGCGTAGTAGCCGATTTTCTTGATATAGGCGTCCATCAGCCATAGCTTAATTTCCTGGGAAGAGGATTGCAGCATCTTCTCCACTGCCACGCCGCGCACCTCCCGGATTGCCGCGGAAATGGGATCCACCCCCGCCGATACGAGGCGGTAGAGTTGGTACAAGTCACGACCGCGTTTGCTCAGGCGATGACCCCGTATAACGTCGTTTACGGTAAGAATATGACTGCCGGGAATATTCTCGGAAAACGTAATCCGTAAATCCCGGGCTAGTAACTCGATGACCCGTAAAAAGTACGGCACCCGTATTTCCAAAAGCGCCTTTTCTTCATCAGGATAATAATAATGAGCAACCGCTTGCACCACCTCTTTTAAAAGATCCCATAGCCTGTTCCAACTTTCCAAATCTGGGTTTTCCTGACGTACCCGACGGGCTATGGTTTCCACCGTTTGCCAGGCCGCATCCCCTTTGGCGGACCAGTTAGGATTGGGTTTGACATTTAGCTTCGTGGGTGTCGTGTCCACCTGTTTAAGTTTTCCCGTAACGAACCAACTTCCCAAGGAAACTACCCCCATAACCCCTAGCCAGATGAGTAGCAGGTCCCGTTCCATGAGCCACATCACTCCCGCCAAAACGAGGATAAGCAGAGGAAACAAGCTGACAAAGAGTAACAATCCCCATTTGGTGGTCAGTTTCATGATTGTTTTTGATCACCCAAACCTTTTAAGTAGTTCTTGAGCAGGCGTTGCCCCTCTTCAAACTGTTCACCATAGATTTTGCGAAAGAGTTCAGGGTCCGGTGCCTTACCCTGGTGAGCATAACTAAAATAGAGGGTGGCCGCTTTACCTAAAGCAAAGGTGGATGCGCCGGTGAGCAAGGATGACACGGCTGTGCCATAACCAGGAATGATTTTTAATAATTCCCGGCGACCCCACTGAAAGGCGAAGCTCACACCCAGAGCGCCGCCAATTTCCCGCAGGCGTTGGGTATCTAGTTCCTGCTTGTAGATGGAGGCAAGGGTATGCACCATTTTAGCTTGAATAAGGGTGACTAAAGGAATATCCAAAAAGGGTAATGGAATCGTGCCGGCGCCCGCGGCAGCGATGGAGTAGCCGATGATATGAGGATGAGCCGTATTGCTATAGGCGGTTTTGAGGCTCGTATTGATATCCCTAACGTCGTGAATCATTCCCATGAGACCCAAAGGCAGTACCTCTTCAATGGCGTCCCAAAGCGCCTCTAGACCATAGTTAACAGGTTCATAGCCATCCTCAGGCAAGGTAAAGTCCACTGGGATAAACCGCTGTACATTAATTCCCGTAAACAACTGGCGTTGTTTCTCTAAAGAGGGAGTAAGCGCTGAGGGGACTACCAGAGGAAGGGAATCTTGGTCATAGGGATAGGGTAGCAGATGCTCCATCGTCGGATCTGGGTAGCCTTCATGGAGCACGGTTTGCAGAACGATAATGGGCCAGTGAGGTTGGCGTTGGTGAATGGTTCGAACTGCTTCGATCACCGGTTGCTGAGCATGGTCTAGGGCCTTCATCACCACGATGAGCAGATGGGCTTGCTGTTGAAACTGGACGATATCCTCACTGGGGTCGTAATCCACCTCGCCCAAACCTCGGGTATCTAAAAACCGCAGGAAACGATGTTCTGGATTGGGAAAGTCGTAAACAAATGCGTGGCGCGTACAGGGGCGAACTCCATCACCAATCTCCGCCCGACTCTCGCCGGTAAGCGCTTTGATGACCGAGGTTTTACCGGATTGGGTTTTGCCCAGCAGCCAAAACACCGGTGCGGGCAGTTTCGCCCGGATAACCCTGAGACGTTCCTCTAATTGGGCATCATCAACCGTTGGCGAAAGAAAAATATCCTGCAGATTTTTCCACACAAGCTCTAATAAAAAGCAGTTTAAATTGCGTAAATCTTAACACTTTGTGAGCGTTTATTCAGCTTCATAGGTGATCTGCTATTTTTAACCCACGATCATGGCAAAGGTTGGTAGAAAATTCAAATAACAGCGGGTTTGAAAATCACCACTCAAAAAAAGCATTAGATTCTATTTTCTAGGTACTTGTATATTTTTCCTAGGTTTAGTTTCAAAGTTTTATGGGTAGTGCCAAGCGCGATTTCAATATTGGTTTCTTTGCCTAAGAATGTCTTCTCAATCCACCCGTCAGCTGTCTTTTGATGTAGGGTTATCATAATTTCTGTCTGTGAAAGCACAAGATAAGCAGATAGGGAGGGCAAGTTGAGATATTTTTGCTTTTTGTCTGTTTTATCTTTTCGAGCGGAGCTATCAGATAAAACCTCCGCAACAAGAAGAGGGTTCTCTTCATATAGATCAGAAAGTTCTTCGCTGCACGCGAGCATAACATCAGGATAAAGAGAAGTGTCTATGTTATTTTCTTGACCATTTTGGCTAACGCGCAGCTTTACATCAGCAACGTAAAGTCGGCAATCTGCTTCTTTTTGAGCATCAATCTCAATAAACAAACCTAGTGCAATTAAATTATGAGCTTTAGTACCTCCTGTCATTGCAAAAATATGGCCATCAAGTAATTCATACTTGATACCAGATAACTCCTCAAGCTCAAGCAAATCATCAAAGCTGTAAATGGCTTTTGGATTTGGAAGAGTGTGGTTCATCTTGATAAACCTGATCGCGCTACATTTGATTGATATAATTGCTATTATAACGCAATAACACATGCGCATACCGGGAAATATTGTTTTTTTGATCAATAGGTTATATTGGTTTCTTCAGCGCTCGGCCTAACAAACCGCTGAACCGAAAAAAAATAGATAAGAAAAAAAGATGATAGAGATACCTGAAAAACCCGAAGAAATTGATCCTAAATTTTTAAAGTTCCTAAAAAATTCTGACATGATTGAGATATTGCCAGTTAAAGAGCCTAGTGAAAAAATTCTCGCGATTGATGTTAAACCAGTGGGAAGGGTACCCGGCTGTTATATTAATTTAAGGGTTAAAAAAGGGAAAATAAGATGGAATGCGGATACCTTATTTGCATATTGGGTATTCAAAAGCGGAAAAAAGTCCTTAAGAAAAGGAAAAAGCAACTTTACTCTGGACAAGAGGTACAAACTAGCTTTAGAAATAGAAAGGCGAGATGGCAAAAATTGTTGGTACTGTGGGGAACCATTGAATCATGACAGAACGATAGAGCATTTACTGTCTTTGTGTCATGGTGGTAGCAATGAAATAGAAAATCTCGTGTTGTGTCATAAATTGTGTAACAAAGAGGCGGGCAACTATTCAGTTGTAGATAAAGTCAAGCTGAGAAACAAAAAACACGGCCTAATGAAGGTGAGAATAAAAAATAAAACACATTCAAATAGCGAACTATCTAGGGAAAATACCGGCAACAAGGCTTCCGAGGTCTAAAACGGTAGGGTGTACTTTGTGTAATATAAAAAAGCTCAATCTGTTGAAATTCATCATCTTGCTGATTGGGTACTACGACTGCTTCGTACTTTGACGCGGTTCCGTCCACTGGTTTTGGCGCCATAGAGTGCTTTGTCTGCTTCTAGAATCAGATGATCAATCGTGTCAATGCCCCGCTTCTTTTCTGCAAATCCGAGGCTTATGGTGCAATGTAGTTGGCCACCATCTTCGAGTTTGCAAGGCATCTCTGCAACCGATTGACGAATGTTTTCCACTTGCTGCAGGGCATTCTCAAGTGATTCCGCTGGAAAAATAAGCGCGAATTCTTCACCCCCGATTCTTCCCAAAATCGCCCCGTCAGGACTATGGGCGCTGATCATAGAGGCCACTGTCTGGAGGACGCGATCGCCAGCCTGGTGCCCGTGAGTATCATTGACGGATTTGAAGTGATCGATATCGATAATGACACCATATAGGCCAGTTCTAAATGTATCAAACAGTGCTGTTGCCAACACGAAGAATTTACGGCGGTTATATACACCCGTCAAAACATCCCTGGACGCCAGGTAATCCAGTTTGGCAATAAACTCTTTGCGCTCTAATTGGTGCTGTACTCTGACGATGAGCTCCCGGGCGCGAAACGGCTTGCTGATATAGTCAGTGCCACCTATCGCAAAGGCTTCTTCAATACTGTCTTCATCATTCCGAGCGGTCAAAAATATGATGGGAATTTGCGCATAGTCTGGATTATTTTTGATGCGCTGCGCTGTTTCGAAACCATCCAGCCCTGGCATCATCACATCCATCAAGATGAGATCACAATGACTCTTTGTTAATCTTTTCAGGGCCTCTTCCCCGCTCTGAGCGAACGCCAGCTTGAGATCATCCTGATGCAACGTATCAGCGACGATTCTGATATTTTCAGGGTTGTCATCGACAATCAGTATCGTCTTCGTTTTATCACTCATGATGCTTTCTCTTCGTCAGGAATGAGTTCAGTAAATTGCGAGAGGAGTCCCCGCAGTTTCCTGACGTCAAAATTTTCCACGGATTCTAAAACAGATTCCGCATACTCGCACAGCGGGTGAATGTGATGGGCTACTCCAGCACAATGCAAAGCCTCGGCGAACATTTTGACATCGTCAAAGACGCCGCTTTCCATGGCATTGCGCCAAAGCGAAAGCGTCTTTTCGTCGAGAGTCTTAATAAGGGTTTCACGATCTATGTTCGACAACTCGGGAGCCTGGGTTATTGGTGTATCAGTAGACCCTACGGTGCGGTGCGCTAAATGCATTTGTAACTCAACGATGATGTCGGTAGGCGTCATCGGCTTATGGAGAAATCCCTGAAACAGTTTCAGATGTTCCTCATTTTGCGGGCCTGCTGTCATCGCAACCACAGGAATATGAGCCAGCGTGGAATATTGTCTAATCTGTTGTATTGCTTCGATGCCATCCATGTTCGGCATGCGGATATCCATCATCACTAGATGGGGATGCAGTTCCTTGCACAGGGCAACAGCCTGGTTTCCATCTAAGGCTTCGATAACATGAAGACCATGTTCTTCCAATGTGCTTTTGACCAGGTGGCGGTTCGATTCCACATCGTCGGCGACCAGTATCTTGGCGGATTTAAACTGTACTTGTCGAGCCAAACTGACTCGTCGCGAAGTCTCCTGAGGCTGTGATTCCGCCACCATGACATGAGTAAGATGAATGGTGAAGGTTGACCCTATACCCGGCGTGCTTTGCAGGTTAATTTCACCGCCCATAAGCTCCATCAGTTTTTTACTGATCGTTAGTCCCAAACCGGTTCCACCGTACTGACGGCTGTTTTGTCCCTGCTGTTGCTCAAAGCTCCCAAATACCATTTCATGCTGGTCTGCCGGAATGCCAATCCCGGTATCTCTGATGGCTATGTGGAGTTGTGATGCGCCTGTATTTTCAACGTTGGCGTTCACCAGGATTTCTATTTCGCCTGCATGGGTAAACTTGATGGCATTTCCTACCAGATTAAATAACACTTGCCGCAGCCGGACTTCATCCAGCATCAGGTATTCAGGAATCTCATCGTCGATCATGACGTGAAAGTGCAATGCCTTTTCTTTGACCTTGAAGGAGAAGATCTGCTCTATGTCATAGATGAGCTGACGAATACTCACGGGCGCTTTCTCTACACTCATTTTCCCCGCTTCGATTTTGGAGAGGTCCAAAATATCGTTAATCAGATCAAATAGGTTTTTCCCGCTCACCCGTATCGATTGGAGATAACCGCACTGTTTCGGCGTAATATCGGTCTGCTCCAACAGTTCAGAGAAACCGATGACCGAATTAAGCGGGGTTCTAATCTCGTGGCTCATATTGGCGATAAATTCACTTTTAGCCCGGTTAGCCTGCTCTGCTTCCTCTCTCGAACGCAGTAATTCGAGTTCGCGATTCTTTTCCTTGGTGATATTCTGGATCATGCCGATTATTCTAATGGGTTGATGGCTTTTGGACCGTTCGATGGCCTTGCCCATGGAACGGAACCACATGGGGTTTCCGTACCGATCACTGCCTCGATACGACACGTCGAAGATGCGTTCCTCCTTCACAGAGTCAGACACCGCCTGCATGACCCGGTCTTTGTCATCAGGATGAATGCTCGCCTCCCAGCTAAAATTGGCATTATGCTTCTCAGCGGGGTCATACCCGATCATCTTCCAGTAGGAGTCGGATGCCACCGCAACCGAGTTCGCCGTATCCCAGTCCCACCACCCCTGCTCAGAGGATGTCAACGCTAGATCCAGGCGCGTGGTGCTCAGCAGCAACGCTTGGCTGAGACGCGCCTCCCCGGCCAGCTTTCGGTTGTGATAGAGGATGAGCATAACAAAAACCGCCATGCCTGCCAGAACTTGCCACAGGAGCGTGTAGTCAGGCACTTTTTCGAACTGAATAATAGAAAACCACTTATCGGCCAGCTGTTGCTTCTCCTGATCCGAAAAGCTACTCAATGCTTTATCCAATATGCTCAATAACTCAGGCACTGCGCCTTTTTGTACCGCGATGGAGAGGGCCAGCGACATCTCCAATTTTCCGCCAATTTTCAGATCAACAATGCCTTCGCGCCGCATTTGGTAACCGATCGTCGGCAGGGTATCCACAAAGCCGAAAACCTCACCGTTGCGAACCTTTGCCAGACCATCGCTCACATTATCCACTTCAACAATGGTAAGGTTAGGATATCGCTGCAGAATCCTTTCTTTATGTGCATAGTTTTTAACGACAGCTAAAGTTTTATCTTGAATTGAGGCAAGGTTTTCGACAAAGAGCTCTTCGTTGCGAACGGCGACAACCACAGACGATTCGTTATACGGTTGGGTAAATGCCAGATGCTCAAGACGTCCGGCTGTCTGAGCGGCAGCAGCAAGTAACGTGCAACGGCCTTGTTTGATGTAGTCTAGGGATTGGCTCCAGGTTTTTGTCGGAACCAACACCATGGATACTCCCAGTTGGGCTTCAATATCGCGGATCATGTCGTGAGTTAAGCCTTCGTGCTTACCCTGAGCATTAATTTGTTCGTAGGGCATCCAATCCGGGTCTATGCAGTATGAAAGCTGTGTCAGATTATTGAGAAATTGATGTTCCTCAGGTGATAACCCGAGGCGCATAGTGCTTTCTGAATCAGAGGAACCGTGTGACACACCAAACCACTTCCGCTCCAACGCATCGAGTTCGTCAATGCTCAATATGGCAAGCGCCTTATTCACCATCGAAATCAGTTCCGGGGTGGTCTTGTTCGCCATGAAGTGGTGGGTATACACTCGCCCGTTGTCCATTTCTTTGAACCATTGACCGATTTCCAGATCGCGAAGACCGTGCTTTTTGATAATGTACCGCACCACATCACCACTTCCGGCAGTGGCATCAGCCTTGCCGGAGGAGACGGCTTCCAACATTTCCAGCGTGTTATCAAAGTGCAACAATTTGATCTGCGGATGATGTTCTTTCAGGTACGCTTCCTGAAACCACCCTTTGCCCACGGCAAAGGTTTTTCCGTACAGTTGAGTGATGTCTGTGATCTGAGGGCTTGTGGTTGGCATGACAAAATAGGTTTTGAGTCGCCTATACGGGTTGGAAAATAAACCGTACTCAAGGCGATCCGGGGTTATCTTTACAGCGTGTAGTAGATCTAATTCATCCCGTTTCAGTAAATCGAGTAGCGCTTCCCAGGTGTATCCATTGACGAACTCCATTTCAATGCCGATTTTTTCAGCAAGCAGTCTAATCAGGTCGATGTTATAGCCCTGGGGTATTCCATCGATGGTAAAGTCATACGGGGGATAGTCCAGTTCATTACTGATTTTTAGAACAGGATGGGCATTGAGATAGGCGCTCTCCTGCTCATTGAGCATGATCGCCGGTTCCAATGGTTTCAAGAACAACACCAATTTACCCAAGGGTTGCCCGTCATGGAGGATGGGTTGTTGGATGGATTTTAGAGATTGTGAGCCCGGAATCTCTATCGGTGAATTACTTTTTTGGTACTGCACGCCCTGTGGACTCGGCCAGGCAGCATGATATTCTTGCAAGCCCTCATCAAACAGCGTCACCCCCTGTAATTGGTAGTTCTGTACGCTGCTCTTGAGGTTTTTTTCTATCAATGCGGGCTCATACCGCCAGAGGAGATCGGAGAACGTCACACTCATCTGGCGGGAAATACCTACATCGTCCTGTTCCCCCTGGGCGAAACAGAGAGCACTTGTGAATAATAAGACGATGATGCACAGCAGCCTTGTCATAATGTTCCTTGTTCAACCCCAGTCTTGCGGGCTTTCTCCTATATTATTAAAGCCCACTACCGGTAGAGAGGTACTGTTCATAGATTGCTTCCCAGCGACCGTTTGCTTTGAGTTCTTTGATCGCCTGATCGATTTTGTCTCTGAGCACATGGGCTCTAGGACTGGTTTTGGCGATCCAGTAGTAGTAGTAAAATGCTTCATCAATGGTAGTATCCGGGGCATAGGTCACATTATCAGGCAGCCTGAACTGCTTGACCCTTTCTCCGCCTTCCACCACCGCAAGATTTGCCGGCATGATGTCGCAAAATCCGCGAGAAATCTTCCTGATTACATCAAAATAATCTGACTTGTGACTGACATCCACAAGCGCCTGGTTTAATCCCGATTTTACGTAGCGTTCGAAACTAAAACCTGCTGCAACGCAGATTTTGTACTGCTCCATGTCCTTGACAGTCTTGATATTTAATCCATTGGGAAATTGATCACTGTTGTAATAGAAAACATTGATGCGTTTATAGACGGGTTCTTTGGTAGGCAAAAAGCGTTCCTGTCGCCATGAATTCATGCCTGCTTCAGAAAACATTTCGAAATTCTGTGCTTTATCGTACCTTTCAACATAGGCTACACAGCGTTTCCATGGACGCAGTTCAAAGACGTATTCCATGTCAATTTTTGCAAAGATTGCATCCAGCGAATCAATGGTTGCACCGACAATCTTGTCTGTTTTTTTTCCATCTTCTGTTCTTTCGTAATAGAAATAAGGCGCCCATTCTCCACTATCATTACAGATCTTAACGGGTTGTTCTTTGGCGAAAAGGGAGTTCGCAAGAAACGCAACAAATATGAATAATACGAGTTTGAGCATTGAGTGCTCTATTCCTTATGATTACATGTAAAACCGTTGCTATTTTACCATTACTCGGATTCTACACTGGTTTTTCAGCACGAGTCAGAGCTTATCACAACACTTTTATTGACAGCCCAAAGCATTCGTTACCTACCAATATGATTTGCGGTTCAATCCTAGATTGTGGCTGATAAGCAAAGACTTGTGTAGCGGTGCGACACTAGCCGCCACTAACCATCTTAATTTCATCATGAAAAATGGAGATCAAATGGTGGGTGCGAGTACAGCTTTCGTAGCGCTGGCGGCGCTCTGCTGGGGATTGTCGGGGGGGGTCGGCGGTATTCTTATGG
>CAYRGG010000094.1:0-11812 GCA_964423745.1 uncultured Candidatus Competibacteraceae bacterium | reverse complement strand
CCCAACGGCGAAGGCCCTTCCATAACACCGGATAACTTAGGGCGTTTTACTTATTAGAATAAATAGAGGAACTCGGATTGCTTACTGCTTTAAAAAAGAAAAAACAATCCGGTTAGTTATCAGCGAGGAAAAGACATGCTTGATACTACAAGCGAAAGAAAAACAAAACTCATCGATAAACTCATTCATGCCTTGGCGCAACGCTTGCCCGAAGCGCAGTTATCCATGGTGCAAACGTTTACTCAGCAGTATTACGCTTGGGTACCACCCGAAGATCTCTTAGACGACGATCCAGAAGACCTTTATGGAATAGTGCTGTCGCACTGGAATTTTACTCGACATCGCCAAGTGGGCAGCGCCTCTATCCGCGTATATAACCCTGATTTTGAGTTTCATGGATGGCAGTCTACCCATACGGTTATCGAAATCGTCACCGATGATATGCCTTTCTTGGTAGATTCAGTGACCATGGAACTCAATCGTCACGGGCTTACCGTGCATCGCATCATTCATCCATTGATTCGAGTCCACCGTGACGAAACAGGCCGTTTGCAGACTATTTTGTTACCCTCAGATACCGCAGGCATTAGTGAAGCGGTTATGCACATCGAGGTGGATCGACAGTCAGATGGGAGTTTTTTGCATCAGTTAGAGCATGATCTTAAACGTATTCTGGGCGATGTGCGGGCCGCAGTGGAAGACTGGCCAGCCATGCAAAAACGCATGTTGGCAGTTGCCGAGGGATTAGATATCTATGATCCAAACTGGCCCATCGAAGAAGATATCAACGAGGTTAAAGCATTTCTTCATTGGTTAACAAACAATCATTTTACCTTTTTAGGTTATCGGAACTACGATCTGGTTAAAGACGATGATGGACAACTGCTGCTGCGTACTGCCCAGGAAAAGGGCTTAGGTATTCTCCGCGATGACAGTGGCGGGCACATTTCCCGCAGTTTTGCCATGTTGCCAGAAATCCAACGCAAGCTGGTTTATGCGCCAAATTTATTGATCATCACAAAAGCTAGCGCTCGTTCTACGGTACATCGACCTGCTCACCTAGACTATATTGGCATTAAGCGCTTAAACAATAACGGCCAGGTGGAGGGTGAATGGCGTTTCTTGGGACTCTACACCTCCCGCGCCTATGGTATGCGACCGCCGGAAGTGCCGCTCCTACGCAATAAAGTTAAACGGATTTCACAACGGGCGGCACTCATGCCTGTTAGCCACTCCGGCAAGATGCTGCAGCATATTCTCGATACATTCCCCCGGGATGATCTGCTACAAGCCACCGAGGACGAATTATTTTCCATTGCCATTGGCATTCTGCATTTGCAGGAACGGCAAAGATTACGTTTGTTTGTACGGGAAGACACCTATGGCCGCTTTGTGTCGTGTCTCGTCTATGTACCCCGCGACCGCTACAACACGGAACTCCGGTTACGTATACAAACCATTTTAATGCAGGCGTTTAACGGCCTAGCAGTGGAATTTACCACGCAATTTTCAGAATCCATCCTTGCCCGTGTGTTGTTTCATGTGCGCACGCAACCTGGTCAGATCCCAGACTATTCCATCGCGGAACTGGAAACCCGGCTACGGGAAGCCATGCTCTCCTGGCAGGATGAGTTGCAACGAGCGTTGTTGGAGCATTGCGGAGAAGCCCAGGGCAATGTGCTCTTACAACGTTACGCGGATGCTTTTCCAGTCGGTTACCAAGACGACTTTACCACCCGCACTGCGGTGCACGATATTCTTCGCTTGGAGAAAGTTGACACCGATCATCCTCTAGCAATGCATTTGTATCGCACGTTGGAAGATCCAGAAGGTCTGCTGAGATTTAAACTGTTTGGTTCTCAACCTATTCCCCTCTCGGATGTGCTACCGGTGCTAGAACGGCTAGGGCTTAGGGTAGTCAAAGCTAAACCTTATGAAATTGAACTGAGCGCCAGCAATACCATTCTTTGGATTGTCGACTTTGACATGGAAGAAGATGATGGAATACGGGTTGATGCCACTCAAGTCAAAGATATTTTTCAAGAAGCCTTTGCCCGTATTTGGAATCGGGAGATGGAAAACGACGGTTTTAACCGGTTGGTATTGGGCGCCGGTCTCGCTTGGCGGGATGTGGTGATACTGCGAGCCTACTGTAAATATCTGCTACAGACCCGGATACCCTTTAGCCAGACTTATATGGAACAGACCCTAACCCGTCATCCACACATTGCCAAACAACTGGCAGAATTATTTAGTGCCCGTTTTGATCCTCATCTCATCGGCGATCATGGCCGTCGCACCACGGCACTGGGTGTCGCCATCGAACAAGCATTGGAAAATGTCAGTAGTCTCGATGAAGATCGTATTGTGCGGCGCTTCTTGAATGTTATACAAGCGACCCTAAGGACCAATTTTTTTCAAACTGATAGCGGTGCTCAACCGAAAGAATATCTTTCTTTTAAATTTGATCCCTCTATCATCGATGAGCTGCCGCTACCACGGCCTATGTATGAGATCTTTGTCTACTCACCACGAGTGGAGGCCGTTCACTTGCGGGGCGGACCGGTGGCGCGGGGCGGATTGCGCTGGTCAGACCGACGTGAAGACTTCCGTACCGAGGTGCTCGGCTTAATGAAAGCACAAATGGTAAAAAATGCGGTCATCGTGCCGGTAGGCTCCAAAGGGGGTTTCGTGGTCAAGCGCCCCCCCAACGAACGACAAGCCTTGGAAAAAGAAGTTTTATACTGTTATCAGACCTTTATCCGCGGTATGCTCGACCTGACTGACAATCGGGTTAAAGATATGGTGATTTCACCTCCCCGGGTGGTGCGCCATGACGCCGATGACCCTTACCTTGTGGTTGCCGCCGATAAAGGAACCGCCACCTTCTCTGATGTGGCCAACGGTATCGCAGAAGAATACGGCTATTGGTTAGGGGATGCCTTTGCCTCGGGTGGTTCTGCCGGTTACGACCATAAACGTATGGGCATTACAGCCCGTGGCGCTTGGGAATCGGTTAAACGCCACTTCCGGGCATTGGGCATGGATATCCAAAACCGGGACGATTTTACCGTGGTGGGTATTGGCGACATGTCTGGCGATGTGTTTGGCAATGGCATGTTGTTATCTCGGCATATCAGGTTGCTGATGGCTTTTAATCATCTGCATATTTTTATCGATCCAAATCCAGACCCTGACATCAGCTTCACAGAACGCGAACGTTTATTTCAGTTATCCCGTTCTAGCTGGGAAGACTACGACAAAAACTTGCTCTCGACGGGGGGCGGAATTTATTCCCGTAGTAGTAAATCCATTCGGGTTAGTCCTGAAGCGTGTCAAGCGCTGGGGCTTAAAAAGGAACGTTACACCCCCAATGAGCTGATTCAACAGGTGCTTAAAGCACCAGTGGATCTGTTATGGAATGGGGGTATCGGCACCTACGTAAAAGCGGCTGCGGAAACCCATACTGAAGTGGGCGATAAGACCAACGATTCGCTACGTGTTAACGGCCGGGATCTACGTTGTCGCGTGGTTGGCGAAGGGGGCAATCTGGGTTTTACCCAGCGAGGACGGATCGAATACGCCCAATGTGGCGGAAAAATACTCACCGATGCCATCGATAACGCTTGCGGGGTAAATTGCTCAGACCATGAGGTTAATATCAAAATTTTACTCAACCAAGTGGTTAGAAATGGCGACATGACGGAGAAGCAACGCAATCGGTTGCTAGCAAAAATGACCGATGAAGTGGGTGAATTGGTGTTGCGCCAGAATTATCTCCAGCCGCAAGCCATCAGCATGATCCACGCCCGAGCCGCCGATTTATTGAGTGATCATGCCCGGGTTATTCGGGGATTAGAAAAGATGGGCAAACTGGATCGCACCTTGGAGTTTTTACCTAGCGATCAAGAAATCACCAAGCGGGAGGCTGCTCAGGAAGGTCTGACGCCACCGGAGATCGCGGTACTCTTAGCCTACGGCAAGATTGCCTTGTATGAGGAGTTGCTGGAATCCGATGTTCCAGAAGATGCCTATCTACGTAATGAACTGTTAGCGTATTTTCCGTCACCGCTGCGGGAGTCCTTTGCCCAGGAAATGGACAATCATCCCCTACGGCGGGAAATTATCGCCACGTACATTACCAATAGCATGTTAAACCGCATGGGTAGCAGTTTTGCATTCCGTCTCTGGGAAGAAACCAGCGAATCTTATCCAAACATTGCTCGCGCTTACACCGCTGCTCGCGAGTTATTCGACACCCGCAAATTGTGGAGCGCTATTGAAAGCTTAGATAACCAAGTACAGGCAGAATTACAGATTTTTATGATGAGTCTCAGTCAGCGGCTGTTAGAGCGGTCGAGCTTATGGCTACTACGGCATCGCCGTTCCCCGTTACCCATCGAGGCTGTGGTGGCACAATTTCATCCGGGTGTGACTGTTTTAAAAGCCGAGCTGCCAAACCTTTTGAAAGCTGCTGAACTGGAACAGCTACAAACTGCACAGCAACGTTTTTTAGAGGCTCAAGTACCCGAGGAATTGGCTCGCTGGGTGGCGAGTTTGGACGCGCTTTATTGTGCCTTTGACTTGGTCGAGGTGGCCGAGCAAAGAGAACTCCCAGTGACCATTGTCGCCACTGTCTATTTTGCGTTGATAAGCCATCTAAATCTTAACTGGCTACGACAAAGCATTGCTGAACTTCCTGTTACCAGTCATTGGCAAAACCGAGCACGGTCAGCACTCTTAAATGGACTTTACGACCAAGGTCGCCTGCTGACTGCCCATGTGTTTCAATCCACATCGCCAGAAGATTCGCCCGAAAAACGTCTAGCAACCTGGCTTGAAAATAATCAGAGCAAAGTAGCGCGTTGTCAAAGCATCTTTACCGATCTGCGCAGCGCAGGACAACCGGACCTTGCCATGTTATCGGTAGCGCTGCGCGAAACAGCAAGTTTGATTCAACAGTGAAAAACTTACGCTGCTAGGGCGGCGCTAGGGCTGGGTCGATCCACCTAGCGTCATAACAAACTCTCTATGTTTGTCTCTCGGTCCCAACAAAGTGACAAGATCTGCAACAATATGCGCACTTTCCTCTTGTAATAGATCCGGCTCATCTTCTTCGGCTTCTGATAACGTTGGGTCCCCATCCAGTGGTTCTAGCCCTTCGGCTATGGCTTGCAAGTCTTCCTGTTGTTGGCCATTGGCTTGTGCTTCTTGCCATTCTTTGCGACGCTTCTTTTCGTTGAGCGACACAGTGGTTTTCGACCGCGCTTGTTTAGCCGCTTCAATTTCTTTTATAAAAGCCGCAAAGTCAGGATTCGCCTTTACCCGGGTCTGGTGATACTTTTTAAGTTGAGGAATTAAGCTGGCTAGATGCTGACTACGACGATAGCGGATCGGGTCAATTTCGTCCCAAGGCAGGGCATAATCCTGGGCACTTTCTCCCACCTCGTCGCTATCGAAGGCAGATGGAAGAGAAATATCGGGTATCACACCCCGATTTTGGGTACTGCTACCGTTGATACGATAGAACTTCGCAACGGTTATTTTGAGTTGGCCTGCGGGACCCATAGCCTTAGGCAAAAAACGATTAAGGTCGATCAAGGTCTGCACAGTACCTTTACCAAACGTAGGATCACCAATCACAATGCCACGTCCGTAATCTTGAATAGCGCCTGCAAATATTTCCGAGGCCGAGGCACTAAAACGATCTACCAATACAGCCAGTGGGGCGTCATAGATAAGGGTAGGATCTGGATCGTGTTCCACCTCCACGTCGCCATCGACTGTACGCACCTGTACCACAGGACCTTTTTCGATAAATAAACCTGTGAGTTCTATGGCTTCCTGAAGAGAACCACCGCCGTTTTGACGCAAATCGATGACAATACCTTCGACACCGGCCTGTTCTAAGGACTTGAGGATGCGTCGTACATCTCGGGTAGTGCTGCGATAATTTTTATCACCTCGCTGCGCAGCTGCAAAATCACTATAAAATGTGGGAATTGTAATGACACCGATACGTATCTTACGTTCTCCCTCGGTGAACGTTTTAATGGTGCTACTGGCAGCCTGCTTCTCCAGCTTGATGGTATCCCGTTCCAAGCGGACAACTTTACCTGGATGATCAAGTCCTTTTTTAGCCGGGACCACCTGCAAGCGAACCACGGTATTGCGGGGTCCCCGAATAAGATCCACCACATCATCGAGACGCCAACCTATCACATCCACCAAGGAACCGCTATTGCCCTGCCCAACGGCTACGATTTTATCTTCAGGTTTGATAGCGCTACTCAAATCGGCAGGACCGCCAGGGACCAGCTCAACCACCGTAACCATTTCATCTTCCATGCGCAACACAGTACCTATTCCCTCTAGAGAAAGGCGCATTTGAATATTAAAATTTTCTGAAGTACGGGGAGAAAAATAAGCTGTGTGAGGATCAAAAGTCTGCGAAACCGCATTCATATAGAGCTGGAAAACATCATCACTATTGGACTTTGCAGTGCGCCGTAAACGTCCTGTATAACGTTTTTGCAGTGTTGCGCGTGCTTCGTCTAAGTCTTGACCTGCTAGCTTAAGGGTCAGTAATTCGTGTTTGACACGTTTACGCCACAGTTCATTGAGCTCGGCTTGACTGCTAGCCCAAGGCGACTCTTCACGATCAAGTTCTAGGGTCTCATCAACGGTAAAGTCAAGCTTGTTGTGGTGACGGATTAGCTTTAAAACGTGGGCGGTACGCTCTCCAAGACGACGTTGATAGACGTTAAAAATCTCATAAGCTGGCTGCATATCGCCTGACACCAAACTCTCATCTAAAGCGGAGCGATACTTTTTTTCAAACAGCTTAATATCATTTGCTAAAAAATAGCTGCGATTACCATCCAATACATTGAGATAGCTATCTAGGATAGCATTAGAAAGCCGGTCATCGAGTTTGCTTTGGCTATAATGATATTGCGCTAGCAATTGGGCGATAGTTTGATCGAGATTACTGTGTTTCGTGGCGGGTGTAAGCTGAGCAACCACAGGCGCTAATGATTGGATTTGCCCTGCTAACGTTGGCGACGCTGCTAAAACAAAAATCAAAAACATAAACGTAAAGCTTACGAAAACTTTACCGACACAACGATATGTTGACATTAGCCCCATAGTAAAAACCACCCTATAAGATAAGCATTGCAGCCAGAAAGCTCAACTCATTATAGTTGAGCCATAATCAAACAGCAGATGAGAGGCTTGAAAAAACTCTATTCACTTCACTGAATGCATCCTTCAAAGAGGATGCGCAAGGGTAATTTCTGTAGCCACCGGTTGCTTGCCATTGGGTTCTGCTAAAGTAAATTCAAAAATATGATTACGCGACGGCAACTTCATAACGTTAAAACCCTCCGGTAAATTCGAATCGTGAAAAAAGGCTGTACGGTAGGGTGAATCGCTGTCTCGAGAATCAGTTTTCCAAAGAAAAGGTGACAAATTCACCAGAAAACGCATAAAACCAAAACTCTTGTTATCATCATGATGATAACAATAGCCTCGTACCCGAGATCCCAAGCCGCCCCATTCTGGTGCAGAATAATCATCGCCTCGAGTGGGCAAAAGACCGGGCACTAAATAGCCGGAAATAAACAAATCAGCTTCCCGCCGTAACTCTTCAGATACATTATCGAAGGCAAGTACTTCCACACGACAACCTTTGTTTTGCAAAGCTCGTACCACCTGAACAAAATCACCATCGCCGGTTACTAAAGCAACACGATCTAAATTTTCAGATTGCAATAAGACATCTACGGCCATATCCAGATCCGCATTAGCTTTTCCATAGCGCATACCTGTTTCATCCTCAAACCACTTCACTTTTTTCTCAATAACTTTGTAACCAATTTCGCGCAACGCAGATTGATAAGAACGGGCTTTTTCTCGATAGACCATATTTATCTCGGCACGTTCTTCGTCATAGGACAAATACACATTCAAGCGCAGCGCTTCAGCATTATCACGACATGCAAACTCACGCAAAATATCATATTTCATACGTTGGCCGCCGTTGCGGGAAATGTTGGCTGCGTCCACATAAACGCCTACCCTAGCATAGGATTTAAAATTACTTGTCATAATTTTTATTACGCCATCTCTTTTACATTCGTCAATTGCAAGTGCTTCCATGTCCGTCGGTAACACCAGTGGAGTCGTCATATGAACAATAAATCCTAATTCGACACTCCGTAGATCTGCTTCGTGTACCTTTGCCCAGCTCAAGAAATACGATTGTTGGCGAAAACTGGATCAACTAAATACTATTTTTATAAAAAGCACCACCTATACGCCTATATACCTACAGCTGTATTTTGGCAGATTTAGACATTTTCTGCTGCATTCGTGTCACTGTATTGACATCTTTACGTTACAAAAGTGACACGAATGCTGAACGCACTGATAAACAGATAGATAAACTGATCGCTTAATAGATAGATAGATTCAAGGAAATCTTTTAGCACTTGTCGTGGAGGCAAACCGCTCTTTACCCCCACCTAAAAAGTAAGCTAAGGGACATAGGATAAGATGACGTTTGCTCACGATAGCCGCGTTTTGCAAAAAAAAGCATCCAGCTGTTGTATCACCGCCGATCTCGCCACAGACGGATAGCTATTCACAACCCAATCTCGATAAGTGTTTATCGCCCGTTTGCGAGCTTCATCCTCCAAGCAGGTGGCCGCTAGACGTTGCACCTGGGCTACCCGATTGGTAGCTACCGAGGGTGTTACACCATAGGCGAACATAAGAGGCGCCAACATGGGATCAGCGCCTACTTGACCTAGCAGAAAGACACGACAGCCCGCCTGACGACAACCCACAGCCGCTTCCAATATTTGCCGCACCACGGAAAAATCATGCTCATCGTAAAGAGTGCCGAGATAGGTCGCCATCTCTGGCGTTGGCTCTTCACTGGCCACGTCACGACCTAAAGCAACGGTAAATTGGGTGAGATCATTGGTGCCTATCCCTATCATATGGGGTGGTTGTCCAAATTCCGCAGTGAAGGCAGCCAACCATAAGTCGTTATTTTGCGAAGCAGCGGGTTGCTCGATTTCCCAGCCAAACGTTATTTGGTAAGGCGCATTGGAACCTGTACGCTTTAGGTTGAGACCGCTTTCCAAAAGACATTCGACAGCGCATTGAATTTGCTCGTAATGGGACACCAACGGCAGAATAAGTCCAATTTGTCCGCCCCGCTCGGCAAGCACCTCCCGGATGGCATTGCACAACAAGCGGATGGTCTCTCCGCCGCTACCTACACAGCGGCGAATACCGCGATTGCCCATGGGTTCATCCAAACGCCGAGCAATATCAAGGGTACGCACAATCACTTCTCGTGATCTAAACTGGGCGACAGCCTCCCCCACCACATCGCGAAAGCCCCTTTCTAAGTGCTTTTTGCTACCTGTATCCTGAGCAATGGTATATAACGCGTCAGCTTCATTGCCGTCGTCTTGCTCTAAAAGGTCACGCCAGTGGCGGCCATCATCGAGGAGTTGATCCAGGTTTAAAGCAAGGGTTTTAACCGCAGCAAATTCAGTGCGTAACAAACCGATGCCAGCGGCTCCCGAGCGGTTAGCGGCTTCTATGGCCGACGGATAACCTACGTTGACATAGACATTAGGAGATTCTTTTAGGTTACCAGGTTGGAAATCGGCATCGGCATCGGCATCGGTAGTGATTTGCTCAAATGCAGAGCCTGCATAGATAGTTCCGTTTTTTACATCCAGGGTCACTTGTGGATCAGTCATATTT
Source organism: uncultured Candidatus Competibacteraceae bacterium (assembly GCA_964423745.1). Lineage (GTDB taxonomy): Bacteria > Pseudomonadota > Gammaproteobacteria > Competibacterales > Competibacteraceae > CAYRGG01. The sequence continues at coordinate 2,023 of CAYRGG010000094.1, read as the reverse complement.
TTCAGGTTGCCAACACCAGCGATGGCAGGCAATCCCGCTTCACTGGCTAGGATAAGCGGATGGTAATTCTTACCACCCTCCGCCATCAGCAAAGCTTTAGCCCCTTGTTCTGCAATGAATGCAGCACGAAATAAGGGGGTTTGCCCCCTGTCATATACCACCGCACCCGAAAGTGGTTCTGGATTATCGAGAAAACCATCATCCCACTCGACAATAGTGCCTGTAATTACGACAGAGGTACCAGGAGTACCCTGAGCAAGAATCTGTGCTGTCATAACACCTTAGCTAAAAAGAGTTAGTCCGGTTGACCATTAGGCAACAACTGGAAAAGTTCCTTTTTCTTGGCGGCTGGGTAAAGATTAAAGGTACCCATTCCCTTGGCAACCAATTGTGCTGTTGTAACATCAGTTATATGGGCAGTAGCCACAATTAACCGAGAACCAGCAAAGTCGATTTCTCCGCTGCCTTCCAACTCGTCACCTCGCTTGACAGGCGAAAAAAAATGCGTTTTAAATTCTACGGTTGCGCATAACTTGCTTTTTTCAATACACCAGGAAAGCGCTGTTACACCAAGAATAGCATCCATAAATCCAGCGATCACGCCGCCATGGCAAGCCTCAAATGCACTCAAATGCCGCTCGTCAATCTGCATACGATAAGTAATTTCGCCAGGCCCATGAATAGTCAACGCGAGACCCATGTGGCGGTCGAAATTACAAATCCTCTTATAAAAATCCTCGAATTCCGCAGTTTTCATGAGAGCAATGTAGAGAGAGATAGTTTGGTAGCTTACCTACAAGAGTAGAACAACCGCACCAATCCCAAGCGCCGCCAAAATAGCGATAATGCTCAACGCCAGTGCAAGTCCCGCCCGTTTGCGGATGCCAGCTAACTCGACCAGCGCCTCTTGGGATGCTTCCGTCGCTGCTTGACGAGCAGCCGCTTCTGCTGTGGGTAGCACCGACTCTGTCAAAATATGCATCAGCTGTTGTTTAAAATCTTGCCCTGCAACGGTGCGCGCCATGGTATCTTGCACTGATCGCGCAACCTGTTGTTCAAGACTTTTGGCAAGATCATCACGAATCACGGTCAAACCACGATTAAGGTTTTTCTTGGTAACTTCTTCGCTAACCTCGCCTGCGATAGTTCGCGCCGCTTTCTCAGCACTTTCCTGAGCTACTTCGGTGGCTGCCCGCCGTGCCGTCTCTATAGCTGCTTTTTTAGCAGCTTCTTGAGCGGCTTGTACTGCTGCTTGCGCTGCCTTACGACCAGCCTCCTCGGCCATGCCCCGGGCCGTTTCCTCAGCAATGGCGCGGGCTGTCTGCTCCGCTTTAGATTTCGCAATATCCGTAGCCACATCTCGGGCCACCTTATCCGCCATGGACCACGCTGCCCGCTCGGCCAGGCGTTCTAAATCGCTGGTGGAAAAAGCGGGGGACGCACCCTGTTCAGCCGCTGCAGCTTCCAATGCATCTGAGTTGGCCGTTTGAGGCTTTGCGACGGAGGGCTTTTCAGGTACTGAGACGGCGGCTGCTTCAGAGACATTACTCACCTTCGACTGAGTGTCGGTTACAGCCGGTTGCACACCTGCCGGTGTCGGCAAATCCCGCACCATTTCAAGTATCTGGTCCATCTGTTGAGGGGTATAGGGTTTTGATAGAAAAGCGATTGCACCACTGTCTTTAGCGTCCTGCTTATCTTCATCAGTGGCGTTTGCAGAACACATAATAATAGGTGGCGGACTGTTTATTGCTTCACTCTTAGTAAGTGCAGACGCTGTCTCAAATCCGTCCATACCGGGCATCATGACATCCATAAAAATGATGTCTGGTCGTTGCCTTGACATATAAGTAAGGGCTTCCTCGCCGGAACCGACCCAGTCCACTTCAACACTACGTTCGGCTAAAAGCTTTCGCAGGGTGAGGTGGGCAACTTTTGAATCGTCCACGACTAACGCCTTTGCAATATGCATACGGGTCTCCTGTCCTGATAATTGATTAATATTGAAATGAGATCCGGTATT
>CAYRGG010000093.1:0-12237 GCA_964423745.1 uncultured Candidatus Competibacteraceae bacterium | reverse complement strand
TTCTCGGGATTCTCGGGATTCTCGGGATTCTCGGGATTCTCAGGATTCTCGGGATTCTCGGGATTCTCGGGATCTTCAGGATTCTCGGGATTCTCGGGATCACCGCCAGGATCACCACTAGGATCACCACCCGGGTCGCCCGAAGGTGTGCCGCCGGGAGGAATTATGCCTGGATCTGGACCTATAGGTGGTAAATCATTTGGGTCTCCAGACCCCGAATCGCCGTTTATTCTATTATAATAGGCTTGTCGATCTCTAGAATAACGGGTTAGGCCGCCCGCGATTGCATCATCCAAGATGTCAACAACTTCTGAGGCTTGCTCGCCGAATGAATCTATACCTCTATCTTCCCAATTTTCTCTTAGATCAGCATAAAATCCTTCTTCATCGAATAGATCAAGACCTAGACCAACATATGGCATCCAAGCTCCAGTTGTTCCAGGCCAATCCTCCATATCCGTACCCATGTTTTCAACTACTGATGTTACATCTTCGGAAATGATTGTATCAAAATCTGGAATAACTCCTTTATCAGCAATGTCTCTAATGAGGCCATGTGCTAAAATATCTGAAGCAACCTGAAAATCAGCTTCAGTAGCCGGGGGCAACCCACTACGGGCGTTTTCTTCATTTAAAGCATGAAGCGCTGTCCCACGCACCATTGAGCGATAAAACGACAGGCCGTCAAAATCCGGTGCGTTTATCTCTGCAGCTAAATCCAACCATCTAGTAGTGCGACTATCAGACATAAGGCCATTATCATTAATATCAGCCAAATACCGATAGGCACTTGGGTAATCATTCGTATTTAGATATTGTCGTAACTGGTTTCTTTGTTCTAAATTTAATTGAACATTCATATTTTAATTCTTTAAATAATAAAAAAAACATAATAGTTTGTTAATAAGTTTTTTCTAAAAGTAAAAACCTTCTAGAAATTTTTTGGCATGAATAAAAAAACTGTGTTTAAAACTAACCTCCGAATGATAAATAATAAAATATCTTGCAGAAATGACTCCTTTTATACTGGTTTGGTATTCCGCAAAGCCTTTGGAAGAGTGGAATCTTGGATCCGGTAAATACTTATGTTGAAAAACAGCATTATCTGTGTTATTAATCAAGATACGCTTCATGGTTCTTTTTTCATCTATATCTAGCTTATATATCATGATAGTTAGAACATTCCGATCGATAAAATCATTTTTATCACCGATAGTAACTTGAGAGACGGGTACCTCATTTTTTCTTATAAAATATTTAAAAAAATTGTGAAGCGGATCGTTTCTTTCTGGATTATTTGGGTAATGTTTTAAATAAACTCTTACAGAGAAATCTTGTCCAGAGTACTGAGGGATATCATTTGAATTAAAACTAATCGTAGCTCGCCAAGGGTCTTTTTTTATTGAATTACCATGAATAAAATTTTCTGGAATCGATCCAAGAAAAAGAACGTGCTCTGAATCTGAAATAGGTATGATCCCCTTTTCTCTCTCTAGATCTTGTCTTCGATCATCACAGGCAACTAGCAGAGTAAAAATTAATAAGAAAAAAATTTTTGTGCTCATACAGAAAAACTTTTAAAAAATATATTGAAACCCAAGGTCAAGGATCAGTCCTTTGTAATTGCGAAATTTGATGAATAGATTAATACAATAATGCAGGCCGGACCCCTACTCACAGACCCAATTTTCTCTTAGATCAGCATAAAATCCTTCTTCATCGAATAGATCAAGACCTAGACCAACATATGGCATCCAAGCTCCGGTTGTTCCAGGCCAATCCTCCATATCCATATCCATATGATCAACTATTGCTCCTACATCTTTGGTAATAATTGAATCAAAATCTGGAATAACGCCATCTCGAACAATGTCTCTAACGAAATCATGTGCCAAGCGATCTGAAGGAGCCTGAAAATCAGCTTCAGTAGCCGGGGGCAACCCTCTACGGGCGTTTTCTTCATTTAAAGCATGAAGCGCTGTCCCGCGCACCATTGAGCGATAAAACGATAGACCCTCAAAATCCGGTGCGTTTATCTCTGCTGCTAAATCCAACCACCTAGTAGTGCGACTATCAGACATAAGGCCATTATCATTAATATCAGCCAAATATCGATAGGCACTTGGATAGTCGTTTGTGTTTAAATATTGTTGTAATTGTGCTGTCTGTTCTGAATTTAGTGAAACATTCATATTTTAATTCTTTAATTAATTAATAAATAAACGTAATAATTGTTAATAGGTTTTTTCTAAAAGTAAAAACTTTCTAGAAATTTTTTTGCATGAATAAAAAAACTGTGTTTAAAACTAACCTCCGAATGATAAATAATATAATATTCTGCAGAAATAACTCCTTTTATACTGGTTTGGTACTCTGCAAAACCTTTGTGAAAGTGGCGTTTTGGATCCGGTAAATACTTATGATGAAAAGTAGCGCCATCTGTATTATTGATTAAGATATGTTTCTCAAGAACTGTTTCAGCTATGCTATGTTTGTACGGTAAAGGGGTCAATACGCTTGTTTCATAATACATAGGTATCTACACTCTCTTCATGCCAAAACCGCAACACCTTGAATACGAAAACGCCTTCTGTCATGTCATGAATCGTGGCCGTGCTCGGCAGAAGATTTTTTATGATGCGCCTTGTTATCATGTTTTTCTTGAAACACTGGCTGAAGCCCAACACCGATTTTACGGTATCATTCATGCTTATTGCCTCATAAAGGGAACCAGTCGCTTCGTTCATTTATCAAATAAAGAAAAGGAAAAAGTAGGGATACAGCTTGCTCCCACAATTGATGCTGTCATATAAAGTATTATTAAAAAAGCGAACTGACCCCTTCTTCTCTTTAATAAGTTGTGCAGAACCACCCCTTATCCCGCTAGAGGAAGAGATTTCTGCCATATCTAAGGCGGCTGAATTACCCGTCAATTCATGAACTTCTAAATAAAATCCAACCCTGTCATCGGCTTCTATTAAATTTTGCAAACGATCATATTGTTCTTGGGTTATATAAGTATTTTCCGTACTCAATGTTTCTTTTGCTAAAGCATCCACATTAATCACTCACAGTTACTATTTTAAAATTAGTTTCATATAGTCATTTTTAACTTTGTTAGAAATCGCTTCTACATCTAATGTCTCTTTATTTGGAATCATGACCTTTGCGTCAAAACGATCAGTTAACTGAAGCCAAACCTGACAGTTCTTGCTTGGTGCATACACTGGGTTATGCAAAATCGAACATCTCATCCATACTTTTGGTTTATCCTCCGATAAATATACTATTGTTCTTTGTATTGCATCTTTATACTTGGGTGCAGTTATCAAAAAGCCTTTTTCCAATTCTTTTTTACTATAATCAAGTCTTTCTATTTTAAAGTTAATAAGATATTTAAGGTGTTTCCAAAGAGGTCCCCCATGAAGACCTATGGTCATTTTTTCATAATGCGGTGGCACAGTAGGGTCAAAATAAACAACTACAGTCTCGTCTGGAGAACCATATTTATAGGCTCGTCGACCATTCAAGTGGTATTTAATTCCAAAACATCCTTCATCGTTATAATACTTTACATGTTCTCGAAGCTCTTGCATGTCTGTAATCAGTTCATTCCTAATACAATGCACAATGCTATCTGAGTTTTTGCTTTCAATAAAATCACATGAAGACAATAAAGGTGCAGCACAAATCAGAAAAATACACATTATTTTTTTAGATATGTCCATGTTTTTTGTTCGTTATCTGTTTTACAAGATATTATACAATCATAATTTCAGAGCTTAAGTTAAGCTACTATTTTAAAGAAAAAATATTTATTATTATACAAATAATTGTAAAAAAGAATAATACACCATAAGACAAATTTCGCATAAAAATTTACTATAATCTTAATGATTTTTGAAAAATTAACCAATTTACTTTGTTGAGTATATTTATTATTTTTTTAAATAAAAAAAATTTAAAATTTTTTTAAAAGATAATAATTTATCCTTAATAAAAAAATTTTTTATGATATCTCTTTTGTTATTACTTTATCAGCAATGTCTACCACTTATATTTTTATGATTCTTAAAAAATTAATATTTTCTTGTATAACAAGTAGACAGCTATTAGCAAGATTAAAAGTATCTATTAACAAATCAAACGTTTTTGTTTACCTGCTTTAAATTCTCTAATTGTAAATACCAGGATAATAAGTAATGCTATCTTACAACGCACTTAATTCTGTCTCTTATTTTTGATTTACCGCTCCCTAATACTCTCCTGTTTATGTCTCAATAAAGGCGCCATAAAGAACTCAATAACCCGCCGCTTCCCCGTCTGCACCTCCGCGGTGACTGCCATCCCTGGCATCAGTTTCACGGACTTACCATTCACCCCAATGGTGTTCTTCGCCATCGCCAACTGCATCCCATAGATCAACCCCCGCTGCTCATCCACCGTGGCATCATCGGAAATCATAGTCACTTCCCCGCCAATTAACCCATATTTGGTAAAGGGAAAGGTATGGACTTTGATCTCGGCGGGCATCCCCTCTTCAACAAAGCCGATATCCTTGTTTTCTAAAAACACTTCCACTTCTAACTGCACCTCATCGGGCACAATCAGCATCAATTGCTGGGCGTCAGTGACCACGCCACCCACCGTGTTCACGGTGAGTTCTTGCACCTGACCTGACACCGGGGCATACAGCACCCGTTTGGCATTCAAGTCCTGGGCTTTCGCGAGGTCTTCTTGCAAGACCGCGATCTGGCGCTGAGTGTCGGTAAGTTCGGCCAAGTGAGTCGCCCGGGTTTGAGCTACGAGGGCGTTGATCTGTTGCGCCACTTCCGCCTCTACAGCGGCGAGCTGCGTTAGACGTTGGCGTTCCGCCGCGAGATCCTGTTTTTGCTGGATGCGTTCTTGTTCCAGTTGCAAATAATCGGTTTCCGAAGCGAACTGCTTGTGGTGCAACCCTTTTAGGGTGGTGGCGCGCTTAGTCACGATGGGCAAGGTTTGCTCAAGCTTGGTGATGACTTCCCGGGCCATTGCCTGCTCGGCCTGGGTTTTCGCCCGGGTACTTTGCAACGTTGCTAACTGGGCTTGATAGTGCTGCCATTGCTGCCACAGCAGCCGTTTATGCCATAGGTGATCTTTGTCTGTCGTTTGAGGAATGACCGGTAAACTGAGTGTTGTAAAATCCAGCCCTGGTTGTTGTGCAACCGGTTTATCTAATAGCGTCAGCATCGCCTCGCTTACCGCCGCTTTGAGCTGGGTACTGTGTAACTCACCACTGAGGCGCTTTTCATCCGCCAAGGTAGCAGTGCTATCCAGCTCGATGAGCGGCTGCCCCGCAGTCACAGCGTCCCCTTCGCGCACCAAAATACGCTTCACCACCGCTTTTTCCAGTGGCTGAATTTGTTTAACCCGAGCACTGGGGATAATCTTGCCTTCGGCCGAGGCGACGATATTCACCTCACTCACACAGGCCCAGACAATGCCGATCAGCACGAGACTCGTTAAACTTCCCGCTACCCAGCGGGTGAGTGGGTTGGGCGGTGCGTCTTGAATCTCCAAGGCTGCTGGTAAAAAGGCCGCTAATTCCCGGGACTTGGCGCCGTTGCCTAGGGTGTCCCGGTGCCGCCAAGCGTCTCTAAGACGGGTTAAGGCGCTCATAGCCGCTGCTCCTGGGCTGAAGCCGCTGCTCGACGCTCGACACGGAATGAAGGGTGCTTTTGTAAAGAGGGGGTAGGAACCCGGTTTGACGTTACACCTGTCGGTACAGTGTGGAGGTATGACGTCGGCGTCTGGTAACTGTGTAGTTTGGCGTAATAACCCTTTTGCGCGATCAGTGCATCGTGGGAGCCTTGTTCCACGATGCGGCCTTTGTCCATAACGATAATGCGGTGGCAGTGGCGCACGGTGCTGAGCCGGTGGGCGATGATAAAGACGGTGCGATTTTGGCAGATAGCAGCCATGTTGTCTTGTATCAAACGCTCGGATTCATAATCCAGGGCGCTGGTGGCTTCGTCAAAGATCAGGATGCGGGGGTTGTTGAGTAAGGCACGGGCAATGGCCAGACGCTGGCGTTGCCCACCCGATAGGTTACTGCCTTGCTCACCCACTAGGTTGTCGTAGCCTTCCGGCAGTTCCACGATAAACTCATGGGCGCCGGCCATTTTCGCCGCCGCGACTACCCGCTCCATGGGGATAGCGGGATCGGCCAGGGCGATGTTTTCCCGGATGGTGCGGTTGAATAGAAAGTTTTCTTGCAACACCACGCCGATTTGTTGACGTAGCCAGGCGGTATCCATCATAGCCAAATCAACACCGTCGATGAGCACCCGCCCGGACTCAGGGATGTACAGCCGTTGAATCAATTTGGTAATAGTACTTTTACCGGAACCGGAGCGGCCCACAAGTCCGATCACTTCACCGGGTTTTACCTGCAGATGGACATCATCCAAAATAACGGGACCGTCGGGGCGATAACGAAAGCGTATATGATCCAGCATGACGGCCCCTTGCAGTGAAGGCAATCGCGAGCGGTTGGGATTGAAACCGGGTTCCCGGGGGGTGTTGAGAATATCCCCTAAGCGGGCAATGGAGATGCCCGCTTGCTGAAAATCCTGCCATAACTGGACCAGTTTTAGGATTGGACCACTGGCTCTACCCGCGAGCATATTAAAGGCTACCAATTGCCCCACGGTGATTTCTCCGCCGATGACCAGATGGGCGCCCCACCAAATAATGCCAAGGGTCATCAGCTTATTGATAAGACCAGCCACTTGGCTGGACACATTGCTCAAATTCTGGCTACGAAACGCAGCATGGACATAACTGGCTAAGTGATCTTCCAGTTTGCGGTGCATTTGCGGCTCCACCGCCAGGGATTTCACGGTACCGATGCCGGTGATAGATTCGGTCAAAAAAGCCGTGTTAGCGGCGCCGTGTTTAAACTTCTCATTCAAACGATGGCGTAGAATTGGGGTGATAAACACCGATAGAGCGATATAGAAAGGCACGGTGGCCAGCACAATCCAGGTGAGTGTCGGGCTGTAGTACCACATCACTGCCAGAAAGACGAACACGAACAGTAGATCGATAACGAGGGTCAGTGCGGTGCCGGTGATAAAGTTGCGAATGGTGTCCAGTTCCCGGACCCGCGCTACATTCTGTCCCACCTGGCGAGATTCAAAATAAGCCAGCGGTAACCCGATGAGATGATTGAACAGGCGTGAGCCCAACGCCACATCCACGCGGTTGGTGGTATGGGTAAAGAGATAGTTGCGAATCCCGCCGAGCAAAGCTTCGAACACCACCACGACGAAAAAACCCACCGCTAACACATCCAGGGTAGTAAAACCACGATGCACCAGCACTTTGTCCATCACCACTTGAAAGAATAAGGGAGTAACCAGGGCAAAAATTTGCAGGAAAAAGGAGACGATTAAGACTTCACCAAAGATTCTGCGATACTTCACGAGCGAAGGAATAAACCAAGAGATATCGAAGGTCTGTTGCAGGCTCTCTCCCAACCCTTGACGTCGGGTGAGGGCAATGAGTTCGCCAGACCAACACTGCTCGAAGTCATCGAGTGAGAGGGTGCGTGGAGCGTCTTCGCGCAGGTCGTGGATCAAAACGCTAGGCTTTTCCGTTTTCGAAACAGCGGAGTCGTCACGGGTTGAGTCGTCGCTGGAAAGACGGGCAAGAATAATGTATTCACCCTCACGGGTTTTGGCGATGGCGGGGAGCATGGCGTTGTCAAGCGCAGACAGCGAGGGTTTCAGCACCTTTGCCTTGAGGGTAAGGGCTTTGGCGGCGAGGAGCAGTTCGGTGTCAGTGAAGGGCTGACCCGGTATGCCAAATTGATGAGCAAGTTGTTCGGGTTCGGCAGGTAGCCGGTGAAAGCGTGCTAGCGCTACTAAGGTGTGAAGTCCTGTATCCATACGTTATTGGGTTTCCGTGTGTTGTAAACCATCTCCATAAAAAACTGGCGTTGCTGTATTATGGATAGACGGTGTTGTGTATAAATTCATGATACGTAATTAACCACTCCTTAGTTGAATCATCCAATTTAATAAAAATATGGTTCTGTACCTAAACAGGCAACTAAAATACTTGCTTTATTACCACGTTAAATACTTTTTAAATAGATGACATAGGAATATTGTTTGATTTTATAAGAGTGCCGAGGAGAAAACTCGATTAAAAAAACTGCAATTGAAATAAATATAATATTTTTATGAGATAACAAGGAACGCCGCTTATCATAGTTACCATTAAAATTTTTTTGTTATGAAAAAATTAACAAAGTTGTCAACACGTTTAATAAAATCTACTGTTTTTAACAAATGAATGACTAACGTCGATTTCGGTACGTATTTGTTTGAGTGAAATTTCACTGTTGCGACAAACTCAAATTTCAGCAAATAAATTAAAACACATGGTTACAACTCACAAGAAAATAGACTGTTTGTATTAATGCGTTAGTACTAATACTTTCGTCTCATTATGAAATGCGTTAGACGATTTATCTTGAGATAGGGGATTATCTCGATGTAGAAAAGAAAAACAATAGTAATTTGCTTCCCTTTTCCAGCATCGATCTTGGGTATCAACTGAAAAACAGGAAGCAGTTTTTTACGAACGCTACATCGCCGCTTTTGTTTTGATTAAAAGATTGTTGGGATCAAGAACCCTGATTACTACGAAGAGCTAGGGTTTTGAGAGGATAAGTAGGTTGGTCAAAGACCTGTGCAAGTTTTTTATCATGTTGATAAATATCGGGTTGGAAGTATAGGGTGTTTTTTGCATCCACTGAGGCAGTAAAATAAACAAGATATACGGGCACTTTCTTAGGTAATGCTACCCTACGTTGCTTTCCATCGCTCACTGTGGCAAAAATGTCTTCGCCACGCCAACGTTCATCGTCTTTCAGCAGGTATTCGGCTAATTGCATTGGATTAGAAACTCGAATGCAGCCTGAGCTAAATGTCCGCTGAGTGTAGTTAAATAATGTTTGCGAAGGCGTATCGTGGATATACACCTGGTAACGATTGGGAAACATGAATTTAACTCGGCCAAGGGCGTTATAAGGGCCTGGGTCTTGGCGTAAGTGATAATTAAAATTGGTAGCCGTTATGTCTTGCCAATTCACTGAGTTGGGATCAACGATTTGACCAGTAGCATCATAGATACGCATCCCTTGGTTAGAGAAGGCGGAGGCGTTTTTTCGTAGTTCAGGCAACTTATCTTTGATGGCAATGGTGCGAGGTACATACCAATGGGGATTAAATACTAAATGGTCGATTTCATCGGCAAACACAGGCGTTGGGCGTTTAGGCTGACCAATGATAACGTCTGTCTTTATGACGGGATAACCGTTTTCCATGACGCTTAGGGTGAAATCAGGAATATTGACTAAGACATGCCGTCTGCCAAGATCATCGGGTAACCAACGCCAGCGCTCTAGATTGATTTCTATTTGGCGGCGTCGCTCAGAAACCGGAACATTAAGGGCCGCTAACGTATTAGGTCCTACAATGCCGTCGTCCGCTAGTCCATGACGAGTTTGAAAATTCTTTACAGCCTCGAAAGTGGCATCGTCAAAAAACGTCTCTTTATCGTCTGTAGACGAGGCAGTCATCAAGGTTCTGTTTCCTGCTCCAAGCGGAGTTGCAATTAAAGTAAGGTCTCCAGTAACTCGCAATCTAGCCCGTAATTCTCGCACCCTAGGGTGATGCATGCCTTTTTCAAGCATTGCGCCAGAACTCACAGGAGGCCAGCCACCTAACGCTTCGAGCGCTTGATAACGTGCTAATCCCTTAAGCAAGCGTTGATAGTCAGGTTGTTGAGGAGCAAGTTTGTGTAATGTCTCAATACTATCGCCGCGCTCAAGAGCAGCTTGTAGAAGCGCACCCATGTATTGATAGGGGTTGGGGATCTTCCATGAATCATCTACTTTTTTTGGATCTATACGACCCGATGAGAGGTGCGATGCATAAGTGAGCCAAGCATCTGTTAATAGTAAGTCAAGATAGGCTTGCTCTTGAAAATCTGTTATCTGCCTGTAATAGCGTTGTTTTAATAGTTTATCTAACTCTAAATAGTGGTAGTCAGTAGGCCGTAGGCCATGGCGATTAGCCTCGCTCACTGCCACTAACAATCCATAAGCGGGTAGCGAAGGTTGACTGGCGTCAAGCCATGCGGGCTGGTAATCCCGTTGTCTGTAAAATCTTTTTGAGGCTAGCGGGGAATGTAATTTAATTGAATGTCCACGATGCAGTAAAGCTGTCGGTTTGGTTTCTATGAATTTCTGTAAATGAGTAACAACCGGATTAAACGTTAGGTTTTCCGCAAGACTCGATGTAACACTGAATAAAGTCCATAAACAAAGTGTGAAGATGAGGTAGCGTTTAGCCATTGTAGATATTGCCATGTATTGTAAACATTGCCATCGTCCATTGAGTGTAATCGATACTTCTATAAACTACTAAAATCCTTAGAAATGACTTGATGTTTGTTGAGAATGCTATAAGTCCGTTTATAGAAAAACTGATGCTAATAGATATTAATCGTCATGCTTAGTTAAGCAGCATATTCGATGCCAATTTAATTTGGATTTAAAGAAGCCACTTGTTAAAAAAATTAAGGTTTACTGATCCAGTCAGTATATTTTAACCAAATTGATGTTTACTGAGGTAAAACTAAGGAGTGCAGGACACTTGTTTCTGTCAAAATTAAGACGCTTTATGAAAGGGTGGGTCAGGTCGTGCTTATATTAGCGAGGTAATGTTTGCTAAAAAAGTCATGTTTGTTAAAAATAATAAATATTAATCATGCGTCCATACCAAGCTAAGCAATGTATATTTGCAAAATGCACAAAATTATTTTGTAAATTTGCCGTTTTGCTGTATTGTCAGCCAGTTTACCATCGTGCGACTTCTTGCAATTCACCAAGAATTTCGTTTAAAGCGCCTTCTGCATTACGCACTATACAAACCAGGTTGGCGATGCAGCAAGCAGAGTAAGTATTGCCTCGAATAATCCAACCTCGGGGTGGCGTCCAGCCTCGCATGCCCGTGAACATGGCCAATTGATCCGCATGACCTTGAACCATACGCCGGTAGCCGTGGGCAAACTGGGCTAGTTTTACAATGTGTTGTTGATCCATCAAGCCATAACCTTCCACCAGACTACCGTCATCGCGGAAATGACAAATTAGATCAACACCGTCAAGAATCAGTAAACGTTTGATCATGTTTACAGTTCCAAGGCGTCAAAAGCGGCTTCATAATCGGCCGATTCATTAGCGATAACCACACCCACTAGAGGAGGCAAGAGGTCCTCGCCAGCATTTCTAGGCGCTTCCCGTTGCAGACCACTCACTACTACGGACCAATCAAAGCCTACCAAGGTAAATTGTCTGACCGGGTAAAAACCCTTGATATCTGTCATGGTCTCCCAGCCCCGAGCTTGCATGGTCGCAATGCTAATGTTAGCCGCACACATATGTCCTAACAGATCTAGGGTACTGCTATCAAGGGGGCCATCGGGATCGGCAATCTTATATTCTAGCAATTCGCCACTGCCTCGAAATGCAAAGGCGGCCATCGCCCCCGGTAAATTCAAAAGTTGTTCAAAAATGACCATATCACCTGTCTCCCCTCAGAATCCATACTCTGCATGGTTAGCGGATGTCAAATCAGATCCATAGGTTCATCGGCCAACGCTTTGTTCATCATAGTTAGGGCCTGATTCAACGAACCGTGTTTATTGTCGATCAGGCAAAATACATTCGTTACCACACATAAGGTGTTGTCTGAACCCCTTATAACCCATCCCCGTACCGGCTTGATGCCACATTGGGCGCACAGAGATGCGATCATATCGCCTTCCATGTGGGTAGCCATGGTGGTCGCTCGACACATAATAGATAGAATACGGGCATAGTGTTCGGTCAGCGCACCTTTATAGGAAAAACGATCACCTCGATAGGCATATTGTCCCGCTGCGACAATGCCAGGTTGTGCTAACAGGTTTGCTACAATGGTCATGGCAGGTTAGTTATCCTCCTGGGTGGTGCTGAGGTTTTTTATGTTTGCGACAACAAAACCTTTTCTATAACCATAGTCAAAGGTGATGACAAATGGTAGTGGTAATAGGGTTGATAGGGTGAACTGAAGACAGCAAAAAGGGCTTGAACAGTTAACTTGAAATCTTTCCGAATCTATCCGATACTGCTCAATATGG
>CAYRGG010000092.1:0-12341 GCA_964423745.1 uncultured Candidatus Competibacteraceae bacterium | reverse complement strand
CCCCATCCTTCGCTGCTACCAAAGTAGCTCCCATTCCAAAGCCGTGAACGGCTACAATCTAGAAGAACAAAGTAAGATTTTGGATACAGGTATTCATCTCTGGATTCATCGATGACCCCCAGATAATCTTCCTGCGTTGCAGTCGCATCGGAAAGGACCTGGTACACCTTGCCTTTTTTCAGATCCTCACAATCTATGCTTTCGATACAGAGAGCAAACCCAATTTTGTGCTTCATTTCGTTCATAGCGACTCATCAATTAATCTGCATTGTCTTTTGGTTTTACACCGCCCAACAATGAATTACCAGAGTTAGAATCAAGGTGTTTAAAACTTTTTTTACCCAAATCCGCGTGGGCAATAAGTTACCCACCCTACTTATTGATTCACCTCAATCTGCCCTAATTTCTCAACCCCCTTTGATTTTTTTCTCAAACGCGGCAAACTGCCTAGCATGGATAGGCTAGGCAACATTTTTCTGGTCGGTCCCATGGGGGCTGGCAAATCCACCGTAGGGCGTCGCCTCGCTCATGTATTGGGATTAGAGTTTCTCGATAGCGACAAAGAAATCGAGCAGCGCACCGGTGTGGCGATTCCGGTGATTTTTGACCTGGAGAAGGAAACCGGATTTCGCCTTCGGGAGAAAACTGTGATTGCTGATTTAACTCAACGCCAGAATATTGTCCTGGCCACCGGGGGCGGCGTTGTACTGGATTTCGATAATCGCTGTTATCTTAAAAAGCTAGGTAGGGTTATCTATCTCAATGCCTCCGTGAAAGAACAACTGAGGCGCGTGGGTCGCGATAAAAACCGCCCGCTTTTACAAACGGATGATCGACTTGGACAAATCAAAAAATTGATGACTATCCGCGATCCCCTTTATCGAGAAGTGGCGGATTTTGTTATTAATACAGATGGTTGTCATGTAAAACGAGTAGTGCATAACATCTTGCGATGTTTAAACGCCTGCCCTTGAACACCCGTTGGCCAAAACCGTCACTTACCATAAGTTTTTTTATGCAAACGTTAACAGTCAATCTCGGCGAGCGCAGTTACCCCATTCATATCGGCACAGGGCTATTGGATCGATCCGATTTATTGGGAAAATTCATCTCCGGTAAACAAGTGCTGATTGTCACCAATGAAACCGTGGCGCCCCTTTACATGGAAAAAACTCAAGCTATGCTGACAGCATTTCAGCACGAGACCGTCATTTTGCCCGATGGAGAACAGTACAAAAATCTACAGGTGCTCAACCGCATATTCGATGCCTTGCTAGGGAATCGTTTTAACCGCGACTGCACCTTGATAGGATTAGGCGGGGGCGTTATCGGTGATATGACCGGTTTTGCCGCGGCTTGTTATCAACGGGGTGTACCTTTTGTGCAAATCCCCACCACCCTACTCGCCCAGGTGGACTCTTCAGTAGGGGGTAAAACCGGCGTCAATCATCAGTTGGGCAAAAATATGATCGGCGCTTTTCATCAACCTCGCGGCGTCCTGATCGACAGCAACACTCTAAACACCCTTCCCGATCGCGAACTCAGCGCAGGCATGGCCGAGGTGATTAAATACGGGCTTATTCGCGACTTCGCATTTTTTGTATGGCTAGAAGACGCTATGGACGCTTTGCTAAACCGCGAGTCCAACGCACTTATCTCAGCCATTGCCCGCTCCTGCCAAAACAAGGCCGAGATCGTTGCCCTGGACGAACGGGAAAGCGGCGTGCGAGCACTGCTAAATTTAGGCCATACCTTTGGCCACGCCATCGAGGCAGGACTCGGTTACGGCGTTTGGTTACATGGGGAGGCGGTTGCCGCAGGTATGTGTCTCGCCGCTGAATTATCTGCTCGCTTGGGCTGGTTAACCCAAGACCAGGTAAAGCGCATCAAAACAGTGCTGCAACGCGCCCGGCTACCCGTACAACTGCCTAACAACCTGAACAGTGAAACAATGCTACGGTTTATGGCCGTGGATAAAAAGGTTCAACAGGGCCGTTTGCGGCTTATCCTTCTGAAAACCCTAGGTGAGGGAACCATCGTCGATGGGGTAGACCCTAATTTACTGCGGGCAACCTTGGACGATTGCCGTGCGTAAAAAAACCTACCAATAACCATTAAAAATTTAGAGAAAATAGAATAACTTGGGTTTGATCGTACCCTTTTAGAGGGATATACTGATCTGCCGTTTTTTAGGTGGAAATAAAAAACTATTATTCTTGGGAACTGTTGCTTACCGTGCAACTCATAACTGCGCATTTCTCGAATCTATAGCGTTTCCAGGAGTCAGCGTAAACTAAAATTTAGGACGGTCTTTATCAATTGGCAGAGTGGTTAATGCATATGACACAGTTACAAGGTCTTTACCGGCCCGAATTCGAAAAAGATAATTGCGGTTTTGGGCTCATGGCCCACATGGATAATCAGGCCAGTCATGGGTTATTAAAGACCTCTATTAATGCGTTAGCTCGTTTGACCCATCGGGGCGCTGTGGCTGCTGATGGCAAATCCGGCGATGGCTGTGGTCTGCTGATGAAAAAGCCCGACGCTTTTCTACGCCGTGTCGCTAATGATGCCGACATACCCCTGGCTGAAACTTATGGCGTGGGTATGGTGTTTCTCAACCCGGATTCGGCCCTTGCCCAAACGGCCCGTGCCGTGATGGCTGCAGAACTGGAACAGGCAGGTTTGCAGACGGCGGGCTGGCGGACCGTGCCGGTGAATCCCGACGCCTGTGGGGATGAATCCCGAGCCAGCTTACCCCGTATAGAACAAGTATTTGTCAACGCACCCGCGGCTATGGATGAGGCAACCCTGGAGCGTCATCTGTGCATCGCCCGACGGCGGAGCGAAAAACGCGTGCAGGCCAATGATGCGGTTTTTTACGTGCCGAGTTTGTCAGCCCGGGTTATTTCCTACAAGGGTTTGGTGATGCCGGCTAATTTGCCGGTGTTTTATCCAGATCTGGATGACGAGACATTAGAGACCTCGGTTTGTGTGTTTCATCAACGTTTCTCCACCAACACCCTGCCCCAGTGGTGGCTTGCCCAACCGTTTCGTTATTTAGCCCACAATGGCGAAATCAATACCATCCAGGGCAATCGTAACTGGACCCGCGCCCGTAGCCATACCTTTGCTACACCGTTGATTCCTAAAATGGACGACATGCGACCCCTGGTAAACACCGTCGGCTCCGATTCCAGTAGCCTCGACAATATGTTGGAAGTGTTACTGATGGGCGGTATCGATGTGTTCCGGGCCATGCGTCTGCTGATCCCACCGGCTTGGCAAAATGTGGAAAATATGGACCCGGACCTACGCGCCTTTTATGAGTATAACTCCATGCACTTGGAGTCCTGGGATGGACCCGCTGGCATTGTCCTCACCGATGGCCGTTATGCAGCCTGTGTGCTGGACCGTAATGGGCTGCGTCCAGCCCGCTATGTCATCACCCGAGATCGGCATATCACCATCGCCTCGGAAATTGGCGTTTACGATTACAGCCCTCAAGATGTGGTCAGTAAAGGCCGCTTAAAACCCGGTGAAATGCTGGCGGTGGATACAGAAACCGGTCAATTACTGTCTCCTGGCGATATCGATAACGATCTTAAGAGCCGTCATCCTTATCGGCGCTGGCTGAGTGAACACACCTATCGATTACGTTCACTGATCAAAAAGGCCAGTGGTTTTGAGCATGACGTGCTCACCAGCCAACCCATGGCATCCGCTACCCTGGCCACCTACGAGAAGCTGTTTCAGGTGACCTTTGAGGAACGCGACCAGGTGTTACGGATTTTAGCGGAAGCCGGCCAAGAAGCCGTGGGCTCCATGGGTGACGATACCCCTTTCGCGGTGTTGTCTGAGCGACCCCGCTCCCTGTATGACTATTTCCGCCAACAGTTTGCCCAAGTGACTAACCCGCCCATCGACCCTTTGCGGGAAGCCATTGTCATGTCCTTGGAAGTGTGTCTGGGGGCTGAAGCCAATATGTTCGAAGAACGGGAGGAATTCGCCCCCCGTTTGGTGGCCACCTCTCCGGTGCTAACAGAGCATCGGTTTAAAGCCCTGTTGACCTTCGATTCTGTGCGCTACCCTTGCCATCACCTGGAACTCAACTATGCCCCCGAAGAAGGATTGCAACGGGCTGTCCAGCGGATATGTGATGAAGCCGTCGCTGCGGCCCGGGCAGGCAAAGTGCTGTTGGTGTTATCGGATCGCCATATTGCTCGGGATAAACTACCGGTCCACGCGCTGCTGGCGGTGGGCGCTGTGCATCACCGTCTCACCGACGAAGGGTTGCGTTGTGACGTCAACTTAGTAGTGGAAACCGCCACCGCCCGCGATCCTCATCACTTTGCCGTATTGCTGGGTTATGGCGCTACCTTGATTTATCCCTATTTAGCCTATGAAAGCCTGCAAGGCATGGTGCGTAGTGGTGAGATCCCTGAGCAAGACACCACTAAATTAGCGGAAAGTTATCGGAAAGCCATCAACAAAGGACTGTTCAAAATCATTTCCAAAATGGGTATTTCCACCATCAACAGCTATCGGGGCGCTCAGCTGTTCGAGATCGTGGGTCTTCATGATGAGGTGGTGGAGCTGTGCTTTAAAGGCACCACGTCGCGGATTCAAGGCAGCCGTTTTGCGGATTTACAAAACGATCAAAACCAGCTGGCGCGGGACGCGTGGCGACCCCGGAAAGCCATCGATCAGGGAGGCTTGCTGAAATATATTCACGGCGGTGAATACCACGCCTTTAACCCGGATGTGGTGACGACGTTACAGGAAGCCGTGCGTAGTGGTGAGTACAGGGACTATGTCAAGTTCGCCAAACTGGTCAATGACCGGCCTGTGGCTACCCTGCGGGATCTCTTGCAACTTCGGCGCACCGATAAAACCCCCATTCCCCTGGAAGATGTGGAACCCATGGAGACCATTTTGCCCCGTTTCGACTCGGCGGGCATGTCGTTAGGAGCCCTATCGCCAGAGGCCCATGAGTCTCTGGCCATGGCCATGAATCAGTTAGGCGGACGCTCCAACTCCGGCGAAGGCGGCGAAGACCCAGCCCGTTACGGCACCCTGCGCATGTCGAAAATCAAGCAAGTGGCCTCGGGTCGCTTTGGCGTTACCCCTCATTATTTAGTGAATGCTGAAGTCTTACAGATCAAAATCGCCCAGGGCGCTAAACCCGGCGAGGGCGGCCAATTACCGGGCCATAAAGTGGATGGGTTAATTGCCCGGTTACGCTATTCACGACCCGGTGTGGCGCTGATTTCACCCCCGCCCCACCATGACATTTACTCCATCGAAGATCTGGCGCAACTGATTTTTGATCTAAAGCAAGTCAACCCACAAGCGTTGGTGTCCGTTAAATTAGTGGCAGAGCCTGGCGTAGGCACCATCGCCGCCGGTGTCGCCAAAGCCTATGCGGATCTGATTACCATATCCGGGTATGACGGGGGTACTGGTGCGTCTCCATTGACCAGCGTGAAATACGCAGGCTCTCCTTGGGAACTCGGACTTAGCGAGGCCCATCAGATTTTACGGTTTAATAATCTGCGGGATAAGGTGCGCCTACAGACCGACGGCGGCCTTAAAACCGGCCTGGATGTGGTGAAAGCAGCTATCTTAGGCGCTGAAAGTTTTGGTTTTGGCACCGGACCTATGATCGCCATGGGCTGTAAATACCTGCGGATCTGCCATCTCAATAATTGCGCCACTGGTGTTGCCACCCAAAACAAGATATTACGGATGCAACACTTTAAGGGTGATGCCGAAAAGGTCATGAATTACTTCCGGTTTGTCGCTCAAGAAGTGCGGGAAATCATGGCGAGCCTCGGTATTAGCCGCTTCGCCGACTTGATCGGCCGTACCGATCTTTTAGAAATCTTGCCGGGAAGCACACCAAAGCAGGCGCAACTGAACCTTGCACCGCTTCTCTCCGACGGTGGTTTAACATCCGATAGACCCCAGTACTGCATAGCGCCTAGCAACCAATCTTTTGACAGAGGGGAATTGGCGGAGCAGATGGTGGTCGATGCCCTGCCGGCTATCACCAGTCAGCAAGGCGGTACTTTCAGTTATCAGGTGCAGAATGTAAACCGTTCCATCGGCGCCCGGTTATCCGGGGAAATCGCTCGCCGCCATGGCAACGAGGGTATGACTGACCACCCCATTGTGCTACGCCTCCAAGGTACGGCGGGACAGAGTTTTGGGGTGTGGAACGCTGGGGGATTGCACATGTACTTGGAAGGCGACGCCAACGACTATGTGGGTAAAGGCATGGCAGGGGGTAAATTAGTGATTTATCCGTCGCCGGATAGCCAGTATGACAGCCATGAAGCACCTATTATCGGCAACACCTGTTTGTATGGCGCCACCGGCGGCAAACTGTTGGCTGCAGGGGGCGCGGGTGAACGTTTTGCGGTGCGCAATTCAGGCGCTTATGCCATTGTTGAAGGTGTCGGCGACCATGGTTGCGAATATATGACAGGCGGCGTGGTAGTGGTGTTGGGTGAAACCGGTCTAAACTTTGGCGCTGGCATGACCGGCGGCTTCGCCTTTGTCTTAGACGAAGGCAACGTGTTTATGGATCGCTACAATCGCGAGCTGATCGATATTCACCGCATTGTCACGGAAAACATGGAGCCACAACGCAATTATCTGCGGTCAGCCATCGAAGAATTTGTGATAGAGACGGGTAGCACACGAGGGCAAACCATCTTGGCGGATTTTCGTTATTACGCTAGTAAGTTCTGGCTGGTAAAACCCAAGGCCACGGAACTGGAAAGCCTGTTGGATACCCTGCGTCAAGCTGCCTAAAACGATCATCAGCTCCAGTCATTTGCAATATTGGTATTGGTAAAGTCTATGTCGAAAGCAAAACCCATGCTTTTTGTCGACACACCTCGACAAGATCCTGATAAAGAAACCGCCCATACCCGGGTGAATAATTTTAATGAGATCTACGGTCATTATGACCACAAAACTGCGGCTACCCAGGCTGGACGTTGTCTGCACTGTGGCAATCCCTATTGTGAATGGAAATGCCCGGTGCACAACTACATTCCCAACTGGTTGCAACTCATCGACGAAGGCAACCTATTTGAAGCGGCGGAGCTGTCCCACCGGACCAATTCGCTACCGGAAGTGTGTGGTCGCGTGTGCCCCCAGGACCGTCTTTGCGAAGGCGCATGTACCCTCAACGATGGCTTTGGCGCCGTCACCATTGGGTCCATTGAGAAATACATCACCGATGAGGCGCTGAAACAGGGCTGGCGCCCTGATATGTCCAACGTAGTGCCCACCGATAAACGGGTCGCCATCATAGGGGCCGGACCGGCGGGTTTGGGATGCGCTGATATATTGGTGCGTAATGGGGTCAAGGCCGTGGTTTATGATCGTTACTGCCAAATCGGCGGACTGCTAACCTTTGGAATTCCTCCTTTTAAACTGGAGAAGGAAATCCTTGAAATACGTCGAGATATCATGGAAGGCATGGGTGTGGAATTTGTGCTTAACACCGAAGTGGGTCGCGATATCCCCTTTCAGCAACTGGTGGATGACTACGATGCTGTGTTCCTCGGTATGGGTACGTATACGTCCATGAAGGGTGGCTTTCCCGGCGAAGAGTTAGCGGGTGTCTACGATGCGTTGCCCTTTCTTATCGCCAATGTCAACCGCGTCTTGGACATTGAACAAGATGCTGGCCAGTTTATCGATATGCAGGGCCAACGGGTGGTGGTGTTAGGGGGTGGCGATACCGCCATGGACTGCAATCGCACCACGATCCGTCAGGGCGCGGCCAGTGTTACCTGCATTTACCGACGGGATGAAGCGAATATGCCGGGTTCTAAACGCGAGGTAGCCAACGCTAAGGAAGAAGGTGTCGAGTTCCTGTGGAATCGTCAGCCTATCGAGATCATCGGTCAAAGCAAAGTCCAAGGCGTCAAGGTTTGTAGTACCCGGTTGGGACCCCCGGACAGTCGAGGTCGGCGTATTCCCGAAGTAGTGCCCGGTTCAGAGGAAGTGATTCCCGCCGATCGCGTTATCATAGCCTTTGGTTTCCGACCCAGTCCTTCTGCCTGGTTTTACGACTTTGACATCCATACCGATGAACGGGGTCGCGTTAAAGCGTTGCCCACAGGACCGTTTAAATATCAAACCACAAATCCTAAAGTATTCGCGGGGGGTGATATGGTGCGGGGTTCCGATCTGGTAGTCACCGCCGTCTTTGAAGGCCGCGAAGCCGGCGAAGGTATATTGGATTATTTAGAAGTTTAAACCCAGATAGGATTATTTTTTTTGACAAATCTCCAAAACGACCGCTTAGTGCGGGCATTGCTACGCCAACCGGTGGACGTCACGCCGGTTTGGATTATGCGTCAAGCGGGTCGCTATCTACCCGAGTACCGTGCTACCCGGGCGCGTGCCGGTAGTTTTATGAAGCTCTGTCAAACCCCGGAATTAGCCTGCGAAGTAACCCTACAACCCTTAGCCCGTTTTCCCCTGGATGCCGCCATCCTGTTCTCAGACATTTTAGTGGTGCCCGATGCCATGGGTTTAGGATTATCCTTTGTGGAGGGCGAAGGTCCTCTATTTTCGCGACCCCTGCGATCATCCACAGACATCGCAAAACTAGCTGTACCAGACCCGGAACTCGCATTAGGCTATGTATTGGATGCGGTGCGCCTCATCCGTCGGGAGCTTGCTGGCAAAGTACCGTTGATTGGTTTTGCGGGAAGCCCGTGGACGTTGGCCACCTACATGGTGGAAGGGGGTTCTAGTAAAGAGTTCTCACATGTCAAAGGCTTGTTGTTTGAACAACCCGACGTATTGCACCGCCTATTGGATATGGTGGCCCGGAGCATCACTGACTATTTGAACGCCCAAGTGGCGGCTGGCGCCCAGGTGATTATGCTCTTTGATACCTGGGGCGGGGTGCTTACACCCCAGCACTATCGGGACTTCTCGTTGCGCTATCTGCAGCAGATTGTTGATGGTTTAACGCGCCACCACGAGAATCAACAGGTTCCCGTCATCTTGTTCACCAAAGGCGGTGGCCCATGGCTAGAAGCCATCGCGGCAACCGGTTGCGATGCCGTAGGTTTGGACTGGACTGTGAATATCGGTGACGTCCGGCAACGATTAGGGGATAGCGTAGCCTTACAAGGTAATTTGGACCCCTGTGCGCTGTATGCCTCACCATCCCGTATTCATCAAGAAGTGGCCCATATTTTAGCGGATTATGGTTCTGGTAGTGGTCATGTCTTTAATCTGGGACATGGTATTCATCCGCAGGTAGATCCTGACCATGTGGGTTTCC
The DNA here is from genome assembly GCA_964423745.1 of uncultured Candidatus Competibacteraceae bacterium. Taxonomy (GTDB): domain Bacteria; phylum Pseudomonadota; class Gammaproteobacteria; order Competibacterales; family Competibacteraceae; genus CAYRGG01. The sequence continues at coordinate 3,019 of CAYRGG010000092.1, read as the reverse complement.
TAGTGGATGCCGTTCATGAATTAAGTGCTTCTTATCACCGAGATCAGTCATTAAATTTAGATTAATTGAAAATTCAAATATATTAAGAACTTGAACGATGGCAGCAAAAATTTTGTCAGCAGGAATAGTCATCCTAAACTGGCAACAAAATCATCATAAGTACCTTTTGCTGCGTGCCTATAACTATTGGGATTTTCCCAAAGGCATGGTGGAACCGGGTGAAACACCCCTCGACGGAGCTATCCGTGAAGTTCAAGAAGAAACCGAGATTACCCAACTGGATTTTCGTTGGGGTCATGTGTACAGAGAGACCCCTCCCTACAACCATGGCCGTAAAATCGCCCGCTATTACATAGCTGAAACCCCTACTCTTCACATCAAACTGCCTATCAATCCCATCTTAGGACGTCCTGAACACAGCGATTATCGTTGGGTGACTCGCACCCAAGCCTGGCGTATGCTGACGCCCCGGGTACGGGCGATTTTAGAATGGGCCGACAGTGTCATAGGCGTCAAACCCTCTTGTTAACGGATTGCCCTACAACACTATACACGTTCAGAAATATATAAGAACCTGTTTTAAAATCTGCTCATGTCCGCTGACTCTGCGTTACAGACCCTTCTCCGCTGCTCATTTACTGCCTGTAAACTGCGCTGCTCGAAGGGGCTGCGCCTTGATTCAACGAACGTCGCAGGGTTTTTAAAATAGGTTCTAACATTTATTTACACATACCATGCGATTTTTTTGCTAAAAATCTATCCCTCTGATAAATAGTCTTTTTTCCCTCCATAAGTCATACCGGATTAATACTAAATGCCTAGTACTAAACCAAATACATAAGGCTAACGCTCAATTGTGTCAGCTTAGGAATTGCAATAGGCTTTTGTCAGTTTCACAAAACAGCTATCGATTCTAGGTTCTACAAGATTAAAGGCGCGGACGCTATGCAAGCGGTAAAAAGTATTTTCATTCTACTCAGCTTCTTCACGTTGAATGCACAAGCCGCTGAATTGCAATGGCCTACTACGCCCTATTCTCATTATTCAAACCAAGAGCCTTTGAGTAACGTACTGGAAAGCCTTTCGTCGAGCCAGGGCATACCCGTGGTGGTGAGCACAAAAATCCAAGACGTCATCAGTATCAGTTTTGCGGAACTTGAACCAGCGATCATTTTTAAGCGTTTAGTGGATGCTTATAACTTGACCTGGTATTACGACGGTCATGTTTTGTATGTCTATCGACTCGATGAGATGCAAACCAAAACCATCAAACTCAAGTCGTTGTCTGTCAAGTCTTTTAAAAAATCTCTACGGGAACTGGACATTCTCGATGAGCGTTTTTCTTTTCGATCCATTGACCATCAGGGATTGATTTACCTGTCGGGTCCAAAACGGTTTTTAGAACTTACCGCAGAGATGGCCAATCATCTCGATCACAACGATGGACAGCCGAACATGACTGCAAAAGTTTATAAATGGAAAGACAAGCAAGGTATTACCCACTTTAGCTCTGCACCACCTAAGAGACGCGTTAGGGGTCTGCGAATCATTCGCATGTAACTGCCCGATGATGCCAACCATTACATAAATATCGGATTGATGATGACGTCTCTCAAAAAACCCTATCTATTAAAGTTCCTCTCGGGTTCTCACAAAGGCGCAGAAATGCTGCTAGGGCCTGGTGAATATACCATTGGCAGCGACAATACCTGTGACATTATTATCAGCGACCAAACTATTGCACCCCACCATATGCAACTAGTGGTTACAGACAACGACATTATCGCTAAACCTATAGAGCAAAGCTTATTTGTGGCAGGCGCACCAGTTAGTTATGGCGGCGCCCCCCTGAAACCCTTGCAAATTGTCACTGTGGGCGCCACTCACTTTAGCATCGGTTTGCCAAAATCCGATTGGAGCCAACTCCAATTCCCTCCCTTTGAAACCGCCACACCAGGCTGCACGACAACACCTCCAAACACCTCAAAACGGCATCAACTCATCAAGCTTTACCCCTGGGGCGGCGCTGGATTGTTATTAACTTGCATGCTGGTAGTCATTGGCCAAGGCAACACTAAACCCATTCAACCCTCTTCTTTGGTATCCCTAACACCCCTCGAACAAGTACAGGGACTTGTCGAGAATCTGAATTTCCCAAATCTTGAAGTCATCCCGTTATCAAACGGCCGTATCAAAGTTCAAGGTTATGTAAAGACCCCATCTCAACAGCAACAGCTCGATAACACGCTACGACCCTTTGCCGGCAAGGTTCAAAAACGTCTTTGGGTGAGAAAAAATTTAGTGGATTCAGCCAATGCGGTTGTACGGGCTTTAGGCTTGCGAGAGTTAAACGTCACCGACGGTGGTCCAGGCACGCTAGTCGTCGCTGGTTATGTCAAAGATGACCTGGTTTGGCAGCAAGCATTGACCACCTTGCGTCGTGATATTCCCAGTGTTCTGCACATTGAGGATCAACATATCGAAACGTTGGAAAAGCGCCGGCATGTTTTAAAGGACATGCTCATCCGACAGGGATTAGATAAAAAAGTACACATTCAACAGGATGGCGACGAGCTTGCGGTAATAGGGTCCTTGAATAGCCTGGAAGTATCCCATATCAACCGAATCATCCAAACTTTTCGACAACGCTACGGCGTTAACCCAATCCTAAATAGCAAAATCAATCGAATCCAAACACAAGCACAATTAGTCATTAGGAGTGTGAGCGTGGGTAACATTCCCTATTTAGTGACTCAGGAAGGCCATAAATATCTAGAAGGTACAACGTTAGAAAATGGTTACAGAATCAAATCCATTCAACCTGACAAAATTATTTTGTCCTTTAACGGTAAAGAAGCAATACATGATCTTAGGAGTAAACAATGACTGAAAAAATCACATTGGACTTAGAAAAGGATTTACGAAACGACGTAAATGGAACTTATAAAAAAACCCTTATGGATGAATAGACCACTTGAAAAAGTGGCAATGAACCCTCAACACTTCAGGTATGAGCTAT
>CAYRGG010000091.1:0-12535 GCA_964423745.1 uncultured Candidatus Competibacteraceae bacterium | reverse complement strand
AAGTGGAATCCGGGACATCCCTGGATTTCGTTGCACTTCATCCGGGCTACTTGCTCCCCTCTCGTCCGCGTGGGCAACAAGTTGCCCACCCCACGCAACTATTGATTGACGCCTAACGTGGTATGCAGACGCTGCACGACGCCTGAATCAAGCCCTAAACCATCCGCCAAACGTTGGAGATAATCCCGCTCGGCTTGGGTGTCCACCTCAATAGCCAATAATGACGCGGCATACACTTCAGCGGCTACCTGAAGATTAGGCACTTCGCGAATAAGCCCGTCTAGATCCAAAGGTTTGTGCATTTCATTGAGCACAAAGTTAAGCCCTTCGGACTCGGTATCAGCATCCTTAAGTTTACCCAAAATATTCTGCGTTTCCGCTTCGTCGATGTGTCCATCGGCCTTGGCGGCATTAATCATGGCCTTGAGAATCAGGGTTCCCGTTGCCGCCAATTCTTGTTCCTCTGCCGGGTTTGCCGGTGGGCGCAGACCCAGCGGAACCTCCGCTGAGGAATTACTTTGCGTACCTCCCAGGGGCGGCGATTGCAACGGCGCAGCGTTGGTGTTTGCGGGTCGATTACGATTTTGCAGGGCATCCAGGGCTAATCCTCCTAACAGCGCTAAAGCGCCACCACCCAGGGCGCCCTTCGCAGAACGTCTACCACCCCCCAGCAAAGCGCCTGCTAAAGCGCCGAGTCCACCGAGAGCCGCTGGATTACCGCTTCTGACCTCGCGACCCGTATCGCCAAAGGCGCTCTGGGCGGCATTGGCTAAATTGCCCAGTACGCCGCCACCTGCCCCAACGCTACCAGAACGATTACTGAATAACTGATTGAGTATACCGCCAGACTGCCCCAGCCCCCTTTCCCCCATGGCATGCTCCATGCGGCGTCCCCCAGATTGGGGTACATTTTTCTGCATAAATGCGCCAAGTAAATCATTGACATTAAACATCGGGTTTTCCTCTCAAGCTCTTATGATCTCATTACAAGCTTTCTCTAAACTAAACCTTGAGAATAGCATCTGTTACCTATTATTACCGTGACATTTATATTGACTAAAACAGTTTCATGGAAAGGACCACATACTGACAAAATCGTTTAGAAAAAGGTGACCCATGTATTTTTTTAAGCCACCTAACGAACAACATATCGAGACCTTTATTGCTCAACAAAGGGCCTTAACATGGTCCTATACCCAGATCGGCGCCACCCATCTGCACGTCAATCAAGCACCTCGCCATCTACCCAAAGATTTTGTGTTAGACCATCATCGCACCCAATTAGGCAGCGGTTTAGATTGTTTTAATCGCGCAAAAACAGCTTTAGCGGGTTGGCGTATGTTCAATTTACCTTGGCTGCGGGTCTTTCCCATTACTGCACCACCCAGCGATAACCTAGTGGTGGCTATCTTGGCTAAAGGGCCTGGCATTTGGTCCTTGAACGCAGCGCGAATCGTTTATCTCTTAGACGTTAAAGGTTCTGTGGAACGCTATGGGTTTGCCTACGGCACGTTGCCAGACCATGCAGTTCAGGGTGAAGAACGCTTTTCTGTAGAATGGCGCCACCAGGATGACTCAGTCTGGTATGATTTAATGGCGTTTTCGCGACCCAATCAGCGTTTAGCGCGTTTGGGTTATCCCTATATGCGGGGATTGCAACGCCGCTTCGCGGTAGACTCGCGGCGCGTTATGCTAATGGCAACACGACAGGATTAACTTTTTCCGGCATTCGGCACGGAGTACTCATGTACCGCCTTTTATTGATTCTTTTACTCAGCCTCTCGTGGTGCGCCCACGCTTTTGATGATCCCGCCACCGCCGTCGCCGCCTCCCAGTATCGACAACAGATTCAATCCCGCCACGCACAAGAGAACATCGACGGCTCCGCTGCATTCCGTAAAGGGCAACGTTATGCTCGCCAAAAACTCTGGCCGGACGCCATCGATGCCTACGAACAAACCATTGCCGCCGATGCGGGGAATGTCAATGCGTGGTTACGCTTAAGCCGCGCTTGGCAATTTGCCAAAGTTCAGCGACCGCACCAGCGTCAACGTCCACTTCAAGCGGCCTACAATGCCTACCGAACTGCCCAGACGCCCCATGAGAAAGCCCGCGCCTTGTTTCGTCTAGGGGGTCTCTATCAGCAACGCAAACAACCAAAACTCGCCATGGCCGCTTATAAAGAGGGCTTGGGACTTAAAGAGAGTCCGCAGATCGCGGCACGTTATGGGCAACTGGTGGAAGCCCATCGGTTTCAGATTAAAGGCGTAGATGTCACGGCGGACAGTGCGACGCCAAAAATCTGTTTGCGTTTTTCAAGCCCTCTGAAAAAAAACCGCCAGATTCATTACGATGACTATATACGTATTGTCCCCCCCATTCAGGCTGAAGTGAGGGCCCAGGAAAACCGTCTTTGTATCGAAGGTGCCCGCCACGGCCAAAGCTATGCCATCACTGTTCGGCCAGGCATTCCCGCCGCCAATGGTGAAAAAAGCCGCGCCAGCGAGACCTTCACGGCACAGGTAGGTGACCGCCAGCCCCGGATAGGTTTTCGCGGCAATGCTTATGTGCTGCCTCGGCAAGGCCGTCAAAACCTCCCCCTGACCAGCGTCAATATAAACGCTGCCAAGTTAACCCTGGTGCGTATCAATGACCGGAACCTGACCCAGCAAATCAACCAACGCCAAATCACCACCACGTTGAGCGGTTACCGTATTGATAAACTCCTCAATGAATCCGGCGAGAAGGTATGGGAAGGAGAAATGGTTATTGCAGGAACACCTAACCAGGAAACCACCACCGCCATACCGTTGAGCAAATTGGTGGCCCGCACACAACCGGGTATTTATGTCCTGATGGCGGAACCCGCTGATAAAAAAGCGGCCAACCGGCAAAACCGCGCTACCCAATGGGTAGTGGTTTCCGATTTAGGACTAACTACCTTTGCGGGTGAGGACGGCCTTAATGTCTTTGTGCGGTCCCTCTACAGCGCTTTACCCTTGGCTCAGGTGGAGCTGCATTTATTCGCCCGCAATAATAAACGCCTTGGCAAAATCGTCACCAATAAAACAGGTTACGGGCGCTTCGATCCGGGTCTGTTGCGGGGTGAAGGCGGTCTTGAACCCGCTGCATTGATGGCCTATGGAAAAGGGACTGATTTTAATTTTTTAGATCTGACCCGACCCGCCTTTGATCTCAGCGATCGGGGTGTGGCGGGCCGCCCAGCGCCAGGTTCCGTGGATGCTTTTTTGTACAGCGAACGAGGCGTTTATCGGCCCGGAGACAGGGTTGAACTTATGGCCCTGCTCCGGGACAACCAGGGTTATGGATTAACCGATATGCCCTTAACCCTAAAAGTGCTTCGCCCGGACCAGGTGGAAGATCAGCGCTTGGTGCTCACCGATGCCAAGGCTGGTGGCTATCATACCACCCTACCCTTGGCCAGTAATGCCCGCACCGGCGCCTGGACAGTACGGGCGTATACAGACCCGGACGCTAAACCGGTGGGGCAACTGACCTTTCAAGTGGAGGATTTTGTACCCCAACGTCTTAAGCTTGAACTGACCAGTGGCGATAAGGTCTTGCAGCCGGGTAAAGCAACCCCAGTGAAGGTGACGGGTCGTTTCCTGTACGGCGCCCCAGCGGCTAATCTTAAAACCGAGGCCGAGCTCATCTTAGAAGAGGACAACAACCCCTACCCTAATTATCCAGGCTACCGGTTTGGTTTGGTGCAGGACAGCTGGAATGCCAAACGTTACCCCGTTGATTTAATCGGCACCGATGCTAACGGTAAGGCGCAGACAGCTATCAAACTCACTACCCGCCCCGATATCAACCGCCCTCTGCAAGGACAACTACGGGTCTCCCTATTCGAGCCTGGCGGTCGCCCGGTTAACCGCACCCTGACGCTCCCCTACCGCTTCCAGCCTTTTGCCATCGGTATTCGTCCCACATTTAAAGGCGCTGGCATCGACATAGGCCAGCAGGCCACCTTTGACATCATCGCCCTGGATAAGTCTGGGCAACGCCAAAAAGCCAATAACTTACAAGCGGAATTTTATCGAGAAGAGTACGAATATTATTGGTATTTCAATAATAACCGTTGGGACTATAAACGCATCATTCGCGATAGTGAACCGTTAACCGACCAAACCGTTACTGTGGACACCGCTAAACCTGCCCAGGTGACTTTTGACGGTGGCGACTGGGGTAACTATCGGCTGGATGTCTTCGACCCCAAAACGGGGATTGCCTCCAGTGTTCGTTTTCAAGTGGGTTGGTTCTCGCGTCCTGGCGATGGCGATAGTCCCGATCAATTACAAGTCACTCTAGATAAACCACGCTACCGACCTGGCGAGACTGCCCGTATTCATGTCAAAGCGCCCTTTGCCGGTGAAGTCTTGGTGACCGTGGCCAGTAATAAACTATGGACCGCCCGCACCTTTAATCTACCCATGAAAGGGGGCATTTTAGAACTCCCTGTGGATGAACAGTGGACCCCCGGCGTGTATCTTACCGCCACGGCATTTCGTCCTGCCAAAGCTGAGACGAGTCAAGGACCCGGCCGGGCTATTGGCGTCACTTGGCTGGGTCTTGATCTGACTGACCGCACCCTGCAGGTCAACATGGATACACCCAAGGAAATGCGTCCCCGTCAGAACCTGGAATTGCCTGTCCAGGTCGCTGGCGTCGAACCCGGCAAACCGGCTTGGTTAAGCGTGGCGGCTGTGGACGAGGGTATTTTGCAGTTGACGGATTTTCAGTCCCCAAATCCGGTGGATTATTTCTTGGGCAAACGCCGCCTCGGTGTGGATATGCTAGACCTTTATGGAAAACTCATCGAGGCCGAGGGCCAGCCGGGTAAGCTACGGGTGGGTGGTGGCAGCGACAGCGCCCGTCGGCAACAGGAAAGTCTCAGTGTGCGCACAACAGAGGCTGTGTCGCTATTTTCTGGACCGGTGGAACTGGATGATCAGGGCCGTGGGCGTGTTTACTTTGCGTTGCCTGATTTTAATGGTCAACTACGGTTGATGGCGGTGGCCTGGAATCAGCAAAAACTGGGGCAAGGAGAATCTAAGGTTGTGGTGCGGGATCCTTTAGTCACCCAGGCTTATCTGCCGCGCTTTCTAGCTCCCAATGATACCAGCCAGCTGACCTTTACCGCCCAGAATTTGGGCGTCAAGGCGGGTACCTACCGCCTGCACTTAGCCACCGAAGGCGCAGTGAGCCTGGTCAATTCAGAGCCCTGGACGTTTAAGATCAAAGATCCAAAGCAACAAAAGACAGCCCGCAAAAATTATACCCTGCGTGGCGAACAACCGGGTATTGGTCATATTTACTTGACCGTAGAGGGACCCGACGATTTTCGGTTATCCCGTCACTGGCAAATTGCCGTCCGCCCCGCCCAACCCGTCCTCAACGAACGTCGCGCCTTGCGTTTGACACCTAACAAAGGTATTCAAGTCACCGACAAATTACTCGCTGACTATCTGACCGACACCGGCCAGCTCAGTTTGAGTTTTTCCACACGTCCCAATCTCAACGTGCCAGGATTGCTGGCCCAGCTACAACGTTATCCCTACGGCTGCGTCGAACAAACCATCAGCGGCGCACTGCCACTGCTTTATTTTGATGACGTGGCGGCTGCCTGGAATATAGACGACGCCAATGATCCCCGCACTCAAGTACAAGAGGCTATTCAGCAGGTATTGAATGCGCAGCGTTACGATGGCGCCTTTGGCTTATGGGGCGTGACGGACTCGGCCAATCTATGGCTGACTGCTTATGCCATGGATTTTCTAGTACGCGCTCGAGAAGCCGGTTTTCTGGTGCCCACAGCGCCTTACCAGCGGGGCTTGGATCGGTTAAAACGGTTTTTAACAGAAACCAATAGCAGCTATTCAGATGGTTATCTCGCCACCCACGCTTACGCCCTCTATGTACTGGCCCGCACTCAACAAGCAGCCATTGGCGATCTGCGTTATCTGCACGATACCTATCTCAATGAACTCCCCACTACCCTGGCCCGCGCTCAGTTGGGCGCTGCTTTAGCCCGCTATGGCGAACAAGAGCGCGCCCGGGAAGCGTTTGAAGCGGCCATCATAAACAATCCACCCGCCCCGCGACCGGATGATTTCGGTTCTGCCCTGCGGGATCGTGCGGGCCTGGTTGCTTTATTGGCCGAAACAAATCTTCTGTCTAAGCAATTGCCACAATTGACTGAAAAGCTTGCCGCCAGCATGAACCAACGCCGCTACACCAGCACCCAGGAGCAAGCCTGGTTGTTATTAGCGGCCCATGCCCTTGCGGATGACCAAAGCGAACTTGCGCTGAGTGTGAATGGCCAAACCATCAGCCCAGAGTCGTCTAGCCCCTATTACCTAACACCCGATACAGGAGAACTCGCACGAGGTCTCAACATCGCCAACCAAGGGAAAAAACCCCTTTGGTATGTGATCAGCCGCAGCGGTGTTCCGAAAAAACTCCTTCCACCTGCCCATGAAGGATTTTCTCTGACACGCCGCTTTTATGACCGGAGTGGTCAACCCGTCAACCTAACACAAGTTAAACAAAACGATGTATTAGTGGCGATCATCAGAGGCACAGCCACCACCCAGGAAAACCATCAAGCGCTGATTGTGGATCTGCTACCGGCAGGATTGGAAATCGAAAACGCTCGCTTAGGTGGCGGCCAAAGTCGTGAGGATTTCGCCTGGCTACCGAAACTAAGCAATACCTTACACGAGGAATTTAGAGATGATCGCTATGTGGCAGCCTTAGACCTGGATTCCAGTCAACGGGAATTCACGGTGGCTTATCTGGTACGGGCGGTAACACCAGGTAAATACCAAGTACCCGCTGTCTTTGTGGAAGATATGTACAAACCGTGGTTTTTTGGCCGCGACAAGATGAGTACACTGCGCATCAACCCTTGACCGGACAGGATCTGTAATCATGGGGAGTTTGATCGCCGTAAGCTGAGCGCTTTTACTTATAGAACCGGGGCTTGTCTAAAGCGCTGAACAGCTAGCGAATGATTAACCAAATTCCTATCAAGAGCAAAATGAGGCCGAGCAATCGAGACCACTCAAGGGGCCGGGAAGTAGCGCCCAATAGGCCGAAATGGTCGATCAACGCCGCTACGATGAATTGAGACGCCACAATGACGGTAAAGCCAATCACCAAGCCAAGCCGCGGCACCACATAGCTTATAGTGCCCACAATCACTAGACCCCAAGCCCCTGCACTGAAGGCATACCAGGGAACGGTTTGCCAAGCCCGAAGATTGCCGCCCCCGGAAAACAGCATCCATAGGCTGACTAGCAACCCACCGCTGGCATAGGTAATAAATACACTCGCCTTTGTCCCCATGCTTTGGTCTATCAGGCCCATCAGCTGACCTTGAACGGTTATCGCCGTCCCGCCCACCACTGCAACGAGAATCAATATAAGAGTGTCAGTCATCTTGTTTGCATCTTTTCTTTTAGGTTTTCATAGTCCGTCACTCCGGCTTCATCGGAGCAGTCGTTTTTTTTATTTTATACTCCGCTAGATCATTTATACTAAGCGTAGATGGTTCGGAGAAAGGTACTAAGATGAACTCGCTCGAACAGGTTGAAAGGCTCTTAACGACATTAACGCCTGGTGAAAAAGCACGGTTAGTGCAGACCCTCGTGCGTGATTTAGGCAACGCGTTTGCCGGGATCGACAGGCAGCCTGACGTCTGCGGCGGTGATCCTTGTATTGTACGTACACGAATTCCAGTTTGGGTTTTGGAGCAGGCACGCCAGCAAGGGATCAGCGAAGCGGAGCTGCTGAAAAGCTATCCTACACTAAAGGCTGAAGACTTGACGAATGCTTGGGCCTATGCGCGAGCCCACTTCACTGAGATCAACGCTCAGATTGCGCAAAATGAAGCCGCTTGACCTGTGGTGCGTTTATTCGCCGATGAGAACTTTCCTTTACCCGCGGTTGATGCGTTACGTCGGCTTGATCATGATGTTGTCACTTTACAAGAAGCGGGTTATGGCGGCCAAGCCATAACGGACCCTGACGTGCTAAGGCTGGCAACAACCCATCAGCGAGCGCTACTTACCATAAACCGTCGCCATTTTATTCAACTGCATAAAACATCAATTAGCCATGCGGGCATCATTGTTTGTACCTTTGACGCTGATTTTGCCGCACTAGCCACACGTATTCATACAGCTATCGCGCAGCATGTATCACTCGTACAGCAATTAGTGCGAATCAACAGACCGCAAGCGTAAAATGCAGCATAGTGGGATGTGAGTACCAGCCACCAGAATCCTTGCCATGCTTTTTTTCTTCCTGGCGCGGTATGTTTGCATAGTAGCGAAGAGATCAGGATATTTGTATCAAGAACGAGTCGCAGCACGATGAGCTTTGCGTGTTTTCTTTATGGCTTCATCAATGTCGCCTGTCATCTCATCTTCCGTATGTTGCAGGTTACGCTCCTGCACCCGGTTCACCGTTTCTTCAAAATGGTTACCGCATTCCGTGAGACGCTGCCGTGTGAAGATTTGAGAAAAGCAATGAACACGAAAATAGGGATCAGATACCACAGTGCGGGGTAGATCTGATTTAGAATTGGCATTACGTCCATGTGAAATCCACTAAAAGGTTCGGCTTCAATTCTTTAAACTAATGGTTTATACGCTCAACAACAGTCGCTGGTTTGCGATTTGACCTTCTCAACCACATATCCTGTCGTATTGTCCATGCGGTAACGCACGATGCTACCGTCAATGATTCGCTTGACGACCTCTCTAGCGGTCGCTAGAGGAACAGAAAACCACTCTTTAGGGTGGTAAGCTTTTCCATCTCTTCCGGTTAACGTTAGATTCAGCCGCTGAGCATGCAAGAATCCATGAATCAAGCTTTCAAACTTATATGGATTCAGGTTATAGCATTCCATAGATACCAGAATCTCAACGGGAGACTCAAGGAAGGCAATATCCCTTTCAGCATTCTTAGTACGCTCCTCAACCGTTAGTTCCGTGTATCCAATTTTGTGCAGGTTTGGGATGTTATTGAGTACCGGATTTTTACTTTTAGTGGTTACGATGTAAACGACACCAGAACGTTTATCCTTGTGAGTAATGTTATTAAAGCGTTCCACAATTGATTCTGCATCTCTGAGTAGTCGCCTACCGTTATCATCTTTATAAAGCGCACGGGCCAATGATCTTAAAAGCAAATTGGACTCCGTGCCATTCTCAAAAATCACCCGCAAACGAGGATTATAACGACCACCCTCGTCTTCCTGGTAGTCGCCCACCGAATCGACAAAGCACAGCACACCTTGCAGGATGAATGCGTCACCTACGCCTATTTGCGTTTCTTTTTGAAAACGCATCACCTCAACAGAACCGTTCTTTAGATTGCTCTGTAGTTGCCGAAATAGGGATTCAAAGGCATAGAAATCTTCGCAGCGGGTTCGTTGCGCAATCTCATCAGGCGTTTCTCGGTCTGAAACAGCGCTAACATGTGTCATTTCAAATAAACTGGGTTCAGCGATATCCAGCAAGCCCAAATCATCACTGCTGAAAATATCATCGAGGGACATGACCTGATCAGGGGCTAGCTTGTCTGGTTTCGGTGATATGCCCTGATCGTCATCTGCTGTTTTACACGGGTTATCAATAGCAGGTTGCCCATCCGTTTTCTGAGCTACCTCTGTCACCTCTGGTAGTAGTTTATAGCGATCGTATTGGCGTAATTGTTCATGCAAACTTCGGTTGACTCTGTAGCCATGCAATCGACGTGCTAGGGTTTTTTCGGCAATATCGCCCGAAGCAGCGGGTAGCCGATGCTGTTGATCAATAAATTGGTTGATCTCTTGAAACCTCAAAACTTCAAGAGAAACGGATGCGCCTAAATGCTTTGCCTTGACATTGAGAAGACCAAATTCATCAGAACCGGTGAAAATATCGTCCAGCGAAGGGCGATCTGAACTTTTTGTTGTGCTATGGCGAATGGGTGGCATTGGACATTTCCTTAGGCGGCCTGTCCAGCGATTTTGCGTTCTTGCATTTTGCGTCTAAGATAAGCTAATGCCTCAGCCAACCGTCGCTCATAAGGCTCATTTGAGGTTACTGTTGGTTCCCGCCCTTTCTTTTTGCAAAAGGCGTTAATACGGGGCCATAAAATAACCGCCTCTTCTTCAGACATCTGCGACCGCATCCCTACCACAACGTCCTGAATCGTCTTCAACACCGCAGGGGTCACCGCTTTCGAGAGGATCTCATAGGCACCTTGGAACGGATTGACCTGTTTGATCAAATCGACATTTAAGTGCTCAATATTGACGAATTGGTTTCCGATCATGACAAATTTACGGTTGGGTTTCGCGTCACGACTGTCGTCAGCGCTTAACAGTGCGCTATCTTCTGTATCGGTGCGGGTTGTTTGCGTGTCAACGTCGGCACCCATCGGACCAACGATCTCAGCCCCCTCAGGTAAGTCGTCTTCATTGAACAAACCACCGGTTGATTGGACTGCCATGGACATGTGAACGACTTTAGAGACAGTCTGCACTTCGTTTGCATCCATATCGGGGTACAGCGTCTCAATCACTTTAGGAATTTCAATGTCACTGATAACGTGAGGATCTGCACCGCCTGTTACAGCGGGCCCTACCACGTCAGATTTTTGCAAAAGCGTTGCTTTGATGTTATCTAGGTTCTCCAGTGCTTTGGTCACTTTATCTGACACAGGCACCGTGGTGTCGTCAATGATCACGGTGCCAGGCGCTACTGCCTCACCGGGTTGCAACCGGGAACGCGGCTTAAAGGTAATACTCGGCGCAAGCACTTGCTCCATGAGGAGTGAAACCGTGATGGCCTTCAGCACGTTGTTCACTGACACCTTGACGTCTTCGTCTTCCGCGTCAGGCTGAGCGATCAAGTTAGTGAACTGCGCATGTGTCTTGCCTGCACAATCGCGGGTGGCACGCCCAATAATCTGAATGATCTCAGTAAGCGATGAGCGGTAGCCAATGGTCAATACATGTTCGCACCAGGGCCAATCAAACCCCTCTTTGGCCATACCCAGCGCAATAATGATGTCTATATCGTCTGCCTTAGAAACGTTGCGCAGGTAGTTCTGCACCTCAATACGCATCGCGTTATCATCAACTAGATCAGCAACCTTCAGGAGATGACCCTGTTTGTCCTCAACGGTAATAATGCCCGTTTTAAGGTCTTTGAATTTCACCTTACCCATCGCATCGAGGATGTGATCGACTTCAGAATACTTATCCTTTGTGGATTCAACCGAGTTCACATTGGGGATATGGATAATCGTTTTTTTGGTGGTATCTAGTACCTCATGAAGTGCGTCGATATATCGCCCCTGATAAAAGTGATATCCAATGCCTAAGGATTTCAGATACCGATAGCCGTTAAGCTGTTCGTAATACGAGTAGGTGACCTGGGTGAAGCGTTCTTCGTCTTCAGGTAGCAGGATAGGTACGGCATCACCCCGGAAATAAGAGCCGGTCATGGCGATGATATGGGCATTGGACGCCTTCATAATGTCGTCGATCAGACTACCCAACTTATTGTCTTCATCGGCAGAGGTATGATGAAATTCATCGATGGCTAAAACAGTATTATTGAATTGAGAGGGGGTCAGTTGCTGATAAGCAAAGCGCAGGGTGGCATGGGTGCATACGAGCGTCTTGGCTGAAGGGTCTTCCATAAAACGAACAAATGTCTGCACTTTGCTGCTCTCACCGCCCGGCACACAGAGGTTGTATTGCGGTTGCACGGACCAATCGGCAAAGAACCCATTATCGGTGAGTTTTGTGTCTTTAAACGAGCCACCAATAGACATCTCGGGGACAGCTACGATGACTTTCTGTAGTCCTTGATGGTGCAATTTGTCGAGACCGAGAAACATCAGCGCCCGTGACTTACCGGATGCTGGTGGCGCTTTGAGAAGCAGGTATTGGCTGTTTCGCGCTTCATAAGCTCGTGCCTGCATCTCGCGCATGCCCATTTTGTTAAGGCTGGCGCTCTTCCCGGTTTGCTTGTAACGCACAGTTAGAAGATCAGCCATGATCATGCGCTCCGTTTTGGTTTCGTTTTTGTTTTAGCCTGAGCCTGTTCTGTGGCAATTAGCGCTTCATAGCGACTAAAGAGATGCTCCAGACGCTCCGAGGCATCTCGAAAGGGCTTGTTAGGCCGGTATAGTTTTTCCACAGCGCGATCCAACGCTTGATGAGCCTCTCTTAGAGGCTTGGGCATCGTGTCGGGATCGTAGAGATCCGCAAGGCTTTTGTCGGGATAGTCCTCACGAATCAGAATCACTTCTTCGGCAAGCTGTTCGATGTCTTGACGCTGTGCTTCGGTTGCGTCAGGCCAAGGGAAGGTGTTGTAGACCAAAGTAGCCGAATAGCGATAACGGCTTTCAAGGCGACCGCCGACGGTACGCATCCAGTCATTGTGCATGGTGTGAAGTGGCTACACTATACCGGACACCTTGAAACAAGAGAGAATAGAGAAACAAC
>CAYRGG010000090.1:0-12944 GCA_964423745.1 uncultured Candidatus Competibacteraceae bacterium | reverse complement strand
TCATACATAATTTGAAAAACTCACGCACTACAAATTTCTACCCGTGAACGGTTACCAACATTGGCGCAAAAATAACCGGTAAGGAATGGAATGACGGCCACCCGGCTTCAGCACAAAACTCCGGTCCAATTACGACAACTGGCACGGTCAGGTTGAAGAAAAGCCAACAGTTACCTCAGAACAGATCAACCACCATCTAGGTGTGGACCTCAAATATCAGGCGTATGTCAATGGCGGGCCAGTAAAAATGGGGCCGCCAAGATCAGACGAAACATCAAAAGAAAATTCGATGGCTGGACCCTATGTGCCCGAAGCTTTTCGTAGCCCCGGTTCACCACCGAAACGCCCGCCGCAAGAAACCGGTTGGCGGGCACTGTTTGCGAGTCAATCACCTAAGGGCCCACCGGGTATGAGCGGTGAATCCGTTGGTGGCTCAACAGCCGGTATGGCCATTCACAAATCCTAAGGTCTCGTGCCCATTGACGAAACGGGCCTAACAACCATTCCGAGTTTGTGGGCTGCCGGGGATGCCTTGGGCTCTTACATGTCTGGCGGCATTTACACGCAAATAGGCAGTTCCATGGCCGGTTCCGCAGTACAGGGAGCCATTGCCGGTGAAGCAGCAGCCAAGGCAAGTAAAGCTATTACCAGCATTGCGATACCCGCAGACAAACTTAAGCAAACCAAAGAAGAAATTCTCGCACCTTTGAAGCGCGACAGGGGTTACAGTCCGGCATGGGTAACGCAAATTCTGCAGAGCGTCATGATCCCAAACTTTGTGCTGTATATTAAAAAAGAACGCATGATGAATGCCGCACTGGCTTATGTTGAAGAGTTAAAAGATCACTATGGTCCCATGTTGATGGCTTCTGATCGACACCATCTTCGCTTGGCGCACGAAACCATGAATATGCTGATCACGGCAGAAATGAAGTTAAAAGCCTCGATGATGCGCACTGAAAGTCGATGTAGTCATTATCGCCTGGACTACCCGGATATCGACTACAAAAACTGGCAGGCATGGATCAATATCTATAAAGATGACAACGGTGATATGCAATTTGAAAAACAGCCGTTCGGAAAATGGCCGGAGTTCGCGTAAGTAAAATCCACAACAGAATATCAGGATTCAGTTTAGCAATAAAATCGACCCCAACAAGCTTTATAGTAAAGCTTGAATCGTCTACATTTATAAAACGGTAAACAATAAAATAGCAGGCGAAGTAAAAAAATCATGTCCTTAATGAATAAGGTTATATGTTTTGGGGAGGCGCTGATTGATTTTGTGCCAACGGTCAGCGGGCTGCCTCTGAGTGAGGTGGAACAGTTTAGGCGGGCCGCCGGTGGGGCACCTGCCAATGTGGCGGTGGCCATCGCCAAGCTAGGAGGCGAAAGCTACTTCGCTGGCAAAGTGGGTGACGACGCCTTTGGACGGCATTTGGAAAGCATATTCCAAACGCATGGGGTCAAGACGGATTATCTCCTCTTCACCAACCAAGCCAAGACTGCTCTGGCCTTTGTCTCGCTGCGCGCCGATGGTGAGCGGGATTTTCTGTTTTTTCGTGAACCGTCAGCGGATATGTTGATTGGTGCCGAGGAAATCGAACCCGAATGGTTCCAGGATGCCGGTGTTTTTCACTACGGCTCCATTACGCTGACCTGGCCTGTCAGCAAGAGCGCCACATTGAAATGCATCGAGTTGGCCCAAAGGGCTGGGGTATTACTAAGTTTTGATCCTAACCTACGGTTTTCCCTGTGGCCAAACCCCACAGTGGCTCGCAATGAGATCCTCCCTCTGTTGCCGACCGCGAACGTACTCAAAGTGAGCGAGGAAGAGCTGGCTTTCCTCACTGACACGAAAAACGAGCAACAAGGCGCCCATCACCTGCTGGGGTTAGGGATCTCGCTGATACTGGTCACTAAAGGTCAAGGCGGTTGCAGCTACTACACACCAAACCTCTCGGGCACCGTGTCGGTGGCGCCAGTCAAAGCCATCGACACAACGGGCGCTGGGGATGCTTTCGTCGGGGGTTTCCTGTACCAACTCGCCAACCGCAAGATCTCCAGGCATAACTTGGATAGCCTGATTGGCGACCGCAATGAGCTAGAGTCCGTGCTGCGCTTCGCCAATGGCTGCGGCGCTATCACCACCACCGACCGCGGTGCGATTCCCGCACTACCCAACCGGGACCGGGTCGAGGGGTTTCTTGAACAAGAAAAGAGAACTTGAACGTGTGCAGCGTGCTGCAAAAGCAATCCGTTTTTTCGGTAAATCTCTAAGCAAAGCTAATTTGCATAATGACAGTTACTACGATTACTAATAAAGTACCCGATTGCACTATTCTTGGCATTTGGTATTACTTAACTTCTTAATTGTTTCTTTTGTTTCATTTTTCAATTTCTCAAAATTTTTCAAAATAAATCAGCCATTCAAACAAATTTAGTTTTTTCTTGTTATAAAAAAGCTGATCTTTCTTAATAATTGAAACAATAAAACCCACCTCAAGAAAAACAACAGAAATGAAATAATCT
This sequence comes from uncultured Candidatus Competibacteraceae bacterium, assembly GCA_964423745.1. Lineage (GTDB taxonomy): Bacteria > Pseudomonadota > Gammaproteobacteria > Competibacterales > Competibacteraceae > CAYRGG01. The sequence goes on along the minus strand of CAYRGG010000090.1, from coordinate 10,412 downwards.
GATAATTCTGTCCTGCAAATTCATTGATTTATATCGACGGTTTTTTGAGTTTTTCTGAAAACAATTTTAATTACATTCTAGGACAGGAGATTACTATGCGATTTCAAAAGTATTGTCCGTTGCTCGCAACAGTGACAATTTGTTTTTCTTTATCAGCCTTGGCGACGGGTTCGGGTTCTGTTGCCGGTGATTTAGTGATCGATCAAGTGTTTGGACCGAAGGATAACAATGCCGCTAATAATCCGGCGATTCAACCTGATCCCGCCTTTGATCCCGATCCCGATGGGGAGATTCCAGATCAGACCATGCAATTCGGTGAAGTGATGCGTGGTAGCAATCGCGCTGACGATTTTGCTTACGGCGGCTTGGGTACGGATATTATCTTTGGCAAAAAGGGGATCGATGTCTTAATGGGTGGCCCTGAGCACTTCAATCCATTTAACCGGGATCGTGCTTTTGGTGGCCATGACGCAGATGTTTTTGTTTGGCAGCCAGGGGATGGATCCGATCGCTTTGAAGGTGGATCTGGTCACGATGCCGTTATATTTGGTCTTATTGCCCAAGACGACGATGGCGACCGGGTGCTGTTCGATATGGAAGACGCCATCGATGACGAAACCGGCAGCCCACTACCCAATTTCCGTGTTCGACGCGACGAGCAGGCTGGCCTAGTACTAATGCGTCCTGATCAGTTGCTACCCCTGGTGGATGTCTCGGCTTTGCCCGGCTCCTGTGAAGTGCTCGATCGTCACACACCTATTCCCAACGTCGACGATACGGCAGCCGCATTTGATGCCCTGGATGTGGATCATTTGATTCGCTTCCGTCTGCGTAATGGCAATCTCGCTGTAACCATTCAAACGACAGATGTGGAAACAGTAGTTTGCGGTGGCCCTAATGCGGGCGAGGTGGAAGTAATCGATCTTAAAGTTAGCCCACCCCAAGGCTATATCCTGCATTATCCAACCATGATTGATCTGGGCGACCACATAGTCAGTGAAAAATTACGCCAACGGCTTAATCAGCTTTTAGTGGATTCACAAGCGGAGATCGCCGCTGGAAACACCGAAACAGGCGTGACTGTAGAAGATTTTTAATATAAAAACATACAGAGAGCAATGGAAGTCAGCCATCAGAAAAACAAGGTGCTGTTTTTATAGATTTTACACTTGCACGGTTCTGAAACAATGCAGTTTCAGAACCGTTTTTTTGTAACCTTCGATGGGTTCAATAATTTACTGCAACTCCACCGCTGCAAGCTCTTCCGCCTTAAGTTCAAACTCATCTTGGTGCCCTTCGTCTACGATCAATACAATGGTCATGTCATCTCTATTGGGCGGCGTAAAATTGAACTGCCCATTGGCATCGGTTTTTCCTTCTAAAAGCTGTTGCTTATCAGCATTCATCACCACGATGCGGGCATTTTTAACCTTGCCGCCACCACTGAAATAGGCTTCCACATGCACTTTATTATCTTTGACTTCCGCCCATAAGATGGCTTTATGGGCAAAGACAGTGACAGTGCACACTAACAAGACGATAGCAACCGCAGTATACAAGGATATGCGTGTCATGCTTAATCCAACTATTTTCATCACCGTGCCTCTCAATCGTTAAAGTTCACCCTGCTGAATGGACAGGCGACCTAAAAACGGCTTTGATAACAGCGTGCCATAAAACAAAACACTCGCCACCAAAACGATGGCTCCACCCGTGGGAATAGGCCAAACGCCTGAAATAATGAGCCCAAAAACGCTACTCAAGGTAGCAAAAAGAACGCTGATCCAAAAAAAACCCTGTAGATTCTTAGCGATGTTTTGCGCAGCTGCCGCGGGCACTACAATGAGAACCAACACCAATAACGCTCCGATCATCTTCAAGCTAGCCACTACCACCAAGGTGGCGACCACCACAAATAAATAATCTAAGAAGACAGCATGTAAGCCCCTTGCCTTGGCCATAGTCGGATTAAAACTAACCAACATGGCGCTGTTATAGACAAAGATTAAAAACACGGCCAACAAGATAGCAGTGGCCATGAGCAGGCGGATGTCGTCGTCACTGAGGGTAATGAGATTGCCAAACAAAATGGCCTCTACTTGATGAATGTTGAACTGTTTGGTGACCACCACCAGCATCACAATCCCTAAACCAAGGATTTGCGCCAATACCACACCCACGACGGTGTCTGCTGAGGCGTGCATACGATTTTTGACATACAACATCAACAGGGCTGTCAACACACAAAAACCGTAGAGTCCCCCATAGGTTTCTCCCAGGGGTTCGCCAAACAGCAGCCCTAAAGCGACACCGGTCAACGAGGCGTGGCCCACGGTTTGAATAAAAAACGCCAGTCGTTTACTCACCACTAGGGTTCCGATACCACCCAGCATAGGCCCTACAATAAACGCAGCGAGTAATCCCCGTACCATAAAAGCGTGTTCGAACAGAGACGGAATATAACCTGACCGCGCCCAATTTCCAGTGAGTTGATAGAATGTTTCCACAGTAATTTTACTCTTAGGACTTACGTAAAACCTGCCCACAAGCAGGACTTGTCTCTAACATCCTTTATCCGTTGACAACTTGGATCTTCACTGAATCCACTTTATTCTGTTGCGACACACCGAACAGTGGGGCTAACGAGTCAGATTCATTGAAATTAGTCGGCTTCCCCGAAAAAATGACTCTTTTGTTGATGGCGGTTATGTGGTCGGCAATCCTCAACATCATAGGAATATCGTGACCCACCATAATGATGGTAACGCCTGCCTCTTTAAGGGTTATTAAAAGTTGCTCCAATAACCGTGCCCCCTGTTCATCCACATTGCTAGCAGGCTCATCCAACAGCAGTATTTCCGGCTCGGGCAATAGCGCTTGGGCCAACAAAACCCGCCGAAATTCTCCGCCAGAGAGACCGCCTAGCAATTTGTCGATTAAATGCGCACTTCCAGTCTTCTCTAGTGCTTGCAGTAGAGTACGCCGTGTGCGTTGCGGAGTTCGAAAAAAAACCGGCCAGCGACGAATCATCATGGATAGGAAATCACCCACCGTCAGAGGTAACCCATGGTCAAACTCGACAAACTGGGGTACGTAGCCGATCTTTTTACTATCCACAAAATGAAAGCGAATGTCTCCTTGATGGGGCATTCCCCCTAGCAAGCTGCGCATGAACGTGGTTTTGCCACCCCCATTGGGACCCATGATAGCGTGGATGCTGGAACGCCTCACGTCCACTGTGACGTCCTCCAAGATGGATTGATCACTCAATACGACGTACAGATTTTTTACCTGCAGAATAGACGCTTGGCTTATTGGCGCAAAGGATGACGTCACATGACCTCCTGGATGGCTGCGACAATATTCCGAAGGTTCTCGGCGATTTCCACTTCGAATTTTTGCGGCTCAAAGGGTCCCTTGGAAATATGGGTTAATTGAAAAATTTGGGTTTTTGTCTCCTGGCGAATAACATCCACAAACTGTTTGCTGTAATCCATTTCTGCAAACAAGATATCCACATCGGCTTCTTGCAATTGCCTAATGGTGTCTGCCAGCTGTTTTGGTGACGGATCTATGCCGTGGCGAGGCTGAATGGTAGTCTCAACAACCAGCCCTAATTCTTGAAAAAGATAGGCATAACCGTCATGTACGGTGGCGATTTTAATTTGTGTTATATCCCGTTCATCAATCTGGGCTAAGGTTTCGGCAAGTAGATTGCGTAACCCCTTAGTGTAAGTACGCGCGTTGTCTTGATAAATAGCGGCATACTCAGGATCTAACCGCGTCAGTCCAGCGGCTATATTATTAATCTGTTGCACGGCGCTAATGATCGACAGAAATGAGTGGCTATTAAACGTGTTTTCAACATTGGCGTCAGCCGTTGCCAGGTCAGAATCGTAGCGTTTACCCTCGACAGGAATCAGAGGAACACCCTCGTTAGGGTTGATCCTTTCTATATTCTCTTGACCTGCCGCTTTTAACATGGGCTGGATAAATTCATCGTGTCCAAGACCATTGATCACAATCACATCCAGCCTACTTAGCTTTTCTAGATCTTTTGGTGCCGGTTGATAGGCGTGGGGGTCAGCGCTTTCAGGAATCACGGGTATCACCTGGCCACGATCACCCACGATATTGGCGACCCAAGAATAGTAGGGATGAAGAGTGACTCCGATCTGCAAACCCGGCTCTTCTTGCCCCCAAATAGGTTGGACAGCAAGCGCCATTAGCAGGAAAACCATGGCAAACCTTGCAAAGGTTTGCATCATCAATTTAGCCATAGTCATGGTTGTTGGGTTGTATCTAACGGAGACAAGGATGGGTTTGTCTGGGTTGGAGTTTGCGACGCTGGTTGCGTGAGCACAGGGTCATCGGGCTGCACAATCCAAAACCAACCCGCTTCTGGCAACCGCTCACCCGGATAAGGGCGTTGGGCTTCTGGAAAAATCCATACCTGGGCTGCCACCGTCAGTTCGGGATCGTAATCAATACCAGGATGGGGGTGGGGATGATAGCCTGCGTGCAGATCGATAAGCCGTAAGATAAAAGTAACCGGTTGCTGTCCCAATATATCCTGACCCAAGTAGTCAATCCAGGAACCTCCGTCATAACCTACCCAACGATATCCTCGTAATGCCTTGGGAAGCAGTTGACTGTCAAAAGGCGGTATGTTTTCCATGGCCAGCAAATCCGCCTCTGGCCATAGCCCCTCTTGATCACGTAGGGCGAGAATGTCCGTTAAGCTAGATAGCATTGCCCTATAAAGGGTGTTTTGGGATTCGCTAAACGCTGTATGAAAACGCTGATAAGGACGTAGTGTCGGCTCAGTCGTTTTTGTGCTCACGTCAATAAATCGAGTACCCATAAACAAAATGATCAAGGCAGACACAAAAAATACGAGCAAGGTTTCTTGTGCAGGATTATACGGGCGAACCCGAACCTCACGATAGATTTTGTCTGCACGTCCATCCATAGTCACATGGTCAAATGGATTCAAACGTAATTGCATACCAGACATTCCCATGGCGCGAAAAAAGGGAGCAATTAATTGCCCCCTTTGAGCGGGTTAAAGATTGGCCTTTTTGTCAGTCATTTAATAGTAGAGACGGACTTATGTAGCTCGTAAAAGAGGTGTCGATGGACTGGACGGCCATCGTCAAGCCCACAAGGACGTGTTCACGGCGTCCTCTGGAACGAACTAAGTTAGTCCTAGCTATAGCCACATTGCCCACAGAACAATAATTACGGACGAACTTCAAAAAGTTCTGTGCGAAAGTACGGCTGCGGCCTTTCGTCCATCACCTCAAAGTTCATCACTTCCTCAAACCGCTTACCATGCATATCATGGGTAACCACTTTGGCCACATGGATGCCTTTCTCAAGATCCTCCGGCAATTTTACTTTCCAGAGATGCATGGACTGCCGTGTCAAGAAAAACTCGGACAGGGGTTGCGGATCGGCGGGACCAAACTGAGAGGCTTGAAACAACTCAAAACCTTGCGCACGTTCATCACCAGACTCACTTTGGAACGCATAGCGGGCCACTTGTAATTGCCGCTCTAAGGCAAAGGGATCAGGAATATCCACAAAACCATCACCGTCTACGTCATCGTCGCTAATCTCGCCATCACCAGGCTCAGTTCTCTCCAGGAAAATAGGACTACCACCGTCGATTTGCACATACACTTTGGAATCCAGCGAGCCGTTCCAAACGTTGGCGATGAGATAAGTATCCGCTAACTCATCCGTGGTCACGATTTTAGTATCAGGCAGATCGTTGATGTTAACCGGCGGTGTTTCAGAACGTTCCTCTGCAGGGGTTTGCGCCCACTCGATGAGGGTTTCTGACCAATCCACAAAGGTAGGTGACAATATGGAGACGGACATTTGCTTATCGCTGGATTTACCCGTAGCTTTAAAGGAATCTTTGTAGGTATTGCCTTCAAACTCCAACAACAGATAACCCCGCGGGCCACCCAGCCGTTGATAGCTCATGGGAACCCCATTGTCCGAAAAATCCCCAGACCACCAAGAACCAGATGCCGCACCCGTGACGATCTGCGGAAACGGGGGAGCGCCTGGAGAACGGTCACCCAGCGCGGTTGACCACCCGGGATAGCTTTCGCCAGGGCGAATTTGCTCAAGGGTATGGGTATGACCACTGAGGGCTAACGCGGGACGTTGAGGATAACCCGAGGGACCATAACCTAACAAATCATAGACTTCGAGAACATTGTCAGTTTGATGCTTAGAGGCGTTTTGATCGATATAGGTCTGAAACGGAATATGGGAGTTAAAAACGATCAGCTTGTCTTCTGGCACATGGGCTAGATCGTTCTTTAGCCAGGTCATTTGTCGGGGCGAGATCACACCATTATAGGTTGTGCTCTCTAAACAAAATTCATGAAGCCCATCGGCGTTATCGGTTTCGTCACAGGGGTATCTGACGTTGTCGAGCACCACAAAATGCACTTCGCCGATATCAAAAGAATAGTATTCTGGACCCCATTCTCGCCGAAACGTATCGAAGGAGTGATCGTCACTGGGCGCATCGAAATCGATGTCGTGGTTGCCGCCCACAAAGTAGACGGGACTATTGGCAGCGCTCATGATTTTTTTGAAACGGGGGTAAAGGTCAAGATCATCCCCCATGACATCACCTTCTATAATAACCGCCTCCACATCGTCCATACCCGCTAGTTCCCGAGCTAGCGTGTCACGCACGTAACCTACTTCCACGTTGCTGTAGGGTTGCGTGTCACCCGATATAGCCACTTTGAAGCGGTATTTATTGGTTCCTTTTACTAGAGGAAAGTTGATTTGTCTGGGCAGTGGACCCGTGGGTTCAAGCCCGCCAAATCGAAACGGTTCTCCACGCACATTCAGGGGAGATCCATCGGGTTTATGTACGTAATAAAATTGCGGTATATTATCTTCGTCCACAGGTAGTTCATAGCCCGCGGGTTTAGTGATAAAAATCGAAATACCTTTCGCTTCTTCGGCAGACGTAGGTCGGGGCAAGCGGTACTTACCCTCGGCATCGGTTTTCACCACACGCTTACCATCGGATACCAAAACGTCTGGAATACCTGGCTCGCCGTTGTTGTACCGTCCATTACGGTTTAGATCTTCGAAGACAGTGCCTTTAATTGCCTGCACTTCTTGGTTAGACGCCGCTGGTCGGACATCCACGGATCCCCGATAGTGGGTGGCTTTAGCACTTACCAGACCCGGTATGACGACAGAACCTACTGCCAACATAACCGAGGCTGCCAATGACATTGCTCTCATGCAACCTGCTCCTCTGAGCTAAATATTAGTTGAGTTGTTTTCAGAAACGGTTTTGAAATGAGTTAGAACTATCGCTTTTTCTACGGCTAGCCCTCTTAATTTTAAGTCTTCACGTTACAGTTAAGTTTTAGTTAGATGAACAATTGATTAAATCTGTTATGTCATAAAATGTAATCTTTCTGTAAAACTTGAGTGTTAGCTTTATTGGCTTTTAGTGCTGATAAAATTTCTCAATGTTATTTATCAAAAAACCTAATAGTCATTTATTTATAACCTGCTTTATTGTTATAGTCGGTCCTCTTTGGTTATCCGATGCCTCAGCGCATTTTGCCCTTGCGCCGAAACTGGATATTCAACCGACCGTGGTTGAATCACCACAAGCTGTATTAATGAAGGTGGGTAATATTACGGCGACACGAGGGGAATTCTCTGACTATTTGCAGAGAATCACCGCCTTCGATACACGTTACGATCGAATCCAACCTAATTTTTATTCACACTTTAGTTTGGTGCGAGGTGTGGCGTTGTTTTATCCTGATAATGTACACACTTATATTGACAAAATAGCTTTAGTAAAAGAACAACCGCCTTTTTATAAACTTGCCGTTAATAGCTGGTTTGAAAAACAAGCCGAAATGTTTACCCGAATTCTTTATTACAAAAGACGCGCTGCGGAAACCAAACTTATCAATAGCAATGACATTAAAGCGGTCACGGACTTTTACGCCGCTAGCGCGAAAACAGCATTTATTGAAGAACTAATCGTGCTTGGCTCGATGTCCCCAACCTTGCAGGGGCTTAAAGATTTCGTCAGTAAATTATCACCTGAACAACGTAGCAAGCTTGAAACAGGGGCGGCGAACGACACCGAGCTTACCCCCTCGGATGAACAACAAAAAATGCGCCAACGCTGGATTAGATTTCGCCGTGACGTGTTGAATAACACGAAACAAACACGTCACTGTAATACTGTTCAATCTTTGTCAACACCGCAAGACACGGTGCTTATAGCCGTCAATCTGCACAAAATTTCCATGGGGGATTTTTTTGCAATTTTCGGCAAGCCTCAAAATGACAAGCAATGGAATGGGGTCAAACGAGTTAATTGTAGTCGCCTCGCTTTGTTTTATGCCATGGGAGATTTAGCGGAGAAATTAAATATAGTACCGGAACGGGTTCGCAGAAAAATCCAACTATCTCAGCAACTCTATCTAGCTGGCGTGCAGATGGCCAAGGAATTGGGGCCTCTGGTGATTAAGAACCAGCGATCACCCAATGATTTAAGGCTTGTTCAAGAACTGATGGCATTTCCCCAAGTGGTGGATTTACAAAAACAAGTTATTCAGGCAACCGATCAACTGGCTGCTAAAAATGAGTTATCGTTTCTTGATAAAAAATATCTTGCGGGTGTACCCTGGCGTTTAGAACGTAAACTGGCGCCCCAGCATTCTATTCACCTCTAAAACTTTCCGTTCTTAGGGGAAATTATCTGCCGCATCATCTCTGATTCTCTGCCATTACAGGTTTGCTGAACTAGCTAGCTAGTAAAATACTCGCCAGTTGGCAAAGCGAACCAAGCATCTGTTTTTTTCTAACACACAGCTTTTTTTGTCCATTTTCTACCCAGTTTGGTCCCAGGGCGCTACCGCCATTTCAGCAAATTGATAAAATGGGCAACCATCAATCCAATCAAGAGTGTGGGTTCCTGTGGGCATTACAGCAGGAAGCCGTCTGTGACGAGCAAAACAACGTATTTTTGTGGGTATGGTTGTTAAACAATTTATTGCAGTAGCCGTGCTGATAATCGGCACTGTTATATTTTTTAACTTTTATGACCGTTATAAGCCATATGGTCCTGAGTTACTATCCGATCCTGGCTTCACGGAAGGCTTTGATAAATGGAAACTCAGCGGTCGCGGCGTTGCGCAATTGACTGATGATGCAACGGTGGTTCTGCAAGCCGCCGCGCCAAACAGAGGGGTGGCGGTGCGACAATATTTGCCTGACCCTACGCGTCACCGCTTGGTTCGCCTAAAAGGTGAAGTTAGGACACAAAATATCCAGCCAGGTGAACAACCTTGGCACGCGGGTCGACTCGTCTTAGTTAGCTTTGATGCAAATCAGCGGATGATGTCTGTCCCCCATGTGGTGGTAAATCTTGCAGGCACCCAGGATTGGAGAGCCTATCAGGCCGTATTTCGGATCCCAAAAGATGCTGTTAAAGTACGTGTAAGCCTACAAATTATTGGCGCCACTGGCGAGTTGGCTGCGCGCAACCTTAGCGTACATGAGGTCCAGCAACGTAGTCATTACCATCTTTACCGAGGCATAGGACTTACCCTTTGGATTTTTATGTTGGCTTGGCTTAGTTTCAGCTTGTTATCGCAGCTAAGATGGGATTTACCCCATGTTGTTACAGGATTAGCGCTTTTGAGTATCGTCGTCGGCGTATTGATGCCAGGTGCCCTTAAACTACAGATGGAAGGAGAAGTTAGCACGATTTTTGCTTACTTTGATTGGTTGAATCTGAATATAAACGGTTTTATAAAAAACGACCCGACGGAAATTAGCGATCTGGCGCATTTTCTGCTTTTTATGCTACTGGCTATGGCGACAATTTGGGCATACCCAAGACAGAACCCGTTCTATCTATTGTTAAACTTAATGTATTTTGCGGCTATCAGCGAGGTTCTGCAATTTTTTGTCGAAGGACGCTTACCCTTAATAAAGGATCTTCTTATTGACGTTGCGGGTTTATTGATAGGGATCGGTTTATTCACATCACTACGTACTGTTAAAAAACAATTTTTCCATTATTCTCAAGATAACTAACTAATTTTCAATCATAATTTGAAGAGATAGCATAATGACCTATTTAATCGAGCCCCATGGCGGCGCCCTTAAAGATCTTTACCTTTCTCCTGAGGAAGCTGCTGTCGAAAAACAGCAGGCTCAAGAGTATTCTGACTGGAATCTAAGCCACCGCCAGCTGTGCGATGTTGAGTTGTTGTTGAATGGGGCCTTTTCGCCCCTAGAGGGTTTCTTAAGTCAGAAGGATTATCAACGGGTACTTGACGATATGCGTCTCTGTGAAGGTACATTGTGGCCAATACCCGTCACTT
>CAYRGG010000089.1:0-12962 GCA_964423745.1 uncultured Candidatus Competibacteraceae bacterium | reverse complement strand
GCTCATACCTGAAGTGTTGAGGGTTCATTGCCACTTTTTCAAGTGGTCTATTGTTGCTTGCGGTAGTTTATCTCAAAATTGATAAATCGTGAGGTCCATATAAAGCCATAAGTAAAGCGCCCTAAGTTATCCGGTGTTATGGAAGGGCCTTCGCCGTTGGGAGACGGCGATGGAGCGTACATGGACGTATTCACAGCGTTCCTGATATAACACCGGATAATTTATAGGCAAGTACTTACTTGTTAGAGTGGTAATGTTGTGCTATAGGCAATAGTAGGATAAAGAAAATTATAAAAATAAATCCCTCAATTTCCCTTAGCCTAGCTATCAGCAGCGGACGCTAGCCGCCATTTATGCCCAAGAAATGGCAAGAAAGGGCGAAAGATAAGGGTTTTTGGTAATGAACCTTGTTTGAAATGTGGTTGTTTACTGAAGATAATTTCATCGTTCTCGCTGCCATTTAACCTATAGTCAACCCAACGTGAGCAACGTCCACAGAGAGGAAGTGAGTCATGAACACGTATGCCATGCCAATTGTTGCTACCATGGCGGTATCAGCGCTCGTCGTCACATTCCCTGCCTCGTTGGCCCAAACTATAGTGTGCTCTGAAGAACTCAGTCAGGAGAGTTTGGGCAGTCGTCAAGTCACGTTTCAGAACACTGATGATCAAAGGGATGATAAGTCGCCCCCGTTAAAAATCAAAGAGTCTATTACCGTTAATCTGAATGGCATCACGATTCACCGCGACCCTCCGAGTATAGACGCCACCGGGTACGTTTACTTGTCTAGGGTTGCTAACGGTAGGCCAGATTCCCTTCATCGGTTGAAAAGCCTTCCAAATGCGGTAGTCACAGGGCGCTATAGGGACGAGTCGGTCAGTAGTGCCAAGCAGACGATGATTGCCGGTTTTCTCTATGCCGACTATTTCTACACCCGCAAGGAGGCGGTTCCCCTCGTCAAAGTCTGATTCGAGCATCTGTTGCAAGTTTACACCGGCGAGCAGGCCGAGACTGAACCTTCCTAATAATAAAAACGAGCCAAAGCGAAACTTGGGATCGGTTCTCAATGGGTTGCCTATCCTCAGGTTTCACATTAAGACCACTAACCAGGAGATCAATATGAATCCCAGTAACCTCACTGCAGTGCGTCTGCTAGCGATCGGACTCGTTCTCGCTCTTGCAGCGGGAAGTGTTTTTGCTAAAGAAAACAACAGTAAGCGATACTTTTACTTTGACTGGCCGGAATTGGAGAACAATCCGCCGGTGGACGAGAGACGGGTGAAGCAAGCAAATAGGATGGCCCAGAAAATCCTGGACGGTCTGACGTTGGAGCAAAAAATCGGGCAGATGACCCAAGGGGAAATCCAAGCGGTCACCCCTGCCGACGTTCGAAAATATTGCCTTGGCTCGGTACTGAATGGAGGAGGTTCATGGCCGGTCGATGAAAATACTGGCCTCCCAAACAAAGACGCCACTCCCCAGGACTGGCGACAATTAGCTGATAAGTACTGGCGAGCTGGCATGAAAGGATGTGGCATTCCGCCGATCTGGGGGATAGATTCTGTGCATGGGAATAATAATGTCATCGGAGCGACCCTGTTTCCCCACAATATTGGCTTGGGTGCAGCGAATAACCCTAAGTTGATGAATAAAATCGGCGAAGCCACGGCCAAAGAGACTCGTGCGACCGGTCAACCCTGGGTGTTTGCCCCGACTGTGGCGGTAGCGAGGGATGATCGTTGGGGCCGTACCTATGAAAGTTTCTCTGAGGATCCTAAGCGAGTTACGCGTTTGGCTGTCCCGATGATTGAAGGTCTTCAAGGTAATCTAGGCGAGTGTGACGTGGCTGCCACCATCAAGCATTGGGTTGGCGATGGCGGTACCATTAATGGCAAGGATCAGGGTGATACCGAGGTGCCGGAGGATGAGTTGATCAACATTCATGCTCTACCTTATTTCGAGGGTATGAAAGCCGGCGTACTATCGGCAATGCCTTCTTTCAGCAGCTGGAATGGCGAGAAAGTGCACGGCAGTCAATACCTGATCCAGGATATTCTCAAGGGTACACTGGGCTTCAGTGGGCACATTGTTTCCGACTGGAATGGAATCGGTCAAGTAACGGATAACGGCGTAAATTGCACCAACAGCGACTGCCCCAAGGCGGTGAATGCCGGGATCGATCTATTCATGGTGCCTTTCGAATGGCCGGATTTCATAGCGACCACCAAGCAGCAAGTCGAGGATGGCACGATTCCCATGGAACGCATCGACGATGCGGTAAAACGGATATTGAGAAACAAAATCCTATTGGGACTTTTTGATGAAAAGCCCTCGAAGGGTGAGTGTGCCAAAGACGAGCTGTTAGGGATAAAAAAACATCGTGATATCGCGCGTCAAGCGGTGAGAGAATCCCTGGTGCTACTGAAAAACGACGGCAATATTTTGCCCTTGGTTAGAGAGGCGCGTATACTAGTAACCGGAAAAAGCGCCCACAATCTATCCAATCAAAACGGCGGATGGACAATAACCTGGCAGGGAACGGGCAACACCAATGACGATTTCCCCGGGGCCACCTCAATCTACGAGGGCATTTCGGCCGTCGCGCCCAATGCCGACTTGGTTGAAGACCTTTCCGACATCGACCTGAATCAGTACGATGTTGCCGTTGTCGCTATTGGCGAAACTCCTTACGCCGAAGGTCTAGGCGATATCCGCACCAGTCAGAGCCTGGAACACGCCAAACTGCAGCCGGAAGACCTTGCAGTGCTCCAGACTCTCCATGATGCAGGCGTTCCCGTAGTCACCCTCTGGGTTGCGGGACGCCCCCTGTATGTCAACAAGGAGCTGAATCGATCGGATGCCTTTGTCGCGGCCTGGTTGCCAGGTAGCGAAGGTGACGGGATCGCGGACGTCATTTTTACCAAGCATAACGGTAGGGTGAACCATGATTTTACCGGGAAGCTGGCTTTCTCCTGGCCAGCTGAAGACTGTCAGACATCGCTTAACGTGGGTCAACAGTTCGGTGCTCTGTTTCCCTATGGCTTTGGCCTGACTTATAACGATAGCGTTGTGTTGGGTATGTTAGACGAAACGTCAGAGAATCTTGGTTGTGGATTAAGAGATGGCGGCGGGGGTCCTAGCGGTATCGCGACCGAGCCACTGGAGGTTTTTGTCCAAGGCGGGAACATCAACCCATGGGCGCTTCAACTGGGCGACCCATCCAATTGGGGCGGTACAGTGGTTGATTTGTCTGATCCCAACAAAGTAACGCCTCTTGTCAATATCAGCGCGGGACCGAGGGTGGATAGCCCCACGTTTCAATTCGGCGGCATAATAGTTACTTGGACCGGCGGTGCGGGTCAGTTTTACTCGCAGGGTAATGGAGGTGCTGGCGAGGACCTAAGTTCCTACATCAACACCCCGAACAGTGCGTTGGTGTATAATTTTAGGTCAAACGCCGCGCCGACCAGTGCTGTTAAGACCCGTATCGACTGTGTCTTTCCCTGTGTCGGGGAATTGGATTTGACCCCAGCCTACACGGCCATTTCCGATGGCCAATGGTATGAGCTGGCTGTCCCGTTAAGTTGCTTTGCCGCGGCGGGAACCGACTTCTCCAATGTCAATACACCATTCCTCGTGTCTACGGAGGGCGAATGGGAGGCGAACTTCGCGACGATTCGGTTCGAACCAGACTATGTCGCTAACGTGACCTGCGATGGCCAATATCAGCCCTGATGTTGATTGTAATTACTGGCAAATTCTTTTGAAGGGTCAGTGAATATCCGCTGACCACAAGGGGCGCAAGCTTTGGTAGCTTGCGCCACATTTAATTGAAATTTAGATGCTTATGGGACTGCAATAAGTGCGTGGTTTCCGTGACAGGTAGTGGACAACTGAGATAAAAACCCTGCATTTCATCGCATTGATTAGATTTTAAAAACGCTAGTTGGGTTTTGGTTTCAACACCTTCTGCCAACACTTTAAGTCTCATGCTGTGGGCCATGGCAATGACTGCAAGGGCAATGGCCGAATCGTCGGGATCGGTGTTAATATCCCGCACAAATGTCTTGTCAATTTTAATTTGATCGATGGGAAAGCGCTTAAGGTAGTTTAGCGAGGAATAACCTGTACCAAAATCATCGATGGAAAGTTGCACACCAATGGCTTTAAGGGTATGTAGAATGGGAATAACTTCATCGATATTTTTTACGATGAGGCTTTCCGTGATTTCAAGGTCTAAATACTGAGGTTCTAAACCGGTTTCTGCAAGGGTCCTCTTGATCATCTCTATCAGATTGTTTTGCGTGAATTGTCGTGGTGATAGATTGACGGCTATGCGAATTGGCGGTAGCCCCTGGTTTTGCCATGATTTACCTTGAATGCAGGCGGTCTTAAGAACCCATTCGCCGATGGAAACGATTAGACCCGTCTCCTCGGCTAGGGGTATAAATTCTGCTGGTGAGATGAGCCCCAGTTGCGGGTGTCGCCATCTCAGCAAGGCTTCGACGCCAATAATCTGGCCATGGATCAGTTCTACTTGTGGTTGGTAGTGGATCTCTAGTTCTTGACGCCCTAAGGCATGGCGAAGGTTGTGTTCCATGACAAGCCGACTCAAGGCTTGTTGATTCATGCTCTGGGCGTAAAGTTGGATTCTATTGCGACCATTTTCTTTAGCCTGATGTAAAGCTGTGTCAGCATTCTTTAACAGCATCTCCACCTCTTCCCCATCCTCAGGAAACAGGCTAACGCCAATACTGCAAGAAACAAAAAATTCATAATCGTTGATATGAAAAGGCTTTTCCATAGCGAGTAGGAGTTTTTCAGCGACGGAGACCGCATCTGCTTGCTCAGATAAATTCTTTAGGATGAGGGCGAATTCATCGCTGCCCAGTCGGGCTACCGTGTCTTCCTCTCTACGATTTTGTTTCAAGCGCTCGGCAACGGCCTTAAGAAGCCTGTCGCCAACAGCAAGTCCAAGACTATCATTGACGGTTTTGAAGCGGTCCAAATCTACTAGGAGTAAGGCAAATGCGCGATTATTTCGGTGTCCGCAAGCGATGGCTTGAGTAAGCCGATCCCTAAGAAGATGCCGATTAGGTAGCTCGGTCAGAAGGTCATAATTGGTCTGATAGGTGAGTTGCTGGTTCAAACGGCGGGTTTCGCTAAGATCCGTAATCGCTACCACAACGCCTGATAGGTTGCCACTACGATTACGAATAGGAGAAGCAGATACGCGGATCGTCAAGGTTTGACCCAAAGCATCCACTAAAAGCACTTTTTTTTTGAGCTCAATGGTATTATTTTGCTCCACACATAAGTTGACAGGATTTCTAATTTTTGTGCCATGGTGTTCGTCAATAAGACGTAAAACACTGCCCAAAGATTGCCCCTGTGCCTCTTTCAGGGACCAACCAGTTAACGCTTCCGCCTTTGGATTCATATGATCTATTTGGCCTCGTGCATTCGTGGTAATCACGCCATCGCCAATGGCGTGGAGAGTAACTTGAGTTCGTTGTTTTTCTTCAAACATGGAACCCATTACCATTTGCAGGTGACGCCAACTCCATAAGGGATAGCTCAAACATAGAACTAAAAGTACAGGCGCAGGAGGAAACCAAATGTGCAACACTCTAGACAGCAAAACACTCATGATTAAGATGCCAAAGAAAGCAAGCATTACAGTAACCCCTGTTTGCTGTAGAGAAAGCTGTGCATAAATCCAGGGTAGAAAAACCACAAGACTTCCCGTTAGCAGCATACGCCAACTGATGGGTAAAGAGTCTATGGCAAAATCCTGTCGCAACGTGTTTAGGACATGGGCGTTAAACTCCACCCCAGGCATGGGTTGTTCTAGACCTGAGACGGGTGTCGCCAAAGCATCGGTCAGTCCCCGTGCTGTGGCGCCTACTAAAACAAACTTATCCTGCAAAATCGTTGCGGGTAGCTTGTTATAAAGTATGTCCACATAAGAAACCGTGGAAAAGTGGCCTGGGGGTCCTGCGAATGGAATAAAAATACGATGGTTGCGTATCCAAGTGTGTTGAGAGAAGGCTTGAGTACGTGCATGCTGTTCGCCCGGAAGCCTAGTTTCCACCATAGGTTGTGCCAGATTTAACATGGCTAAGGCTAGGGTAGGCCAATAAGGTAATCCAAGACCTGCCTTGAGGTAGGTGGACCGTACAATACCGTCTCGATCCAATGCGATATCCACATGGCCAAGTTTTGCCGCTGCCGTGGCCAGGGGTGGAATCGGCAATACTTCTATAAGTTGCCCCCCGGAACGTAACTCTTCCAAGATGACGGGTAACACCACGCGATTGCTGGTTTTTAGGGACTGGGCTAACAGTTTATCCCCCACCGGGTCGTTCTCATGAGGTTCCGCAAAGACGATATCAAGGGCGATGACCTGGGCGCCTGCAGCCGTCAAATTATCGATGAGCTGTGCATGAAAGCGTCGCGACCATGGCCAACGACCCAATTCACTAAGGCTTTGTTCATCAATGGCGACAATCAAAATATCATCGGGTGGGGGTCGTGACCACCAGTTTAGGTGCCAGTCGTAAATAATGTGATCCAAGCGCCAAAGCCAGTCGCTATAAACAAACAAACAAGCAAGCATGACCAACAAAATAGACAGAACCATCTTTTTTTGAAGCGCCACGTTGTCTTTTAAATTTGCGCTCATAAAAGCAACATAAGCCCCAGCAATGTAAAGATGACTGCCGGTGGCCAGTAGCTTTCCGGTGGTATGGAAATGCGTTGCGGAGCACCATAAGGTCCTGCATAACCGTCGCTGTCAATGGTTCTCACGCGCAGATAATAAAGTCCGGCGTCAGGCCGTGAAATGGCGATCTGTGGCTCCGCCAGGCGTTCATCCAAAATAATTTTTTGGAACCTTATATCCTTTGCTAACTGCAGTTCATAGTTCTGACCCGGAGGGCCCTTCCGCCAGCGCAGCACTAAGGTGCTTGCATCGATTTCGGGTTCTTCTAACGCGGGACTAGCAGGGGGCGGTTTTATGGTAAAAGCCTGGGGATCGCTAAAGGGACCCTTTTCATCGGCGTTGTCGATGGTAGCGATGCGCCAGTAATAATTTCCAGGCGCCAAATCATTCTCGACAGTGAAACCCACTTCCGAGTGGTTCGGTAGATCGATAAAAGGCGCGTCAAAATTGCTGTTTTCCGCTATCTGAAAATGGTATTGCTTAGCCACTGTGGGTTGTGACCATGCGAAGCTGGGTTGTTGCTCCCGCACGACCATATCCGGTTCCGGTTTGAGTAACACCGGCGGCTCCGGAAACGCATCTAATTCGAAGGTCAGATAGGCGTCTTCACCCTCCAATCCCTGGGCATCAATACCCCGTATCCGCAACACATAGCTGCCGTCTTGACGAGGGTCGGAAGCGCTCATTTGTGGGGTAGCAAAGACGCGATCGAAAAGGAGTGTTTGAAATTGGCGGGTGGATGCAATTTGCAGACGGTAAGCGACGGCGTTTTCCAAGGCCGGTATCGTAAACGCAAAGGGAACCCGGTCAAACAGGGGTGTCACTTCTGTGAGATCCGGTGGGGGTAAAAGACGAATGGGTGGGGCCGGTGGTTTGCCTATCTCAGTAAACGTGCCAAACCCTTCCGGCACAGTGCGCACTGTGTCAGCGCCTTCGACAGCGACTTTACCTGTCAGCACCTCAGTTTGTGACTGGGCAGTCTCTGGCGCCATACTGATGCGGTAGTCGGTGCCGCGCACTGCTGAAATGGCGGCAGGGGTTTGTATTTCAAAGCGGGTTCCTGGTCCCTTGCGGGGTGCGATCTGGCCGTTGAGTCGGCCGCGGGGAAGCCGTAAACGGGTATCTACCATCCCCGTATCACCATAGGCGCTTATGCTGTCCATCACCACATGGGTACTAGGTAAGATCAAAAATTCTGAGCCATCCGCAAACGCCAGCGCCACACTAGCCTCGGGTCCGGTGCGGATCCCATCGCCAGCCCGGAGTTCCATGCCTTCGCTAAGGGGTACGGTTTTTCCTGTCTTGGCTATGGTAGCTTCAGCATCGCCTTGAACTGTGATTACCTGAACCGACGACGGCTGTATTTTTAGCCAAGCCACTGGAAACCGCAAGCGCTGCCCAGGTGGTAGGCGTTTTGGAAACTTTACATTATTAAGGCTCTGTAATCTTGCATGGTAGCCCGTATGGATAAGGTATTTCTCAGTGAGATCCCAGAGATTATCGCCGGGGCGTACGGTGTAAATCCATTCTTGGGAAACACTAATACCTGGTGAAATGATGAGTAAAAAAGCAAATACCTTAGTAATCAATCTTGCCGTAAAAGGATTGGTTGTCCTTTGTTCGATGGGACGCATGTGTCTTCCTGAGTTGTATTTTTTTGAAAATAGCTTTTTCCGCTATTCACCGTTGACATCCTTAAAAAGAGGTCAATAGATTTTATATAAAAACATGAAACACAAAACAGTTACTTTACTACATAACACATAACACTGAGGGGCAAGAAATCATTCTGAGTTGTTGAGTACCTCAAAAAAGGTAACCGATAAAAGTCACCTCTCCAAAAGCTTGAGCTTGTCAGGTTTACCATCCCATTCTGTGGCATCGGGTGGTGGATCTTTTTGCGCTGTAATGACCGGCCATCCCCGTGCTAGCTCCGCATTGAGCTCTAAGAAGTGTTCTTGATCTGGGGGTAGCTCATCTTCTGAAAAGATGGCTTCAGCCGGACATTCAGGTTCACAAAGCGTGCAATCAATACACTCATCTGGGTCGATGGCTAAAAAGTTTGGACCTTCATGAAAACAGTCCACAGGACATACTTCAACACAGTCGGTATATTTACATTTGATGCAGTTCTCGGTGACAACAAAAGTCATGGCAATCCTCATTTTTAATACGCTGGCGTGAAGCTAACCTATTATTTGAGCTCACTGCTTGCGGTAGCGAATAAGACAGTCAAGTATATACTTATCCACCTATATTGACCTACTCGATGAGTCCTTTCAGCTGATAGATGATCTCTAGGGCTTGACGAGGGCTTAGACTATCTGGGTCAACCTCGTGTAATAGTTTTACTACACGGTAAGGTTCCTCTGTAAACAAGGTTGGTTGCTTCTTTAGTGTCTTGCCGGCTACTCCTATCTCATCCTTTGCTGAAGGATTTTCCAGTCTCTCAAGATGTTGTTTAGCCCTCTCCACGACGATTTTTGGAATACCCGCTAAAGCTGCCACCTGAAGGCCATAACTACGACTGGCCGGTCCTTCCCGTACTGCATACATAAACACGATGGTGTCTCCCTCTTCGACAGCATCAAGATGCACGTTGGCAATGGTGGCGTGTATGTCGGGAAGCCGGGTGAGCTCAAAATAGTGGGTCGCAAAAAGGGTAAAAGCCTGACAGGTGTGAGCCAGGTAATCAGCGCATGCCCAGGCTAACGCCAAACCGTCATAGGTGCTGGTGCCCCGGCCAACTTCATCCATGAGCACGAGACTTTGCGGCGTGGCGTTGTGCAGGATAGTGGCCGTTTCCGTCATTTCCACCATAAAGGTGGAGCGACCTCCGGCTAGATCATCGGAGGCGCCGATACGGGTAAAGATCCGGTCAATAGGGCCAATAGTGGCCTTAATGGCAGGCACAAAACTGCCCATATGGGCAAGCACCACCAGCAAGGCGGTCTGGCGCATGTAAGTGCTTTTGCCGCCCAGGTTAGGACCGGTGATAATCAACATGCGGCGCTGATTATCCAAGCGTAAATCGTTGCCAATAAAGGGGGTTTCTGTCACCTGCTCAACCACTAGATGACGACCTCCCTGAATGCTCAAACCGGGTGTGTCGACGAGTTCTGGAGGCTGCAAATTTAACGTTCTGGCCCGTTCGGCCAGGTTGACCAGCACATCGAGTTCCGCCACGGCGGCTGCGCTTTTCTGTAATGGTGCAAGGGTGTGAATGAGGGTTTCCAAAAGCCCATCGTAGAGATTTTTTTCCCGGACTAAGGCCCGTTCTCGAGCGCTTAGCACTTGGTCTTCAAAACCCTTTAGTTCCGGGGTTATATAGCGCTCGGCCCCTTTCAGGGTTTGCCGGCGTAGATAGTCTGGGGGCACTTGATCCGTGTGACTACGGCTGACTTCAATATAAAAACCATGTACGCGATTGTAACCAATCTTAAGATTGGCGATACCCGTGCGGGAGCGCTCCTGGTTTTCCAAATCCAGTAAATACTGATTGGAATGCTCGCTTAAGTTACGTAAATCGTCCAATTGCGTATCATAGCCGTTTGCGATAACCCCGCCATCGCGAAGGGACTGGGGGGGTGTTGCAACGATGGCGCGTTGTAACAGGGTTTGTGTAGGCGGATGGGTGCTAATGCGCTGGGCGATTACCTGCAGTAACGGTGTCTGCAGGGGCGTCATGGCTGTTTGTAGTTCTGGTAGCTTTGCCAGACTCTGACCCAGGTTAGCCAAATCCCGAGGACGGGCTGATTTTAAAGCTACCCGGGCCAAAATTCGCTCCATATCACCGATGCCTTTTAGCACTGACTGTAGCGTGTTATAACCGTCGTCCATCAATAACTGCCTGATGGCTTCCTGACGCGAATCCAGCAATGTTCGATCACGCAGGGGACGATTGACCCAATAACGTAGTAAACGTCGTCCCATGGCTGTCATACAGTGATCCATGACACCTATTAAGGTAAATTGATGACGTCCACTGAGGCTGAATTCCAGTTCCAAATTGCGGCGACTCGGCGCATCTATAATCACACTGTCGCTATGCCGTTCAGCATGAATACTGTTCAGGTGAGGTAACGCATTAAGCTGAGTTTCCTGGGCATAGTGGAGTAGACACCCGGCGGCGATAATGCCTAGGGGTAAATCGCTGCAGCCAAATCCCTCCAAATCGCGGGTTGCAAACTGAGCGCATAGGACTTGGATTGCGCTGTCTTGATCAAAATGCCAAGCGGGCCGGCGACGTACGCTGGTAAGGGCTGCAAGGGCCTCAGGCAGGCTAGTCTCTTCACTCACCAGAAGTTCTGTGGGCTTAAGTCGTTCCAGTTCACCCAGCATTGCTTCTTCGCCATGCACCTGGGTGACGGTGAAGTGACCACTACTTAACGCTAAACTGGCGATGCCGTATTCTTTGATATTCATCTGATGCACTGCTGCCAATAAACTATTGTGTTGTTGGTCTAACAGCGCTTCATCGGTCAGGGTGCCCGGGGTAACGATGCGCACCACCTTGCGCTCCATAGGTCCTTTAGTGGCATGGGGATCACCCATTTGTTCACAAATGGCCACCGACTGACCTAGGCGTACCAGCTTGGCTAAATAACTGTCTGCGGCGTGATAGGGAACGCCAGCCATAGGTATCGGTGCCCCCGCGGATTGACCCCGAGTGGTGAGGGTAATCTCCAAAAGTTCTGCGGCACGGCGTGCATCGTCAAAGAACAGCTCATAAAAATCACCCATACGATAAAACACTAACAGATCCGGGTACTCGGTCTTGATACGCAGATACTGCTGCATCATGGGTGTGTGTTGGGTTAGCTCATCATAGCTTAGTTTCATAACGTCAATTTCACGAGATAGCGTGGCTTTTCGCAAGTAAGCTTCTAGTATGATATGCAATTTTGTCTTATAGTCGCAGGTGTTTTAGCGAGCGCATGTGCCTATAGAGCAATTAGATCAAGCGACTCGTAGGGTTTTTTTGAGTTGGCTTACTGCATGGTTGGTAAAGGATATGAAATATCTGGGTTTAACAGGGTTTTTAGTTTTATCGGTATTGGTGTTGAGTGGTCCAGAGGCGCAGCAATCTAAAGCCCTTGAAGCTACGCAACGGGTTGCTGCCCAATACGACGACTGGAAAACAGCGCTGGATACCTTGAATAAAAAGATTGCCGCCAATCCGGATGATATCGAAGCGCAGTTTCTTAAAGGATTGTTATTATTCGAACGCGATGATGTCACAGCGGCGCGAGAGGTTTTTCTAACTATTGTCAGACGCTTTCCTTATGTGCCGGAAGCTTATAACAACTTGGCTGTCGTCTATACGGCGGAAGGTGATTATGAAAAAGCCCGGCAAGCGTTGTTAGCGGCTATCGCTAACGATTATCCCCAGGCGCAGGCAAATTTAGGTGATCTATATAGTAAATTAGCCGCCGATGCCTATCGAGAGGCCCTCGCCTACAATCCAGACGATGCAGCCTCCCAGGCTAAACTGGTTATGCTAGAAAACTTATTTGCCAATGACAGATGATAACAGATAAGCCGTTCTTAAACTCTTCTGATGATAGCGCAGCTCCATGAACGAACTTAGCCAAGCGGTGGGGACGGCATTAAAAGCACATGGTTGGACGTTAGTCACGGCGGAATCTTGCACAGGTGGCTGGATTGCCAAAGCGATAACCGATGTGCCGGGTAGTTCAGCTTGGTTTGAACAGGGATTTGTCACTTATAGCAATGCTGCCAAAATAGATTTATTAGGTGTGCAACCAGTAACTTTGCAAGTTCATGGCGCTGTGAGTGAACCCACGGTTAGGGAAATGGCCCAAGGCGCCTTGATGCGCAGCCGCGCCCAGCTTGCCGTGGCGGTTAGTGGTATTGCGGGTCCCGATGGAGGCAGTGTGCATAAGCCCGTAGGAACTGTGTGGTTGGCTTGGATGGTGCAAGCGCAATCGCCATTATGCCGTTGCTATCGATTTGCAGGAGATCGGGATACAGTACGTTTACAGGCTGTGGTCAAAGCTCTCGAGGGTATGCTAGCGATCCTTGCTAAGAACTAGAACTGAGATCAGATTTTGAGCTAACTCTGTAGCTAACACTGATTATTTTTGAGAAATTTTATTTTGCAAAATTTGTACGGACCCTATGGCTACTACGTAATAGATTTGTATGCGATAATTTGCGCAATTTTTTGTGTGGAGTTTTTTATACGTGGATGACGGTAAACGAAAAGCCCTCACAG
>CAYRGG010000088.1:0-13362 GCA_964423745.1 uncultured Candidatus Competibacteraceae bacterium | reverse complement strand
CCCCAAGTATTGGCTACCCCGGCCACGGTGGTGGAATGACAGATACGGGCTTGATGGTCTACGTTATTAGTGCCCCATAGGGCGGCCAACTTACGCACCAGATAAGCTTGCTCATTATTGTGTTTTGCAGAACCTAACCAAAATACCGCATCCGGACCCGACTGCTCACGAATACTGAGCAGCTTATCACCCACCTCGTCCAGGGCCTGTTGCCAAGACAAACGTTTCCATTTGCCGTTCACCAGCTTCATGGGGTATTTAACCCGTCGCTCGCCATGACCATGTTCCCGCACCGAAGCGCCTTTGGCACAATGAGAGCCCAAATTAAACGGATGATCGAAGGCGGGTTCCTGACCCACCCAGACACCATCCTGGACTTCGGCGTAAATACCACAGCCCACCGAGCAGTGGGTGCATACAGAGCGCACGGTTTTAATATCTCCGGTACCCCGCTGGGTTACCGCGCCTTGGGATTTTCTCATCAATCCAGGGGTCGCCATGGCCGCGATGGCGGAGCCACCCACAGCAATCCCTGAACTCTTTAAAAATGTCCGGCGGTCCACGGACATAGTGGCGCCAAAACCCACAGAACGGCTAGATCCTTTAGCAGCCTCTAGGGTGGCATTTTTCTTCATCAACTTCACGATATTCTCCTCCTTACTGACCACACAACCTCATAGAGTGGTGGTGGCTTACCTACCGTTATAGTAGGGCTTACGCATAATCAGGGCTTGCGTGGCTCGTGAAAGAGGTGTCGACGGCCCGGAAGGCCGTCGTCAAGCCTCCGCGAGGGAGGTATTCACGGCGTCCTCTGGAACGAGCTACGTAAGTACCTGATTAAAAAGCCGCCGTTTTATAATATTGCGCGATGTGTGACGTCAGACGGTAACCCTTTTTAGTTTTAGAATGAAGCTCGTCTGCAATGGGTTTTGCAATGCTAGCAGGCGCTGCAGCCACGGCGACAGCGCCGACGCTAGCGGTTAATGCACCCCTTAGAAAGTGCCGCCGACTCACCCCTGGTGAGTATTTGGATGTCACGATGGACATGATTTTTTCTCCTCCTCAATATGCGTTTTAAATCCTAATGATGTCCTTTCACTGGTTAGCGGCTGTTTACCCCAACCGTTAAACCAGCATGGCTAAATAGGTCTTTTCCAGGTTCATAAAGGTCTCGCCCAACCCACCTACTGCTTTATAAAAGAAGGCGTTTTCCGCCTTTTCTAAGTCTTTGAAAAAATTCCCCAGCCAGGAACCCACATGGGTATCAAAAAACGCCTGCTGACGCTGCCAAGAGATGGATTCATCTTGAATGAGTAGCGCCATCACCTCACACAGGGCGGCCGCGTGGTCTTCCGGCTCGCACACCTGCTCCTCCCGTTCATAACCCAGCGCCGCTAAATCCCGGCGTAGATCGCCTAACGGTTTTTCCATCAAAAATCCGCTTTTATACCAGGAGCCGTAGGGCACCAACTCCCCTCGCCCCAAGCCGATGAATAACGCATGAAATTCATCATCCACGGATTCAGGATGAGTGTCCTGGGCTGCCTGTTTAAGTCCTAGCCAAGCCATTGCCATAGGATCTTGGTGTTGAGGGCTGTCTTGAATATCCCGCAAGTGGGCTAACATCTCAGCATCCGGCGGCGCTGCCAGTAACCTGGCCAGCAGTGCGTAGGCGCCTGCCCGCAGCACCGCTTCAGACTGAGACCCATCTTGCTGATCATGCATAGCAGTCATGGCGGCTTTTAGTGACTCGCAAACATATCTTTCACCCGGCAATCACCACACATTTGCAATCGCTTTAAGGCAGCCTCATCCTGGAACATGGGATGTCCGGTAAGTTTTGTGGTCATGGTGTCGATCAAGCTTTGGGTCGCGAAGGGTTTGCCACAAGTAATGCAGGCAAACACCGCATCTTCGTTAAGGGTTCTGCGCCGACGGCGAGACTCAGCATCGAGGAGAAAACGAGGGTGGAGGGTAATGGCATCCTCGGGACAGGCGGTTTCACACAAACCACATTGCAGACATTTTTGTTCTAGAAACTCTAAGCGGGGCGCATCGCCGCCATCGAATAGTGCCGAGGCCGGACACACCGCCACACAGGCCATACACAGGGTGCAAGCTTCGCGATCCACCTGGATCTCGCCAAGGGGCGCGTGACTAGGTAGTGAAATACACAATTGATGGCTCGACCCTTGAGCCGCTAGGGCATCTAGGGCGTAGTGCAGAGTATCTCGTTTGGCATTACTGGTGGCAAACCCAGCGGGTTGGATCGCTGGCATAGGTTCGCTGGCATGCAAATAATCCTGCACAGCCGCCGCTGGGTTTTTTGAGATAGGGAGAAAATCCAGCGCCGTTGCCGGATAACCCATTCCCGCCAATAAAATTTGGGCAGTAGTCAATTGGGTTCGAATTTCATGGCGCACACTCTCGGGTACCTGAGGCGCGTCTCCAATCAGCACCCGACTGGCGCCATAGGCTAAACTGGCCAACCAAATCTCGATGCCGACGCTACCCACTTCCTCGACATGCACAGGTATGAGCTGGCCCGGCAACTGGCCTGGTGAAGGCAAAAAGTCTGTTTGCGCACTGTGAAAAAGCAAAATAGGCCCTTCACCCCCGGCATCCCGATAGGTGTACAGCAACGTGCGTAGGTGTTCCAGGGTGTCTGCCGGGGTGGGGAAGGTATAAATGATGGCGCCGCTGGGACAGGCCGTGGCACAGCTGCCACCCCCCTGACACAGATAGGGGTCCACTGCAATCATGTCTCTCAATGAGCTAATGGCTCCGGTAGGACACGTCTCAAGACAACGGGTGCAACCCTTTAAACCGCGCCTGCCATGGGCGCAAATAGCCGCGTCGTAGCGAAAAAAAGTGGCTTTTTCGAACTCGCCGATCATATCGGGAAGTTCTTCCAGCAGCCGGTCTAGGGCTTCGCCGTTATCATCAATAGGGTAATAGCCGAGTGGTAGCACCTCCCACTGCAGCAACGGCGTGATGCTCAAGTCGACGATTAAATCGTAATGGGTAAACTCGGCATCAAAAGCCTGGGTTACGTTGATAGTACGCTGCTCTTTTGCCATCAGCGTGACGGTAAACTCACCCAAATGCCCCGCGATTTGTAATTCTAATCCCGGGCTAATAACCACCATAGGGATATTTCCTTGGGCTTGCGCAACGCCCTCCCCGTATACCAACACCCAGCAGGATAAACCCCGCGCCATTAGCCGTTTTGCGCACGCCAGAGCGCGGCTTGACTCACCGATAATTAATATACGACCCTGGGAGCGATAACCGACTCGCGCCGTTGGTGTTATAGAAAGACGGCTTGCCGCCTCAACGGCAATTTTCCGGGCCCTTTGATCTTTATCCTCCCTGGAAGATTGCCAAGCTGCCTCCATGCTCAGGTCTGAGATGCTTCGTTTTGCATGGCAAAATCAGGATCAGGGGTTGATTCGGGACTCAATGGCGTTTGCACCTCTAGATCCCTGTCTGGGGTACGGGTGGCGATATTATCAGCAGCAGATTGCGCGATGCGTTCAGCTTCCACAGCCAGTCCATGACGCATGTCTTGGGTAACCACGTTGCCGAGTTTGGCAAAATGGGTGAAATCCTCGGCGTAGTCGTCGAGACCGTCGATTACGTTAAAAGCCTTGGAATGAAATAACTTTCGTAACGCGAGGCGCCGCAGCCCTTCGCTGACGCCCGCCGACAAAAACCCGCTGTAATCGGCATCTTCCGTCAGGGACTCCAAGGGCGGCATATCCGCATCCGTCACTATCGGTGCTGACGTTGTCGGCTCCACATCAGAAGATACAACAGATTCTTCTAATGCTTTGGCACGATTTTTCCGGTTTGACCAACGTTGCAGGGCGGATGGTTCAGCGCTTGCCGATGTAGGCAAATTGCCAGGGTCATTGTCTTTCAAAGTCATTCTCAGTCCAATTTCGCCGTTTGCGTTTCAATTTTTGCTCAGGGACATAATGGGTAATCACATACCGTTCAATCCAAGGATACAGTTCGGGGGGCATAGCTACCGTCTGAAGATCCGATTCAAAGTAAGCGTGAGCCTCATCGAAGCTAGCACTGACCATAAACGGCACTAACATACCGCGTTCGTTAAGGGTGCTGATGACAAACAGGCTGGGCTTAGGAGACATTAGATTGTGGTAATAGCTTTCCGCTTCGTCTTTGTGCAATCGCAGTGAAAAGCCGCCCCATAGATATTCATCACCGTCACTGCTTGAGCGAAGCAAAATACCTGCTGCGGTTTTTGCCACTGGTTGACTGTTTACCACAACGCCACTGACACGCCAGCTATCTCCTCGCCATACCTGTTGGGCAGGCGCACGACGATGTTTTATGATGACTGCAATGGGAAAGGACTTAGGGCTTGCACCTGAAGTTTGTGCGTATTCCACGAAATTGAGTACCTGCTTTATTTAGTGTTGCACAAACATAATCGCGTAAATGCGAATTAGACTAACTTTAAATGAGTTACTGCTAATTAGAGCATAGACTCTAATTCTGAATGTTGCCAACACCTCCTTGGTGGGAAGTCATTTTTTTTTGATGTGGGTCAATGGTCCTATTTTTCCCCTTTGTTAAAAAGACGGGCTTTTTACTGACGACTACCCCCCACTGACAGACGAAAACGCTGCCCTGCATAACTTAAAATGGCGCCGTCTTGTGTAATCAACTCTAAATTCGGTCCTTCCTTTAGCTGTTCTCCTTCCTGGTAACGGACTGAGTTGATCACAACAAAACTTTTTTGTTGAGTTTGGTCGTAGACGTGGATATCCAAATTTAGATAAGGAACAGGGTGCTGTGGATTTATCCAGGATGGGGTCGTCGGTGCGACGGTTTCATTGGGTAGCTGTGCCGCTTCAACGGGGGTCACTGTAGCAGCAGAAGTCGGCGAGGACGTCGGTACTGGAAGGGTAATCTTTTTCTCTGTCTTTGCCGAGGGCGGGGATTTTTCAATGCCGGTTGTGTGATCTTCGAATTGATTTTGCGCTAGGGAGGCGGGCGGAGTAGAACTGGCAGGCTCTACGGGAGTAGTGCGTGATACAGTGGACTTGGTTGAATTACCAGACAGTAACCCATCGCCATATTCTGTTAACAAAAAAAATGCGCTTAGCGCCGCGCCATTTAATAGTAAAAGCAATCCTAGCAGTGTCTGTGCCCAACTACGCTGCCGCCTAACAGGCAAAAATTCATAAACGGTTTTTGCTTCCGGTATCTGTCCTAAGCTGCGTTCTTCCTCGGCCTTGCGCAAAGCATCTAATATGTACGACATAGTCAATTAAACCTGTCCAGTTTCGATACATCGAGAAGTGGTGTGTCAGGCTCAGGAGCCAGATTGTTCAGCAATGGCATGGTGCGTTGCCCTACCAATCCGTCCGCTTGCAAAGCATTTGTGCGCTGAAAATTTTCCACACGCTCCTGCAATTCCGCATCAAATACTCTTGATAAGGATTGATCTGTCACCGAACGGCCTTCGGCAAGGGCCAAACGTTGCCGTAACCAGATGACGGGTTCGCCAACCATACCAGGTCGAATAAAAGGCAAAGCAGTTTGCAACCGCCAAAGCAGTAAAAACTCTCCATTCCATAAGGCATTCATGTTTTCGATATCGAAACGCAGCGGATCTCCCTCTGCATCTAGCTTATCCAAAGTGGCAGTATTACCCTCTAAGGTACGTAACACCACGTAGCCTGTCCTAGTTGATGATTGTAGGGTGAGTATTGCCGGAAGATTGTACCGTCGCAAATCGTCCCAATCCCCCTGTGCGGCGAGACACCGTAGATTATTCTGGGACACATAGTCGCAAGGCGATACATTGGGCGGTATGGCTGCATCCTCTCCCCAGATTGCCAATAGTTGATCCATAGCCTCCCTGTCCGAAAGGATCATAGAGGATAGCAGTCCTTTTATGGGCGTAGATGGAGTCGGTGGTGACGAAGCTGATACGGCACTAGACTGCAACGGCGCAGAGGAGGATGTAGCTTCTACTGTTTTTGAAGCAACTAAAGAAGACAACGCCATAGCAGACTCAGACTCCGACACGGATGAGCTGGGGGATTGTTCTACCCCAGAAGTTGCTGGCGTAGTGATTGCAGCGGTTAGATCTGATGTTTGTCCGCTGGAGAAATGATACATCTCCACAGTCACAAGACCTATGGCCACTACGCCTAAAACGGTGAACATCACAGGGCGGTGGTATCGTTTTCCACCCCATGAAGGACCTTTTAACACTTCTCTTGCAGCCCGATATACCAACCAGCCATTGACACGCCGTAAGTTCTGGGCATAAGCGCCTAATAGAGCACGATCACAAATAATATTAATCAACCGCGGTATACCGCCGGAAGAAAAGTGGGCAAGCCATAGAGCAGGCTGGGTAAAGACATCTTTACGGTCGTTACCTGCGACCCGCAACCGATGAAAGATGTAGGCGCAACTGGAGGGATAATCCAGCGGCGCAAGATGATAACGGGCAGTGATTCGCTGCGCCAATTGCCGCATGTCACGACGCGCTAAAAGTCGCTTCAATTCCGGTTGACCCACCAAAATAATATGCAGCAATTTATGCTGATGCGTTTCTAAATTCGTTAATAAACGAATTTGTTCGAGAACATCACGATTTAAATTTTGCGCTTCATCGATAATCAGTACGGTACGTCGACCCTGGCTATGAGCCTGTAAAAGACGACTTGTGAGGGCGTCTATCAATGTTTTTAAAGTATAGTTTTGACGCGGATAAGCCGCCTGCAACTCGTCACAAACAGCCGCCACTAACTCGATAACCGTCAGCTTAGGATTAAGGCAAAGTGCTACATCTACCTGCTGGTTATGTTGTTCTATTAGAGTACGGATCAACGTGGTTTTGCCAGTACCCACCTCACCGGTTAGTTGAACAAAACCACCACTTTCTTGCGTACCATATAACAGATGCGCCAATGCTTCTTGATGGGGAGGACTCAAGTAAAGATAACGCGGGTTAGGCGTGATAACGAATGGATTTTCCTTAAAACCAAAATACGCCGTATACATACTGCGACCTACAGCTATAATTAGCAAAATATTAGTAGTTTTATACCGTTGGACAATACCACACTAACTTTTAACGCAACATGTTGGTTCACCAATAAAACTTTTACAGTTAAGTCAATTGATTGATGTCCGTTTTTAGCAAAAAATGAAAACCGGCAAAATTTACCTGGAAAATCATTTCTTGCCTACCTTTCAACTCTGTATACCTCCCGCATATATTTATAAGCATCTGATTTTTTGTATATTTAATTTTCAAAATTACTGATTTGTATAATTTGAATTAGTTAAGAAAGACATTTTCTTTAAACGTATTTAACAACATTTCACGGTTATCGACTGAGTGCAAGCCTAAGAAGTTATAAGGTGCGAAGCTACGCTAATTTAATAAATCTAATAACCATAAATTATTGATAAAACGAGTGAAAAAATTTAGCATTAATAAACTTAAAAAATTATTGAGTGATTTTTATCTTTTAAGGCAAAAGCCAAATACTTGCTGAGAAATGAACAGAATGAGTATTGATATTTACCTAGTAAAACAAGAATTTTTTAAACACCTAAAATCCCAACAAGAACAGATTATAAAATTACTACAACTGGCTAACAAAATTGGGCATTCTCTACCTCAATATAATGAGGCGATTATTGCCTTAAACAATAAAATTGATCAAATGGCCGCATCACAACTTATTTTATATACTCTTTACTTGCAGGGTGAAGAGGTAAAAAAAATCCACTTCATTCAGCAAATCGAACGCATACTTGGCCATGTGGATTTTTCCAAAAACAAGTATTTAAAAAAAATTTTAGAAGATTTTTTAGCGGTGTTGCAGCAACCTCCTTCAGATGAGAAAAACCCTCGGGAGGAGGAAAGCCCATCCCGACCTGTCTGGTTTCAGGGTATCGTAGATGGCGGCAAACCTTCTCAAACTGATGAAACTTTGGATAATAGATAACACCTAGTCCAAGGGATTACACAAATTTGCCAACCACTATGAAGACAACAAAAAGTATCTACAAAGTCATTTTCCTAAATCAAGGAAAGGTTTACGAACTTTACGCACGGCGCATCTATCAGGGTGATTTTTATGCGTTTGTTGAGGCCGAAGAGTTGATTTTTGGTGAGCAATCATCCATGTTAGTAAACCCTACAGAGGAGCGTTTGCAAGGTGAATTTTCCGGTGTGCGACGCACCTTTATTCCCATACATTCCATCGTTCGTATCGACGAGATGGAAAAAGAAGGCATTAGCAAAATTCGTGCTTCCAGCGAAGGCACTGACAACAATATTTCTCCTTTCCCCGGTTCTCTCTATCCGCCGAGTAGTCATAAACCCGGTGATAAAGGCAAAGAATAGAGAAAACCACTCGGTTCACGACCACTTAACTCACTGTGCCTACGCCACGACCACTTGATTGGCTGTTATTGGCGGCGTTAGTAATCATGTGGGGGAGCTCATTCCTGCTGACAAAAATTGCCCTGACCACACTGCCACCCACGACGATAGTCGGGGGCCGCTTGTTGATTGCTGCTATTATTCTGCTTGGGGTCGTGTACGGTACCGGAAAAAGATTAACCCCCTCTAAGCAATTGTGGGGTTTTTTAGTGGTCATTGCAGTTATCGGTAACTGCTTACCTTTCTACCTTATCAGCTGGGGCCAACAACACATTGACAGTGGACTGGCTGGGATTTTGATGGCAATCATGCCATTGACCACTTTAATTCTCGCCCATTTTTTTGTCGTCGGTGAGACGATAACCATCTGGAAACTATTAGGATTTATTTTGGGTTTCCTAGGCATCATCGTGTTGATGGGAAAAGACGCCTTGAACGCTTGGCAGGGTTCTGACGTTTCCCTACTCGCTGAGTTGGCAGTGCTGGGTGGCGCGCTATGTTATGCGATCAATACCATTATTTCCCGTCACCGCCCCAAAGGCGATACTGTGGTGGCTGCAGCTGGTGTTACCTTAGTAGCCAGTTCTATTATGCTACCGAGCGCTGGTTTTTCTGATATGCCTTGGCATTTATCCCCTTCACTAACGTCCCTACTCGCCATGACGGTACTCGGTGTTACTTCCACTGGTCTTGCAACCGTTGTCTACTTTAAGCTCATCGAATCAGCAGGCCCAACTTTTCTGTCGTTGATTAATTATTTTATCCCCCTTTGGGCAGTCGCTGTCGGCGCCTTTTTCCTAGGTGAGAGACCCGGCTGGAATGCCTTAGCCGGGTTGCTACTTATTCTCAGCGGCGTCGCCTTGAGCCAGCTTGCGACATGGCGTCCAGCTATCCCGCTAAACGCTCAAAAATCCGAAACCCCGCCACATAGGTCCCAATCGCAGAACCCAAAGTACTGAATATAAAAACCAATAATGTCCGGGCCACGCGATTATGCCGCCAACCTTTAAAACTTGTTGTGTCCTGACGCAAGCGACTAAAATCCCCCACCCTTGGCTTACGCAGATAGACTTCTAGTCCTGCAGTCACCATGCCAGCGCCAATGGTAGGGTTCAAGGATGTTAATGGCGCGGCTAGAAAAGCGCCTAGCACTGTAAGCGGATGGGCCATGGCAATGGCGGCCCCTAAAGCGGCTAAGCACCCGTTAATCAACACCCAATCCAGTACCAGTTGCCAGCCAAGCTCGGTACTGCGCCTAAAACCGATAACAAAGCCTAACAAAATTATGGCCACCACAATCCACGGTATCAGCTTAGGCCAACGTTTTGCGGGTGGGACATGATCTAGCTCAGTTACTGTTTCAGTGGCGGATTGGGGATCTTGTCGCAGATAACTTACGATCCCTCGCAAATGTCCTGCCCCCACCACAGCCAAGATATGCTGATGTTTTCCAGCGACAGATTCTTGCTGCAAACGCGCCGCCATATAGCGATCTCGTTCTTCGATCAAAGGGGCATAGAGTTCACGCTCCTGATCGGCAAATTGCGCAAATGTGGTTTCCAGCACATCGCCTTCTTTAAGCCGTTCTACTTCCTCCTCGGTGACCTTGGCGCCGGATACGACACTGCCTAGCAACGCTGGAAACAGCAATAACCGCCGCCACCAGGGTACGTTCCGATAAATCCGCTTTAGGGTAACGCCAATTTCCCGGTCGATTAACAACACAGGCAAACTGAACTGCTTGGCACCGGCAATGGCAGTGCGCATTTCGGCGCCAGGCTCAATACCGAACTGCTCGGCTAAACGTTGTTGGTAGGCCCCTAAGGCTAGGCTGGCCGCCGCCATAGGTGCTTTACCACTGCGCAATAAGACGAATAGATCCATTTGCGCCAAAGCATCGGGATTGACAATGGCATTATGGCGACTGGGACACAACTCTACCGCAACCGCATCGTAGTGCCCTGTAGCCACCAGCTCTTCTACTTTGGCGGCACTGGCCCGGGACACATGAGCAGTACCTAACAAGGTAATCTGGCTATCCTGGACAGTCACTGTCATCAGTGGCTCTTGCTTATCGTCGATTGCACTCATCAGCCCATTTAACTTTTCATTAGTATGCTTGCCTAATAAGCAAGCTAGTTATGATGCGAGACTTTTAGTATCACCCTATCTATAGTCTCTACAATCTGCAAGAGTATCCTGGGAGGACTTTTATGGAAACCGCTGCTACATGGGAAATCATTTTAGTCGGCGCACTGGCAGTGCTATTGGTGTTCTTATTTCGCCCTGGTATAAAAGCCGCTTTAGAGCGTAGCCGTAATGCTAAAAAAGATTGGCCTAGTGTATTGATACCTTTAGGGTTGGTGGTTGCTTTTGTGCTATTTTTGATGGCAATAGTTTAACCAAGATCGTATTTGGTGACTACGCTATGCTAAATAGATTGTTAGTTGGATAAACTGAGGGGTACGTTAAGTATTGGCTCAGTGCTATTTATTAATTTGATGATCAGATGCTTGTCAAGCTTAGCTGTGTTTTGTACTATTCAGCATCCTGAGGAAACTAGAGCGTTTTTGCTTTGGCTGTAGACAAGGCAGCTAAGGCAAGGTGCGCGGAGTGTACAGTCAGTCAGTATATGAGCACACCGAGACCGAAGGCTAACGACGTATACAGGCAAATGGTAAAATGCTCTGGCAGGCAGCAGGCGCGTAGCTCAGTTGGTTAGAGCACCACCTTGACATGGTGGGGGTCGTTGGTTCGAATCCAATCGCGCCTACCAATTTTTTTATCAGTTATTTAATTATATTATTATTTGTGAAAATTTGATGGACAGTGCGGGCGTACCGTTTCTTCTTCTTAAGAACTGCGGTTCGCCCTTTATTTTGCGCTATTTCTTTCGAGTGGACAGAGTAATACAGCGATGCCGGTAATTACACTTCCCGACGGCAAGCATTTGCCTTTCGATAAGCCTGTCAGGGTTGCTGAGGTGGCCGCCTCTATCGGCGCGGGTTTAGCCAAAGCAGCTCTGGCTGGCAAGGTTGATGGTAACTTGGTGGATATCGACTATATCATCGACCAAGACAGTACCTTAAGTATTGTGACGGCCAAAGATCCGGAAGGGCTGGACATCATTCGCCATTCCACCGCCCATTTGTTGGCGTACGCGGTCAAACAGTTATTTCCCGAGGCTCAAGTCACTATTGGACCGGTTATCGAGAACGGTTTTTACTATGATTTTGCCTTTGAGCGGGCCTTTACCCCTGAGGATTTAAGCGCCATCGAAACCCGCATGACAGAATTGGCGCAACAGGATATAGGGGTAGCCCGGACCGTGATGCCCCGGGATGAGGCTGTAGCTTTTTTCCGCACCCAAGGCGAAGAATATAAAGCGCAAATCATCGCTGATATTCCCTCTGAGGAAGCGATTTCTCTTTATCGGCAAGGGGATTTTATCGATCTCTGCCGGGGACCCCATGTGCCCTCCACGGGTAAACTGCAGGCGTTCAAGTTGACAAAGGTCTCGGGCGCTTATTGGCGTGGAGATTCCAATAATGAAATGCTGCAACGTATCTATGGTACTGCGTGGCCCGACAAGAAATCCCTCAAGGTTTACTTAGAACGCCTAGAGGAAGCCGAAAAACGCGATCATCGCCGCCTTGCTAAGGCGCTAGACCTGTTTCATGTGCAAGAAGAAGCGCCAGGCATGGTGTTTTGGCATGACAATGGCTGGCGTATCTATCTCGCTATGCAAGACTATATCCGCACTTTGCTTCGGGAACACGGCTATCAGGAAGTACATACCCCGCAAGTGGTGGATCGCAGTTTATGGGAGAAATCCGGCCACTGGGACAAATTTCACGATGAAATCTTTACCACTCACTCGGAAAATCGGGACTATGCCCTTAAACCCATGAACTGTCCCTGTCATATTCAGATCTACAATCAAGGTCTAAAAAGCTACCGGGATCTTCCTCTACGCTTATCCGAGTTTGGCTCTTGTCATCGTAATGAAATATCTGGCACGCTGCATGGGCTCATGCGGGTACGCAACTTTGTCCAGGACGACGCCCATATTTTTTGTACGGAAGAACAAATTCAACAAGAAGTCGCGGCTTTTATCGAGCTACTCTTCCGTGTCTATGCGGACTTTGGTTTTGAAGATGTGGGCATCGCGCTTTCAACCCGTCCAGAAAAACGGGTAGGTAGCGATAACGTTTGGGATGAAGCCGAAAACGCTTTGCAGTTGGCTCTGACAAAAAAAGGATTACCCTGGCAATTACAACCCGGTGAAGGGGCTTTTTACGGCCCAAAGATCGACTTTTCCCTGCGGGATTGTTTAGACCGAGTTTGGCAGTGTGGCACCATCCAGGTGGACTTTTCCATGCCAGGACGTCTCAACGCCAGCTACGTGAGTGAAGATGGCAGCCGCAAAGTGCCGGTTATGTTGCATCGGGCTATACTGGGTTCCCTGGAGCGTTTTATCGGTATTCTTATCGAACATTACGCGGGTGCTTTACCCACTTGGCTGGCTCCCGTGCAAGCCGTTGTGCTTAATATTACCGATCAGCAGGCCCCCTATACCACGCAAGTGGAAAAAAGCCTTGCACAACAAGGTTTCCGGGTCAAAGCGGACTTGAGAAACGAAAAAATCGGCTTTAAAATTCGTGAACACACATTGCAGCGCATTCCCTACCTGTTAGTGACAGGCCAACGGGAGGTGGAAACGAATACCGTGGCGGTACGTACCCGTAGCGGTCAAGATTTGGGAAGCATGTCTTTAACGACACTGCAAGATCTTTTAATGACTGATATTGAAAAACGTGGTCGTTCGAGTGTCCTAAAGGAGGATTAAGTTATCGCTGTTAACACAGAGACCCGGCTAAATGATCAAATAACTGTTCGAGAAGTTCGTCTGA
>CAYRGG010000087.1:0-13967 GCA_964423745.1 uncultured Candidatus Competibacteraceae bacterium | reverse complement strand
GCAATGGTTGAACCGGTTACCGCGTCGCTGTTCGGCGTCGTGGTTTTACATGAAAGCTTGGTTGGTCCGCAAATTTTCGGCATGGGGCTGATATTAGTCACAGTGACCACGCTGAGCGTATATTCGGGCGCCGGACGGCCACCTTCCGATTTAACCACTAGCTGATTAGCGTTCGGTTTTAGAATCCAACGTTAAGATTACCGTGCTTTATAAATATTGAAAAACAAAATAAACTTAATCATTTAGGATTTTAAAGATGTTCTAGGGTCAGTTGGCTCGTGCTAGGCAATACAAAATTTTGCATAAAAGCAAAAAGGCGTGGCAGCATCCCTGCTTAGCCATAAATGACTGAGTCATGTCCGTGTTATAGGAAGTTAATAATGTTTTTTGTTTACTTTACTTGAAGCCGGAACTTAAGGCTTACGCCCACTGTATCATTGAGACCCAATAAGGTCTGCTTGACTTGTCCTCTTGCCCGCTTGTAAGGACCTGTGCCACCTGTGACTGCACGAAGGATGGGCACATTTTCATCGATCAGCTCGGTACCGTCGGTCACTAAGGTGATTTTACCAAATTGCCCGGCAATTTCATGGAAATCATAGATCTGTGTCGTCACCACTACCGCTCCCGAAGCGATATTGAAGCCGTCGTCCCCATAAACCCAACCTCGGCAGATCCAAGTGCCCAGCACCTTGTCAGGGAACTCGGCCGTGCCATCCGAATTTACCCCGTTATACAAACCTGTTTTAGCATCCTGTTTAAGGGTGCCTGGGGGATAAATATAGCCCTGAGTCACGAAATTGTTGCCATAGAGGGGAAAGCCGTTGGTATCTAAAGGCTGTCCCTGGTCAAAACCAAACTTTAGACCGTTCTCAGCTACTTCAAAAGCGATATGTCCTCGACCCTGGCGGATCGCTGACGCTATCCCCGTCTTTTCCAGGTCGGCGCTGCTAACCGCCTGTTCAATTCCTTTACTATCAGCCAGTGCGGTTGGAATAGGTAGTGAAATCAATAAAAGAAAAATCAATAAAATAGGAACAATCGCTGCAATCTTTATAGTGTTCAAATCGTTGTGCATAACTCTCTATCCTCCAAATAATGACGCCAGGTATGGCAAGAGACGCCATCGACTCTTAAGTAGTATGGTGGCGTCGCATCCTTTGTAGCACAAAGACTTATGTGGATTTTTTCTACCGTGTATGGGTTTTGTTTCGAGTGTTTCTATCTGTCTTATTGACAGGACTTGCGCATAAAAGACTTAGCAAAGCTCGTAAAAGAGGTGTCGGCGGTTTGGTGCGGCCTTCGTCAAGCCCACAGGGGGGTGTTCTCGGGGCGTCCTCTGGAACGAGCAGCAATAGTTCTGAAAGATTCGTATACAAAAAAAAGGAGCAGCCATAGGCTGCTCCTTGAAAGCGTCAAAGCCTTCGAGAAAAGTTACGGAGTGACTTCGAAGAGTTCGGTCCGGAAACGGGGGGCTGGTCGTTCATCGCGTACTTCGAAAACCAGGCTTTCGTGGAATTTACGTCCATGCAGATCCACGGTGGTTACCTTGGCGGTGTGGATACCTTCTGCCAAATCTTCAGGCATGGTTACCGTCCAAATATGTTGTGAGGCAGTACCAAAGGTCTCTGGCCGGGGATCGGCAGGGCCAAATTGGGAGCCCCGAAAACGTTCGTAACCCTGGTTACGTTCCTCGCCGGAGGTGCTGACGTAGGCGTAGCGAGCCACCTGGAGAGTCTGTTTAAGTTGGTAGGGATCAAGGCTCACCAAAATTCCCTCACCCTCACCAGGTTGGGTCCGGGTCATGTCCAGGGGGTCGCTGCCATCGATGGACACATAAACTGTCGAATCCAGGGAGCCGTTCCAGACATTGGCCACCAATTTTGTCTCAGCTAGTTCGTCGGTGGTAATGATATGGGTATCGGGCAAGTCGTTGATATTGACCGGAGGGGTTTCGGTGATATCGGGTTCGCTGTCAATCCAATCTTGGAGCTTGTGATACCAGTCCTCGAATGTGGGTGACAGGATAGACAGGGACATTTGTGCGTCAAGGGGTTTGCCGCTGCCCTTGTAGGTGTCTACATAGGTATTACCGATGAACTGCAGGATATAGTAACCCTTAGGCGAACCCATGCGTTGCCAAGCGGTGGGAATACGTTGCTCGTCAAGGTCGCCACCCCACCAGGAGCCAGCCGCCGCACCAGTGTCGATCTGCGGAAACGGGGTTGTACCCACGGCGCGATCGCCCAGGGTTGTTTGCCAGCCTGCATAGGTTTCCCCGGGGCGGATATTTTCGGTGGTGTGGATATGACCGTAGAGCGCTAAAACCGGTCGCTCGCAGTTTTCCGCTGGGAAAGTACCGTCAGCGGCGCGGGCGCAGCCTACTGTCTCATACAGCTCGGCTAAATTATCGGTGGTGTTGCGGCCGCTATCTTGGGTGAGGAATGACAAAAGCGGAATATGGGTGTTGAGCACCACCAATTTATGTTTAGGCACATAAGATAAATCGTTTTTCAACCATTCAAGTTGTTCAGCGGAGAGGACACCATTATACGTAGCCCCACTGAGAATATCGTCATCGCAACCCTCATGGACGCCATCGGCGTTATCTTCATCTAAACAGGGATACTTGACATTATCGAGAATCACAAAATGCACATCGCCGATGTCGAAGGAGTAATCGGTGGGACCCCATTCCCTTTTAAAGGTGTCGAAGGAGTTACGATCAGTTTCAGCATCGAAGTCCAGATCATGGTTACCAGGGGTTAAATATAAGGGTGCATTCGCAACGCTCATCACCTCTTTATAACGGGTAAATAGACCTAAGTCGTCGCCCATGACATCGCCTTCAATGATGACTGCCGCCAAATCAGGTATCTCTGAAAGTTCTTTGGCCATCGTATCGCGCAGGTAGCCGATTTCGGTGTTGCTATAGGTCTGGGTGTCACCCGAAAATACCATCTTGAAGTTTTTTTTGTGTTCACCCTTAATCAAGGGAAAATTGACACGGCTAGGCAGTGATCCACTGGGTTCAAGACCCCCAAAACGAAACGGTTCACCACGCATATTAAGTGGCGTACCGTCTGGAATGTGGTGGTAATAAAACTGCGGAACATTGTTTTCATCTAAGGGTACTTCGTAGCCAGCAGGTTTCGTAACAAACACTGTCATTGCCTGATCAGGCGGTAGCTCGCCACTAGCGATACGGTTTTCAAGTTCATATCGGCCATCGGCGTCGGTCACAACCACGTCCAAACTGTTGGAGACCATTACTCCCGGAATACCCGGTTCACCGCTTTGGTGCTTTCCGTCTTGGTTTAAATCCTCAAAAACTAGACCTTTAACAACACGTCGCTCGGAACCCCCTGACTTAGCGACATCAATTTTTGCTCTATAGCTAATATCTTTTGCGTTTGCGAGGCCCGGTACAGCGATAGCCGCTGTTGCCAAAGCTGCAAAAATTACTCTCATATATGAGAAATGCATTACTCTTCCTCCAGGCTATTAAACACAGGCGAGAGTAGCTTTGCAGTTCAATGTGAAGGGTTTTTGAATCCGAGTTGAATATTTAGAAACGGCCAGATTAATAATTTATTAAACAAAATTGACTGTCACGTTCTAAATAAAAGAATCAAATTAACTTGATTAGACTTTAAGAACGATAACTATTACCTATACTTATCCCAGGTTTGCTATTGCAGGAATTACATGTGTAAATTCTTCGTGAAGGATATTGCTAGATTTATATTTTGATATTCAAAACATAGGCTTGAAGAGGTGTTTGTGTGACTAGAATAGCTGTTTTTTACGCATTGATTGGGTTGATCATAACGCCTGCAACCGGTTTTTTGAGTCATGTTGCAGTGGCGGCTGATTATGAAATCGATCCAGCCCATTCGTTTGTGGAATTTCGTATCCAGCATTTGGGCTATAGCTGGCTGTATGGGCGTTTTAACGATCTCTCCGGTGATTTCAGCTATGATGCCGAGCAACCCGAAGCCAGCGAAATCGATTTGGAAATCGACACGGCTAGCGTCGATACTAATCATGCCGAACGCGACAAGCACCTGCGCGGTGAAGATTTCTTGAATGTGGAAGAATATCCAAAAGCGACCTTTAAAACCACTCAATACACGGGAGACGCTGAAAAAGGTACCTTGGAAGGATTGCTTACCTTGCACGGCGTCGAAAAGCCCATTTCTATTGATATTGAGAAAATAGGTGAGGGGCCAGATCCATGGGGAGGTTACCGCGCTGGTTTTATTGGTACAATAACCCTTGCCCGTAAAGACTTTGGTATCGATTATGATTTAGGTTCGGCCAGTGAGACCATGGAGCTAGAACTCAGCATAGAAGGCATCAGACAGTAACTTTTTACGATTTTAGTGCCCTCGGTAGGATTCTACTTATCTTATGAGGCTGAAAAATTCGCCAGATCATTATGGTATGGTCTCGAAGAGTTTGCATTGGATCATTGCCCTACTCATGATCGGATTGATCTGGTTAGGTTGGTATATGGTGGATCTAACCTATTACGATCCCTGGTATTACGATTCCCTCACCTTACATCGCGCCTTTGGGATACTGGTTTTAGCGCTAGGCGTGATTAAGTTAGGTTGGGTTGTATACTCTAGGCCACCTGCTTATGCGGACACTCTAAAAGCATGGGAGCGTGGTGCAGCCCGCGTGACCCATGGGATTTTTTACTCGGCCATGGTGGCAATTCCCATCACAGGTTATTTTATATCCACTTCCAAAGGTGATCCGGTATCTTTTTTTGGTTGGTTTGATATACCCGCGTTTTTTTCTGTAGGCAATACCCTACGAGATTTTGCTATCGCGCTACATTATTATTTGGCTTATGGAATCGCTTTTTTGATCGTTATTCATGCGTTGGCGGCATTGAAGCATCAGTTTATTGACAAGGACGGCACTTTAAAGAAAATGCTCTAGCCGTTAGCGACTTTTAGAGGTTGCTGATGGAGTTCGTTAGACTCTTTATACAGATAACCAAGTGCCTGCATTTCTTCTCGGAGAAGCTCACAAACTAAAGCGTTTTGCACTGCGTTAAGCTCTCGTTGATGGCGCAGCGCGGATTCACTGGTTAAGTTGGTATGGTTGGCTATTTTAAAATCACCGCCGTGCTTTCTATCAAATCGCTTAAAAGGATAGAGCCTCTCAAAGGGTAAGTTGAGATAGTTAAGCAACTCGCTGATGGTTTTATCCGGCTTGGTCACTAGGTTTTCATATTTTACTAGATGCCAGCGCTGGGGATGTTGAAAATAGTGCCGATAGATAAGCTGCCAGCGTTTTAGTAACCTCGTATCGATGCCGTGCTGTTTTTGCCCGGGTAGCCAAAATAGATAGGCATAGCCAGATTCGATGGTAGATAAATAACTATCCCTTGGATCCCGGGTAAGCCATACAAAACGATCAAAGCGGCGGTAAAAATCAATACTTTCCTGTAGGTAAAGAAGATCCATGGGCTTGATGCAGACATGGCTAGCGGGTGTCAAACCTGGCAGGGAGCGGACTAGCATCCAGAAGGAACTTAAATCGCTGTAGGAGCGCAGCATGGAGTGACCATTGAGAATATGCTGTAACAGCGTACTTCCGCTGCGCATGGAGTAACCAATGAGGATTTTCATGAGCTATTATTAACGCCGCTATCTTGCATTAGATTAACGTTTTCATGGGCGCCGCCGCTCTAGCGTTAGGCGCCATCCTTCCCTTTCTCATATAAGAAAGCACGGGTCCAGGGGATATCGTTATTTTCGGGTCGGGAAAATACAACTTGAAAAAGCTGCAATGCTCCGCTTGTGAAACTGGCAATGGAGGCGGATAGATACAAGCGCCATGCCCTTACAAAAGATTCGTCGTAGCGATCCCGCAATGTATTGGTGTGCTGCTCAAAACGAGCTAGCCAGTGTTGCAGCGTTTTAGCGTAGTGCAGACGCAAATTCTCCACATCTAAGATAGTGAATCCACAAGGCTCTAAGATCTCCATTATCTCTCCCAAGGTAGGAGGATAGACGCCCGGAAAAATACGTTTTTCGGTCCATGCGTTGCTAGGTCTCCCCTCAAACTGCCCAATACTGTGTAGCAGTCCTCGACCTGAAGGTTTTAAGCAACGGTCAATGGTGGCGCCCAGTTGCCGGTAATTGGCTTTGCCGACGTGTTCTAGCATACCGACGGAAACAAACACATCAAAAGCGCCTTTGATATTGCGATAGTCATCTTCGATATATTCTATTTGGTCGCTAAGTCCTTCGGCTTTGGCCCGCTCCCGCGCCTCAACAATTTGTTCGTGGGAAATATTGTAGGAGCGAACTGTTACACCATAATGACGGGCCATGTGACGGGCCAGCGAACCCCAGCCACAGCCGGCTTCCACCACTTCGTCGCCAGGTTTAAGGCATAACTTACGGCAGACATGATCCATTTTGGCGAATTGGGCTGCTTCCAAAGAAGCATCGGGCTGGGGAAAGTAGGCACAGGTATAAACCATCTCTTTATCCAACCACAGACGATAGAAATCGTTACCCAGATCATAGTGGTGATGGATATTTTGTTGGGACCCAGTCAGGGTATTGCGATGGGATAAGGTAGGGCGACTTACAGCGAATTTTTCCAGCAGACT
This sequence comes from uncultured Candidatus Competibacteraceae bacterium, assembly GCA_964423745.1. Lineage (GTDB taxonomy): Bacteria > Pseudomonadota > Gammaproteobacteria > Competibacterales > Competibacteraceae > CAYRGG01. The sequence goes on along the minus strand of CAYRGG010000087.1, from coordinate 7,327 downwards.
CGCCTTATGGGGTGGTGTTCGAGACTGATACACCGCTTCCAAGAGTTTTATTAGGCTTCCCTCTACCTCAAGGAGACCTGCTGCATAATCATCACCAAAATGGAGAGCTGGATGGGCTAAAAGTCGCCATAGCGTCTTTCGGTTGCGTATTCTCAGGGTTGCAATGGGTTGCTGGCTGGTTAGCGTAAATGCAGTTCCGTCCCAAAGCACAAATCGTAAAGGAGGATTACCCATGGCTTTTAGGAGGGCGCGAGGCAACCATTTTTCGATGTTCCAAGACAAGCTAGAATTTTGCACCTCAGCCCTGCTAAAAACGCTAGGAAGGTCGAGAAAATCCGCGTGCTTTTTCATCAGTTGTCTCACTTTTTTAGTGGTTTAATAAATTCCTCATTGTGGTGAAAAAAAATCCTAAAAATAATAGCTATATAGCCTTAAACGCTAGCTTCGGACTTGTCAAGAGACGCATCGCTTAAAACATGATGATGGGCTGCATTTCGCCAGATAAACTTGCTACGGGTCCAACGGCTTGAGCAATGCATAGACTCCTTGCAGGACTGCATTGAAACGTGTCCGACTTAAGGCACCGATACGACCATCAAGCATTGAACGATCAACTGTTGCTATCTCAGAAATGTTGACAACACTTTTCCCGCGTAAACCAGCTTCACCCTTATGTAAGGTTAGATTGCCAAAGGCTTGTCCAAGTTTAAGATTGCTGGTAATTACCACCACTACGACAGTAGAGATTCTACTGGCGTTAAATGCATTATTTTGCACGATTACACAAGGACGTCGGAAGCCCGGCTCAGAGCCCTTGGGTTCACCAAAATCGACCCAGTGGATCTCGCCCTGCAAAACCATTATTTTTCATTTTCCAGTAGTTCTCGAAAGTGGGACAATGCTGCACGACGAAAAGCCGTTTCATCGGGAGCTTTTTCGCCATCGTAAACTTGATTAAGGTTGGCGGTTACAGCCTGCGCAGAGAGTTGTTTAAGATAATATTTTGCCGCTCTTTGAAAGAATTCGCTGCGTGTCATTTTGGTCGTTTGGAGAAAATCTTCGATGTTTTCATTAAGCGTATCGGGAATTGATATTGCTGTTTTCATTATTACTGCTCCGTGAGTTATACCAGGAGTATAACCAAAAAACCATGCTGTTCGCTAGCAGCCAAATTTCAATAGCAGCATCAGCCACAGATATCAGCAACCATCTTCGTATTGACATCAGACAAATGTCTCTAAGAAACGCTAAGGAAATAGGATAAACTGCTTTGCTTTAGCCTCCGTGAAAATGTGTCTGCACGGTCTGCACTAGGGCTTCCCCATCGGGCGCTTCCAGCAACCACTCATAGACTTGGTCGAGGTGCTCAGACATGTCAATAGGATCGAGCATATTGCACAACCTGAAAATGATGATGCTTTTTAATGTGACTGTTAACTATTTTTCATATGAAATAACTTCATGTAAGACCTGAAAATACTTCAATTTTTATTGGTTTTCATAGGATCTATATTAGCTCCTGCACTCAACAATCAGGATAGATCCTAATGAACACAAATATTGCAAGTCTCCCCACTTCCATCGACAAACTCATATTTTTGCCATTTCTTTTTATTGTTATGTGGAGTTCTGGCTATGTGGCCGGAAAGATCGGTTTACCCTATGCAGGTCCCTTTACGCTGATTTTTATGCGCTTCAGTAGCGCTGCCTTAGTGCTGTTGTTAGTTGCCCTGGTTTTTAGAGCACCTTGGCCAAGCTCCTGGAAACAGGTCGGGCACATTGTGGTGGTTGGAATCTTTATCCAAGCTTTGCAGTTTTGCGGTCTTTACGCAGGTCTAAACGAAGGGGTTACCGCTGGCGTGTCGGCGTTAATCGTCGGAACGATGCCAATTTTTACAGCCATCGGTGCAGGACTTTTTCTCAGCGAGCGTATCGGTTTTCGGCAATGGCTAGGGCTTGGCATCGGGCTAGTGGGCGTCGCTCTAGTAGTGAGTGACAAGATTTCATTCACGGGCGGCTCTACGGCTGGTTATCTCTATGTCGTACTTGCTCTGATCGGCATCACCGTAGGTACTTTGTATCAAAAGCGTTTTTGCACGGGTATGGATCTGCGTACAGGCGGAGTGATCCAACTTGGTGTGGCCTCTGTAATAGTTTTTTTTCTAGCATGGCAATACGAAGGTCTCGCGGTCGAGTGGACACCGCAATTGGTGCTATCGACCGGCTGGTTAAGTCTAGTCAACTCCATCGCTGCCATCAGCGTATTGTATGTACTCATCCGACGTGGTGAGGCGAGTCAGGTAGCTAGCCTTTTCTATCTCATCCCACCAACTACCGCTTTAATGGGCTGGTTGATACTTGGCGAGGTGCTGTCGCCGCTGGCCGTACTCGGGTTCGTCGTCGCGTCCACTGGCGTGTATCTCAGTACCAAAAAGTAATATTTCATTGATAAACCAAAGAGGGGTCTATTGTTATGACTATACGAGCTGCCATCAACGGTTTTGGACGCATTGGTCGCAATGTGCTGAGGGCGATCGCGGAATCACAACGCGACGACATTGAGATTGTGGCGATCAATGACTTGGCAGGCACTGAAATGCTAGCGCACTTACTAGCTTTCGATTCGGTACACGGTCGCTACCCAGGCACTGTCGCGGTGAACAAGGATTTATTGATTGTTGACGGTAGATCAATACCGGTGTTTCAGCTCAGCAGCCCAGCGGAAATTCCATGGATGGATCTCGGTGTTGAGGTAGTGCTGGAATGTACTGGACGCTTCACCAAACGCGAGGCCGCGGCCGGACACCTGGAAGGAGGCGCTCAAGCGGTGCTGATATCTGGTCCCTCCCCCAATGCTGACTTCACTGTCGTTTACGGTGTAAACGAGGTCAAGCTAAACAATAGACATCAAGTGGTGTCCAATGCCTCTTGCACCACCAACTGCCTAGCGCCAATAGCTAAAATCGTGCATGAACTTGCTGGGATAGAAGGTGGTTTTATGACGACTATACACTCCTACACCGCTGACCAATCCCTAGTGGACATGCCACATCGAGATTTTCGTAGGGCAAGGGCCGCTGCATTGTCGCAAATTCCAACCTCAACGGGTGCAGCGAAGGCTTTAAAATTGGTTATTCCAGAATTAAACAACTTAGTGGATGGCGCAGCGATCCGAGTACCAACATCAAATGTTTCTATGGTAGACCTCGTCGTGAGGACAAGGAAAACAGTTACGGTCGAAGAGGTCAATGACGCTTGTCGTCAAGCGGCGGAAACCTCTTTAGCAGGGGTTCTTTCGTTCAACGAACTACCGCTCGTCTCAATTGACTTTAATCATGATCCGGCAAGTTCGATTTTCGACGCAACGCAAACTAAAGCAATGCCAGGGAACATTCTGCGTGTCGTTGCCTGGTACGATAACGAGTGGGGTTTCTCTAACCGAGTCTGCGACACAGCGGTTTATCTGGCTCGTATTGGTGGTACGGCTGAGTAGTGTCGAACAGGCACATCTCAGCATTTATTTTATCTTGATCACGCTCTTGAGGGGAAATAAACATGCAAACTGCTATGCAAACTATAGTGCCAACAGGATCCATTCTTGTTCGAGATCTTCTTAACAAGGATATCGATAAGGTCGTACTCAACTGGGAACCCTATTCAGCCGACGAACGTAAGGGTGTCGAGATCGTACGACTCTACGATGCACGAGAAAATAACCAGGGATCGGCTGCGGCGCTGCTGCGCTATGCACCAGGCGCAAAAGTCGCTCGACATGTTCATCAAGGGTACGAGCTGATCTTTATTTTGAAAGGGTGTTTAATCAACGATTCCGGTGTGCATCGGCGTGGGACGCTTGAGATCTGTCCGCCAGGTAGTAATCATGCTTTAAGTAGTGGAGAGGGATGTACTTTTCTAGTTGTATGGGAGCAGCCAGTGGTGGTTGAGCAGGCTGATACAGCTCACTAGGGTCAAAGGGAGCGCCACTGGATCGACCGGCAGCGCTCCTCTCCAACTTCAGATAGAGGATTGGATCATGCAAATCATTTCTGCTCAAGATGCTGCGGCTCTTGTAGAAAACGGCTGGACGGTGACCACTGGTGGTTTTGGTAGCTGTGGTCATCCAGAAGCATTCAGCTCGGCGCTTAAACAACGGTTTTTGGACACGGGCGCTCCCCAAAATCTCACCTTAGTGTTCGCTGCTGGTCAAGGCGACCGGCAGCGAATGGGGCTGAATAAATTGGCCCATACTGGCTTGCTCAAACGTGTCATCGGTGGTTATTGGGCCCTAGCGCCCAAACTCGGCCAGTTAGCGTCTGATACGTTAATCGAGGCCTACAATTGGCCCCAAGGCGTTATTAGCCACTTGTTCCGTGCGATTGCCGCAGGCGCGCCAGGGGTTACGACAAGAATAGGTCTAGACACTTTTATTGATCCTCGACAAACCGGCGGTCGCCTAAACGCCTGCACCACCGAAGAAATGGTTAAGCTTGTCAAACTGGGGAGGAGTAATTACCTGTTTTATCCAACTTTTCCAATCGATTGTGCGGTAATTCGTGCCACGCGAGCTGATGCGAAGGGCAATTTGTCGTTCGAAGAGGAGGCTAACCTACCGGAGGTCCTCGCCCAGGCTCAAGCCGCTCACAACTCCGGGGGTGTGGTCATCGCACAAGTAAAGGAAATCGTCCCTGCAGGAACTATCGAACTCCAAAAGATCCGTGTTCCCGGAATGTTAATTGACTATGTTTTCCAAGCCAGGGAAAGTGAGCACTGGCAGACGTATGGGCACCCGATGAATCCAGCATTTCTCGGACAGGGACCCCGTGCCGATATCTACGATGAGGCACTGGTGCTGGATGCTAGAACAGTGATCGCCCGCCGTGCTTACCTGGAAATACTTAAACTCGAAAACCCCATTGTCAACCTTGGTATTGGGACGCCAGAACGGATCGCTCGAGTCGCAGCCGCCGAGGACGGCCCTCCTTTTGTGCTGACAGTGGAGTCAGGCGCGATCGGCGGTACGCCAGTTGGCGGATTATCTTTTGGAGCCTCGATCCATCCTGAGGCGATGTTAGATCAACCCGCGTTATTTGACTTTTACGATGGCGGTGGTCTTGATATCTCATTCCTTGGGTTTGGTCAAATTGACAGCACCGGCAATGTGAACGTCGGACGCCTTGGTGAACGCATTAACGGTATTGGAGGGTTTGTAAATATCTCGCAATCCGTCTCGCGACTGGTTTTCTGCGGTTCTTTTAGCGCCGGTGAGCAGGAGGTTTGGGTTCGCGATAATCGGTTGCACATCGTTCGCGATGGTCTAACCACCAAATTTGTTCGCTCCGTCAAACAAATCGATTTCTATGCGGCCGGCGCATATCGTCATGGTGTCGACGTAAAGTATGTCACCGAACGGGCGGTTTCCGAGTTACGTGCCGACGGTGTGTACCTTACCGAGGTCGCCCCAGGCGTCGACGCCGAACACGACATTCTGATGCGTTGCCAAAGTCGAGTATCTTGCGCCGAACAAATTCATGAAATGAACCCACAGATATTTCAAGAACAGTCAATGTTGACTCGGATCTGTCGTAAGAGCGCCTGATATGTTTTATGAAAGAACTTTTCAACTTTAGTAACAAAATCAAAGGACGTATTTTCCATGAATGCAGATATACATAACGCTATAATCGTAGTGGGTGGCGGATCACTTGGTCTTTCTATCTCCTACCAGCTTGTGCATAAAGCCATTGCGCATAAATGTGCCGAATGCTTGAAAATCTCTCTCGTCGAACCGCGAACACGTCTCGGCGCAGGTCAAGCTTATGAGGACGATCTCGAAAGTAATCTTCTAAACACACGCGCCGATACGATGTCGGTGGTCTATGAGGATCCGCACCATTTTGTTGATTGGTTGAGAAATAACCAACGTCGTTGGCGCGAGCGTTTTCCAAAAGTTGTCGTCGAGCCCAGCGCTTTCTTGCCAAGACCGCTATTTGGGATGTACCTTGAACATACATTTGACGTACTAAAAGCAACCGCTTGGCGCTACAACATTGAGCTTACGCATGTGCAATCCGAGGCAATAGATCTTCTGGAAGACGACGATGACGATAGCGTCACCGTGCAGCTCGCTGACGGGCGCTATCTCAGCGGCAGCTACGTAGTTCTTTCCATTGGCAATCTGCGCCCTCGAAAGTTTGACCACCTCCTGGATAACCCACAATTTTTCAATAACCCCTATCCGACAACACGCCTTGTAGAAGCCATTCCTCGTGACGCATCGGTCGGTATTATTGGATCCAGTCTAAACGCAATTGACGCCGTTATTGCCCTATCGGAAAAGAGTCACCATGGTAAGCTATTCAGTGTATCACGCTCGGGGAGACTGCCGAGCGTTCGCGGTGGCGAGAATCAAAAGCACCAACTCAAGCTGCTCACAAAGAAGGCAATAGAAGAACTTTATTTAAAGCATCCTAACGGCATCACTCTAGAAGACATTTTTCAAATATTGGTAGCGGAGATTAATGGGATCCAGCGCAATCAAACAAATATCAACACAATACTCAACGCCGAAGCTGGTATGCATGCTTACCTCTCTGAAGAGATCAACCTCGCGAACCGCGGTAACCGTACCTGGCAGTCGGTTGTCTATGCCACCAATGCCATTATTGATCACCTGTGGAACAGACTCGCAACTGACGAAAAGCACCGCTTCTGGAAATTCTTTCGTAGCCAATGGTTCTCCTACCGCGTGTCCTTTCCCATAGAGAACGCGATGAAGCTCCAAGAGTTGATGAGGGTGGACCAATTGACTGTCTATAGCGGGATGGTTGGAGTGAACTTTTGTCCCAAGCGAAAACGCTTTGAAGTTGAGCTACTAGATCCGCAGCGGGACACGAGGCAAGTTATTTCCACTCGTTACATTATTAACGCGACAGGATTCTCTATATCAGTGGTCGAGTCTGACATGCCGATCGTCCGCCGTCTGCTTGAAAGAGGTCTTGCTAAGCCTTGCGTGTTTGGGGGATTTCAGGTGGACTATGAAAGCGGTCGTCTACTCGATGCGCTGGACCGACCTTGCTCTCGTACCTACGTCCTCGGCAGTATGACATCCGGCACCTATTTTTTTACCAACGCCATGGACGTCAACGCACGCCATGCAATGCTGCGTGCTAACGAGATCATCAAGCGAATTGCACGCTTCAAAACCCCTTCGAAGTTATCAAAAATCAAAGTAGAGCCAGTAACACAGAGGCGGACGTTGCACTAGTTTAGTCATTATACCATTCACATGAATTAAGGCTCCAAGGTAGCCCACTGGCGCGAACACAGG
>CAYRGG010000086.1:0-14161 GCA_964423745.1 uncultured Candidatus Competibacteraceae bacterium | reverse complement strand
TTTTTTCACCTTCCTTATTTAACATTTCAAGTCTATCTAAATGAGATAGATAAACCATTTATCTTAAATATTGAAAACGGTTGATTCTTATAGCAAGGCATTTAAGTAAGTGTCAACCTTATTTTAATGGGCACGTACTTTCTCCTCCTGTTTGTTTGTTTTTGAGGCTTCTCCTTTATTTTTTATTTCATTAAGTACTGCTTCACCTTCAGCCGGAGAAGAGGGTAATTGATGTAATGCAATGTCAAAAACTTGATCTATCCATTTTACCGGTCGAATATCTAATTGGTCGCGAATATTTTCTGGAATGTCTAACAAATCTTTACGGTTTTCTTCCGGAATTATCACAATCCCAATACCACCTCTATGGGCCGCTAATAACTTTTCTTTAAGCCCGCCAATGGGTAATACTTCACCACGGAGTGTAATCTCTCCTGTCATGGCGACGTTTGCACACACTGGCGTATGATTTAAAGCCGAAACCATTGCTGTGCACATACCAACCCCTGCGCTGGGGCCATCCTTAGGCGTGGCCCCTTCTGGGACATGAATATGCACATCATATTTTTGATAGAATTCTAGATCAATGCCCAACGATTCTGCTCGACTGCGAACCACCGTCATTGCCGCTTGCACAGATTCTTGCATGACCTCGCCCAATTGGCCTGTGTGGATTAACTTTCCTTTGCCGGGCATTAAAGCGGCTTCGATGGTTAATAATTCACCACCTACTTCTGTCCACGCGAGGCCTTTAACTTGGCCGACTTCATCTTCTTCTTCTGCAAGTCCAAAACGGAAGCGGCGTACCCCTAGATATTTTTCTAATTGTTCTGAAGAAACGGTTAATGTCCCTTCTGCAGGTTGTAAAGTGATTTCTTTGACAACTTTACGACATATTTTAGAAATTTCACGCTCTAAATTACGCACACCGGCTTCGCGAGTATAATAGCGAATAATATCCCGAACAGCCGACTCATGAATTTCCAGTTCCCCTTTTTTAAGCCCATTGTTTTTAATTTGCTTGATCACTAAATAACGCAGGGCAATATTTAATTTTTCATCTTCCGTGTAGCCCGGCAGACGAATGACTTCCATACGATCCAATAAAGGCGGAGGAATATTTAAAGAATTGGCAGTGGCTACAAACATGACATCGGAAAGGTCGAAATCCACCTCGAGATAGTGATCGTTAAAGGAGTTGTTTTGTTCAGGGTCTAATACTTCCAGTAATGCCGAAGAGGGATCGCCGCGGAAATCCATAGACATTTTGTCAATTTCATCGAGCAAGAACAATGGATTTCGGGTACCGATTTTTGCCATATTTTGAATGATTTTGCCGGGCATAGAGCCGATGTAAGTGCGGCGATGGCCCCGAATCTCAGCTTCGTCTCGAACACCCCCTAGTGACATACGAATAAACTTACGGTTGGTGGCCCGGGCAATAGAATGACCTAGCGAGGTTTTACCCACTCCAGGAGGACCCACTAAGCATAAAATAGGGCCTTTGATCTTGCGAGCTCTTTGCTGCACAGCTAAATATTCGAGAATGCGTTCTTTAACCTTCTCTAAGCCATAATGATCCGCTTCCAAAATGGCTTCCGCACCCGCTAGATCGCGACGGATTTTGCTGCGGTTTTTCCATGGTGCGCTCACTAACCAGTCGATGTAGTTGCGGACCACCGTGGCTTCCGCGGACATGGGCGACATCATCTTTAGTTTATTGAGTTCAGTCGTCGCTTTTGTTTTAACATCTTTTGGCATCCCTGCTTTTTCAATACGTTGCGTAAGGTCCTCTAATTCGTTAGGCGCATCCTCGAGATCCCCCAACTCCTTTTGGATGGCTTTCATTTGTTCATTAAGGTAATACTCCCGCTGGCTTTTTTCCATCTGCTGTTTAACGCGGTTACGGATTCTTTTTTCCACTTGCAGAATATCGTTTTCACCTTCTACTAAACGAAGCAAACCTTCGAGCCTTTCTTGGGGAGGTTTAATTTCTAAAATTTTTTGTTTTTCTTCTAATTTGAGGGCCATGTGAGCGGCTATGGTATCTGCTAAACGACCTGGGTCGTCGATGCCTGCCAACGATGTTAATACTTCTGAAGGTATTTTTTTATTAAGCTTTACGTATTGGTCAAAAATATTTAACAGTGAGCGCATAAGCACTTCGGTTTCACGATCTAGATTGCCAGGGGTAGGACTCAAAACGGTAATGTTTGCTAAAAAACAGTCCTTAGTTTCTGTAAAGTGTTCAATGGCGGCCCGTTGACTGCCTTCCACCAACACTTTTACGGTTCCATCAGGTAGTTTTAGTAGCTGCAGTACATTTGACAAGGTGCCCATAGCATAAATGTCATCTACCCCTGGATCATCGACTTCAGCACTTTTTTGCGCAACTAACAGAATACGTTTGTCGCTTTGCATGGCTATGTCTAGAGCGCGGATCGACTTCTCCCTTCCTACAAATAAGGGAATAACCATATGGGGGTAGACGACAACATCACGAAGAGGCAGGACGGGCGTAAGCATAGTGTTACCCTCGAAAAGTAAATCTTAGTATTATGCTGCATCATGGTAGGTTTTGACGAGTCGCAGCAACCTGGTGATAAAAATTAAGTGGAAGTAAATTTGCTGATTGGTCGTAGCGTCGGTAACAATTATATGATTTGTCACTGATGCAACATGTTTTTTTAGTTAGGACTATTGCTGTTGGTTCCAAAGGACGCCATAAATACTTATTTTCTTAAAAGTAAGTAAGCTTTACCACAGGCAAGCCTTTGACACCTCTTTTATAAGCCACTTAACGGTCTTTAATGGGCAAATTTTATAAGTGATAAAAACCACCAGCGGAATTGATTAAAATCCTAATGAATAAGCGGGAAATTCCTGTTCATATAATATTGAATTCCCCGCCTGTAAGTTTAATCTGAAGAGGCCACACGCCGTTTTTCTGTTTGCTCGTAAATAAAATAAGGTTTGTTTTCACCTTGAACAACAGAATCGTCAATGACGACTTTGCTGACCTCTTCCATGCTGGGAAGGTCATACATGGTATCGAGGAGAATATGTTCAAGTATGGTGCGTAACCCCCTAGCTCCAGTTTTGCGCTCCATGGCTTTACGAGATATAGCACGGAGTGCCTCATCACGAAACTCTAATTCACACCCCTCAAGCTCAAACAATTTGGTGAATTGTTTCGCAATGGCATTCTTAGGCTCGGTTAGAATCTGCACTAAAGCCGCTTCATCTAATTCTTCCAGGGTTGCCACTACCGGTAAGCGTCCTACAAATTCAGGAATAAGTCCATACTTGATTAGATCTTCTGGTTCAACTCCCGCCAATAGTTCGCCTAGGGTTTGCTTGTTATTTTTGCTTTTCACCTCAGCTGAAAATCCAATACCTCCTTGTTCTGACCGGCTGCGAATGACTTTATCGAGTCCTGCAAATGCGCCGCCGCAAATAAATAAGATATTAGAAGTATCTACCTGCAAAAACTCTTGTTGTGGATGTTTGCGGCCTCCTTGAGGAGGTACGGAGGCAACCGTTCCTTCAATGAGCTTAAGTAGAGCTTGCTGAACGCCTTCGCCGGAGACATCCCGGGTGATGGAGGGGTTATCGGATTTGCGAGAAATTTTATCGATTTCATCGATGTAGACTATCCCAGTTTGGGCTTTTTCAACATCGTAATCGCATTTTTGCAGAAGTTTTTGAATGATATTTTCAACGTCTTCACCGACATATCCCGCTTCGGTAAGCGTTGTCGCATCGGCGATGGTGAAAGGAACGTTTAGCAACCGCGCTAATGTCTCAGCAAGAAGGGTTTTTCCTGATCCTGTGGGTCCAATGAGCAAAATGTTACTCTTGTTGATTTCCACGTCGCCACGATTTTGTTGTAATTCAAGTCGCTTATAGTGATTGTAAACCGCCACCGCCAAGATTTTTTTAGCTTGTTCTTGACCAATCACGTATTCGCTGAGTACCTGTTTGATCTCATGGGGCTTCGGTAACTTGTGACCTGCTACGTGGGTGTTCTCTTCCATTTCCTCGCGGATAATGTCGTTACACAGTTCAACACATTCGTCACAAATAAATACATTCGGTCCTGCGATTAATTTACGTACTTCGTGTTGACTCTTACCACAAAAAGAGCAGTACAAGAGTTTGTCGTCATTACTCTTGCCATTTCGATCTTTAGCCATGGAAATCTCCGTAATATGTCATTGTTAGCACAGGTAATCTATCAGCCACTAAGACTTTACGCTGACCTCCCAAGAAAGATGCTGAATGGAACGCGAGTCACACGATCATTTTCACACATTCCTTGACCGGATGAGCGATTGCCAGTTTTTCTCAAAAAGCGCTCAAAACCCAGAGAATATTTCCTCTAAACCGCGTTTGGTGCCAAAAGGTAAGTACTGATTTAACCCATTTCCATAGATTCAACTATTTTCCTGGGAATTTTGCAAGGACCAGCTTACCTGTGCCACAAAATTTCACTTCGCGAAGATGTAAGAGGCTTTAATGCTCTTGATGAGCATGACCTGTTAACAGGACTTACTTATCTAGGCTCAATGCACCGCGCTGGGACAGCACAGCATCGATGAGTCCATACTCTGCTGCTTCACTTCCGCTCATAAAATTATCGCGATCCGTATCCACAGCGATCTTATCAATAGGCTGACCCGTGTGCTTAGCCAATATTCGGTTTAAACGATCTCGGACTTGCAATATTTCCCGCGCATGAATATCGATATCAGTGGCTTGTCCCTGAAATCCCCCCAGTGGCTGGTGAATCATCACGCGAGAATGGGGTAAACAATAACGTTTTCCTGCTGCGCCGCCTGCCAGCAAAAGGGCACCCATGCTGGCGGCTTGACCGATGCACATGGTGCTCACGTCGGGTTTGATAAATTGCATGGTATCGTAGATGGCAAAACCAGCGCTTACTGAGCCACCCGGCGAGTTAATATATAAGTTTATATCTTTATCGGGGTTTTCAGCTTCTAAAAACAACAACTGGGCAACAATGACATTAGCGCTATAATCCTCGACAGGACCTACCAGAAATACAACATGCTCTTTGAGAAGCCGCGAATAAATATCATAGGCGCGTTCGCCACGGGCCGTTTGTTCAACCACCATCGGCACCAAATTGAGTGCTCTGGTTTGATTGGAAGCATTGTCAATCATTGGAAGTTTTCTCCTCAGAGGTTTCAGTCGCTGCCTTGCCGGGTTTCATGACTTCGTCAAAGGTAACCTGTTTTTCGGTAATGTTTGCTCGCTCCAGCAACCAATCAATAACTTGTTCCTCGACAACGAGGCTATGCACACTGTTCATGGCTTGCGGATTACCTTCGTACCAGCGAGCAACATTATCTGGCTCATCGTAACTCGCAGCAATTGTTTTCACTTTATCCCGCACCCGTGCTTCATCAGGTTTGATATTATGGGTGTCGGCCAAGCGGGATAATATTAATCCAAACGCTACGCGGTCCCGGGCCGGTTCTGCAAAAACCTTATTTTTTAGTTCAGTTATAGCGTCGTTTTTTTCATTACCCGTAAGACCTGCACGGTGCGCCATTTGTTCAATTTCTGCATTTATTAAGGCTTGCGGCGCCTTAACGTCGTTGGCTTTTTTGAGACTTTGCAAGAGCTGATCTTTGACATTTTCTTCGTTGCGTTTTTCTAACTCTTGGCACATGTTAGTGCGCACCAGATCCCGTAACCCTGCGACGCTGTCTGCCCCAAAAGCCTCCGCAAATGCGGCGTCCACTTCCGGTAGTTTGGGTTCGGCCACCGCCTTTACCTTGACGTTAAAATGGACCGTTTTACCGGCCAAGTCGGCCACTTGATGGTCATCTGGGAAGCTGGCCTCAAATTCTTTTTCAGCGTCTTTTTCTAATCCTATTAGGCTATTCTCAAAAGCTTCAGGCATGCTTCCCGATCCCAAAACTAACGGCATATCTTCCTGTTTGTTATGAGGAAACTCTTGGCCGTCGATAAGGCCCTCAAAATCAATGGTCACGCGATCTTCTTTTTGACAGGGACGATCCACGTCTAGCCATTCGGTACGCTGTTTACGGACTGTCTCGATCATATTGTCCACGTCGGCTTCCGTGACTTCCGCGACCTGGCGTTCTACCTCGATACCGTCCGTGCCGACGACCTCAAATTCTGGCAGAATTTCAAAGGTGGCCGTATATTGTAGGTCTTCACCTTCCTTTAGTGTCTGAGGCTCGATTTTTGGGCTTCCCACTGGACGCAAATTGCTTTGGGACAAGGCATCACGGTAGCTGTTTTCCAATACCTCCTCTAGCACTTCTTGACGAACTTGTGGCCCATACATGCGCTTGATGACTTTTAAAGGAACTTTGCCAGGCCGAAAACCAGATAATTTGACTTTTGGTATAAGAGACTTTAGACGATCCTGGATTTTTGGGTCGATGTTTTCAGCGGGAACTTGCACTGTAATACGCCTTTCAAGACCTTCAAGCTCTTCAACTGAAACCTGCATTTAAATACCTCTATTAATACCTGTATTAAGACCACAAGCCGTAGTTGCTCCCAGATCTCCCACAAAAAACAGGTCATTGAAAATAGTGGTGCGAAAGGAGAGACTCGAACTCTCACGGGTTACCCCACTGGAACCTAAATCCAGCGCGTCTACCAATTCCGCCACTCTCGCAATATATATAGATGAAAAAAATTTGTTTTGTAATGAAAACTAAACCAGTAAAGTATACAAGATAGTTTTTATGTTAGGTACCTAGCTTTAATAGGAGAAAGCTATCAAATTATCCTTTTTATTGCGAATTTTAAAAACTAGGTATGCCAAGTCTTCCATTGCTTAACATTCATCCTCGATACGCTACAGCCTGTCAAAAAGAGAAAAACGAGAAGGGGGAAAAACAGGTAAAAAATTGTTCTATTGGTGGGCCGTATAGGAATCGAACCTATAACCTTGGGATTAAGAGTCCAATGAAAACCACACACCACTACAAATAAGGATATATTTTACAAGAACCTGGGCACTTTGGCTTGTTGCCGATTATAGCTGTTATTCCTCATTAGTTACAGGTTAGTGTGCTCTAAATGTGCCATAGGAGGGAAGGGTTAAATTAGCCCTTGTTGTTATGTCTGGCTGATTCCGTGGCAGACCATAGAATAGCGCCGATGAATATCACGAATGCTGATATAAATAACCACTCACCCATCATAATTCCTCCAGTTCATCCAACTTACGATATACCTGCCGAGTCACCCATACGATAGCAGCCGATGCCAATACTATCGCAAGCCAACATAGAACCGATAGTATCAGATCAGCCGTATCATAGTGCTGAGCAAACCACGCTATGAGCGATACATCGATTGCAACCAGAATAGCATAGACCACTCTTAGCCATGATAACTCTTCTTTTAGTCTATCAGCCTTAGACATGCTAGTTATCCGATAACAGTTTACTTAGTCATACGATACCAGTTTGCCATTTTCATAAACAGGGTTGCCCTCCCTCTCCCAAGCCTCATAGATCACTCGCTTGATAGCCTCTTTTTTACTGCAGTTCCAGTAAGTAATTAGATAATCGAGTTTTCTGGCATCCTCAAATGGAAGTATTGTCTCGATACGCTTTAATGGACCTTTAAGCTTGTCTCGATAGCGGGCTTGTCGCTCAACATTATTCATTGCCATGATTCACCACTGTATGTTATCCGATAACGTACAGTATAGTTGATCTGTTACCGGATAACAAGTGGTGGTGAATACGTTTATGGGCGGCTTATCACTCTAAGCGCCGGTAAGCCTCGCCACCATTCTCCCGAATGTACTTAGCCTTTTGGGCGTCAGTCATCTGGGACTTTCTTAAAGGTGGCGGGTTGTAATAGCCATCCTGGGGGCTAGCCTTGAATAGATACGCCTGGTTTCGTCGTAGGTAACTATCCAGTTCTTCTATCTGCAAGGGTCCACGGGTGGTCATGGGGGCCTCGGCGTTATCCACCTGTAAGCGGTTAATCTGGGCAGCTGTGGGGTCGGTGGGGGGTTTGGGTGGCTCTGCTAGTTGGTCACGTATGCTGGGACTGCCGCGGTAGTCATCACTGCCGGGGGTCTTGCCGGTTTCTTGCATAGGTTGGAAGGGGTTGATGTTTTGGCTCATGTTGACTGCTCCTTTTCCTTTGTAGGATCGATGGGTACTAATTCCGGCATCCCATAATGGGGGGGCTCGGAATCTCTATAGGCAAAACGGGTATTGGGGGGTAGGGCTTCGAGTCCCCATTCGGCGAGTTGTATGGCCATCACGATTTGGTCTATCTCGCCCGCAAGACGGCTCTGTTGGTCCTGCTGGTAGCGGGTGGCTTCCAGCACCTCAAGGCGCTTAGTGAGCGTGTGTCGAGTGACTACCATAGTGAGCCTCCAGCTGCTCGATACGGTCTAAAATCTCGGTGGCTTCTACAATCTTGGTCATGCTAACTAAGGTTGCCATGAGGTCATCGGCTTGGTCTGTGGATAGCTGCCCGGTAGAGACTAGCACCATAATATGGCGAGCCTTATCGGCGGGGGTAGCGCCTTCGATAGCGGCTTGCGTAGGCTGGGATTGGGCACGTAGGGGAGGAATTAGCCGATCCATGAGGATCTTTAGCGCCGTGGCGTCGCCTTCCATCGCTCGCTGATAAGTCATCTTGACAACATCGGGTGCGGCTCTGGCGAGCAGTTCGCGTATTTCCCGGCTATGTGTCTTGCCCGGTGGCCGTCCCTTGGGGTTGCCACTTTGACCTTTTTGAAATTTCATCTGTTAATCCCTGATAGTGGTCTGCACAAACAGCCATTACAGACAATAGTTTGCATCTAACATTGCTGGTAACGCAATAGTTAAAGCGTATAATGGGGTTTCTTGATGGTGGCTCCAATTCCTCCCTTTGGCCCTCGTACCCTCACAGGCGGGGGCTTTTCTATCTCTATCTATAAAAGGAAGGCGCTTTATGCACCATTGGCCCTGGGGGGGCCATGGCGCACACGCGCCTATATTGTTTAAAAGGGCCTCATTGCCGGCCCTCTTGCCGCAAGCGGCAATTCACCCGCTAGGATATTTCACCACGGGTAATGGGCCTTAATTGAACACTACCTGTCATAGTTCGCTATAATAGGGATACGTACAGCCGGGGACGGCGATGGCGTCACGGGTAATGGGGCTCGGTTTCGCGGCTACGATCGAAAACCGGGCCCTTTACTTTTCTAGGTTCCTAGGTTCCAAGGCTTACTCCCGCTCTTTGCTACATTACCCGTGTTGAAATATCCCAGGGGTCACAGGGGACAGCGTCCCCTTTAAAAAAGCCTTCCTTTACAAGCAAGCGTTATGCTGAGGTTAGTGTGTTATCGGGTAACAATTACCCTTACTGTTGCCGTAACGACAATAACCAGGCTGTAATCTCATTAGCCGCAGCCGTGCGGCTCCCCTCATGGCGGTCTGGGTGGCAAAGCTGTAAGAGCCTCGGTAAGTTTACTTGTATTTCCTCCACCCGTTGTAAGGCGGCGGCTCTTTCTTGCCGGGCTTGGTCGAGTTCACGGGTTAGCAGTTCAATCCAGGCTTGTTGGCGCTCTATGGTTTCCCAGGGTGGGATGACTGTGCCTGTCTTTGATCCATGCCAGCAGGGCCAACAGACTTGCATCCACGGATCGTTAGGCCGGAAATGCTGCCCGCAGTACAAGCAGCGGACGGGCTTTGTCTTTGCGTTCATTGGGCTATTTTATCGGCTGCTTCCCCTTCCCCAAATAGTGGGCCAATGCACGAGCGTAACATTCTAGGATTTCATAGTCCCATAAATCCTCGTAATCTTCCGGTACAGCATCGTCTAAGACTTCAGCCAAGGGTAAGCCTGCCACCTGGGTAGGGTGGCGGGCTTCCAGCATGGCGCGGGTGATGGTGGCCGGGGGTGTATCAAGAGCGGCTAACAATTCCTCCCGGTGGCGTTTCAGGTATTCCCGTTGCCGGGGGTTAAGCCTATTGGCTGGGCTTACCTTAAGTTGCCCACTAATGGCTTCTAGCCGGAACCCAGCGGCTTGCATTTTTTGTAACGCTTCCATGCGTCAATCTCCTAAAAATACTCTGTGTTTTCGTCCTCATCATAAAAATTATTTCCCGGAACTGTATTTTTAGCGTTTTGATCCGGAACTCCGGAACTATGGCGTAGTGGTGCGGGTTTTCGCGAGGTTTTATCCGGAACCGAGAAACGGAACGTTCCGGATAGATCCGGAACTTTTTGGTTTTTCCGGTTTTCAGGGGGTAGTTTTTTAGGTTGAAATGGTGGCGGTTCCGGATTGGACTCGCTGGAATCGCCCGTCATTACTAGATGGTTCCGGAGTTCCATATCTGTCATTTTGCGGTTCCGGTTTGAAATCGCGTCAAATCCCGCGTCATTACTGGATGGTTCCGGAGTTCCGGATCTAGGGGGGGGTATATAGAGAGAGAAGATATTTTGAAAATCGTTTAACGAGTAGCCCTGAAGCGCAGTGTTTGAAAACTTGATTTTCCGCGGCTTAATTCTAAATGGTTTCAACAAACGGGCTATTTGATAGGGTGTTATCGGATAACCGTTTTTCCATTCAGACCAGGGTCGGTGTTCCATCTCTACTAGCGCGTCAATTAAATCTCGTGTGCAAATGCGCCTATCATCTTTTTCAATCTGAACGCTACGGTTCTCGTTAAAAATAGTGTTGATGTCAGAAAGAAGCTGCACTTTGGCGTCTTCATCTTCGTCATCATGAGTAGCTAGGTTTTGAATGGCCTGTCTAGCTAACATTGGCCATTCATTTCCGGAACAATCCGCAATAGCTACCAGCGGCCGCCAATTATCTGCAGCGCGATCGTTCAAATTTTCCGACATAGTGGGGTCCATCTCCGCTAGCCTGTCCATGTTATCCATAGCCCACCGCGCAGCCATGCGGCGCAGATCACTAAAACTCATTTTATCCGGCCGAAACCGCTCCAGTTTTTCGTCAACTGGTTTGCGTTCCATGCAAATCACGATAGCACGATCGTGCAATGTAGGGGGTAGGCTACCGATCAAAGCAATGGCTTTTGCCGCCCACGTAGAAAAACAGCGCGGCTCATGATCCTCGCCCTCCGAACGAATAATAAATGCACTTGCGCGTGTATGGCCCGAGTTAATGACACCTCGTAGCTCATCGTTGTTTTTTAGGAATGTGTCGGCCTCATCTATTAATAGTGTGGGTTGCCAGCATTCTATTGAACGATAGAGCGAAGCGGGTGATATGTTGCCGGTGGGTATAGTGCGCTTTGCCAGCGCTGCAAAAATATTTACAAGGGTTGTCTTGCCGCACCGTTTCTGCGGGCTCGTAATGCCCATGATTGGGGAGGTATAAGCGGCATCTAAACAGTATGTGTGCATGACCCATAATGCAGCCGTCTCATAGCCACCAGGGGGCAGCATCACAAACCGTTTAAATGTATCTTGTAGCGCATTTAATAATGTGGCTCCGTCCACCGGCTCATGCCACGGTTCCGGGCTATCGAGATTAACGGGTTGTCCGGATTTGGGTTTGCCTAAATTTTGCGGGTTATCGGATAGCCGTTTTGCTGTTACCTGCTGATCCAGAACAGAAACACGAATACCTAACTCTTTAGCTACGGATTTACGACGCTGGTCATATTGAATAGGTGATAGTTTGGCAAGTGCATCGATAGATGGCAGGTTATCGGGTAACGGTTGAGGATCGGGCCATTCAGGCTGTTTCGAATCTGCTTGAGTATAGTTTTCATTGCGGAACATTGATTTTTCCTCGTAAATTCAATGCCCTCGCCAGTTTTATTATACGTTTTTATTATACAGCGTATTGATCACTTGGCCGCTGTAACGTATGATAATTGCTGCTATGGATAGCCGTGTGATGTTGTCGACAATCCTCTTATATCGTCAACGTTAACGCATACCATAACAGCCTGCGGGGGCTGTGGTGGTTGAAAGACTGCCTCCTGTTGGGGGCGGTTGTGGTTAAGACGGCCCTGTATGGGGCTGTGGTTGTAAAGACTGCCTCCTGTTGGGGGCGGTTGTGGTTGAAAGATGGCCCTGTATGGGGCTGTGGTTGTAAAGACTGCCTCCTGTTGGGGGCGGTTGTGGTTGAAAGATGGCCCTGTATGGGGCTGTGTTTTTTCCTCATGGAGTTAATGCCATAACATGCCCTGGCGGGGGCGGTTGTGGTTGTAAAGACGCTCTCTGGCGGGAGCGGATGCGGTTTAAGTATTTTTTCAAGAAAACAAAACCCTCGGCTGGTTACCGGGGGTTTTGTTTTTTTCGCCGTCGCCCTCCTTCGTTCACACGTTCCACGCATTTAAAAAATTCAGCCTCATCTATCAGGACGCGCCGTCCTACCCGTTTAAATGCGGAATCAAAACCGTTCGTTTTCTGATTAAACACCATGTGGCGCAATCCACCCTGCGTAGGCCAATCGTGGGGCCATTTGGGAATAGGGATTAGGCGGGTGTTGGGATTGGTTTCCATAGGTAGTTCTCCGTTATGGTTGACAAATTGCTGTGATCTGCTGCGATCGTCTGCGATTATGCACGAAACGTTTTTTAACAATCAACCTAGGGCAATTTAGGAAACATTGGCTCCTACCTGTCCGGTATCGTCCGGTACTGTCCGGTGTGGTCCTGCGCGTATCTACGAGTGCCATTTTCATCAACAAAACCTATCAATAGTCATTGAGTCATTAAAAAAAATCATGAACTTCCGAGATATTTTTTGTTCATTCTCGCCACTACCGTAGTGGTATGAGCCTGGGACAAGTGGGTGTAGCGCATCACCATGTTCAAAGTCCGGTGGCCCAAGACCTCGGCAATCTCCGCTAGGGATGCGTCACTCATGGCAAGATAACTTGCACAGGTATGTCTTAAGTCATGCCAGCGGAAATCCCTAACATCGGCTTGTTTCAACGCCACCTCCCAGGGGTGTCTTAAATCCACAGGGGAGAGGGGTCTTTTGCGAGATGGAAACACTAGCGGCGTTACCAGATAACGAGCCGATTTACGCGCTTGCATTAACTCCAAGGCGTGGCCTTGCAGGTGGAGTGCTCTACGCTCGCCGTTTTTGGTTTCATGGAGGGTAATCACGCCACGGTCAAAGTCTACCTGGTCCCAGGTGAGGGACATCAACTCGCCTCGCCTTGCGCCTGTGGACAAGGCTAAAAACACTGCAAGGTAAAGGTCTGGGTTACTGGATGCCTTGCAGGCAGCTAATAGGCGTTCCCGCTCGCCATCACTTAAAAACCGTACCCGTCCCCTGGGTTCCCTCGGTTTAGTAACACGGATCACCGGGTTACTCTCTACCCATTGCCACTCTTTCACGGCCACCGTAAAAGCATGGCTTAGAACCGCCAGGTAGCGCACTACCGTCGCGTTGCCATGGTCACGGGCTAATTCATCCCGGCATTGACTAATAAGGGATGGCGTAACATCCGCGAGTAGGTAGTCTTTTAACCTGTTTTCCCACCAGACCAGCTGGATCTTTTGCGGGCCTTGCGTCCCAGGGCGTTTATGGGGCATCACCTCCCGGCGGTAACGGTCTATGAGTTCGGCTCCAGTGTGGCGTTTAGCCTCGGTGGTTTTGAAGTGGCGGCCATCACGGATGTCTGTCTCTGTTTTCGCGGCCCACTTCTTTGCATCGGTTTTGCGGGCAAAGGTGGCGCTTTGCGCCGGGTGGCCTTTTAGACGTACCTGTACGCGGTAAGAGATTTTGCCATCCTGGGTGATGCGGGTTTGTATCGTTGCCATATTGCTATCCTTCTATAGGGTTGTTATCCAGTAACATAATTATGTAACTTATCAGGATAAATGACAACAAAGGATTATTAATCATGATAGGTAAAGAATTATGTTTTTGTTATTGTTCAAATTAGTAGAAAAACTATTAAGTAGTGGTGCACTTATGGCACAGTTGAGATAAAAAAAGGGGGCTCAAAGGGGCTTTTTGCCTTAGCAGTCAGGCGGCCCATTGAGTGGTGGGGTTTAATGGCTGTGTGTTGTTTCAAGGTGTGCCATGGGCGTGCCATGGCAGAGAAGAAAAGTAAGGGAGGGAAGGTAAGTCTTTGATTAGTTGGTGGGCCGTATAGGAATCGAACCTATAACCTTGGGATTAAGAGTCCCCTGCT
>CAYRGG010000085.1:0-14303 GCA_964423745.1 uncultured Candidatus Competibacteraceae bacterium | reverse complement strand
TGGTCGGGGTGAGAGGATTCGAACCTCCGGCCCCTGCCTCCCGAAGGCAGTGCTCTACCAGGCTGAGCTACACCCCGTTGCGCTGACTGTTATTTTTCAATAAGTACGGCTGACTGAGAATTCGGCAAGACTGATTAAGGCTTCTTTATAGGGGGATTCGGGAAGCACCCCTATGGCTTCTATAGCAAGATCCGCCTGCTGTTTAGCCAGCCGAGAAGTATAGGCAATTGCCCCTGTGGATTCAATGATTTTTATGACGAGGTTGATATCTTCGCGCCCCCCTTGCTCGATGGCGCGGCGAATAATAGCGGCTTCCTCAGAGGCACCATGGCGCATGGCGTAAATAAGGGGCAATGTAGGTTTGCCTTCCGCCAAGTCATCACCGATGTGTTTACCGAGTTCCGCATCGGAAGCGCTGTAATCCAACACATCATCCACCAATTGAAATGCGGTGCCCAGGTGTTTACCGTAGCGTGCAAGCCCCGCTTCTTCCCCATCGGTTCGCTCGGCAAGCACGGCACCTAAGCGGGCGGCAGCCTCAAATAATTTAGCCGTCTTACGATGAATAACCTCCGTGTAGCGTTCTTCAGTGGTATCCGCATCGTGGCAGTTGAGTAACTGCATGACCTCCCCTTCGGCAATCTGGTTGGTAGTGTCTGCCAAAATCGCCATAACCCGCATACTGCGAATTTCCACCATCATTTGAAAGGAGCGGGAATACAAAAAATCGCCCACCAACACACTGGCTTGATTACCCCAGATGGCGTTGGCTGTCTCGTGACCCCGGCGCAAATCTGATTCATCCACCACGTCATCGTGGAGCAAGGTGGCGGTATGAATAAATTCGATGATAGCCGCTGCATCGATGTGTTGGTTGCCACGATAATCACAAGCCCGCGCCGCCAACAGCAAAATAAGAGGCCGCAAACGCTTACCGCCACTATTGATAATGTAAGCGCCAAGCTGTTTGATAAGGGCCACATCGGACTCAAGCTGCTGACAAATCACTTGATCCAAAGCGTAGGTATCTTCCTTGACCAGTGACCGCACAGCGCGGATGTCCATGGGTTTTTTTCTACAGGTTTCAGGCATGCCAAGGCCAGATGATGAATAGACTAAAAATAGAAATTAAACGCACAAATAGGGTGTATTGCCAATCAGGATTAGCACAGTCATGCTGCAAATACAATCCATTTGACCTCTTTAGAGAGAGTCGTTAACATTAGCAGGCTTTGAGTTGGGCAAGTAAACAAGATGGGAGTTCCAGAATGTACGCGCTGATCAAGACCGGCGGAAAGCAGTATCGCGTCGAGGAGGGCCAGTCCCTTAAGGTAGAAAAAATTGATGCTGAGCCGGGGGCATCGGTGACCCTCGATCGGGTTCTTATGATTGCCGATGGTGATAATATCACAGTAGGCGCCCCTTATGTACAAGGCGGCAGCGTGAGCGCCACCGTAAAGAATCAGGCCCGAGCTGGTAAAGTAGAGATCGTTAAATTTCGCCGCCGCAAACACTATCGTCGGCAAATGGGCCATCGTCAATACTTCACAGAATTGCAAATTACTGGTATTAATTCAGCGCAATAAGATAACTGGGAGTCATTAACTATGGCACATAAAAAAGCAGGCGGTAGTAGCCGTAATGGCCGGGATTCAGAATCTAAACGCCTTGGCGTGAAACGGTTTGGCGGCCAAGCCGTGCAGGCGGGCAATATTTTAGTGCGCCAGCGGGGCACCCGTTTTCATCCCGGCTTAAATGTGGGCTGTGGTAGAGATCATACCCTCTTCGCCAAAGCTGATGGCAAGGTGGTATTCGAAATCAAAGGCCCAAAAAACCGTAAATACGTGAGCGTGCATTCAGCTTAATTTTTATTGCCGACCGTTTTTACCCTGGCAGGGGCCCCGTTTATAGACGGGGCTTTTTGTTTGTGGGCAGCAAAATACTATGAAATTTGTCGATGAGGTGGTGATTCATGTGGAAGCTGGCGACGGCGGCGATGGCTGCGTCAGTTTTCGCCGGGAAAAATTTATCCCCTTTGGGGGACCTGATGGTGGCGACGGTGGCGATGGGGGCAGCATCTACCTGCGCGGCAACGCTGATCTCAATACGCTGGTAGATTACCGTTACAGTCGATTGTTTCGTGCCCCACGGGGATACAACGGCATGGGTAAAAACCGTACTGGTAAGAGCGGTGAAGATCTCATCCTTGACGTTCCTGTAGGCACCGTAGTCACCGATGCCGACACCGAAGAATTTATTGGCGACGTGGTACAAGCGGGGCAGACCTTACAGGTGGCTAAAGGCGGCTTCCATGGGATTGGTAACACCCGTTACAAAAGCAGCACCAATCGCGCTCCTCGTCAGTCTAAACCGGGTACCGTGGGAGAGGTAAGAAACCTATTGCTGGAACTCAAGGTGCTGGCCGATGTGGGTCTTTTAGGACTCCCCAATGCCGGCAAATCCACCTTGATTCGCACCCTTTCCTCCGCCCGTCCCAAGGTGGCCGACTATCCCTTTACCACCCGTTATCCTAATCTAGGCGTGGTGCGGGTAGCGCCGTTGCAGAGTTTTGTCATGGCGGATATTCCAGGGCTTATTGCCGGCGCTGCCGAAGGCGCTGGACTCGGCATTCAGTTTCTCAAACATCTGTCCCGCACCCGTTTGTTGTTGCATTTGGTTGACGTGGGACCCCATAGCGACAGTGGAGACCCGGTTCAAGACGTGAAAACCATTGTCGCGGAATTGGCCAAATATAGTAGCGACCTAGCTCAACGAGAACGTTGGTTAGTGTTTAACAAACTGGATTTAATACCCCAGCAAGAACAACGGCAGCGGACAAAGCAGATACTGGAGGCATTGGCTTGGCAGGGACCGGTATTTTCCATTTCTGCCTTAACGGGCCATAACACGAAAGAGTTAAGCCAGGCAGTTATGAAACACCTGGAAACCCACCAGCAAACTCTCACAGTAGAACAAGAAACCTAAGTCTATTTCTATGTTCGATAAAAGCCGCACCGCGTTAGGTCAATCTCGGCGCTGGGTTATAAAGCTAGGCAGTGCCCTAGTGACCAATGATGGACGCGGTTTAGATTATCCCGCCATCGACGCCTGGGTGGCCCAAATGGCGGCACTGCATAACGCGGGCAAAGATATTTTATTGGTGTCCTCAGGGGCTGTGGCCGAAGGCATTCGCCGCCTGGGATGGCCACAACGACCCAGTGCCCTCTATGAACTGCAAGCAGCGGCGGCAGTGGGACAAATGGGACTTGTGCAAACCTACGAATCGGCTTTTCAAAAACATGCTATCCGCACTGCGCAGGTGCTCCTCACCCATGATGATGCCGCTGATCGCAACCGCTACCTTAACATTCGCAGTACTTTGGCCACCTTACTAAAACTGCGCACTATTCCTGTTATCAACGAAAACGACACCGTTGCCTTTGATGAAATTCGTTTTGGCGATAACGATACCCTCGGCGCCTTAGTAGCCAATCTAGTGGATGCTGAGCTTTATGTGATTCTTACCGATCAACCTGGTTTGTATGATCGTGACCCGCGCCGCCACCATGATGCCCAACTAATTCATGAAGGCCAGGCTGGCGACCCTGCTTTAGAGGTCATGGCCGGGAGCGCTGGCAGCCTAGGTCGTGGCGGTATGCTGACAAAAGTTAAAGCAGCCGCTAAAGCAGCGCACTCGGGTGCTTTTACCTTGATCGCCTGGGGACGAGAGCAGGATGCCTTACTGCGTGTTGCCGCTGGAGAACCCTTGGGCACCCTCCTACGCCCAACCCAAAGCCCCATCGCGGCCCGCAAGCAATGGATGGCGGCGCAATTACAGGTGCGTGGGCGGCTGTATCTCGATGTGGGGGCGGTACATGTTTTAACATCTGCGGGACGCAGTTTGCTACCGGTGGGGGTGACGGGAGTCAGTGGACACTTCTCCCGAGGCGAGCTGGTGGCCTGTATAGGGCCTGACCAACGAGAAGTGGCGCGGGGATTGGTCAATTATAGCGCTGTTGAGACGAGCAAGATTATCGGTAAGCCTTCCGCGCAAATCGAAGGGATTCTTGGCTATGTGGATGAACCTGAGTTAATTCACCGGGATAACTTAGTTATTGTTTAATTGCTCTTCCGCCATTCTCGCCAGTCCATGGCGAGAATGACGGAAGGGTAAGTAGTTGCGTTTTCTATGCAGGCATATCGCGAATATGCTGATTGAGCCGACTTTTATGACGCGCCGCCTTGTTGGGATGGATGATCCCCTTACGAGCTGTGCGGTCAATAACCGGCACAGCGGCCTTAAATGCCGCTTCCGCTTGGGTCTTATCGCCCGCCGCGATGGCATTCACCACTTTTTTGATATAGGTGCGCGCCGCGGAGCGAATACTGGCGTTGTGCTGGCGTCTTTTTTCCGCCTGGCGAACGCGTTTTCGTGCTTGAGAGGTATTAGCCAAAATTTTAATCCTGTCTATCTGTTAATCTAAATCTACTTTCGTTTTATCTTAACCCTTTTGGGTACGCTTATAAAAATGTTTAATTGTGCTAGATCTTAACCAGATGTCAATCCCTAAAAGCCCCATCCACCCAGCAACCGCCACGTTTATCATTCTTTCATGAGCAAAGCGCTTCTTAAAGCTGGCAGCATTGTCAGCGGCATGACGTTTATTTCCCGTATTCTTGGGTTTGTTCGGGACATAGTGTACGCCCAGCTATTTGGCGCTGGCACGGCGACCGATGCTTTTTTTGTGGCTTTTAAAATTCCTAATCTGATGCGCCGTCTGTTTGCGGAAGGTGGTTTTGCATTGGCCTTTGTGCCGGTGTTTTCCCAATACAAAACCCAATGCTCCCCACAGCAATTACAACACTTTTTAGACACTGTGGCAGGCACACTGGGTATTATTTTGTTTATCGTCACCCTCGTCGGCGTGGTGGCGGCGCCGCTATTGATTTTGCTGTTTGCGCCAGGTTTTACTGCGGACCAAAGTAAATACGAGCTTACCGTGTCCCTGCTACAAATCACATTTCCTTATCTCATGTTTATTTCCCTAACCGGGTTTGCCGGTGGCGTTTTAAACAGCTATGGTCGTTTTGCCGTACCCGCCGTGACCCCTGTCATACTAAATATCTGTCTTATCACCTCTGCCATCTGGGTAGCACCCCAGTTAGAACAACCGGTGATGGCGTTGGCCTGGGGTGTTTTTATCGCCGGGATTGCGCAGTTATTGCTGCAAATCCCCGCTTTGCTGGCCATTAAACAGCTTCCCAAACCCCGTTGGGGTTGGCGTTCCGAGGGCGTACAGCGGGTTTTTAAACTGATGATACCCACCCTTTTCGGTTCTTCGGTGGCCCAGATCAATCTACTTTTTGATACGCTACTGGCGTCTTTATTGGTGGAAGGCACCGTCAGCTGGCTGTATTACTCGGATCGATTAGTGGAGTTTCCCTTAGGTTTGTTTGGAGCCACCCTAGGCGTGGTGATTTTACCCAACCTTTCTCAAAAACACGCCGCCACTTCACCCCAGGAATTTTCCCAAACTTTGGATTGGGCACTGCGCTGGGCGTTGCTTATCGGTCTACCTGCGACCGTCGCACTCATACTCCTAGCAGGTCCTTTGTTGGCCACCTTGTTTCAATATGGCGAATTCACCGCCCATGATGTGCGTATGGCCAGTTTCAGCCTCATGGCCTATGCCGTGGGTTTGCTGGCCTTTATGCTCATCAAGGTGCTCAATCCTGGTTTTTATGCCCGCCAGAATACCCGGACACCGGTAAAAATCGGCGTCATCGCCATGGCGGTGAATATGGTTTTAAACGTCCTGTTGATTTTTCCCTTGGCCCATGCTGGTCTCGCCTTGGCCACGTCGTTGTCTTCTTGTCTAAACGCCGGTTTATTGCTGTATCTGTTGTGTCGCAGAGCTATTTATCGACCTGGGCGGGGTTGGTTGTTATTTTTGCTCCGCTTGCTATTGGCCACTGCACTTATGGGTGGATGGTTATGGATCGGTTTAGAAGAATTGACCGAGTGGGTGACTGCCAGCGGCCAGGAACGTATTTTGCGCCTGGCCTGGTTGATTGTCGGCGGCTTCTGCGCCTACCTTATTGCTATCATCCTGGTGGGCATACGACCTCGTCACCTCACGGATTAAAACGCTGTATGGTTAATACCTGGTAAAAATATCACACAGCCCCTTATAATGAGCCATTTACCAGCAAGTTTAGACACTCTACTTAAATACCAGTATGGAATTTATCCGCGGCCAGCACAATATACGCCCACGCCACCGAGGTTGCGTCGCCACCATCGGCAATTTCGACGGGGTTCACCTGGGCCATCAGGCCATCCTGCGACGCTTGGCGGAACAGTCAAAGCACTACAACCTGCCAGCGTTAGTCATTACCTTTGAGCCGCATCCCCAGGAATTTTTTGCTCCCCATGCATCCCCGGCCCGGCTTATGCGGACCCGGGAAAAATTGCTGGCCCTCAGTCAACACCAGATTGATCGGGTGCTTTATCTAAAATTTAATCGCCATCTGGCGGATATGGAAGCACAAACCTTTATTCAAGCGATCTTGGTGGAAAAGTTAGGTATCCGCTTTCTCTTGGTGGGTGACGATTTCCGCTTTGGTCATGGCCGCTCAGGGGATTTTGAGCTGTTGCGCCAGGTGGGCCAAGCCGCAGGTTTTCAAGTAGCCGATACGCCAAGCCATACCTATGACGGGCAACGGGTCAGTAGCTCCCGCATCCGCGCAGCATTGGCCCGTGGCGATCTTAATCTTGCCAAAGAGCTACTGGGACGTCCCTATTCCATGTGTGGCCGGGTTGCCCACGGTGATCAGCGTGGCCGCGCTTTAGGGTTTCCCACCGCTAATATACATTTACACCGACGCATCACGCCCTTATCGGGGGTTTATGCGGTGACGATGCACGGCATAGAACCAACCCCAGTGCTCGGGGTGGCCAATGTGGGCCGACGTCCCACGGTAAAGGGTACCCGTGACCAACTGGAAGTCCATTTATTCGATTTTAAAAAGGATATTTATGGCTATCATGTGCAGGTGGATTTTTTGGCTTATCTACGGCCAGAATGGCGCTTTGATTCCCTGGAAGCGTTGCGTCAGCAAATTAATCAGGATGCCTGTCAAGCACGGGCTTTCCTTGCAGAACAAGCTCGGATTGGCGGATCTTAAGCGAGCGCCTGTTGCGTTGCCCTGTTGCTGAGGTTTCTCTGTGGTTGATTATAAAAATACGCTTAACTTGCCCCATACGTCGTTCCCCATGAAGGCCAATCTTGCTCAACGGGAACCTAATTTTTTAAAAGATTGGCAAAACATGGATTTATACGGGCAACAACGCCGCGCCTTCGCCGGGCGCCCGAAATTTATTCTCCACGACGGCCCCCCCTATGCCAACGGTGTGATTCACATCGGCCATGCCCTTAATAAAGTCCTCAAAGATATCATCGTCAAATCCCGAACCTTAAGTGGTTTCGACACCCCTTACATACCCGGTTGGGATTGCCACGGACTGCCCATCGAGCAGATGGTGGAAAAGAAGCTGGGCAAAGTGGGGGTTAAAGTGGATGCCCCCAGCTTCCGCGCCGCCTGCCGAAAATTCGCAGCTCAGCAGGTGGACAAGCAACGGGAGGATTTTAAACGGCTGGGGGTGTTAGGCGACTGGGACAATCCTTATCTTACGATGAATTTCCATACCGAGGCGGATATTGTTCGGGCGCTGGCGCAAATCATTGCTAAGGGCCATCTACACCGGGGCGAGAAACCGGTACATTGGTGTACCGATTGCGGCTCTTCGTTGGCGGAAGCAGAGGTGGAGTACCAAGACATCAGTTCCTTGGCCATCGACGTGCGCTTTCGGGCGGTGGACGAAGCAGCATTGCTGGCCCGTTGCCGACATGTGGAAGGCCGTGCTGGCCAGGGTCCCCTGTCGGTGGTTATCTGGACCACCACCCCATGGACCTTACCCGCCAACCAGGCGGTGGCGTTGAATGCCCATTTAGAGTATGTGGTGGTGCAGGCGGAAACAGCGCAAGGTCAAGAACGTTTACTGTTGGCCGACGCCCTTCTCAAGGATGTTATGGCCCGTTGGGAAGTGGAGCATTATCAGGTGGTGGCTTATTGCCAAGGCCAAGACTTGGAAGGCATTACCCTACAACACCCGTTTTATGATCGCCAAGTGCCGATTATTTTGGGCGATCACGTCACCACGGAAAGCGGTACCGGTGCTGTGCATACTGCCCCTGCCCATGGCCAAGAAGATTACGTGGTGGGCTCCCGCTATAGACTCCCGGTGGATAATCCCGTAGGCCCGGATGGTAAGTTTTTTGGCAATACCCCTATCTTCGGCGGCCAGCATGTCCTGGCGGCCAATGACCCGGTGGTGGAAACCCTGAAAGCTCACGGCAACCTGCTCCACGCAGCCCGCTATACCCACAGTTATCCCCATTGTTGGCGGCATAAAATCCCCATCATCTTTCGGGCGACCCCGCAATGGTTTATCAGCATGACGCAAAATCATCTTCGCGAACATGCCTTAGCAGAAATCAACAAACTGCATTTTACCCCGGATTGGGGGGAAGCCCGCATTCGAGGTATGGTGGAGAACCGTCCCGATTGGTGTATCTCCCGGCAGCGTTATTGGGGTGTACCCATGGCGCTGTTTGTCCATAAAGAAACCGGTGCGCTACACCCTGATATCGTCACCCTCATGGAACAGGTGGCATTACGCATCGAAAAAGAGGGGGTTGACGCTTGGTTTAACTTAGAACCTGCTGAGCTTTTAGGGGAAGACGCCAGCGTTTACGAAAAGACACCCGATACCTTAGATGTCTGGTTTGATTCCGGTACCACCCATTTCTCAGTGCTCAACCGGCGTTCCGAATTGAGCTTCCCCGCTGATCTTTATCTGGAAGGTTCAGATCAACATCGGGGCTGGTTCCAGTCTTCTCTGCTAGCCTCGGTGGCCATCCGCGATATAGCCCCCTACAAAGGCTTATTGACCCATGGTTTTACCGTGGACGCCGAGGGCATGAAGATGTCCAAATCCCGGGGCAATGTGATGGCGCCGCAAAAGGTGGTCAATTCCCTGGGGGCTGATATCTTGCGTCTGTGGGTGGCGGCCACCGATTACCGGGGCGAAATGAGCATTTCCGATGAGATTTTGAAGCGCACCGCGGATTCCTATCGACGGATGCGCAATACCGCGCGCTTTTTACTGGCGAACCTGAACGGTTTTGATCCCGATGAACACCAGCTCGCCCCTGAACAAATGCTGGCCCTAGATCGTTGGGCTGTGGATCTTGCCCACCGCTTACAAGCCGAATTGCGGGATGCCTATACCCATTATCAATTCCATATGATTTACCAAAAGATCCATAATTTCTGCTCGGTGGATATGGGGGGTCTTTATCTGGATGTCATCAAGGACCGCCAATACACCACCGGCCGCGATAGCATTCCCCGGCGCTCGGCGCAAACCGCCATGTATCATATTTTAGAGGCCATGGTACGGTGGCTGGCGCCTATTTTGAGTTTTACGGCTGAAGAGATCTGGCGGCACATGCCAGGGTCGCAGCGTGGCGCTTCCATCTTTTTGGAAACCTGGTATGAAAATCTAGCGCCGCTGGATGAATCCAGCCATTTCGATGCAGCCTATTGGGAGCGACTCATCGCCCTGCGGGAAGCGGTGGGCAAGGAACTGGAACGGCTACGGGTCACCGGCGAGATCGGCTCGTCCTTGGATGCGGAGGTGGACCTTTATTGTGATGATCCTTTATTGACCGACTTAAACAGACTTGAGGACGAACTGCGGTTTTTTCTTATTACCTCCTATGCTCGTTTTCATCCGCTCTCAGTGCAACCCGAACAGGGGGCGACGATTCAGGTGCATAATCAAACCATACACATGGCGGTGAGTGCTTCTCCCCATGCCAAGTGTGTGCGCTGTTGGCACCATCGGGAGGACGTGGGTCAGCATACGGATCATCCAGAACTATGTGGACGGTGCGTGGAAAATGTGGTGGGCGCCGGTGAGCAACGCCGTTTTGCGTGAGGTAAGGATGCTCAAGTGGCTTTGGTTAAGCGCTTTTGTGGTGGTGCTGGATCAGCTTACCAAATGGCTTGCGGAAACCATGCTAGTGATCCACGAGCCGGTGCCTGTGTTGGCGTTTTTTAATTTAACGCTCATGTACAACCCCGGCGCCGCATTCAGTTTTTTAGCCGATGCGGGAGGCTGGCAGCGGTGGTTTTTTTTGATCTTGTCGGTGGTGGTGAGTAGTATATTGATTATTTGGATGAGCCGCTTGAAAAGACACGAAATTCGCCTGGCGGCGGCCCTGGCGTTGATTATCGGCGGGGCAATCGGCAACTTGATCGACCGTATTTTATATGGTCATGTGATTGACTTTATTCAGCTTTATTACGAAAGTTGGTATTGGCCTGCCTTTAACATAGCCGACTCCGCCATTACCGTGGGCGCTGTTTTATGGATCATAGAAAGTTTTGTCGGCGCCCAAACATCCAGCTCAGAACGCGCCAGTTAATTTTAACGTTTAAGGTATTATTTTCTTATGCAAATCCAACTTGCCAATCCACGGGGTTTTTGTGCGGGTGTCGACCGAGCCATCGCCATTGTCGAACGGGCCTTAGAGCTGTTCGGCGCACCCATCTACGTGCGTCACGAGGTGGTGCATAACCGTTTTGTGGTGGACGGACTCCGGGCTAAAGGCGCTATATTTGTAGAAGAGCTGGGGGAGGTCCCCGATGGTGCCACGGTGATTTTTAGCGCCCACGGTGTCTCCCAAGCCGTGCGTCAGGAAGCCCAGGAACGGCAATTGACCGTGTTCGACGCCACCTGCCCTTTGGTCACTAAAGTGCATATGGAAGTCACCCGGCTTAGCCGAGCAGGTCGGGAAGCGATTCTCATCGGTCACAGCGGTCATCCGGAAGTAGAAGGCACCATGGGTCAATACGATGAATCCAAGGGAGGAAAAATGTACTTAGTGCAAAATCCTGAAGATGTTTGGGAACTCGACGTACAGCATCCTGACCAGCTTGCCTATTGCACCCAAACCACCCTTTCCGTGGATGACACCGCCCAAATTATCGATGCGCTGCGAGAACGCTTCCCGAACATTCAAGGGCCTAAAAAAGACGACATCTGCTATGCCACCCAAAACCGTCAGGATGCGGTGCGGGATCTCGCTGGAAACTGCGATTTAGTCCTAGTGGTGGGTTCGCGAAATAGCTCTAACTCAAATCGACTCCAAGAAGTTGCCGAGAAGGCGGGCAACACGGCTTATCTGATCGATGGGCCTGACGACATCCAAGCCGATTGGCTTCATGAAAAAAACAACATCGGCATCACGGCGGGGGCGTCCGCGCCAGAATTATTAGTTAAAGCGGTGATAGAAAGACTATATGCTTTAGGAGCGTCTTCGGTGCAGGAAATCCAAGGCCGTGAAGAACATGTGGTGTTCGCCATGCCGAAAGCGCTTCGGTGAGCAGAAAGTTTCAGTTGTTATCAATGACATTTGTCGCTTAAAGAAACTCAATAAACTCTTTTAGCTTTGCAACATTCTGCGGGAGCTGTTGCTTTTGCAAATTAGAAAGAAAGTCTTCAGATCCAACTGCAGGATTTTTCAGTGCCAGTCTTTGAGCCCGAATAGCTTTACAACAACCACTGAAAACTTAGCCACACCGATTAGTACCCCATATCGTTTTCCTGGGAAAACGCAGTCAGCTCGTCCAGGGCATTGGCACGCTGATGATCACAGCGCTCTTTATAGTCGATTACGTCCTTCAGTAGCACCCGGCGATGGGCGCCGACTTTTCTGAACGGTATCTCACCTTTCTCAAGTAAGCCGACCAAGAAGGGACGGCTTACATTCAGTAGACTTGCCGCTTCCTGGGTGCTCACTTCCTGATGATGGGGAATCAAGCTGATTGCGTTTCCCTTGGACATTTCAGACAGTACATCCAAAAGGATTTGCAGCACATACCTAGGTAAAACCAAATCATCGGATTTATCGTTACAATCCCTCAGAGAAAGCTGAACCCTCTCAACATCGGCATATTTTGAGAGGGTGCGGCTTGAAGTTTTCGCCTGCTCCACCTCTGCCGGGGTGGGCAAATGGACTATTTTCTGAGTGGACATAATCAACCCTCGCTTATGAATCATTTTCTACTGTGCGCCTTAACGGTAATTAAAAAGCATAGCATAAACGAAATAAACAAAATTTCTGAAACAGTCAAAAAACACCTAATGGTACATGATCAGCTGAGGGCACCGTGATTTGACTCTTTTCAATTTCGAAAGCTATCACCAATTTTATGAGGTCATGCAAAACTGATAGCTGGTAAGAGGTGGTAAGACAAGCACTGTATTAATGACATTTGTTGCTTAAAGGAGTATATTTTTAAGCACCATAAAGCTACTACTTAAACTGAGCTTCTCTAGATTTTATAACACACCACTCAAGTCACTTAATCAAAAGCGCCCGTAGCTCAGTTGGATAGAGTACCTGGCTTCGAACCAGGTGGTCGGGAGTTCGAGTCTCTCCGGGCGCGCCAAATCTTTATTTGTGTAGTTTGACTTTCAGTACTTGACCTAAGAAACGAAAGTGTTTATCAAGAGAATAAACTTTACAATTATACTGCTGGGCATTTTGGGCAATAATCAAATCGGGTACACCTACCCCATTGACACCATTTTTGAGACAATTTACTTGAAACTCAATGATCTCTTGCCAGTTTATATTTAAGAGGATTTGATTTATTTCGTAAAGAAGATGAATAACTTTTGCTTGTTTTTTTATCTTTAGGTAAGGCACTAGCTCAGCTAATATTATTTCGTTCGTGACGAGAAGGTTTTCATCAATTAGGCTATCTAAGTCTTGAGAATTATTACCTTTCCGAAAATAATCAATCCATATGGATGTATCAACCAAAATTGCCATTAATGGCGATCTCTGATTTTATTTAGATCAATATCTAAATCAATTTTACCTTTATAGTTTTTTAAGTCAGAAATTTTTGATTTTCTTATCAACTCTTCCAAAGCTTTCACAATAACTCCAGTTTTTGTACTTGTATGGGTTATTTTCATTGCTTCGTTCAGTAAGTCTTCAGGTAAGTCAAGCGTAGTTCTCATGTTTGCCTCCGTCGATATGCATATAATATTAAATAATCATGCATATTTATTCAAGGATAAGCGAACATACGACCATCCTGGCAACTGGATTCCGGCAATCCCTGCCAGAATGACGGATGAGCAGCTACAAAAATTCTTATAAACTTGGCGGACGGGCAAACGATCATAGCTTACGAGGCATAACCACCATGGCTCAGCAGATTTTAGACCAATCTATCTACACCTATCATGACTATCTGACATGGCCGGAGGACCATTTATATCGCCATAAAGGTTGACAAATGTATGCACAAAAATTTATCTTTTCAGCATGAACGTAGCGGGTTTTGAATGGGATGATGGAAATCGAGAGAAATGTCAAAAACATGGTATTTCTCTACCGGAAATTGAGGCTCTTTTCACTCGACCTGTCATGGTTCTACCGGACTCTGCTCACTCAATCACTGAGGAACGACTGAAAGCCATTGGACGCACCGGAGCGGGTCGGCACGTCTTTGTTGTTTTCACTACCTGCAAACGTAATGGCCAAAACTTTATTCGCCCCATCAGCGCCCGCTATATGCATCAAAAAGAGATAGAAAGCTATGA
Source organism: uncultured Candidatus Competibacteraceae bacterium (assembly GCA_964423745.1). Taxonomy (GTDB): domain Bacteria; phylum Pseudomonadota; class Gammaproteobacteria; order Competibacterales; family Competibacteraceae; genus CAYRGG01. Next base: position 550 of record CAYRGG010000085.1, on the reverse strand, counting down.
AAAAGAAAATCCCGACATTTAGGACAGACAAAGAAGCCGAGGACTTTGTGGAAAGCGCTAATCTTTCAGAATACGATCTTTCTGGCGCAAAACCTGTCCAATTTGAATTTGAAAAAAAGGATGCCAGAGTGAATATGCGCCTACCTCAAACCTTACTTATCGCACTTAAAGAACGCGCAAAGCAGCGTGGCATTCCCTATCAACGGTTTATTCGGGAGGCCCTGGAACAAGCAGTCACCCGCAAATAACGGTGCAAAGCCACAGAGGCACATTTCGCAGGAACTTTGTGTGGGTTGTCATCAGAGCTGACTATGCTGGAAAAAAGTCAGGGTCAAAAATCTGTTCCAGGGAGTAAGGACACTTTTCTGGAAAGTCTTTTAAGCCTGTTTCTTGCGTTGCTCCAATCACTGCGAGTTCATAAGCATCACCGATGCTGTCTGCCAGTACCGCTTTTTAGAGTTTCGTCATGATTGATGTCACCTCCGCCGCCGCCTTGGCTCATCAACCTAACAAATTCGCGCTTCTCAGCGACCCCTTGGCGGTGGCTTAC
>CAYRGG010000084.1:0-14591 GCA_964423745.1 uncultured Candidatus Competibacteraceae bacterium | reverse complement strand
CTGCTGAGGAAGCCGTTCTTTAGACAGTTTGGAGATTTTATCAATACTGGAAAAGAAAGAAAAGAAGAAAAAAGGGGTCAGTTCGCTTTTTTCATAATACTCTGTTTGAGTTGTAAACCGACAACCGACGCATCAGCCATGCTCTTGATACCTTAGGGATTAACCATTTTTTGAGAAAAGGCAATACCATGCACGCGGAACTAAAAAAGGACGATACCTCATTGCAAAAAAAGTCCAGCGACAGGCATCGAGAAAGCAGGTCCCACGTTGATCGGAATTCAGATCTGCTGTCCGGGGAAACCACTGAAGGTTTTACCAGGTCGCCGAGTCACGCCTTGCCGCCTCCGGGTCAGGGTCAGTTGGTCATGCAGTGTAAGGGTTTATCAGAAAACCCTGAACCGACCCAGGGAAGCGGTCAACTGATTCAGCGCAGAGTCAATAACACGGGTCTGCCTGATACCCTAAAAAACGGTATCGATAATCTCTCCGGTTATTCCATACAAATGAGAAATGGGAACCCGCTACTGGATCCCGATAAAACCCGCCAGATTTCCAGATTGGGGGTAGAGGGCTGTGGCGGTCAGTTACCTCATTTTGACAGGATTCAAAGTGCATTTGGACATCACGATATCAGTCGTGTACGCAGCTATACCAACGCCAAAGCAACCGCCGCCAATCGTGCTATCAATGCTGAAGCCTACGCTACCGGTCATAAAATCGCATTTCGCGATTCATCACCCGGTTTACATACCGCAGCCCATGAAGCCGCGCACATAGTGCAACAACGGGCCGGCGTGCATTTGCAAGGTGGTGTCGGCAGGCATAATGACCCCTATGAGCGTCATGCTGATGCGGTTGCCGATCGCGTTATTCGAGGTGAATCAGCGGAGAGTTTACTGGATCAAAATGTCTCGACAGCAGGAGGCGGCCCGGTCAGCGGGCATTTGATTTCGGGAACAGCCCAGCCCGGCGACAGTGTTCAAAAAAAGTTATTTGTTAACGGGTATGAATGGACTGAGGAAGAGTTGGAAGAGCTTTATTTTGCGTTTGATCTAGAAAAGGGCCCATTAGAGGGAAAAAAGGGGCGTGTTTTTGAGGATATCGTGGAAAGGGAAAATGGCTATGCGAAGATGCGTGGGCTAAATGAGAATCAGATAAAAATAATTATCCAGCAATTGCTGTTTTGGATATTAGATGATAAACGCTACGATTTTGATTATATAACCGAAGCCTTTGACTATGCCAAAGAAGAAGCACTAGGTGAGACTGAAGCAAGTCCGGAATCAAAAGAAGACGTAGCCGAGCATTCTAGTGGCAAAAATAACGTTGAATCCGGCCAAGCAATTTCCAATAAACTCGCCTATTTTTTAAGCTCAATGGTTCCGGATGATGGACAACAGGCCGAGTTTGAGCTTGTCTTCAGTATTCCAGTTTTTTCTACTGGCTCTGCCACCGGCTATTTGGTGATTGGCGTCAAGGGATTTGCCTCAAATGGTTTTGCTGGCGAAATTAACGCTGCCCCAACCCGCAACGCACCGGGTCGTGTAGAGTTTCGAGGTGATGTATCGGTAAAATTCAAGTTTTCACTTGCTGAATTTCTGTCAGGCTCTATGGGTTTCAACTTTTTTATGCGCGCAGGTGCGGCGGGTAAAAAGGGTGGGAATGACGGGCACAAGAAGGCGGCCACGATGATGAGCTATGGGATATACCGTGCAGTTCCCCGATTTTTAAAGCCCAAATGGGGGTCAATGCCAGCAGCTTCTTCGACTGCCGATGCAACGGATGTCAAGAAAGACGGGCACAAGAAGGCGGCCACGATGATGTGTGTGGTACGCGTTCCAGTTTCCCAATTTGTAAAGTCCAAACGGAAGTTAAAGCCAGCAGCTTCTTCGACAGAGAAAAAACTGAATAAAAAAGAAATAAAAGGACAGAAGCTGACCAGGGCTGAACACTGGGCTTCCGAGGTAGAGCAGGAGATTATCAAGGAGAGCGGTGGTCAATTTGATCGCGGGGTGGCGGGCTCTGTCGGCGCGAAGCTAGGACTGCCGAAAGCATCAATAAATGCATCGGCTGACTTTGTGAAGTTCAGACGTTGGGATAAGGCCGCACTTGAGAATGCGCCAAAAGATCTGACTATTTCTCCCGAAAACTTTAAAAAGAAAAATAACCTTTATACCGAAGATACTCGTAATCTTGCCTCGCGTCGTGCCAACGAATTGAAGTCTAAGAAATTAAGCGCCTTAGTGATGAAAGGGGAGGTTGAATTCGGAGGATTTAAGGCTCTCGTCCGCTACACTGGATCTGGGGAAGGATTTTTCAAAGATCTCGATGTCTGGGAGCTGTCGACAACCGTTGATGTGCCGATTCCTTCCCCCTTTAAACCCAAAGAACCTATTTCGTCTACTGTTCTAGAGAAGGTCCCAATAGCTACGATGCTGGCCATTCTTTCCAAGGCTGTTGGATTAATCTCATCAGAAGTTAAATCACAGACAGCTAAAAGTAGTGCAGGTGGCGCAACAGATAATGAAACAGGTAATGGCGATAATTTGATCAGGCAAGTTGAAGATGAAGATAGTGAATGGAGGCAAGAGTTTAGGAAAAAATTGGAAAAGTCGACCGCTACTGCGTCTAAGATAACATCTGCAGCTGCGATAAACACCTTACGCATAACACTGGCCATTGGACGTAAAGCAGGTGAAAAGCGAGTGTTTCGATTTGCGGTGGATGCAGTTTATAAGAAAGAGTTTAAAGGCGGAGTTGTTGATATCAAATACTTACAGTCTCAAAACCTTATCAATGTAGAAGTGCCCTTTGGCAAAGAAAAAGAGTAGACAATGCTGTTTACCCGCTTAAAACATCTCGCTCCACTCTGGAAAAAATGATCAGGCGTCCCGGAAAAGCCCATGTCTTTCCCCCATATCCAAGTAATAAATTTACAGACCCTAACCGGGACTCCCCTGCCGGTTACGGTAACGGAGTTCACAATAAGTGACGGACATATAGCCACTGTTATTCAACTGGGCTTCCAGGATTGGCGGCGTGCACTGCGGGAAGGCCTTTTCCATCTCGACGAAGAGAGTGAACCTGTCGGCTTCGAAGCGGATAAGCTGGTTGTGCTGACGCTCCGTTTGCGTCCTGCTGTTGCTGGATTGTTAGCGGATCAAGAAAAAGACATGGCAGAAGGCTTCTCAGAACCAGACTCTCCCTTACATCATACCGAAGCTTGGCTGGCAACGGATATTGTACAGAGCGTAGACGTTCCGCCTGAAGTGAGTTCTGCTGATAGCGATACTTATTTACAGATGGGCGCCCGCACCCGCTGGGCGGAGCCTCTTCTACACGAAGAACAGCCATCCACCAATCCCAACGACGTATTGGAAGCCTTTCTCGACAATGAAGATTGGCCTTTTACCCGGATAGAGGCGAATCTTTTGCGTTTCCCCGCAGGGGTCGGCGACCAAAAGAGCTGGGTGGTTGTAGCCCGCATCGAAGAGGATGAGGGGCTTTGTACGCTTTTTTCGGTGCTGATGGATAAGGTGCCCGCCAGCAGTCGCGAGCAGGCCGCCCTGTGGATGGCCCAAAAAAATTATGAGTTGAGCGAGGGTTGCTTCGAGATGGATACTAATGTTGGCGAGGTGCGCTTTCGGAGCACTTTTCCAGCGACATCTCAAAGCCAGGTCGCCGCGGGTATCCATAATAATCTATCCATCATGGCAGCGCATTTTGATGCGCTAATGGTATTTACATAATAAATATCAAACCCAGGCCTGAGGCATCAACTTTACCTGTAACAACAACTGATAAGAACCATAGGAAGTGAGGGTCACATAAAAAGTGAGGGTCATATATGGTTCGCCCCACGATGCAAGGAAAAGTTCGTTGCTGACAAAAAAACTATTGCGCCCAACTATCCGGCCTTGGGATGAGACTTGTTAATGCCCCTGGCCCTGATGGAATCCGCGCCTTCCCAACCTCCATGAAGTCTTCGGCCTCTGAACGGGCCCGAGACCCCAGCAGGTTCTTAGGAATGCAGGTGCTACCTTTTATGCCATCACTTGTACTTTCTCCACGCAACTCGGTTGCTTATCCTCTCGTGTGACTACTGCTGTGAGCGTTGCATGCTCAGCGTTCTCAGCCAGGGCGACAGGCCATGCCTTTTAGGCTTAAAGGTGACGCAAGTCAGAAACCTATCGAAAGATGAAAAATCAATGACCCTGACGCCATTGATGGGAGGCGAGTCATCTCATTAGACTTGACCCAGTTTTGTGCATAAATCCAACGCACAAAACGTCGTCCGCCCCCTATTGATTTTGATCTTGACGGGCATTACTTTCAGTATTACTTTATGTAAAGATATAGTTATTGAGTAATACCAAAGAGTATAAAATGTCCACATTAGTATCTACAGTGACCCAAAAAGGCCAAGTCACCATTCCCAAAGATCTTCGGGACAGTTTGCATCTTGATACCGGCGATAAAGTTGAATTTATCCGTAATGATCGCGGTGAAATCGTCATTAAGCCCGTTACCCGCAAAGTAACAGAAGTCGCTGGAATTCTAGGTAGGTACCAAAAGTCAAAAGCAATCTCTATTGAAGAAATGGATCGGGTTGTTGAGCAATTTATCAAAAACAAAACCCCATGAAGGCCATCGACACTAATGTTTTAGTGCGTTTTCTGGTGCAGGATGACGACCAACAATCAGCTATCGCTAACCAATTGCTGAGTGATGCAGAAACAACCAAAGCCCCCCTTTTTGTTAGCCAGGTTGTTGTGTTGGAATTAATTTGGGTTTTGCAGAGTGCTTATAACGTATCTCGTTCGGACTCTTTGACTGCACTTAATGAGCTGACGTCAATGTCCGCGCTGGAATTTCAGGATCAACCCATAATCAGGGATTTTTTAATTGGCGCACAAAACAATGGCTGTGATTTACCTGATCTGTTAATTGCTCAAGTAGCCAGAGGAAGGAACTGTGAGACAACGCTGACCTTTGATAAAAGAGCAGCAAAAACCCCTCTGTTCACCGGATTATAGCTATCTTTTAAACTCAGGGAAGAGCAGAAAAATGGGTCATATATGGTTCGGCCCGCAATGCAAAATTCAAAAAAATTGGGAGGGGGTCGAGAAGGGGGGGGCAGGTCCTGCCTCTTGTCACCTATACCAACAATGCACTGGCTATGCATAACAACAAGTTGACCCACCGAGGGCGGTCTGGTTGCGCGCCTCGTTCGACGGTGGGCGGCCCGCATAGGACTATAGTCGGCGGATAGGGAGCAGCCGGACACGAGATGACACTAGATCAACGGTAACAATCGCTCCGCTTTGGATAAATGGTGCTTGGCTATTCAGCACTGACACGACTTGCGGTCCTACAGCATCCGGTAATACGTCCTGAGGGATCAAAAGTGGCAAAAGGGGTCAGTTCGCTTTTTTCATAATACTCTATGACAGCATCAATTGTGCGAGCAAGTTGTATATCCTGCTTTTTCCTTTTCCTTATCTGATGAGTGAAGAAAGCGATTTGACCCCTTTGTCGCAGACCCCTTTGTCGCAAACCTTGACCCCTTTGTCGCAAACCTTGACCCCTTTGTCGCAAACCGACAACCGAAGCATCAGCCATGCTATTGATACCTCGGCGACCATCCACTGTTTAAAAAAGGCAATCTTATGTACGCAGAACTGAAAAAAGACGACGCCTAATTGTAAAAGAAACCCAGCGATAGGCATCGAGAAAATAACCCCCAGGTTGATCAAAATACGGATTTAGTGTTTCGGGAAAGCGCCGGCGGTTTTGATGGCTCATTTAGTCAAGCCTTTTAGAAAGGCTCTAGAAACATTTAGCCTAGGGAGAATCAGCATCAAGGGGATGTTAAATTGCTAGCCAGTTCTCCACTTTTAGACCCGGTACTCGAGAAAACTCACGCACGTTAGCGGTTACTACGATACACTCTAGCGCAAGTGCATGGGCAGAAATAAGCATATCGTTAGGACCTATTGCTTTCCCTCGGGTTTCCAAATAGGTTCTCAATTTGCCATAGTGACGATCGGCTGGTTCTTCTAGAGGCAGCACTTCCATGGCGGAAAGAATCGCTTCCAATTGGGCAGTTAAACGTTTACAGTTACGTTTATAGGCGCCAAAGCGTAGCTCGCTTGCTACAATGATACTGGTGCAAACGCTTTTTTCACCCTTGACTGCAATCATCTCTGCCACTCTGCCTTGGGGGTGGCGCATCAAATCAGAGATGATATTAGTATCAAATAGATACCGGTACTGCAAAATCAAAGCTTCACGTCATCCAATGGCGGCAACGCTTCATCCACATCAGGAAAGGGTTCATCGAGTGGCTCTAGGGTAGCAAGTAGAGCAAGAAGCCGGCCTTTTCTAATCGGTTCGACGATCAGCTTATCACCTTCTTTGCGAATGATCGCCTCATCGCCTTCCAGCTCAAACTCTCGGGGGATACGCAAAGCTTGATTGCGACCATTACGAAATAAACGGACATGTCGTTCAGAGTGCATAGCCATTACCGTAACTATAAAGCATAGGCCAAAGCATATGCCATAAACAGGAGTTCGTCAAAGAGACTCCCTTGCTATTGAGTCGTCCCTGAAAAAAGCTGTTTTTAGCCTATTTGCTGTAGCTACACTGCCAGAGCGAACCCAGCGCGAGGGGAGTGGAGTTTTGATGATCGGATAGGCTCAGGCAACGGTGAGCATTGCTCGATCATACTTAAAAGACAGACGTAAAAAAGCCAGCGCAGGAGTTTGCGGATGTTCTGACCCACCGCGCAAAGGATGACATGGGGTTCAGGGGTCAGTTCGCTTTTTTCATAATACTCTATGACAGCATCAATTGTGCGAGCAAGTTGTATATCCTCCTTTTTCTTGTCCTTATCTGATAAGTAAAAAAAGCGATTTAAACCCTTTGTCCCATCGCATCACTAGTCACCAGGCACCCTTTCAGTTCCATACGGGGATCTTCTAGCGATGAAAAATAATCAATAAGGTTAGCAGCCACGAGAAACTCCTCATGTTGTGTTTTCTCCCTATGATCTCCTATCTCACTGGTTTAAAGCTCATTTAAATGGGCTCGCCCTGGTCCATTAAGTTGTGTGAAAGCGCTTGGTCAGAAGTTGTGGTAGTATTAACAAGTTACGCTTAGTCTATCCTCCATAGAGGTGTCGCATATGCAGGTCTTTATTAGCCATGCCGCTACCGATGCGAAACTGGCCAAACATATTGCTCATATCCTGCGGGAGGCCGGTCTGCAGGTTTGGGATGACACGCAGATACTTCCTGGTGATAACTGGGGGGCAAAGCTTGCCGAAGCTCTCCAAGAGTCGGATGCCATGGTCGTTCTACTGACACCAAACTCCGTACACTCTCCAAACCTCAGTTACGAAGTTGGTTATGCTTTAGGGAAATCAGACTATAAGGGCCGATTGATTCCTGTGATTGCTGCTTCTCCCGAACAACTACCTGAAGAGGATATTCCGTGGGTCTTCCATAAATTTCAAATGATTTATTTATCAGATCCGGAGAGTGACGAAGAAGGGCTGAGAAAAATTGCTCAGGTACTTACAGAAGCTGCATAGCAACCTCCAGGTCCATTTGCTATGACACCCCATGAGGCATTCCTCTCTCATTCAAGCTTGGATCATGACTTTGTCACTGATATCGCTACTATGCTGCGTCGTCATGGAGTTCCTCTCTGGTACAGCCAAACCAATATCATGGGCGCACAACAGTGGCATGACGAGATTGGAGCCGCATTAAAGAGATGTGACTGGTTTCTTCTGGTTTTATCCCCCAATTCTGTCGCGTCGATGTGGGTAAAAAGAGAGTTGATCTTCGCGTTACAACAAAATCGGTTCGAGAACAGAATTGTACCCCTACTGTATCATCCTTGCGATTTTGAGAATCTTTCTTGGGTACTCCCTAGTTTTCAGATTATCGATTTTCAAAGGACATTTGAGGCTGGTTGCCGCGACTTACTACGGTTATGGGGTCTTGGCTACCAGCCAAGCAGCTAATAACCTTGCCTTCTCGCTCAAAAGGGCCTGAAGGGAGGCGAGAGGCGAGGGTCAGGTTTTGCCTTTTGCCATTTTTATCAATAATGCACTGAGCAAGCCCCTCTTCCATTGAGAGTTCAACTTGCCTATAGCAGCATTCCTAACGATTGGCAGTCTTGGCATAAAAAAACACCGTGCATTTCCAAAATTGGCTGCGTGGGCTTCATAAGGGTCAGGCGTGGTGTTACGAAATCGGTGTACTAAGCGAAATCCGCCTGATTCAACGGAAATCCGGTCTCTACAACGTTTAAATTCGTTCTTTATTTGGCAACAATTTGTTACGTATAAGCTTTGCACCAGCGACCCTTAATGAATAGAAATTAGGCAGCTGATTCATTCTCAACATCCCAACCAAGGAAAACCAATACCGATGGATGACACCTTAGCGCCCGAGCAAGTACTTTGGCACGCTCTACACCAAGCTTTACTTTATCGCTTTCAAAAAAAAGGGGTCAGTTCGCTTTTTTCATAATACTCTATGACAGCATCAATTGAGCGAGCAAGCTGTGTATCCTCCTTTTTCCTTTTCCTTATCTGATGAGTGAAGAAAGCGATTTGACCCCTTTGTCGTAAACCGACAACCGAAGGATCAGCAATGCCGTTGATGCCTTGGCGACCATCCACTGTTTAAAAAAGCAATCTTATGTACGCAGAACTGAAAAAAGACGATGCCTTATGGCAAAACAAATCCAGCTATAGGCATTGTGAAAACAGATTGCACGATAATCGGAATTCGGATCTTGTCAATAATTTTCGGCTCGGTGTGTTGGCCCGACTAAGGGCTACGGGCTAAGAAGCCTGATAGATAAGGCTGAATTTGGGTAGTGGGAAGAAAAAAGCACTATCCTGCATTTTCTGGTAGGATTTAGTAGTATCAAATGCTATTTTTAGGAAATGTATGGAGGTAACGCTATGACCGCAACCAATGCCGAAAAGCTTAGTATCACGCTGCCGCCTGAAATGGCACAGATGATTAGGGACAAGGTGAGTTCCGGTTCTTATTCGTCAAACAGTGAAGTGATCCGGGATGCTCTGCGGCTTTTGCAGGAAAAGGATTTTGTGAGAGCGCAGAAATTGGCGGAACTGCGTGAGAAGGTTGAGCGTTCCCTTGGTGATGATAGGCCGTCTATTGACAGTGATGAAGCCTTTGCCCGGCTGGAAGCCCGTCACCGGAAACGAATGCATAAAAGTGACGTGAAATGAAGCTTCGCTTTCGGCCGGCGGCTCTGGCCGATCTTGAAGATATTTATGATTACATCGCTGCCGATAATCCCGTAGGAGCAGGCAAGTTTAGAAAGTGAGGGTCAGGTCTTGCAATTTGCCATCTTTAGCAATAATGAGCTGGGCAAGACTCTCTTCCTTTGGGAGTGCAACTCGCTGACGATAGAGTTCCTAACAATTGGCGAGTCTTAGCTCGAGCTAAGCTACCAAGCGGTTTTCAAACCGTATTTGGAATAGGTGTTAAATTGATTATCCTTGGAGATTAAAATGAATTTTTTTTGGATGGCTAGCCAAATGATCATTCGGTCAAATGGATCTTTATGGAACTGTTTGGGTAATCTATAGAAATTGGCTGCGACGTCGGCTTCTAGGTCAATAAGTTCGAGTCCCATTTGAATAGCCGTCGCAGGAAGCTCATCCGGCAAACAATTCACTAATTCCAGTTTTCCTAGGGCCGATTTAAGTGCAATTTCCCAGAAGGTGATGCTGCTGACAACAACCCGGTTTTTTGGATCAGTAATAGAATCTCGAGCGGATTTACTTAGCTTTTTCGGCTCGAATACGGCCCATAAGAAACTGTGGGTGTCTAATAAATAGTCCATTAACAACTACGACTCTAACAATTCCTCATCACTGAGGGAAAAATTATCCAAAATATGGTATTGGGCATGACCTTTTAATAGACCTAAAGGTCTCGGTTTGGCTGACCCCAACTGTCGGTAAGGTATCAACGCTGCTACTTTCTCTTTTTTTCTACCATAACTAATAACAACGGTTTCGCCTCGCTTAACCTGTTCCAAGACTTCAGAAAAATGTGTTTTTAGCTCACCAATAGTCAATGTTCTCATCTTCATGACCAACGAAAAATGATTGATAGTAAGATAGGACTGTAAGAAATATTGACAACTTGTCAAGATTTATATGGCTGGGAGATTGAAAGTTACGGGGTCAGTTCGCTTTTCTCATAATACTCTATGACAGCATCAATTGAGGGGGCAAGCTGTATATCCTCCTTTTTCCTTTTCCTTATCTGATGAGTGAAGAAAGCGATTTAGCCCCTTTGTCGTAAACTGACAACCGAAGGATCAGCAATGCGGTTGATACCTTGGCGACTATCCACTGCTTAAAAAAGGTAATCCTATGCACACAGAACTGAAAAAAGGAAAAGGGGTCAGTTCGCTTTTTTAATAATACTCTATGGCAGCATCAAAAAAAGGGTTCAAGAATCATATTGACCGCCTCTGTAGCCTGTAGGTCTATTCCATTAACCTACCGGCTACGACGGACAAGACCCCATCAGCAACCTGGCCTTGTGGGCCATCACCTGGGAACAACGCCTGCGGTTGGGTAAAAACGATTTTGCCACCATCGATGTCCCGGTACCCAGCGATCCCCAGGTGCGCCAGGGCGACGGGGATTTTCGACCGTTGGTGTAGGTTTAATGCAGTAGTCATAAACCGACAACCGACGCATCAGCCTTGCTGTTGATGCCTTGGTGACTATCCACTGTTTAAAAAGGCAATCTCATGTACACGCAACTAAAAAAAGACGACGCCCCATTGCAAAAGAAATCCAGCGATAGGCATTGAGAAAGCAGCACTTACGTTGATCGGAATCCAGATCTGCTATCCGGTGAAACCACCGAAGGTTTTAGGAGTTCGCCGAGTCACGCCTTGCCGCCCACTGGCCAGGGTCAGTTGCCGATGCAGTTTAAGGATTTATCAGAAAGCCCTGAACCGACCAAGATAAGCGGCCCACTGATTCAGCGCAGAGTTGACAATACGGGCCTGTCCGAAAAGCTAATGAACAATAACCCTCGCAACGAGGCTACAACACAGTTGCGGCAAAAAATAAATGCTTCATCAGTTGGCCAATTAAGCCTCATCCAACGAAAAGTCCCAAAAGGCTCCTCCCGTTTTCAGCAAATAGCCACTACCATGGGTGAGCAGCACGGGGTAGATACCTCCGGGCTCGTAGCCACCCACAACTCCTCCTTCCCAGGTAAGCTAAATGCCGAAGCCACTATCCAGGGCAGTTCCATCCACTTTAGACCCGGCAAGGATACCGACCATAACATCCGGCATGAGGTGGCCCATGCCATAGACAACACCCTCAATGGCGCTCCAAAAGGTGATCAGGTAGTAAACGGGCAAAAGGTAGATACCACCCGAGAAAAAGTGGTGGATCGCATGGCGAAGGGTTCGATAATCCAGCCAAGCCCAAAAAAAGCGGATATGCTAGGGATGAGCCCTGTGCGAATGAGAGTTCCCGAGCCAAATTCTTTAACCTCTGTGCAATGTCTAGAGGTTAAAAAAACGGATTCCGAATTTAAAACTTACACTGAATTGATGGACCTGACAGTAGCTGACCTGATGGCATACGCCAATAAGCAAGCGGATTGGCATAAACGCCTAATAATGCCAGTGCATCACGACTATGTGCGAACACTGTTGGATTTTCTTCGAAATCAGGAAGGTGTCGATGGTGCGTGTGAAGATTTCAAGTCATTGGATTTGTGGACAAAGATCAAAAACATTGCTGGGTCGGCAGTCGATCCGGACAAAAGCGAGAAGATTAAGGCTTACACGAGAGGGATCAAGCGAAAGAGCGCACATTGCAAAAAACAGGAGGACGTGGATCAGGCGTTAGCTTTCGGTGACAGCATACTCAAACTTGAAGAAAAGATTCCGAAAGCTCTTCTCGCTCATATTTTCACAGATAAGATGTTCGATTTTCTACATGAATTGGATGGTGTTGATGACTTTGTAAACTACTATGAGACCTGTAAACCCCACCTCGCAGCTAATAATGGAAGTGAAATTCTTAATTATTTGCGCATGAGACACGAGGATAACGTCGATCCGGTTGACTATCATGAAACATCACTCAAGGGTTGGGTGAGGAATTATCACCGGTTTGAAAAAGATGCGCTGGACAAATTAAAGGAAAACTTCATTTATAAAAATAAGGACAAACTTCTGACGCTTATCCTACATTCCCAGTTGGACCATAACGGCGCCTTCTTTCGCGATAAAAAACTCACGCAACTGATCACTAACTCGGAACTCTATGTTTTGATGATTGAGGGGGCAGAAAATCTGGACAGTGCGAAAACGAAAATAGACAGCCTTTTGCAAACACATGCCCAAGGCGGAGTGATTGACCAGGTGATGATCGCTGGGCATGGGGACGCACGCTCAATGGAACTAACCGGCAAGACTGATGATTACAAGGAAAGACGAAAGGAAAACATCGATCTCAGAAAGAGCACGGCGTTTCTTGATCATATCCTTGATAAACTGGTCAACAAAACGGGAGAGGACAAGGCGGCCGTCGTGGTTTTCAATGCATGCCTAACGAACTCCAATGCGGTGGATACAAGTGAACTTAACTTGACAGGAGAGGTGGCTGAGGATGCTAAAAAAATCCGAGACTACATTGCTAAAAATCCTAGCCTGGCAACCTATGTCACGCAGTGGGCTGCCAAGAAGATAGTCCGACGTGCTAGGAATATAAAAGCCATTGGCGCAAATGCCTCAACCACGTCTGGTCTGGATTTTTTTGACGAAAACAACAGATTAACATTAACGGACACCAGGCCTCCTCCTAAGGTCACGGATTCTAAGCTCACCGCCTCGAAACTGGACTATGTCGCAGAGGGGATTGAACCCACTGGAGCACTGCGAGCAGCGCTTGAGGCCTGGGCTGCAGATGCAGGGACCGATTTAGCCGTCGCAGCCATAACAGAACGAGCAAATAAAGGCGATGATAAAAAGTGGTCCGAGCAGTTAATCCGCTCACTTTTTGCCAGAGGAAAGAAAAGGGGTCAGAAAAGGGGTCAGGTCGCTTTTTTCATAATACTCTATGACAGCATCAATTGAGCGAGCAAGACCTTCTTCCTTCGAGAGTGCAATTTGCCGATGGCAGCGTTCCTAACGATTAGCGGTCTTAACAAAAAAAATACCGCGCATTTCCAGCATCGGCGAAGCTGGCTTTTCGTCGCGGTCAGGCCAATCAGGGTCAGTGTGCTGTAGCGTAGGTATGCAGGGTTTAGGCTGAATGTAAGAGCTGACGCTATCGAACAATCCAGCACTTATACTAAACCGATGTACCATTCGGGCTTGACCCTTTTTCCGGGACTTGTATGGCTATTCCGCCGGAAAACCTTCGACAAACGCTTTCGGCGTGACAATCCGAATATCGCGGAAAGGATGCAAAACGAGCAGATCTTGATCACCGCTGATTAGATACACCGCCCCCGCATCGATGGCCAGTTCCAGAAATTTATTTTCCATGCACAAGGTTAAAACCACCGGCTTTAGCCGGTCAGCTTTAGCACCGATCTTTTGACGATGCTTAGTTTTGCAACACAAGCCGGATTGGCGAAATCTTGAGCGCGGGGCGCATACCGGGTGGACTTTCAGTCCTCTGCGACCCGCGCGAACCCACCTACTTGAGTAGGTGGTTGTTCAGTGTCTTTGGGGTCTCGGCAATCGTGAACAATGGTGCTTACTGGCACGAGCGTTGCCAACAGGAGAAAACGCCGCAGAAACTGCTGCCGGTCATCCGATGAGACATAGCGGTCGAATTTCGGCAGGAGGACTTTGCTTTGAAGTTCGCAAAACGTCTCGCTCGAAATCACCGGTAGCGCCTCTCGTAGGGTTAGCTCAAAGGCTTTTCCTGGATTGGAATCGGGAATCAGAAGGGCGCTAATAATCGTATTCGTATCGAGAACGATGGTCGGCTTATGCTTCATCCAGCAGTTGCGAAAGTTTTGCCTCGGTCAGTCCTTGTGCTTTCGCCTTGCGACCGATCTCACCGACAAGTCTCAGCAATTCTTCCATTTGTTGCTTCCGAGGAGGACTAATTGTGATTTCTACTTCATCATCTGGACTCATTTCCGCCCTCTGTTGCCATTCCAGCGGGAGCTGGTTACCTTTGATGTTTTCAAGGGTGATAGTTTTCATGCTGTTGTTTCGATTATATATGCCTAAACACAATATACTCTTTTTTTCAAAGAGCCACAAACAACAATGTTATACAGGTAAGGTTGCTCCAAAAATCTGTGCTACTTTATAGCGTCAAAACAATCAATTGATTGAGATTCAGAGGGCAGTTCGCTTTTTTCATAATACTTTATGACACCATCAATTGAGCGAGCAAGCCCCGCTTCCTTCGGAAGTGCAACTTACCGATGACAGCGCCCCTAACGATTGGCGAGTTTTAGTTTAACAAACACCGCTTAGTACACGACAAAATATCCTATACTTATGAAGTTTAAAGGATTGTTATAAAC